>NZ_CP084622.1:290000-890000 GCF_020422885.1 Mesobacillus sp. S13 | reverse complement strand
TCAGGAAAAACTACTTGGGACAAGAAAGGAGGGTTCATGAATGAGCAGAGGCAAAGAATTCAACCACAAGAAAAAGGGCCATCCCGGAGACCTGCCTGCAGGTGCACTGAAAGCAAAGCGACCTGAGACAGAAGCCCAGGAAGATGAGGAATTCCTCGTCGTCCAGGAAGCGTTCAAGAATCGCGTAGAGGAAGACGAAGTGTAATGTTCCAGGACTCGGCTAATAATTGCCGAGTTCTTTTTTGATTGAAACTTTTCCCCAAAAAAATCGTATATGTTGTTATACACAGTTTTTTACTAGCCATAAACTTTCTGAGGAGGAATATGTACATGATCGTAACAACTACTTCAACATTGCAAGGCAGAGAAGTCGAGAGCTATATGGGGATTGTATCCGGTGAAGCAATCATGGGTGCCAATGTGGTGCGTGACTTTTTGGCAAGTGTCACCGATGTGATCGGCGGCAGAAGTTCGGCATATGAGAACAAACTTGCCGAAGGCCGTGAAATCGCGATTCGCGAAATGGAAGATAAAGCACGCCGCATGGGCGCAAATGCCATAATCGGGGTCGACCTCGATTTTGAAACATTGCGAGAAGGCATGATGATGTGCATCGCGACAGGAACGGCTGTTAAAATTAAAGAATAATGCTGAAAGGACCAGGCTTGCTGCCGGGTCCTTTTGTCTGAGATTAAATTTTCACTTTTTTAAAATGGGCAATCACCAGTCCGTCACCCACCACTGAATCATGCTGGCGCTCGAAACCAAGCTTCTCATAAAGCTTCACTGCAGGTGTATTCGCAGCCCCGGTTGAAACGATTATCTCAGAGTAACCAATTTGTTCTAGTTGGGAAATCAACTTGTTAGCAATTCCCCTACGGAAAAAATCAGGATGCACCATCATGCGATGGATATCGATTACTTCTCCTTCTATTTTAAAAGAGATTGTCCCGGCAAGCCTGCCTTCGATATAACAGCCAATGAAAGTCTCGCCACAATCTTGAAGCTCCTCGAATGTTTCTTTTAACGGCGGGATTTCATCTGTACCAATTAGCTCTGCTTCTATTTTGTAGGATTTTCTTTGGAGATCCAGAACTTCGGCACACTTCATGATTTCATTAAGATTAAGTTCCTTCAATTCAGGCAGGATTCCGCTTTCTTTTACCTTTTCAATTATCAGCTCTTGCCTTTCTGTTAGCGAAGGCAGACTGTTTAACGGGAAAAAGCGGAGATCCTTGCTTTCCCCATCATTCACCTTCCAATCCCCTTCCCAATCGTCACACGCATACAAAGCGATCGCATTATGAATTTCATCGCCATTAGGGTATTGGAAATAGTACTCTTCACCAGCAGCCACATCCAAAAACTTCAGAGCCTTGAGATGAAGGCCTGTTTCCTCGAACAATTCCCTGCGAGCACTTTCCTCGAAGCTTTCTCCAGGCTCCATCGCCCCTCCGGGAATTCCCCACCTGCCAGTATCCGTCCTTAGCTGCAGCAGCACTTCATACTCCCTATTAAAAACAAGCACAGCAGAGCCAACCAGAATGAAAGGCCTGCTTCCAATAAGTGCACGAATTTCTTTTATATAATCGCTCATGGTCTCCCCCATTACAAAAAATCACTTATTTCTATTATACTAAGTAAAGCATACGTAAAATTGTTGTGTTTTGAAAGGAGCAAACATGAAATCATTAGTACTTGCAGAAAAACCAAGTGTTGCCCGCGAGCTCGCGCGTGTCCTTGGCTGCAATAAAACGCATAAGAGCTATTTCGAAGGAAATCAATATATTGTCACATGGGCGCTCGGCCACTTGATCGAACTGAAAATGCCGGAGAATTATGACCCAAAATATAAAGTATGGAAGCTTGAGGAGCTGCCGATCATCCCCGATAAAATGGGACTGAAGGTGATCAAGCAAACGAGCCACCAGTTCAAGGCCATTGAGCATCTAGCTGAACGCAAGGATATCGGCGAATTCATCATTGCCACTGACGCTGGGCGTGAAGGTGAACTGGTAGCCAGATGGATTCTCCAGCGCATCAACTGGAAAAAGCCAATAAAGCGACTGTGGATTTCCTCCCAGACCGACCGCGCCATCAAAGACGGCTTTAAGAACCTTAAGCCAGGCAAGCAGTTTGAAGACCTGTATGAATCGGCTGTCTGCCGCGCCGAAGCCGACTGGCTGATTGGATTGAATGTTTCGAGAGCTTTGACAACAAAATTCAAGGATCCTTTATCTGCAGGTCGTGTCCAGACACCAACCCTCGCGATGGTCCTCGAACGCGAGGATGAAATCAATAAGTTCGTGCCGAAGGAATATTGGACCATCCAGGGTAAGGTCGGATCATTGCATGCAGAATGGGAACATAAAGGCGAAAAGCGCATTTTTTCAAAGGAAAAAGCAGAGCAGATTCAAAAAAAGCTTTCCAACAAAAAGGCTGTGCTGAAATCGCTGGATCGCAAGCAAAAATCAGAACCACAGCCGCTGCCTTATGACCTGACAGAACTGCAGCGTGACGCCAACAAACGTTTTGGATTCTCAGCAAAGAAAACATCCAATGTCCTGCAGGGATTATATGAACAGCACAAGCTCGTCACCTACCCAAGAACAGATTCACGATATTTGACGACCGATATGGAAGCGACAATGGCGGACCGCCTTCAGGGAATCATGTCCGGCTATCGTGACGAAGCGAAGCCTGCCCTTGCCCAAAAAGGAAAAGTCCAGGCGCGCCGCGTGTTCAATAACGAAAAAGTCACTGACCACCATGCGATCATCCCGACAGAGGAGCGGCTTCATCTTGCCGATTTGTCACCGGATGAACGAAAGCTGTATGACTTAATCGTCCGCCGATTCCTTGCTTTATTTTACCCGGCTTATCAGTATGAAGTGATTCATGCTAATTTCGATGTCGAAGGAGAATCACTGTCAGCTCGGGAAACGAATGTTCTTGAGCTCGGTTTTAAAAAGGTTCTCGGAAAAGACGATGATGATGCAGCCACCCAGTCTTTGGGTCATCTTGAAAAAGGCAAGAGCTACTCAGTCGGCCAGGTTAACATGAATAAGAAAATGACCGAACCGCCGCTTCGTTTGTCTGAATCCGATATTCTTGCAAAAATGGAGAAATTCGGGCTGGGCACTCCGGCAACGCGTGCTGAGATCATTGAACGGATCATATCATCAGAGGTCGTGGAAAGACAGAACGGCCGCCTGTACCCGACTAAAAAAGGAAAGCAGCTCATCGACCTGGTGAACGATGAATTGACATCCCCTGAATTGACAGCAAAATGGGAAAAAGAACTTGAAGAAATCGCCCGCGGCAAGGGGGATCCGAAGGCCTTCAAGAAACGAATCCGCGAACAGACAGCCCGCCTTGTATCCGAGATCAAGACGAGCGACAAAACCTACCGCGCCCATAACCTGACAGGATCAAAATGCCCTGAATGCGGTGAGTTCATGAAGGAGCGCAAGACAAAGGAAGGACGCATCCTCGTCTGCTCAAGCCCAGAATGCAGCTTCCGCAAGCATAAAGATCCAAAGCTTTCACAAAGACGCTGCCCGCAATGCCATAAGCGAATGGAAATCCACAACGGCAAGGCTGGCGCCTACTTCCAGTGCCGCCGCTGCAATGTTGTGGAAAAAGCCGAGGATAAAAAGAAAAAAGGCGTATCCAAGCGTGAGGAGCGCAAGCTGAAGGAAAAATACTCACCATCCCAGGAGAACTTCGGCACCAGTCTCGGAGACTTGCTGAAAGCTGCGATGGAGGATAAGGATTAAAACAGAACCTAAAGCGGCCCTCGTGCCGCTTTTTTAATTTCCATAGAGATAATTTAACTTGTAAAAAATTCCTATGGAGTAGTATGATATTCGTTGGTGTCATTCAAAGATATAAAAGGAGAAGCATCATGAGGATAAGAGATTGGGATCGAAACTTGAAGATTCGCTTGTTCGGCGAAGCTTTAATGAATATAACATTTTGGATGTTTTTCCCGTTTTTAACGATTTACTTTGCTGAAAGCTTTGGTAAGGACAAAGCTGGATTCCTGCTGATTTTTTCACAGGTGTTCTCGGTGTTTGCCAATTTGCTTGGAGGATATACGGCGGACAGGTTCGGGCGCAAGCGAATGATGGTCATCTCAGCATTTGGCCAGGGCATCGCCTTCCTAGTTTTTGCCTATGCCGTATCACCATGGTTCACCTCGCCGATGCTCGGTTTCATCTGCTTTACCCTCGTTGGGATGTTCGGCTCGATCTATTGGCCTGCCAGCCAGGCGATGGTAGCCGACGTGGTTCCTGAAAAAGACCGAAGCAGCGTGTTCGCTATTTTTTATACACAAATCAATATCGCCGTGGTTGTCGGTCCAATTCTCGGAGCGATTTTTTATGTAAAATACCGGTTTGAACTGATGATTGCCGTCGCGATCATCTCCATTTTGCTTGCACTTGTCCTCGCAAATTGGACGCGTGAAACGGTCCCTGCTTCAGCCAGGCAAGCACGTGCAGAAAATGGCAAATGGTATGACTTTCTTAAAGATCAAATTGCCGATTACAAGGTCATTGTCCAAGATAAAGTATTTCTCATGTTCATCATCGCAGGGATTTTAGCGGCCCAAACATTCATGCAGCTTGATTTGTTATTCCCTGTTTACACAAAGGATACGGTGCATAATCAAACGGTGCTAGAACTCGGCAGCAAGGTATTCACCGTGAATGGAGAGCAGGCTTTTGGATTGATTTTATCCGAAAATGGATTGCTGGTTGCCCTCTTCACTGTAGTTGTTACGAGATGGGTGACCCGCTTCCGGGAACGGAATGTGTTTGTATTGTCATCGCTCATCTATGCAGTGTCGATATTGATGTTCGGTGCGACCAATTGGATTTGGGGCCTGATCGGGGCAATGGCTGTGTTCACACTGGCTGAACTGATGACAGCCGGGCTGCAGCAAACCTTCATTTCCAACCTGGCACCTGAAAAAATGCGCGGCCAGTATTTTGCCGCCGCTTCATTGCGCTATACGATTGGCAGGACGATTGCCCCAATCAGCATTCCGTTGACTGTTTGGATCGGCTATGGCTGGACATTCACCATCCTTAGCATTCTCGCCGTTTTGAGCGCCGTGCTGTTCTGGCTGATGTTCAGGATGTATGAGAGTAAGAAGGCTGCCGGGATTTGAGTGTAATTCTTCTAATTCGCGGATCTTCTAATAGTGGAAATATGAAGTTGGTCGATATATTGGAAAATGTGGTCGATATAATTAAAAATCCGCTGATATATTGGGAAATGTGGGCGATAAAATTAGAAATCCGCTGATATATTTGTATTTTCGCCAATATATTGATTAGAAAGTGAAAATGTTAGGGTGATGAGCATTATTTAAAACCCAAACACACAAAAAAATCCATGCAGAAGCTTGATTCTGCATGGATTTTTCCATTATTTTACCTTCGCATCGCTATATTTAAATGTCATGAATACAAATAGCAGGAAGCTGAGAAGCAAAGTGGATCCGCCAACGATGTAGAACACCATTGTGAAGGTTTCAGGCAGTGGGAATGGCTTCACACTATAAAGCCACATGCCTAAAGTCAATCCGAAGCTGCCGATAATTGCTGTCCAGACATGAAGCAATGCTAGTTTTGAAGTCTTAGGTACCACATAAGAACGGTAGTAGCTGGAGAAGGCAAACAGACTCAGCCAGCCGACAACAAGGATATGTGCATGGACTGGTCGGATAGCATAACTGCCGGCACCTGCCATATGCGAACCGAGGAATGCCCCAATGAAAGCGTAAATCGCTGATAACCGTAATAAAACTACATCATATTTCATCTTTAAAATATCCTCCTATACCCCTTTTTATACCGCTCTATTTTACATTAGGCCGCTGTCATGTGCTAGTTTAATAGGATAGCAAATTTAGACAGATAAGAACTGAACCTGCAGTGCCGCTTGTGTGTCTAGTTTAGTCGAATGTCTTAAGTTTCTTTTTTCCTATAAAATCGTTACAATGTAAAAGAAGATTCTGAAAAGGGGCGAAATAGATGAGTGATTTTCAAACGAATTTAGAAAAATATGCAGACCTTGCTGTCAAGGTTGGCGTGAACATCCAGAAGGACCAGACGCTTGTCGTCAATACGACGATCGACTCTGCTGAATTTGTCCGTCTTGTTGCGAAAAAGGCATACGAAGCCGGCGCTAAAAACGTCGTCGTGAACTGGAATGATGATGTCGTAAACAGAACGAAATACGATCTTGCACCAGATGAGGCGTTCACAGAATACCCTGAATGGCGCGCACGCGAAGTGGAAGACCTAGCTGAAAACGGTGCAGCATTCATGTCAATCGTTTCTTCAAGTCCTGACTTGTTGAAGGGTGTGAAGTCCGAGCGCATCGCAAACTTCCAGAAAGCTGCTGGAACAGCACTTTCAAAGTATCGCAAATACATACAATCCGATAAAGTTAGCTGGACAGTCATTGCTGCTCCTTCTGAAGGCTGGGCAAAAATGGTGTTCCCTGAGGAGACTGCTGAAACAGCTGTGCAGAAGCTTTGGGATGCGATTTTCAAGGCAGTCCGTGTGGACACTCCAGATCCTGTCGCTGCATGGAAAGACCATGACTCTTCCCTTCATGAGAAGGTTGATTACCTGAACGGCAAGCGCTACAAAAAGCTTCACTACAAAGCACCTGGCACTGACCTGACAGTCGAGCTTCCTGAGAAGCATATCTGGGTTGGCGCTGGCAGCGTGAACGAGCAAGGCAATGAATTCATGGCAAACATGCCGACTGAAGAAGTATTCTCTGTTCCGTTGAAAACAGGCGTAAACGGTTATGTTTCAAGCACGAAGCCACTTAGCTATGGCGGAAACATCATCGACAACTTCAAGCTTACTTTTGAAAATGGAAAAATCGTTGGAGTTGAAGCTGAAGAAGGCGAAGAAATCCTGAAGCAGCTTGTGGCTACTGATGAAGGTTCACACTATCTTGGTGAAGTTGCCCTAGTACCATTCAACTCGCCAATTTCCCAATCAAATGTGCTGTTCTTTAACACACTATTTGATGAGAACGCGTCAAACCATTTCGCAATCGGAAGCGCTTATGCATTCTGTGTAGAAGGCGGAAAGACAATGTCTTCAGAAGAACTGGCTGAGAACGGCCTGAACGAAAGCATCACGCACGTCGACTTCATGATCGGCTCCGATAAAATGGACATCGACGGCATCACAGCAGATGGAACTGCTGAGCCAGTATTCCGCAATGGAGACTGGGCTCTATAAGATTGGATATGTTTTTAGCAGCAGCCGGACAATTTGTTCGGCTGTTTTTGATGTGCTGGGAGGACTTCTCTATCAGAAGCTGCTCTGCTTCGGACAGCTTTTGCTCCTCACCCTCAAAGCTGTCTGAACTTGACTCTTCTTCGGACAGTATTTGCTCTCTTCCCTTCAAAGCTGTCTGAACTTGGCCTTACTTCGGACAGCTTTAGCTCACTTCCTCTAACTGAACTTGAATCTTCTTCGGACAGCATTCCTTTTTTCCACTCAAAGCTTTTTTAATTCCGGGCTGAGCCTGTCACTTTACATCCATCTTCATTTAACTTGTCCAGTTTCTGCTTCCTCACCTTTCGTTTCAGCACTGCTGTAAAACAAAATATAAACTCCCATTTCCCTTATGCCCCCTAATCTTGTGTGATATAATGAAGTTACTAAGCAATCATTACATATAACATTAGATATATTGTTAACCTATTTGTTTATCTGGGGGCGACGTCTTGATCCAATTACAAATTATTGTGACTGGTGAGGTTCAGGGTGTGGGGTATCGGTATTATACTCAAATGAAGGCAATCCAATTTGGCATTACAGGCTGGGTGAAGAATCTGCCGGAGGGCGGCGTGGAAATCCTTGCTTCTGGTTCCAGGCCTGACCTTGAAAAATTCACCGATGAAGTACGAAGGGGCAATCCATTCTCTACTGTTAACCATATTGAAGTGAACGAAACAGAGAAAATCGAAACCTATAAGTCATTTGCGATAAAATATTAGAAAGGCAGAGGAATCATCCTCTGCCTTTCTTGTGTTAAATGTTAGAAATTGATGATTGATCCATCCGGTTCTTTTAAAATAGCCTCCCTCATCTTTTTCAGCTGCGCATCCTCGCTTGGTTTCACCCCTAGAATGGACAGAAGTCCGAGAGAATCCATTACCCCTTCTGTCCATTTTTCAAGCTGAGCTGTCAATGTGGAGTCTGTGGGGCATAATTCATCAAGCATTTTGTTTTCGGACAGCGCCTTGTCGATCAGCTCCAGAGCAAGTTCCTTTGTGATCTCACCATTTCCTGCTTCCAGTTTTTCGCACGCTGTTTTGGCTGTTCCATCCACAACTGACTTCACTGGTTCGGTTACCTTCTTTGCTGTGTCTGTCGTATCCTTGACGACCTCTTGTACCGGTTCCGCCACTTCCCCGACCGTTTTTTCAACTGGAGAGACGACCTTGTCGACCGTTTCTTTGACCGGACTGGTGACCTTAGCAACCGTGTCCTTAAGCGGGTCGGTCACCTTTCCGATGGTGTTCTTCAGAGGATCCGTTACCTTCCCAATTGTTTCATCCAGCGGGTCGATCACTTTGCCAATCGTGTCATCAATTGGATCTGTCACTGCGCCAATCGTGTCACCAATCGGATCTGTCACTTCTTCCAGCAGGTCGTCAGCTGGATCTATAATCGTCCCTACTGTATCTTCAACTGGATCTGCCAGTTCTGCATCCTCTTCACCTTCACATGTCAACGGGAGCTGGCCGCTGGTGATTTTCTCGATTTCTGTCTTCATCTGGCCTAGAGGCATATTCCCGAGCTCCTGTAAAATTTCCAGAGTGCCTGGCTTCTGTACTCCGTCAGTGCCATTCACTGTCTGCAATTTTAGCTTGTCGAGACTGCTGTTTTCTGCGTTCATTGAATGAGCAACCATTGTTACACCTTCAAGGGCGGCATTCGGGATGATTTTTGCAGCATAAACGCATGCACCCTTGAAGGAAATCGCGCTGGCGTCGACCTGCATCCCTTGTATAGTAACTGGTCCACTTGCTTTCATCGTTAGGCTGACCGTCCCTCCTGATGTCTGGAACTGTTTTGTCAGCCTCATGCCGTAAATCTTTGCTGAATCGTAGGTGATCCGCAGCATCGGCCTAGCACTGGTTGAGGAAGTTTCGCCAGCAACCAACGTTGCCTTCATATTTTCGCCAACAACCCGGTCAGCCTGGATGATGAATCCTTCTGCCTCATTGCCGGCTGCATCCGCTTTTTCAATAAAAGGGAAGAATGATAATGCAGCTAGCTGAAGGCACATCACTACTAAAAATATCCGATTCTTCATTTTTTCTCCCCTTTATCCTGTTTTAGCTGGGTGCGTAGCGGCATCTGAAACGGGTGCTCCTGCTGACTCTTCTGCAGGCACCATCCGCCATGCTGTCAGCAAGGCCCCGCCGATGATTCCAAATATCGTTCCGAACAGGAAGCCGCCCAGTGCGCCGATGACAGAAAGAATGGACAAAAAGATGACGATGATGCCCAGCGCTTTAGAGGCACTTGGCAAAAAGAAGGACATCAATCCCATCAGCGTGATCAATCCGCCAAAAAGCAAGCCGATGACGGCCACCGATCCTGGAAGAAAGGTGCTCAAATAGAGATTCAATGGCACCCATAAAATCATCAATCCGCTTAACACGGTTAAAATTGCCCCAAAGAATGGCCGTGTATGTCTCCACTTTTTAAATACCATATTTGTCACCTCGATTATTTCTTATCGATTTTTTCCACTGTCAATTTCATGCCAGCCATATTGATTGTTTCCTGGAATAAGTAATGAGTCTTCAATTTGGCATTTTCAAGGATGATCGTGCTTGATGTCTGCTGGAACTGCTTAGTCCAGTCCGTGCTGTTGTTTTCTGCAAGCGCAAGGTTTTGGAACTTGGCGTTTGCCTCAATCAAGCCAGCATCATGCTGCAGTCCGGAAATCTGTACAGGTTTTGATGCCTGTATTTTGACGCGGATCCACTCCCCGCCTACCTGAAAATCCTTGTATAATTGCAGATTGTCGATGGTCAGTTTCTCAATGATATTCGTCCCCTGTGGTGTAGCGTCTGAACTGCTCGTTTCACCAAGTTTTGGATAGAATTTGTAGCCTTCTCCTTCAAGCTTATCGAACTCAACATAAAAATCTCCTACACCGGCAATCGGGACTGCATAGGCCACACCCGATAAACCGAATGACACCAGTAAAATTCCAAGCGCAAGAAGTCCAGCTGCCAGTGCACCCCAAAAAACCTTCTTATTCGTCTTGCTTTCCATTACGACAGCTCCGTTCAATGAAGCCACCTCCGATTAAATATTTTTAAAATTCTAAATTAATTCCTACTTATAACATATCCCCGAAAAATCAAGCATACAACTCCGAAAAATATCGTTAACAGCGTGTTAACCCCGTTAAATGTCGGGTAAAAAGAATAGACGTACATAAATCTGAATTTTTAAACGAATTATATTTTACCAGAATTTGAGAGTGAGGTTGCCTAATGGAACATAAGATTGAGGATTTGGCCTATAGAGGTTTAGTTCTTTTAAAAGATTGCGAGAAACCGTTTCTAAAAGAATGGGGCCATTTAAAAAAAGACATGAAAGCCTGGCAAAGTGATCTTATATCTGACTTTGAGAGTATGATTGTCTATGGCTTCAACCACCTTTCACGGAACACCTTCGAATCTACAAATGATTTCATTC
Source organism: Mesobacillus sp. S13 (assembly GCF_020422885.1). Classification (NCBI taxonomy): domain Bacteria; kingdom Bacillati; phylum Bacillota; class Bacilli; order Caryophanales; family Bacillaceae; genus Mesobacillus; species Mesobacillus sp. S13. The sequence continues at coordinate 879,231 of NZ_CP084622.1, read as the reverse complement.
AGCTATTAGTCCATAAGTGGCAGACACGCCACCCCGAATTCGTCAATGATTTTGACGCCATCTTTCTGGTCAGTGCAGTAGAAAATTTATTTCATAAAATCTTAAAGAGAAAGAATGCCGGATTCCTTGAGCACCAGGCGGTACAGGTCTTTTTTACAAGAATCCTTGATAAGGTCCTGCGGACGCAGCAGCTGGAATACCAGGATGACAAATGGCTGAAGACGATGTTGAAACTTCGTGCTGTACCAAGCAATTGGCTTGCTGTAATCCGCAATGATCAAACGCAATACAAAGTAAACAAAGTCGTCTGTGCTGATGGTGTTACCGTTAACGAACAACTGGTCACCATGTGCGAGGGACTACAAGCTCAACATCCAGCAGACCTGGCAATTGGCCTTTCGAGATTATTGTCACCAGGCGAAGCTCAACCACAAATCATCACCATTCCTTGTCTGACTGAAACGTTGTTAATTTGTATCAAGGATAAAGCGGAGGCCGTCACAGACGAGCAAAAAGAGACGCTGCGAAAAATGTATCTGAAGCAAATGAAGCTGAACCACCTGGAAAGCGAGCTTGAATGGAAGGATGCCACCCTACTTTTTCAACAAGTGCTGATTCAATCTCAAAGTGCTTCCGAAGCTGTTAAAATGATTACCCAGGGCTTGGTTGATTACCTGCCATTTTCACGCTGTGCCCTTTTCATCTATTCCCCTGGTGAGCATAGCGGTGTCGGCGTCCATGCACATAATGTCCATACAGGATCGGTGCAGCATATAAAAGAGAGCATTGCCGAGTTTCCGCTGCTCACAAAATACTTAAAGCATTTCAGTCATTCCAAACCAATATTCATTGAAGATGCAGCTGAAATTTTGCCTGGAAAATACGTCCGCGATTACAGCTTGAAATCATTAGTCGTCCTGCCAATCTATGTTCCGGCTGAAAATAAACTCATTGGTCTCGCCTTGCTTGACCGTGGAGAAAACACATCATTTACCGTCAACAATCAAACGCTCACTGCTCTTATCAAGTTCGGGCAGTATGGCGGTGAATTATTAAATCAATATTATGAAGATGCCGTTCAGCTTTTCGGGGTCCAGCGTGCCGTCCTTACCATTCGGGAGCGCGAGGTGCTGAAACTGATTGCCGAAGGTGCTTCCATCAATGAAGCAGCCGATGCCCTTTACCTCAGTTCTTACACAGTACGGGACTATATTTCCGCCATCATTCAGAAACTTGATGCTAAAAATCGAACCGATGCAGCTGTGAAAGCATTAAAAATGAGATTAATTCAATGAGTAAGAACCTTTGGGCCTCGCCTCACCTAGATGGGCAGGCCCTATTGCTTTTTCCCTGACAATCTCGCAGAATATAAGAGATATCATTTTAGGGGGTACATATAAATGTGGAATGAGTTCAAAAAATTCGCCTTTAAAGGAAATGTGCTGGACCTCGCTGTCGGGGTCATCATCGGGGCCGCGTTCGGGAAAATCGTATCATCACTCGTGGCTGATATTATTATGCCCATCGTAGGACTTGCTACATTTGGTGCTGACCTTTCGGATCTTAAATATAAAGTGATTGCATATGGATCGTTTCTCCAGGCTGTCGTTAACTTTTTCATTACCGCTTTTGCTATTTTCGTGTTTGTGAAGATTATCAACCGCTACAGGAAAAAGGAAGAGGCAAAGCCTGCAGCTCCAACACCTGATGTAAAAGAAGAGCTTTTGAAAGAGATTCGCGATCTTTTAAAAGAAAAAAAACATATTTAAAAATTTTTTCGCAGAGGATGAAACCAGTAGTGCCTGTCACCCGTATACATAATCAAATAACTTGATGAGGTGACATATTAGATGTACGCTTACTCAGATCACTCAATGATGCCATCGGTAATGAGAACTTTCGCTTTTTCCCTGGCAATTGCCTTCATTGGCACAATGGCCGGAGTGTTTGTTCCGCCAGCGCTGTTCCTTCCGCTCGTCATCATTGAAATTGGGATGCTGATAGGAGTGTTCTTTTTACGTAAGAAAAAAGCGATCTCCTATGCATTCCTTTATGCTTTTACGTTCATTTCTGGAATGACGATGTATCCGGTGATTGCCCATTACATTGCGGTATCCGGTGCTAATGTCGTGATCAACGCGCTGGGAGCAACTACTGTTGTTTTCACTGGACTCGCGATTTATGCGACAAAAACGAAGCGTGACCTAAGCTTCCTTGGCGGCATGCTGATGGCAGCCTTGCTGGCCCTGATTGCTGTCAGTATTTTCAACTGGTTCTGGCCGCTTAGCTCGACAGGAATGATGGCATATTCCTTTATTGGAATACTCGTTTTCAGCGGGTATGTATTGTTTGATTTTAACAGGATGAAGCATTATGGCGTTAGTCCAGAAGAAGTTCCTTTGATGGCTCTGAACCTGTATCTGGATTTCATCAATCTTTTCCTATATATCCTGCGTTTCTTCGGGATTCTATCCAGCAATGATTAATACAGTTTAAAAGGCAGCCCCTGGAGGCTGCCTTTTCGCTTATACCAATAATTGGATTCAATACCAACTTTTTATTGAGTTTAAGAAGTTTTCTGTCATTTCACCCGGGTATATATATAGTGCAAGGCCAATACAAAACAAAGAAGGGACTGGTTAAGTTGAAAGACTTTACGGCGACTTCGGAAAATGTCATTGGCTTAGCAAATGGAGGAAGATTTGCGTTGCTATCTCAAGGAACGCTGGTCTTGAATCGATGGACTTAACATCGATTGACACCATTGTTTTTGAATAGCTTGAGCAGGACACTCCTCTAAGTTAGTCCGCAGGATAGAGCAAGGCCAATATTAGTAAGGAAGGGACTGGTTAAGTTGAAAGACTTTACGGCGACTTCGGAATACGTCATTGGCTATGCAAGCGGAGGAAGATTCGCGTTGCTGTCTCAAGGCACGCTGGTCTTAAATCGATACATTTAACATCGATTTACCCAATAGCGCAAATTGAATAGCAACAGAGGAAGACTCCTCCCATCGTCCGTATGTCGGACTCAAAAAAGGTGCAGGCCTAGTGGCCCGCACCTTTTTTGATACAAACGAATAGGAACGCTAAGTTTCATACTTTACGTGATTTACGAGTAAGGGAAGAATTTGCAATTGTATTTTTGTCTATCTTTGAATGTGCTCCCTAAGGTTTACTAGATTCAGACTTCAGGGTATTTAAAAGATATCTTTTACAAGGAGGTTTTAACATGGAAAAAGATCATATGATTAATAAAAATGGCGAAGTGGATACTAGTAAGGTGGATGAAACGCTTGAAAGAATTGATACACAGGAAGCAGATGAAATCCTTGGTGACTTCAATGAGTTCAGAACTTATTTAAGCAAGCGTATTCAGTTAGGCAAAACAGCCGGGTTGAGTGAAGAGCAGCTTGCAAAAACAGCGGAAAAGGTTGCCGATTACCTTGCTGATAACGTAACGCCACGCAATAAAGAGGAGCAGCTTCTTCAGGAGCTTTGGAAAGTTGGCACAAAAGAACAACAGCACGGACTGGCACATATGCTGGTGAAATTGGCTGAATAACTCTCCTTTTTCAGAAAAAAATCCAAAAAAACTGCACCTATCAGGAGGGTGCAGTTTTATTTTGGGCACTTCACCTAGAAGAACCTATCTTTCTTTTTCACTCGCAAGATGTCTCCCATCCAGCCCTTGACCTTCAAATAATAATACAATCCTGCTGTTGAAGCGATTATCAGCACACCTGCGAATACATAGCCAAATTTCCATTCCAATTCTGGCATGACTTTGAAATTCATGCCCCACACCGCGCCCCAGGCGGTAACAGGCGTAAACAGGATGGTCATGACCGTCAGCGTCTTCATGATTTCGTTTCCGCGGTGGGTAGAGACGACTTCTTCAAGATTGATCATCGTATCGATTGCCTGCTGGTATTCACTAAGCAGTGTGCGGATTCGATCGACGCGGGTTACCACCCGGCTGAATTCTGCTTTTTCATGAATGGATTTCCCATAAGCTTCCTCAGCTATGAATTTCAATTCCACAATTGGGATGACTAGGTTTTTCCAAATAAGAAGTTCATGACGACTTTCATAGATTCTCTCGAGGATTTCGAGATTATTATGTTCCTTCATTTCCCATAATAGATCATGAAGCCGCTCTTCATATCCATCTATTTTCTGCAAATAGCTTGATAAAATTTCACCCAGCAGAATAAAGAAGCCCTCAATAGCATTTTCTGCCTGGTCCATTTGTTTATGCACACCTATTGAGTTCGTGTTGAGGATGGTAAAATCAAAATCCACAGTGATGAAAAAGTCTTTGCTAATATAAAAATGGAAGATGTTCTTCTCGCCCTTCTCCTCGATATCCTGTTGATATATCAGTGAGCCCCAGATATACTCTTCTCCCCTTTCCTGTGTGTTTAACTCAAGAAGGTTCGATTTATTGTCTTCTATATTTTCGTACCATTTTTCACAGGAAGGTTTTCTTGAGACGAACTCTTTAATCTCCTGCTGGTCTTCTTTCCCAGATTCAAACCAAGTCCATTTTTTATCATTAAATGTATGCCGCAATGGCCTCAGACCTTTCATAGGATAATCAAATATTACTCTTCCCTCTATATACTTGTTTGAAACCGTCACACTAATACTTGCCAGGCTTTCCATATTAAAAATGTTTTTGATTTTTATAGAGCGGGTAAATAAAAGTAGAAGCAATAACAAAGGTGAAAACACTTAGGAGGTTTTAATGATGCAAACCAAAACTAAAAACGCAGTCATGTTGGGAGTAGGAGCCGCTGCATTATGGATGGCCATGAAACCAGAAAATAAAGCGAAACTTACCGAGATGGCAACACAGGTAAAAGAAAAGGTCATGCCATCGAAAACCGATGTGATTCCAGTACAAAAAGCCGGAAATCCTGACCCATTGGACGTTGAAGACAACAAAATGGTCAGCGAAGGCGCAATGTACGGAGTCAACTACTACAACGAGAATCTTCAAGAACAACGATAACCATGTCCGGGGAATGGCTTCCCCGGTCTATTTTTTGTTTAATTCATGTCTTCACAATCAATACTAGATAGTGAGAGGAGGAATGGAGATCATGGGTATTCTCTTTATATTCATCTACCTGTTCATCGTGTTTACGGTCATCGAAATTAACACATCGATATTTGTTGCGACTGGCCTGGAACGTAAAATCGCCCGGTTCCAGGTCATTTCCATGCTCACCGGCACAGGTTTTACCACTGGAGAATCCGAATTGATCATTGACCACCCTGTCAGGAGAAGGCTGGGTGCCTTTTTGATCCTGTTTGGAGCATTCTCGCTTGCGGTAATCATTTCTGCCATCAGCAATCTATTGACAGATAATTTTTATACAATGGAAATCGCCTATATTGCCGTAGGGCTATTGGTCTTGTTGCTAACTTTAAGGGCGCCTGCGGTCCAGCATCTGATGGGCGGGAAGATGAAAAGTGAGTTAAAGGAAAATTATGAGCTGGCAGACCTGCCAATCAGTGATGTACTTCTCATGGATGAAGAAGATGAGGTTAGAGAGATTGTGATAAGTAAAGACTCTTTTTTTGCAGATAAGACATTCGAGGAAATTGTGGAAAAAGAGGATGATATCATTCTTTTATTCATAAAAAGAGGGGAAATCAATATCCGCAACAAAGCTTATGAGACAAAAATTGAGCCTGGTGACAAACTGATTGTCTACGGAAATAACCCTCAAATTGAGGAAAAATTCAAAAAGGCCTGACCTTATGGTTGTTGGTATCAACCACGGGTCAGGCATTTCTTATTTTCGCGAAGCTCCGCAATCCCTTCCTTGCATACTCCATATTGCAGCCATGAACAGTTCTTGCAAAGCTCATCCAAGTCATTGGGTTCAACCTTTGCTGCGGTCCAATTTACCAACTCAGACTTCAAATAACGCTCTCCAGGCACGAGGCCCAAATGGCGGATGACTTTCCCATCCATCGATAGAACATGCTCATTGGATCCTTCGCTTGCCTCACAAATCTCAAGGCCCCGATGAGGACAGGACATGCATGCATCATCGAACGCAGCAACTACCTTTATGTAAAAATCCTGCTCCGGGTCACGTATATGATTTACGATGCTTTCCATCTTCTTCACAAACTCTGGACTGTAGCCCATCCCCCTGAAACCATGCACGCAGAGGAGATGGTGCCCTCTCAAAACTTTTTCCACACCATCACTCCTGAAAAATTAATCTGTTTTATTAATTCTGCAAAAGTCCTTGTAATCCTTTTAATATCTGGAATCTTTGATTGGGCTCTTAGCAAACCAGGTGATGCCGATTTTCTTGCAAATCGTCAGGTAATGCAGCATCAGGATCACCATACTGCCTGTATTCATGCCGACAATGACTCCTTCCATCCCCCAATCCGGCCTTGAGCCAACCAGATAGATCAGCGCAAAGGTAACAATCGTTGCATAGACAGAATGGATAAAGGCATCCTTCACCAAACCGAGGCCGATTAAATAAGCCTGCATTGGGATGGTGAAATAATGAAACAGAAAGTATGGCGCAAGCAGCTGCAAAAAAACGGCCGCTTGTTTCGAATGGAAAAAGGTCATTGTCAATGGCTCGGCCAGAAAATAAAAGGCCGTGACCGCCGGCAATCCATAAAGCAATGTCAAAAGCATCACCTGCTGCAGCAATTTTTGCAGCTTGAAGAATTCTTTTTCTGCATAGGCCTTTGACACAGTTGGAATCAAGATGATCAGGAATGAATGAGCAATGAATGCCGGGAAGAATCCAATCGTCATGGCAATTCCCGCCATCATCCCGAATTGTTCTGTCGCCATTTCAGAAGATAACCCTGCACTGACAATCGCAAATTTTATCAGAAATGGCTGAACGGCATGCGTCAGTGAATGAAAAATCCTCAGTCCTGTCGTCGGCACAGAGACCTCAACAAGACTCTTCCTTACCTCCCGCCCGCTAACATGCTTACCTGGCACACGTTTGATGCTTTGATAGGACATAATGAAGTAGTGTAATAGATATAGAAAGACGACGAGTTCACTTCCGGCCAGTGTGCAAAAAGCAACAAGGAGAGCCGTTTCACTGCCAAACTCAAAGAACTGAAAAAGAGCTGAAAGCAGGATGAGCTGGACAGCTCTTCTCACAAAATGGGATATCGCGATTTTCCCCATATCCTGTTTTCCCATGAAAAATCCCCTGGCGATCGCGGTAATCGTCATCACGGGTATAAGCGACAGCACGACCCATTTGAGCAAAGGATGGTAATCATTGAACACTGGAATGATCGGAAGCACAATCGCCGCGGCAATCAGCAAAACCGTAGTGAATACCACTGCCAGCCTGATGGCATGGCTGATCATGCTCCGGTGGTACGACTCATCCTTCTCCGCGATCATCTTGGAAATCGATACCGGCAGCTCAAAGCTCGCAAGCATCATGATCAAGAAAATCGTCGGCAATATCGTCATGTAATGCCCCATCCCGCTTTCCCCGAGCTCCCTTGCCAGGATCATATTGACGAGGAACTCTACCACCTCTCCAAGAAAAGTAGCAACCACGAGGATCGACATCCCTTTTAAAAAAGTATTCATAGCTTCTCTCCCAATCCGACTCATTTACTCCTATATACATATGAGACAAGTCCGGACAATATGTAGAGGTAAATTTTGAGCTGTTTGTTGAGGCTCCTTCATCATTTGGGGAGTGGAATTTTAAAGCGGGATTTTCTTATTTATGTTGGTAGCAAAATTCCTCTTTATAGTGAGTTTTTCATTTTAAATGTGTAATTCTTATCGTTATATAGCGGGATTTTCAGTTTTATAATGAATTTTCAATTGTTTTAATATGGGGATTTCTTTTTATATAGCGAGTTTTTCATTTTTATAGCGACATTTTTTCTTTTATAGCGAGTTTCTACTTTTTATAGCGACTTTCTCTTTTATATAGCGAGTTTTCAATTTTTATAGCGAATTGGAAAATCCAGCGTGTTTTTCCCAGTAAAATAAAGGAAGAACTGCCTTATAAGCAGTTCTTCAACTTTTATTTATGATATTTCCTCGAGCTTGGAATACAGCTGGTTTCGTTTTGTCTCTAGAGCTTCTTTTTCCGCATGGAGCTCCTGGAGCAATGCGAGATCGGTCATTGCGGACATTTGCTGATCGAGCGCGGCAATGGATTGTTCATGAATTTCAATTTCTTCGAACAAAGCTTCCTCGTTAGGAGCAGCAAAAGGTTCTTTAACTTTTTCCTGTGTAATTGCAGGCTTTACAGGTTGCTGTGGAGCTGGAGCCGCAGCCCCGGAGTACTTCCGTTTCTCCGCCAGCTTCACTCTGGCACGGTCATAATCCCCTTCGACTTCCGTCAACTCTCCGCCCTCCAGCCAGTAAATTTTATCAAACAGCTTATTCAAGAAATAACGGTCATGCGAGACAGCCAGGAGTGTACCTTCGAAACCGTCCAGCGCACTCTCAAGTACTTCTCGTGAATCAATATCGAGATGGTTCGTCGGCTCATCAAGAATCAGGAAATTGAGATCCTGGTGCATCAGCTGGGCAAGGCGCAGCCTCATTCGTTCGCCCCCGCTCAGCTGGGTAACTTTTTTGAAAACAGATGGGCCATAGAACAGGAATCCTGCAAGAACATTCCTGGCCTCTCCCTCATTCATGACCACCTCGTTCCGGAAGGCATCAAGCACTGTCCCATCCTGGCTGGATAGCTCCATATGCTGTGACAGGTACCCAATTTTAACATTGCTGCCTTTTCGGACTTCACCCTGGTCTGGTGCAAGGTCATCTTGGATAAACTTCAGCAATGTCGTCTTGCCTGAACCATTTTCGCCGACTATCGCTGCACGATCCTGATAATGAAGCTGGAGATTGACTTTGGAGAACAGCTCCCTTCCGCCAAATGATTTCTCGACATCCTTGAAGACCAGTACATCTTTACCACTGCGTGCTCCTGTCTCCAGTTCGAAATTCATTTTCTTCCTGTTTAAAACTGGACGGTCCAGCTTTTCCATCCTGGCAAGCGCCCTCTCCATGTTCGTAGCCCTTTTATGGAGAGCAGCACTCGGCGGGTTCGCTCTATTCGCCCAGTCACGCAGACGCTTGATTGCCTCTTTCATTTTCTTGATTTTGCGCTGCTGTTCCTCAAACGCCTGGAATTCACGCAGTAATTTAGCCTCTTTTTCTTTGATGAAACCTGAGTAATTGGCATGATAAAGATCGATCTCGCCATCCTCCAGGTCAAGGATTTTCGTCGCCGTTTCGTCGAGGAAATAACGGTCATGTGAAATAATCACAACAGTACCATCGTATTCCTTCAGAAACTCAGCCAGCCACTCGGCTGCCATAATATCAAGATGGTTGGTCGGTTCATCAAGAAGCAACAATTCTGGATTTCGCAACAAACTCAACCCTAGACCTACCTTGGTTTTCTCGCCGCCGCTAAGGCTGTTGAAGTTCGAGTCGAGCATGCCCTCTATGTTCAAGCCGTTAGCTATGCGGTCAATATTGGCGTCCATTTCATAACCGCCACCGAGAGAAAACTTCTCCTGGAAAACACCATACTTTACAAGCAATTTTTCTAGCTTACTTGAATCTTCGCCCGCTTCTGCCATTTCATTTTCAAGCTGCTTCATCTCAGCCTGAACCTCCAGCAACTCGTCAAAGGCCGTTTGCAGAACATTTCTGGCGGTCATCCTTTCACCATAATTCGGAATCTGAGCAAGATAGCCGATTTTCAAGCCTTTCTTCCAGTGAATCTTTCCTTGATCCGCTTCCTCTATGCCAGCAATCAGCTTTATTAACGTTGTCTTGCCGCACCCATTTGGTCCTACCAGCCCCACCCGGTCCTTCTCGTTTATTTCAAAAGACAAATCCTCAAAAATCAGATTGCCTCCGTACATTTTGCTTATATGGTTAATGCTGCATGCTATCATTATAATTTCCTCCTATTAACGATCCCCCTTTTCAGCTAATGCACCCGGTCTAAAAAAAACACAAAAAAGCCAGGGCAGATGGCTCTGCTCCTGGCTTTTGCAACTTGCATGAATAGAAAAGGAGGGCAAAGAGCCCTCCCCATTCACCGTAGCTTGCAATTAAGCGGGAAAAGAGATGATCCTACCGTTTGTATTTGATATTGAGCTGTTAAAAAAGGGCATACGTGTCCCGTTGGCAGCTGCAATCGCAAATTTTGCACGACAAAAATATAGGAATTCATTCCAAAATCCGCGTACAAAAACAGTCTGGATCATCTCTTCTCACCTCCGTTCAATAATAATTAGTTTTATTTTACAACCATCATTATATTTTAGCAAGTTTTTCCTAATACGATAATTTATCCCTGTTAATCAAACGTTTGATTGTATCCTCTTCAAAACTGCCACAATAGGCTTTTATCAATTTTTCCCATACTGATATTCTTGTGGATAAAGCGTTTAAGCAGGCTTGACCCGCGGGTAATGGATAACTAATGAAGGAGTGGGTGACAAATGCTTAAACAACTGGAACTTTCTGATTACCAGCTCTGGATGTGCAAAAAGATAAAAGAAAAGTTAGCTGAAAAGCATAACTATATAAATAGCGCTTCCCATTATCCAAATGAGTTTGAAGAACGGGAAGTCATATCCATAGCCTTAAGCGAAATGCTTATGAAATTAGATGTAATCGACAAAAAAGCGAATTAGTTTGACCGGGGGCCATTGGCCTCTTTTTTGTTTTATGAATCAAAATGAATCCTTTTTTCTCAACTCCGCAAGGATCTCAGTCAGTAATGCTTCCTGTCGTTTCGTGCTCGTTACAAGCATGACAAATAGCACAATAAGGACGATTGGCAATCCTACCGACAACAAAATACCTACCAATCCAAACACACCAAATAACGGCTCCATGCAGAAAACCTCCCCGTGTTATTTTACGATTGAATGCCTGAATGCATAGATGACTGCCTGGGTGCGGTCCTGCACCTGAAGCTTGCTTAGTATATTGCTGACATGTGTTTTCACGGTCTTCAAGGCGATGAATAGTTCGTCGGCGATTTCCTGATTTGTCTTTCCTTCGGCAATCAGCTTCAATACTTCCATTTCTCGCTCTGTCAGCTCTTCATGCAGCTCAACATTGTTTTTCTGGCGCATTTTCATCATCATTTTGCCTGTCACTTCCGGTTCGAGAACAGGCTGACCAGAGTATGTAACTCTTACCGCATCTGCTATTTCACTGGCTTTCGATGTTTTCAGCATATAACTCGTCGCCCCAGCTTCAAGCGCAGGATATACCTTTTCATCATCAAGGAAGCTCGTTACAATGATGATTCTCGCTTCAGGCCACTGCTCGATGATCTGCTTTGTCGCCTCGATTCCGTCCATCTCTTTCATGACCAGGTCCATCAGGACGATATCAGGCCGCAACTCAAGAACCATTTCGACACCTGTTTTGCCATTATCCGCCTCTCCGATCACTTCAATATCAGGCTGGGCTGATAAATACGACGAAACTCCAATCCGCACCATTTCATGGTCATCCACAAATACAACTTTAATCATTCTTCTCACCCGCCACCATTAAAATTGGAACCTTAACCTCAAGCCTGGTCCCTTTATTTTCTACACTGACAATCTTCAATGTCCCGCCGATTTCCCCGGCACGCTCGTGCATATTCTGGAGGCCATATGATCCTGCTTTTGCTTCTTCTACGTTAAAACCGATACCATCATCGACAACGCGCATGATCACCTTATCATCGCGCTTGATCAACAATACTTCCAACTCTTCTGCCTTACCATGGCGTAGCGTATTAGAGACAGACTCCTGGAGGATGCGGAATAGATGGTCCTCGACCCCCTTATCCAACGGGAATGGCTCCACCTTCCACTTTATATTCATGGTGACTTTCTGTCTTAATTCGATTAATAGTTCCTCGATTCCTTCCTGCAAGCTTTTCCCTTTCAAAGCGACTGGCCTCAGGTGCAGAAGGAGCGCCCTCATTTCAAGCTGCGATTGATGGATCATTTCCTCGACCATTTTCAGCTGCTTTGTTTCACGCTCATTCTCGGAAGGTGCTTTCGTTTCATTGATCGCAGACATCAGCATCGAGGCGGCAAAAAGCTGCTGGCTGACAGAATCATGCAGTTCGCGCGCTAGCCTGTTGCGCTCCTGAGAAATAATTTCCTGAATGCGCGACTCTTGTTCCTCTGCTTTTTCAGTCGCAAGACGCTGTGACAGCATCGCTTTTTCAGAAATCTGCTTATGAAGCTTGCTGACTCTTTTCGAAATCGAAGAGATTTCCGCGTATGCCTGATTGAGTTCAATTTCGGGTTCCTGACCTTCCTCCAGCTGAAAAAGCCAGTTGTCGACAGTCCCGAATTGCTTCCTCCAGTACGTGCCTGACGCCATACCAAAAGCAACGCCCAGCACGACGCTAATGCTGAACGTGAAAATGATGAACGGGATATCCATCAGTTCCCGATACCACAAATCAGAAAGCTTCGCGACCGGAAAAACGAGTACAAAAGACAAAGTCACCGCGATGAATAAAATAATACCGAGTGTTAATCCCCATAAGATTTGGCGCATGGCTGTCGTCATATGCGTTTCACCTCGATATTACCAACAAGCATCGAGGTGAAAATTTTCACTTTTTGCTCTGCCTCTTCATAGCCTGGAGTCTGCACATATAAATTCTGGTTCAGCGCCCTTCCTTCCTCATGCTCAAATACTTCAGCAGACCCTAGTACTGACGAGTGTCTGAGGGTGACTTCCAAATCATATGGGACATACACTTTTACATTCCCAATAACATTTCGGATGAAAATGACGGTTTCATCCTTAGGCAGCACGGTCAGGCTTAGATCGATCACACTATCGCCAACCCCCGTCTGGATATTGACATCATTCCACTCATACACATGTGATGGTGTTTCCTGATGTCCAAACAAACGATTTTTAAAAAGAGGAGTCTTTTCAATCAGCATTTCCTTCCTGTTCTCTATTTCAGGCTCCTGTAAAACTGGCGTGATCACTTCAGGCTTCTTTTTCGACTGTGCGAATTGATAGGCAAGATAAATCAGGACGGCCAATAAGAAAAACCGGAACGTCATCATACTGAAGACACTGCTCAGGAAAAAGAACAAACCTGCCCAAAATAAGAATTTCCCGGATTTCTTCGGCATTAATGAGCGGCCAAAGTAAACCATCGCTCCGCTTGCCAGAAGGGAGAAAATCAGTCCTTCGTTAAAAAATGAAACTTCGAGCAATAGCAATATAAGTCCAGTAATCACAATCCAGCTGACATAATCATTTTTCATGTTGTTCAACATGCTGTTTCCTCCCTTCCTCTAGCTTTTTAAAAATTGGAATACATGATAGAGGATTTTTATTATGAAGTCTTTTCGAGGTGATATCCCAAAAGGCGCAGCTGCCTGCGCCTCTTAAGAATACCATGTTTTGCCTATTAAATAGAATGTGTTTCTTTACTTTTAAATTCTTTTTCCAGCTGGGCAATCCTGCTGTCGATTGTATTGCGGTTGTAAGTGCTGTTCACTTTCTCCTCTAGCTGGTCAAGATAAGTTTCCATCTCTGTGAATCTTGAGTATGCTTTATCGGAGTACGCACCGTTATCCAGTACCTGGTCCATTCGATGATGGGCTCTTGTTACATTCTCACGGCCCATCAATTCAAGACGGCGGATGTGCATATCTTTCAATTTATGCTTCATCTCTTCATATTTCCGCTCGAGCTCGAGCTGCTGTTTCACACCATTTTCCATGGCTTCCTTCAGTCTGGCTGCGCGCTCTTCATACTGTGCCTGCTCCTGCTGAGCAAACTCCTGAAGATCATTTTCACCTGCTCGCATCGCCACCTCTGATTGATACTTCCTTTTTTCAGCCATTTCAAGGGCTTGCTGATGTTCCCGGGCAAACTGTTCCTTTAACTGTCCCTGGCGCTCAAGCAGCTTTCTGACCTTTTCTGTTTCGTTTTCACATTCTCGAAGATATTGATTCAGCAGAGCAATCGGATTTTTCTTTTCCTTCTGATCAAGTGCCTCGTGAAGGTCTGCCATTACTGTGTTTTTGATTCTTGTCAATAGATTTGCCATTTAAGATCTCTCCTTTTTTGATAAGCGCAAGCGCCTTGGTCAGCTCCGACAAGCGCTGGAGGGCCGACCAGTGAAGTCGTTCTTTGACTTCATTGGGCGGACCGAAGCGACTCGAGGGGCTAGGCGCTGGAGCTAGATAGTTTTCAAATTGAAGTACATTCATTTTATTTTTGTGGATTTATTTGTTATTTGTTATTCAATTGTGCCCATTGCTTTTCGAAGTTGACGAAAGGATCGTCGTCTTCGCGAATCACATCTTCTTTTTTATCCCAATTCTTGTATACAAGGTACAGGACATAAGCAGCTGCGATTGCCAGGATGGCTGGTACGTTTGAAGCAGTCGCCATCAGGATGATGAAGCCCGCGATTCCCCAGCCGACTTTCGCGGCAGTTGAATCTGTCTTTAAAAATTGCTTGACGACGAAGTATAGCACCAGCAAGCTGACCCCAAGTCCGACAAGCGGGCCAAGGTTTGATATCAGTACCATGGCAGCAATGAAACCGGCAACCAGTAAACCAAATTTTTTCATGTTCAATTCCTCCTTATCTCTTATGATTACATCTTACCTTTCTGGCTAAAATTCAATAACGTGCCTGAGCTTGATTTTGGAGTAGGACCTGAGGCTTAGCTGCGTACCGGTCCATGGGATTCAACCGCAGCAACAAAAATAACCCGGCGTCCATCGACCGGGTTATTTCCATTCGAACTATTTATTTTGCGATGAACATTTGCGTCCAATAGTGGCCATAATTGCCGCCCGTTGCATGTCCAACACCGATATGTGTGTATGTAGGACTAAGGATATTTTTACGGTGGCCTGGACTATTCATCCATGATTGTACTACTTCATTTGCTGTCCGCTGGCCGGCAGCAATGTTCTCTCCAGCACTGCGATAGTTGATTCCGAAATTCTTCATCATCGTGAACGGGCTGCCGTATGTTGGGCTTGTATGGGAGAAATAATTTTTGTCTCTCATATCAGCAGATTTATATCGTGCAACCCTGGAAAGCTGCCAGTCAGCAGCTAGCGGTTTCAGGCCATTCTTGGCTCGCTCCTGATTAGTCAGCTGGATTACCTGGCTTTCAATACTCTTCGTTGCTCTTATAGTAGGGATATTTACCTTCTGTCCAGGATAAATCAAATCCGGATTTTTAAACTGCGAGTTGGCAGCGATGATTTCAGAAAGGCCAATCTGGTACCTGACTGATATTTTCCATAAAGTATCACCTGGCTGTACTGTGTGGACCTGCTGTGCGGACGAAAGGGTTGGAAGAGCCATTACCATCAATAAAAGAGCTAAAAGTATTTTCTTGAACATATTCAATCCTCCTCACCTGATAGGATGAGAAAAACCCAAGAAATTATACTTTATTAATTTTTCATAAGAAAACATCACAAGAACGCTGCATATAGTTTATTCAAGGGAGGAATGCAAAGTATGGGCTATCTTTGGGTGATGACCATTGGTTTTGTCATTTGTCTCGGTTTAATGGGCGGTACGTTAATGTTCTTTATAAGATCTGCTTTTAATTACGATGATGTGAGCCGGGTTGATTTGCTGGATAGCAAGCGAGAAGAGTAAGTTGTAGAATACCAAAAGGCTGCCAGGATGAACTGGCAGCCTTTTTACAATGGCATGGTTTTTAAAAGTTAAAAGTCGCGTGTGTTATCAAAACGAGTGTTGGCAGGGTTGTCCGAAGTCAGTGGTGCATCGACTGGGTCTACATTCCTTGTGCCGTCAATCGCTGTAGCATTATCATTCAGGCCGACTCTGTTTTCGTCACGTTCGACAACTACAAGAATCTTACCTTCTTTTACATAGCCTTCGTAACGTTCCGCTTCATCTTCCGGAATGCCCATACCGATCAGTGCTCCGGCTAATCCGCCTGCACCTGCGCCTACTGCTGCACCTGTAAGTGTCGCAGCGATTGGACCCGCAGCTACGATTGGACCAATACCAGGAATCGCTAGCGCACCGATGCCTGCCAATAATCCAGTAAGGCCGCCTAGTACGCCGCCTGTTGCTGCACCTGCAGCCAGACCTTCCTCCGTCTTTGTACCGGTTGCTTCATTGACATCGTGAATCTCATCTTCATTCTTGCTGATAACAGAGATGTCATCAGTTGAGTATCCCTGTCTTTTCAGGTCCTCAACAGCCTGGATTGCGTCTTGCTCGTTATCATATACTCCTACAAGATGTTTTTCATGTTCAAACATAATAAAAGCCTCCTTTAGACGAGTAGTCCCTTTAAAAATACCCGCATACAAGAGGCGTAAACCTTATGTCGAACGATAAATTGGACATTCTCTTTCATCATTAAGTTGGTTTTTGTGTAGGCATGAGAAATCATAAGCGGAGTTTTTCCGGCTTTGTCTAAACAAGAGGCTTATAAATGATAAATAAAAGGAGGTATTCCGGTTAACTGCTACAAATAAGAAAGAATCCAGTGTTTTTGGTTAAATAAACAGAAAAACGACCCTTATTCATGTGAAAATAAGAGTCGTTTCCAATTTAAGCGAAAATTTTCCGTTTATTTTTCAGAAACTGTAAAATCATCATTCCATTTACATAGCCTATTATCAACATTATATGGAGCTCATGTTATTTTTCAACTGCCGCAGACAGTGCTGATTCAAATTGCTGAATGATATCCTCGCTATTTTCGATTCCAACTGAAATCCTGACTAGTCGATACGTGATTCCAAGCTCTGCCTGTGCCTCCGGCGGCAGCGCGCGATGGGAAGTTTTCAGTGGATGGGAGACAGTCGTTTCGACTCCCGCAAGTGTTGGTACAATTTTAACCCAACCTAGCGATTTGAAAAATTGATCTGCATCCACATGTTCTGCGAGTTCAATACTTACGATGGCACCGAATCCTTTTTCACCTTCAGTGAATGGATAATAAACCTTTGCGACATTCTTATTTTCTTTCAGACTGTCAGCCAGCTTTCTGGCATTCTCTGATTGAGCCTTCATCCTCAACCCAAGGGTTTTCAGTCCCCTGCAGGTGAGCCACGCTTCAAACGGACTGAGGTTCGCACCGAGGTTCACGATTCTTGCGCGTGCTTCCGCAATCAGTTCCTTCTTGCCAACGACTACACCCGATGTGACATCACTGTGGCCGCCAATGTATTTGGTCGCACTGTGGACAACCAGTTCAGCTCCGAGTGTGAACGGGCGGACATGCAGCGGCGTAGCGAATGTATTATCCACCAAAACAATGAGATTTCTTTGCTTGGCAAGCGAGATGACCTCCTCCAATTTTTCCACACGAAGAAGCGGATTTGTGATGGACTCAGTATATAGAAGCTTCGTATTCGGTCGGATTGCCTGTTCTACATTTTGCAAATCCGCAAACGCTACAAAAGTCGTCTCGATTCCAAAGCGTTCCAGCTCAGCCTTCAGCATATGGAAACTCCCGCCATAAACATCATCAGCCGCCACAATATGGTCACCGCTTTTCACCACTGCCAGGACACCCGCTAAAATGGCAGCCAGCCCTGATGAAGCCGCCACTCCATCTTCTGCATACTCAAGCGCTGCTACAGCTTGACCCAGTTCATCCGTATTCGGGTTGCCAACCCTGGAATACAAATAATTCCCTTCTCCCTGATAAAAGCCCTCCAGCTCATCAAGATCATTGAATGTAAAAGCTGACGTCTGATAAATCGGGGTAGCCTTGCTTTTAATACCCTGTTGCTTCGTATGTACTGAATGCAATACTTCTGTTTCAAACTTTTTAGCCATCTTGTCACCTGCTTTTAGAATTCGTAGTCGTATGGTAAAACATTATAAAAAAACCTCTCCATTTAGGAGAGGTTAAGTTCAATCAGCCTCTCTTATCTTCAGACTGCAATCTTCAGGACTCAGCACTTTTCATCTAAAAAGATGAGGTAGCCGCGCTTCAAAGGGCCTGTCCCTCCGCCGCTCTGGATAAGAGTTATTTCGAGTTTGAAAATAATTTTTTAATAGCTGAAGTATACCAGCATCGCCGGCTTTCCGTCAATGAGGGTTCACACAGTGTGTCTGATGGATTAACCACTGACATTGTATGCTTAACCCTTGCGTTTCAGTTGCACTCAGCTAATCAATCTTCCGGATCGCTGTCAAGCAAGTCCCACGGCGTGATCACGCCAATTGGCTTCCCGTGCCGGTCACCGGTTTCCGTGATGATGACGGCCTGCAGTTTTTTCCCTCTTGTATGGTAACGCTCAAATAACTCTTCAATATGATACAAAGATGCATCCTCATCGACAAAGGTCACAAAGTAATTTTTCCCCTTCGTCAAAAGCTCTTTGACCCTCACGTCCTCAAAATGCACGACGCTATCTGAAAAATGCTTCGCCATCCACTGGATGATTTCCGTTGAAGTCAGCAAGGCAATATATTTATCATCCTTGTCATAGACAGGGAATCTTGTGAAATCAAACTTATTGATCACCTTTAGAACATCTTTAAGATACGCATCTTCATAATAATAAAACACAGGGCTGGTCGCGATCGATAACGCTGTCTGCGGCTTCTCGAACTCCCTGCATATCTCCTCGATCCGTTCAACCACTTCGATATGAGGCTCGGCGATATAATAATCCGCGTTCACCCGCTCATGGACAATCGCATTGCGAAGCTTCGCAAACTGATGAAGCTCACTTTTATATTTACGCACTAATGAATGATTTTTATAGCCTGAATACAGCAGCTCGACAAACGCATCACTGTCCGTTCCCTTCACCATTTCTTTCAACGCTTTATGAATCCTGTTAAAAGCTGTCTCGAACTTTCCGGATTGCTCCTTATGTTTTACCTCATGCTCCTCAGAAGCATTGGTGCCTGATTCGGGATTCCTTCCATCATCATTTCCACGCTTTTTCCCATTCCCATTATTGGATTGTTGAGAAGATGGTTTCCCATTACCGTTTTTGCTTTTGGATTGATTGGAGGATGAGTTACCATTACTGTTTTTTAATTGTTCTTCAGATGAGGAACTCTTCCCGCGGCTGGTCTGCTTGTTGTCTGATTTAGCTTTTGACGGCGAGTTGCCGTTTCCTTTTCCAGCTGAATTGGATGAATCCGCACTTTCGTTGTCTTTTTTACCAGGGTGCTTTTGTTCCTTTTCATCAACTCGCTTCAGCCTATTTTCATCTGACACTTGCTGCTTAGGATTTGTACGAAGATATGACTTTTTATTTTTCCCAGCCTGTTTTTTTGAACCTGACTGATGATTGGATCTATGTTTATTCTGAGTATTTTTAACCAAGATAGCCCCTCCGTAATTTCAAATAACTTCCCCTTCTCCTTACCCCATTTACCACTTTTACTAATCATGGATATATAATGTAAAAATTCCAGATGAACTTTAAGTTTGATACAATAAGTATAGTACATACATTACTAATTCATAGATGTTTATTTTTTATAGAAAAGGGATTGATATTCAGTGGCAGCAACGAAGAAAAAAAGGGTAGTCAAAGAGGTCACACAGCTTGTGACTATTACAATTGGGGCGATTATCGCGGCTTTTGGGCTCGACCTGTTCCTGGTTCCTAATGCGATTCTTGATGGAGGGGTCATCGGGCTTTCCATCATCGCAGCAGAACTGACGAACATTTCGATGAGTATTTTCCTGATTGTGTTCAACCTCCCATTCCTGTATATCGGATATCGGAGGATGGGATTGAAATTCACGCTTCGCACTTTGTATGGAGTCATCATTTTATCAGGCGCGACCGCTTATTTACATCACTTTGAACCAGTTACGGATGATTTGTTTTTGGCAACGATCATCGGCGCAGTTATCTTAGGTACAGGTGTCGGTTTGGTCATCCGCGCAGGCGGAGCACTGGACGGAACGGAAATCATCGCAATCCTTGTCAGCAAAAAGCGCACCGTCTCTGTCGGACAAATCGTCATGATCATGAACCTATTCATCTTCATTTTAGCCGCCCTGCTCGTGTTCAGCTGGGAAACAGCCATGTACTCTATCATCACCTATTTCATCGCCTTCAAGATGATCGATGTCGTCGTCGAGGGCATGGAAGAGCTAAAATCCGTCACGATCATTTCCGATGTTCCTGAAGAAATTGCCGAAGCCTTGCTTAAGCAATTAGGCCGAGGCATGACCTACATCCAGGGCCAGGGCGTTTTTTCAAGTGAGCCTAAGAAAATCATCTACACCATCGTCAGCCGGATTGAATTATCCACACTGCGCTCCGTTGTCGATGATATTGATCCGAATGCTTTAGTCGCGATTGAAAATGTCGCTGATGTTTCCGGAAGCAACTTTGATAAGAGCGGCGGGCATTGATTAAACATGATGGATGAGCGGTTGGTCGATAAAATCTGAAATGTGGTCGATATATCCTTAAAAGTGGTCGATATATCTTAAAATGTGGTCGATATATCTTAAAATGTGGTCAAAATAATTAAAAATCCGCCAATATATTTCGAAATGTGGTCGAAATATCTTCAAATGTCGTCGCATAATTTATTTTTTCGCCAATAAGTTCTTGATTAGTCTTTGTCTACGAGTGTTTCTCATGCAATTGTTAGTATTTCCACCAATATTTGATGTGATTTTATCGATTTTCAATGTAAAAAGTGCCCTGGCGAAGAATCGCCGGGGCACTTTGCTGTTAATCAATCGGATTGTTGAATTTCTTTTCTTTCTGGCCAGTTGTGAATTCTACTAGTTCTTCAGGAGTATTGTTGCCCTTTTTCTTGTTGTTGTTGCGCTGGGCGTTTCCGTTGCCTAGCTTTTGTTTGCCCATTCTACCTCGCTCCTTTTGATGGATTCATGAAGTAGTATGGATTTTTTCCTCGGCGTTTATTCCAAGTTCAGGCGCCCGGCGCACCTTGGTTGCCTGCTCGTATGCATAGGCGAGTTTAATCAGCAATGGTTCGCTGAAGGCCGTACCCGAGAAGGTGATGCCGACCGGCTCTCCTTCTTCTGTGAAAGCAGTTGGGACTGTAACGGATGGGTATCCTGCTTTAGAACCGATCGTTGAGCCATCCATCGGGAAAAGCACCGCATCAGCATCATATTCTTTCAATGCATAGTCAATTCCCTGCTCCCTTGCCATATAAAGATTGTATTCAAGTTCTTCGAGGTACTCAGCCTCGGTCAGGGTCCCGCTTGTTTTTTCCGACTCAAGCAGCACTTCCTGGCCATACTTCAGCATTTTTTCACCATGCTCATTATTGAAAGCAATCACGTCAGCAAGCGTCCTGACCGGTACATTCGGTGCAAGACCGTTCAGATAAGCATTCAGGTCCGCTTTAAATTCATAGCTCAAAACCTTATAACCCCAGGTCGCCTTCGCTGCTGGTACCTCTGCTTCAACTACCTCGGCACCCAGTTCTTTCAATTTCTCAACCGCTTTTTGAAAAATTTGCTCCTGTTCTTGAGTCCACTTGCCAATATACTCTTCTCTTACAACAGCAATTTTCGCTCCATTTAATGCTTTTTCATCGAAAAGAGAGTCATGATTGAACTGTGGTAAATTGACCATCGTTGCCGGGTCTTGCGGATCCTGTCCAGCAATCGCTTCTAAAAGGTAAACGGCGTCCTTCACAATTCTTGCCATCGGACCGGCGGTATCCTGAGTGTGGGCAATCGGGATGATGCCGCTGCGGCTGACAAGGCCGACTGTCGGCTTGATGCCTACCAATGAATTTTGCGAAGCTGGGTTCAAAATAGAGCCATCCGTTTCCGTTCCGACGGCAACTGCAGCCAAGTTAGCGGCAATTGAAGCGCCGGAGCCAGCACTTGAGCCGCCAACATCAAATTTCCCGGGACCGTACGGATTCAGTACCTGGCCTCCGCGCGAACTGTAGCCGCTCTTCATGCCATTTGCCATGAAATTTGCCCACTCGGTCATATTCGTTTTACCAAGGATGACAGCACCAGCTTCCCTGAGCCTTGCCGCGACAAAGGAATCTTTTTGGGCAAAAGAGTCCTTCAATGCGAGCGATCCAGCACTTGTATGCATTTTATCATTGGTATCAATATTATCTTTTACCAGGACCGGAATGCCGTGCAAAGGGCCTCTTGGACCTTTCTGTTTTCGTTCAGCGTCCAAGGAAGCCGCGATGTGCAGAGCATCAGGATTGAGTTCAAGCACAGAGTTGGTTATTGTATCAAAAGCGGCGATACGAGCCTGATACATCATGACTAGGTCATGTGAAGACAGCTCTCCCTTCTCCATTTTCTCCTGCATTTCATCAATCGTCGCTTCCGGCAGCCACTCTTCCATCAATGTATTTAAATGTGGATTTTTCACGTTCAACCATCCCCTTTCAAAAAGGCAACCTCTTTTACAGAGCCTTCAAAAATTAAACTATGGAATATATATTCTGATGTCTTCCTGAAAACTCCTTTATTCACAGGAAAAAAGCTATAGGAAAAGATCCTATAGCTTGGATAGTTGTTATTCAGGGTCGACGATTTTTCCGCCGTAAAATTCTTTTTGCACCGGCGTGATATTAAGGGCATTGCAGAATCTTTTCAAATCGCGTTCTTCACGTTCGTTGACGATTGAGATGACGGTTCCCTCTGCGCCAAAACGGCCTGTACGCCCGGAGCGGTGGATATATTGATCATGCTCCCTTGGCAAGTCATAGTGGACAACGTGAGTGACACCTTTGATATCTAAGCCACGAGCTGCGACTTCAGTCACAAGCAGCATTTCGCTGTTGCCATCGCGGAACTTGTTCAAGTATCGCTGACGATCTTGCTTGTTGAGCTCACTGTGCAGCTGGCCAACGTGGATGTCCTTGAACTTCAATTTTTCAGCGGCGATGATCAGGTTTGGAATGTCCTTGATAAAAACAAGTGACTTCGTTCCATCCAAACGGGCAATCTTCTCAAGGACTTTGATTTTGTCACGCTGCTCGCTGAGGAAATAAATATGCTCAACTTTTGCAGCATCGATCGTTTCGTCCCTCTTTACATTGATAATCTCCGGATCCTTCGCCAATCTCTTGATCGATTTTTCAACAGTCTCTGGTAGAGTTGCTGAAAATAACAGAAGCTGTCTTTGATCAGCAAGTGTCGCTTTGACAATGCTTTTAACCGTTTCATTGTGCTCCGGGGTAAGAAGCTGGTCGCCTTCATCAAGGACGACGGTATGGACCTTATGCATTTTCAGCTTTTTTTGCTTGATTAGTTCATTTGTCCGGCCAGGAGTCCCTACGATGATATGCGGGCTCTTTTTCAGCTTGTCGATCTGGCGCTTCAGATTCGCACCACCGATCAGGCTTGCCGATTTGATGCCGCTGCCTTCTCCCCATTTCTGGATTTCGGACAGGATCTGCATGACAAGCTCCTGTGACGAAGCCAGAATGACAGCCTGTGTATTCTGCATTTTAGGGTCGATTTTATTTAAAACAGGAAGTAGGTACGCCAAAGTTTTACCAGTACCAGTCGGTGATTCTCCGACAACATCTTTTCCTTCTATAATTAGAGGAATGGCTGTCGTCTGGACAGAAGTCATCGTCTCGAATCCAGCCTTCTCCCAGGCCTGCTGCAGGAACGGTTGTAGTTGTGCAATAATTTGTTGAGTTTCAGACATGATTTTCTCCTTCAGTTAAACATTCTAGTATTGATACTAGCTAAAACATGATTATAAGTCCAGTATTCCCTAGAAAATTAGCGTTTTGCACCTTTTATTTGTGATAGTTTTTTGCTCGAATCCGTTTTATTGGCGATTTTGTTTTTTTATTGGCGAAGTTCACAATTTTATTGGCGAAAACTTGATTTTATTGGCGATTTTCACAACTTTATTGGCGAAAATCCGATCTTATTGGCGACTTGGAAATTCTGAACGATTTTTTCCAATTCATAAAAAAGACATCGGACGAGTTACCGCCCGATGTCTCTTGATTCAAACTTATTTACGGATCCAAACTGCGCCAGCAGAGTTATCCTTCGCTTCACCGATGACTTGGAACTTTAATCCGTAGTTAGGCAGCTTTTTGCCTGCATCCGGAATCAATTCGTTGATATACTTTTTAGAATCATCAAACGTTGTCACACCTGGAAGTCCTTCGTATTCGAACACTCCACGAGATGGTGAATCAACAGTCCAGGCAGGTGCCTTGTCTAATGAGAATGCTGCGTCAGCAATTTGGTAACGCGTGCTGCTCTTGACAGAATCCTCTCCATTCAACTCACCGACGATTGCTTCTGGGTGAGAGTCAACAACACCGATGAAGCCTTCACCTGGGTGAACACCTACCCAGTTATCAGTGAAGCTGTCGTCACCGTACCAAACAACCAAACCAGTGTTGTACTTCACGCCGCGGCCTTCAATCAATCCTTTGTCAGCACCAGCGTAGTTTCTCCACTCAAGGTAGTAGTAGTGGTCTTTATCAAACAGACCGTTTGTTGAGATAAATCCATCAAGAGTCACTTGCTGAGTGCCTTCTGCATCATCAGCAAATACTTCTGTGCCGTCAACAGTCAGGCTGAGGTTGTCCATTGCGAAACCTTCCGGAGCAAGACCTCCGTCTGTTACATATTCAAACACAAGCTTCACTTTCTGGCCTGCGAACTGGCTTAAGTCATAAGACTTATCTTTCCATTCGCCTTGAGTAGTTTCCATGCCGCCAGCCGTGTTTTCATCACCAATAACGTCTAGCTCAACTTCTGTGCCATCTTCTGTTACTGCATTTACAAATACATAGTCATAATCGTATTCAACTTCAAAGAATGTTTTGTAATTGAATACCGCTTCAGTTGCAGCTGTCAGGTCGAACACAGGTGTTTCCAATGCAGTGTGCAGGTCATCGCCTTTTGTGCTGTAGTAATATTTTTCACCGAAAGCTGGCTTGATGCCTTCTACCTTTTTCTTAGGAAGGTTCACTTTTACGATACCGTTATTCTTTGACTTCGTGACGCTCTGGTCGATGACTGCTGTCAAACCTTTTCCATCAATTTCGTCGTAGTTAACTTCTGTAATGTTTGCCCAGTTGCCGCCCATGATCTTTTGGAAGTACTCTTTGTTCTGTGGAGAGAAGCTTGTAGGCTCTGTTCCTGCTACTGCTCCATTCCAGCTGCCGCCGCTCATGATTGACCATGATGCAACAGGCTCGCCTTGTCCAGTGTACTGTGTGTCATACTCATCTGGAAGACCTAGGTCATGTCCGAATTCGTGTGCGAATACACCAACCGCTCCATCTTCAGGCTCGATTGTGTAATCGTATGCAGCCATCGATCCGCCCCAGTATGGTACTTGAGCAGTTCCTTCAGTGCCAGGAACTCTATGAACTCCATCCAATACCCAACGGTGTGACCAGATTGCATCGTCACCAAGTGCTCCCCCGCCAGCTTCCTGGCCGACACCAGCATGAAGGACCATCAAGTGGTCAACAAGTCCGTCCGGCTCATTTTGGTTTCCGTCGCCATCCAGGTCGTAAAGGTCAAACTGGTCGAACTCAGATAGATCAAGTCCGCCCTCAACCGCTGCTTTTAATGCATCCTTTACAAAATCACGCGGTCCTTTTGGATTCAAGTTGTCATGCCCGCCTTCTGGATCGTCATCACCATAGTCAGCTGCATTTCCAGGTACTGTCACCCAATCAGTGACATGTCCGTCAACTGTGTAGCTGCCACCAGACTGCTCTTCATAGTACTGCTTGAACGTCTGGACCTTTTCACCATTGAATAATGTGAACTCTTCATCACCGAAAAGCATTTTTTCGTAGTGCTCGCGGCTGAAGTCGTCGGAATACATATAGCCTTCTTCTTGTTCGATGTTATTGTGCTTGAAGTCTGCGAATTCCGCTAAAAGAACAAGAACCTTGTCCTCCCTGACTTCGCCATTGTAAGGTGCCTGTTTCGCAGGATCCACTTTCGCGTAACCTGTTGGCTTTCCTTTTTTATAATTGTCATGGCCTTTTTCAAGCTGTTTTGTCAGCTTGTCCTTCTGCTTTGTCAAAAAGTCCTTGGACTTCTTGGTCATTTCATCTTCAGCAGTGTGCTTGTCAGCCTTGCCCGCTTTACTACCCTGCTTCTTCTTGATATAGTCTGTTACCGCTTTGTTGACTTCTTCCTGTGAAGCACCTTTTGCAATCAGGCCACGCTCCTGCAATGCTTTTGCCAGGCGATCCTGGTCAACGATGTTCAGGTCGATCGGCGCTGATACCGGCGCTGTAGAAGCTTCCACAGACTTAGTTGCTACCGGAGAACCTGCAAATGATCCAGCAAACAATGTTGATGCGAAGACAGCACTAGCTGCCACACTAGAAAGAACCTTTAAAGAATTTTTCTTCTTCAAAAAGATAACCCCCTGCTATATTCTAAGTTTCGAATTTTCATATTTTCTGAAGACTCTGATTGGAATTGTAGCAAGGTTTTTAAATATTGTAAATTTTTATAATATAATAATATTTTCCTATAAAATTACACCCTTTTTAACAAAATCACCCTTTATTAAAAATAAACTGAGTCTATCATCCTGTTTTTATCTCAAAAAGAAGGGTATTTAAAACTATTTTAATAAACCTTTCTATTGGGAAAATTCCTTCGGGTCTCTAAATTTGATTCGAAGGAACTAGCAGAATACAGGGGATTTTTTTAAAAAAATAATGTACGAACTAAATTTGATTGGTACTATTTACATTAATGATTGAACTCGATTGCTAGTGGTAATGTATTGTAGAACCTTTTCAAGGAGTGCATGTACGATGAAGGAATTATTGAAAGAATTGATCTTGATTGACAGCTCCACAAAGGAAGGGGCCAATCAGGCGGTTGAGTTTTGCAGACAGTGGCTGATTGAGCACGAATTGCAGCCTAGTTTGATTGAAAATAATGGATACAAAATGCTGGTCTGCGAGATTGGCGAGGGGGATAAAACAATCGTTTGGAATGGCCATGTAGACGTTGTTAGCGGGAAAAAGGAACAGTTCGTCCCTGTTGAAAAGAATGGCCGGATCTACGCCAGAGGTGCGGCTGATATGAAAGCGGGCGTTGCCGCGATGATGATTGCAATGAAGGAGTTGCGCAATCAAAAAATCGGGGTGAAAATCCAGCTGCAGATCGTTTCCGACGAAGAAATTGGCGGGATGAATTGTACCGGTTATCTTGTGGAAAATGGTTATCGCGGTGACTTTGTGATTGCCTCTGAACCGACCCAGCTAGGCATCGCCCTGCAGGCAAAGGGTGTTTTGAGAATCGAAGTAGAGGTTACTGGAAAATCCGCTCACGGCAGCAGGCCTTGGGAAGGTGAAAACGCGATTGTCAAAGCCTATCAAATTTATGAAAAGCTGCTGGAGTTGCCTTTTACAAAAGAAAGCTCAGAGTTTTATCGGTCACCCTCTATTAATCTAGCGATCATCTCGGGCGGTGAAGTTTTTAACAAGGTTCCTGATCACTGTGTCATGTCTCTGGATATCCGCTACCTTCCTGGACAGGACGCCGATGTGATTGTGCAGCAAATTGAAAGCATCTCAGATGGTAAAGTTACCGTCAGCCTTAAAGGAATCCCTGTGGCGACAAAGCGGGATGATTCATTTATCACTCAGTTGAAACCAGTTTTGGAAAAGCATGTTGCCGGTGAAGCAGTGATGTTCGGCCAGCACGGAGCAGCCGATACCCAGTATTATGCAGCACACGGAATCCCGGCAATTGAGTTCGGGCCGAGCGGAGCAAACTGGCATGGCGATGACGAATTTGTCGAGCTGGAATCGCTTGAAAAGTATAAAGAGATTTTAATCGATTACGTGAAATCGTATTAAAAATTAAAAGACAGCCACTCGGCTGTCTTTTTAACTGCTAAAACGATATTTCTTTGACCAAGAATATAGCAATAATCCTAAAACCAAAACAATTTGCAGCAAAAAGACAACCGAATCCCAAAAACGAATGCTGCTGATTGGTTCCAAGAATCCTGGCAGCATGATTTCATTCACAGCGAACATCATTTGTGGAATGTAGTAGTAAGCGGTGATAAAAAGTGTGAGCAGGATGCCTGCAAGGTAGAAATAGGCGTATCTGCGAACGACCCTCTCTTCCCCAACGAATGTTTCTGTTTCTGGCACCCCTAGAAATGGCAGCCATTTCGCTAAGAAGTTTCGGCCGTTTTCCATTAGATTGTAGCAGCCAGTTTTGTTTTCAAGGACATAGTATAGGTCCGTTTTCATGAATACGGCAGCTTGAAAAACTAGACGAATGAAAGTGTTCAGTACGATTAATTTTAAAAGACCCATTATGATAGTATCCTCGCTCACAAAAACCTGGGCAACCAATGCCAGAAACAATACCAAGATATCAAAATACATCCCAGCAAGAAATAACTTATTGCGCTTTTCAGCCACCAATTTCCAAACTTGGGACATATCCGTCTCCAACACCACAAAAAACAGGCGGTGCCCAACTTCTATTTTTGCCGGTAAACCTTCAGAGCGGACCGCTAGCACATGGCCGAATTCGTGTAGAATCACAAGGAAGAAGCTGATCCCTAGAAACGCCACAACATTTTGGAACATCAGGTCAAAAGCAAATAGATCCGAGTAGCGCGGGAATAGATTCAAATTAAACAAAATCAAAATTGTGCTTACTATGAATAAAAGAATATAAAGCTTTGAACTGAAAGTGTTGAAGAAGAAGCGGCCTAGGGATTCTGGAATCCCGGAGAAGCCGGAATGTTTTTTGTGCACTGAACTACTCGACATTTCTTCTCCATCTAACTCGCTAATTAAGTTGAGTTCCAGGAGTTGAGAGACAAACTTCAATATATCTATATCTTCATCTGGATATCTAACAACCAAAGCTTTTTCCACAACATCAAGTGGCTTTTCTTGATTAATCAGCTCGATGGCGTGAATACATACTTCTGGCATTTCGTAAAAATCGCCATTCAATACGTCTTCTACGATATAATATTTTGCATCCCTTTGAATAATCAATTGTTTTAATACAATTTGGCTTTCATAGGTAATATTCATACCTTCACCTTATCTAGAGAATAGAAAGGGATGCTTAACTGACTTACATCCCTTTTTATAATCATATCGTTATAAAAGCACACCACCAGCAAGTCGTTTTGATTTTTTTCAGTTTACGAACTTTCACGATGGTCACCTCCTCTCAACCAATATAATTATTAACAGGAAGATCATGATTCCATTTATAATTCTTATGGAATGTAGTCCACTCTGGGTAAACCTCTTTAAATTTCCCAACTAATTCCGGGTCGAATTGTGTGCCTTGGCCTTCAATTATTCTATTAAAAGCTTCTTCAACAGACATGGCGGCTCTGTAAGAGCGGGATGATGTCATTGCATCGAATGCATCTGCAATAGAAACTATGCGAGCCAGATAAGGAATTTTGTTAGCTTTAAGCTGTTCTGGGTACCCTTTGCCGTCCCATCTTTCATGGTGAGATTTTATAATTTCGAGTGTGTCTCCTAATCCATGCACTTTAGTTATAGCCTCAGCACCTACTTCTGGATGTGTCTTTATAATTTCATATTCTTCTTTTGACAATTTTCCAGGTTTCATAAGTATCGAGTCAGGGATATTCACTTTTCCAATGTCATGAAGTAAACATGCATTTGTAAAAGACCGAAGTTCATCTTTTGTAAACCTTCCAGTGGCTTCAGCAAGTGAGTTAGCATAATAAGCTACCCTTTCACTGTGCCCTTTAGTATATGGGTCTTTTAGTTCAATAGTGGCTATTACCCCTTTAACAATCCCTGAAAGCTGATTATCATATGAGATTTTAATCGCATTAAGATAGCCTTGATATCTCTTTAAAATAGCAAATCCTAATAAGGAGAGAACTAAAATCACAGCAATAGGGAAGAAAACCACCGTTGTTTTAAGAAGAAGACCAATAAATAAGTATTTGAATACCGTCCCTAATGAGACAGTCCAAAAAAAGGGCGTATTCACAAAAATAGGTGCAAATAAAATCATGAATACTTCAACAATATTGCCACTGCTATAAACTAAATCACTGTTTAAATATGTAACAGAATCATAGAGAATCGTTATAAAAATGATTCCTAGAAAAAAAAGATACTTTACTATGTACAGCTTCCCCCTCTTAATCATCGCTATTACTAGTGGTAATAACAAAAAAATTAATAGGTGATAGTAATACCTCGAATTTTCAAAAATCAAAATATCTCTATTCAAAACAAATTTCGGGTGTAAATAATAGTAAAAGATCTCGAACGAAACAAATAGAATATAGAATAAAGTTATAAACCACTTTATTGCTCTTTTTTCCTCAAGATGCAAAGAAGGGTCTTTGAAAGAATTTTGCATGTTAATACCTCGTTTTTCTGTCTATAAATGAACATTGTTTATTCTTCATATCGCCATTATTTTTTGCAAATTAAGATTTTTGATAAAACAAGAATAAAAATGAATAATTAGACCTAGTTTAAAATGGCAACATTCGACATTTTTCTTCATTATAAATCAAAAGGACTATTATAAAAATAGTCCTTTTGATTTATTTATTATGATATTTTCCAGAGAAAGGCTAATCCTCGAAAGGAACCGATATGGTAACAGTTGTTCCTTTATCCAATTCACTTTGAATGTTAAAGGTACCTTCATGCTCTTCTATAATCTTTTTGGTTACCATCAATCCTAAGCCGTTGCCGTTTTGCTTGGTTGTATAAAAAGGCTCTCCTAACTTTGCGAGTATTTCCGGAGGAATCCCACAACCTTCATCCGTAACAGAAATTAAAGCCAGGCCTCCATCAATTTTAGATTGAACGTACACCGTTCCCCCATTGGGCATTGCCTCCATGGCATTTTTAATTAGATTGATAAACACTTGCTTCATCTGATTTTCGTCACACAATAGCACTGTTGAATCATCTACATCATACTTTATTTGAATTTCCTTCCTTTGTGCATGCGGATCGATAACTGATATAACATACTGGATGATATCAATAAGTTTTTTAGGTGTTTTAACTCCTGTATTAGGTTTTCCAAGTATCAACAGATCATTTACAATCGCATTGATCCGGTCGATTTCATTTAACATAATAGGATAATATTGTTCGTCACCCTTATCCTTTTCTTGCTGTAACTGAGTGAAACCCTTTAATGAAGATAAAGGATTTTTAATTTCATGGGCAATTGCCGTTGCCATCTGGCCTATGACCGCAAGTTTCTCCTTCTGTCTTAAATCTTCAAAGATCGATGTTATTGCTTTAACATAAGATTGGAAACGATTAAGCAGGATCCAGGCAATTGCTGAAATGAATATAATCAATCCCATTGGAACAAGTACTTCTCCAGATTGAAAAATCAGTCCGGTTATAGTGTATTTAAGGAAAAAGCCTATGGTCATTGTCCAAAAGAAACGACTACTTACGAAAATCGGAGAAAACAAAATAAAATAGATTTCGAGAACATGTCCGCTGCCAAACTGCTCTTTAGTTCCCCAATAAATCATAAAGTTGTTCACAACATCCAACATCACAAATGCAATGAAGTAAATATATTTAATTTTTTCAGGCTGACCTTTTTTCACTAAATAGATCGCTAAGGGGATTAGAGCAAATAGGAATATATGAAAGAAAAAACCTAGTCCACCTAAAGGCAAGCCCACTTCTTGCTTATTAAAATAGGGTACTAAATAATAATAGACAAAATCATAGGGTACTAGGATTATATAAAAAGTCCACAAAAAGAACTTTACTGCTTTTACTTCTTCATAAACTAAAACAGAATTTTTTTTGAATGTTTCCATACGGAATCTCCTTAAATCTGAAAACTTGATAGCCTTATTATAGCAGGATGTGTCACATCTTGTTACATTTTGTCTCATTGTGCATTGAATTTTTAAAGAAACTTTTTTATGGATGGAAAGGAATTTTTTATGAAAAGAAAAATGGACCAGGCGATTAGATGCCTGATCCATTTTTTTATGCTGTTTCGCTTAGGTTGTATTCGTTGAGGATTCCTTCGAGTTTGAGTGCGAGTCCCATGCTGCCTTGGATTTTCAGCTTTCCTGTCATGAAGGCGGCTGTTCCATTCAGTTTCCCCATGATCATCTTCTTGAAGTTTTTATCTGACAGTGTCAGGGTACAGTCTGGTGTTGATTCTGTTCCCTCCACAACCTTGGCAGTTCCATTTGTGATCAACAGCTGGAACGTCCCGCTCTCATCTCCCGTGATGTCATATTGATAGACCGTATTCATGCCTTGAATCGGTTCAGGCCTCTCTTTCATGACCCTTTCGATTTCTTGCCATACTTCTCTGACCGACTTATTTTCCAACATCAACGCCACCCCTATCAACCTATTTATTTCCATCATACCCGACGGAAGTCCTATGGGCAATCCGAAAATGAACGTATTATCTGATAATTCCCTATATTCGTCGGGTTCTTTTGATTAACTGCCCGTACTTGCGAAAGCCTTCAAGCCTCTGTTCCAGAATGTATAGGCAAGGACACAGCAAACAATCGCTGCAACAGGGGTCCAGAGCGCAAACTCCTTGTAGCCGGACTTGTCGATAAAATAGGCTGCCGGATAGAATGCCGTGAAACCGTAAGGAATGATCCATGTCAGGAACATGCGGATTCCTTTGTGATAGATGGTCAGCGGGTATCTAGCAAAGTCACTCAGGTTGAAGACTGCCCACACAATCGGCAGGCTATCGATCATCCAGAAGCTGAACGTCGCAAAAAATAAGTTAATCGCCACGAAAATCAATCCGGATGAGATGATCATGACAACCAGCATGGCAATTTCCGCTGCTCCCCAAACAAGGTCAAGCTGTGGAATGGCTGTTCCCAAAATAATTAAGCCTATGATCAGCTGGCCAAAACCGTCTTGATGCAATCTGTCCGCAACGACATGGAATAACGGATTGACCGGCCTGATGAGTAATCGATCTAACTTCCCAGGCCGGATATACTGCCAGCCGAGCGTCCATAAATTATCAAAGAAAATCTGGTGAATCGAGCGGCCCGTTGCCGCGATTCCGTAAATAAACAATATTTCATAAAACGACCAGCCATTGATTTGCTCAATATGGTCGAACACTACTTTCACAAAAAAGATCGAAGCAAACTGCTCAAGCATGACCGAGGCGACACCGATCAAAAAGTCGATACGGTACTCCATCATCACCTTCATATGGCTCTTCGCAAACTCCCAATATAATCTCGTATAGCGACGCATAGAATCGCCTCCTAACCTCCAAAAATCGTAATCTGTTTAATCGCCTGCGACCAGATTACCCTTACCAAAACATATAATGAAACAAGCCAGAACAACTGGATTCCGAGTGCCATGTAAGCTTCTGTGCCGCTGATCAATCCAGAATAAATCGAAACCGGCAGATAAACCATTGCCTGGAAGGGCAGGAACTCAGTGATGGTTCTTAACCAATCCGGAAAAAGCGTGATCGGCACGAGTGCCCCTGAGAAAAAGGTGATCAGTGATTCCTTCAGCACTCTGACACCCCAGACATTGACGGTCCAGAACGCGAGGACACCGACGAGGAAATCGAAGAATGTCCCGATCCAGATTCCCACCAGCGCACTCACTATGAATAGCAAGATGGTCTCAGGTGATTTCGGAAAGCTTAAGTCCATAAAAAAGTAAGCTATCAGTACCATTGGAAGTGTACCCTGGATTAAGTACATGATTTTCTCTCCAATATCCACCGCGAACATTTTAAAAATCATATCGTAAGGACGCATCAGCTCAATCGCTACCTGGCCCTCCTTGATATTTTCCGCAAGCTCATTCCCGACACCGCCGACAAAACCTTGAAGCAGCATCGCAATGACGATATACGTTATCATCGTTTCCAGATTGATATTTTCAATCGTTGTCTGGTTAGCGTAGACCGCCTGCCAGAAGAAATAAATAATCAATAGCTTCATCACCGCAGAAACAGTGCCGGCCCAGTACCAGGCCGAATAGGCCGTGTTCTCCTGCATCCGCCCTTTAGCTATTTGCCAATACTTTTTCATGCTCTCCCCCCTGTTCCTGCTTGTTGTACAGCTCCTCAACGATCTTCTCGATCTTAGGGTCCGCGATATTCAAATCGCCAATTTCATACATGCTCATCATTTCCGAAATGACGAACGAGCTTTTTACCGTCTCATGGTCAAACGATAAGCTAACCTTCGTTTCTTCTTCATTCGGTAAAACTTCTGCCTGACCGATGAGTGACCCAGGCAGTACGAACTTTTCCTTATCTGCCAGTTCAAAATGAATTACCCTTTGCTGGCCGAATTGCTTTTTAATCTGCTCAAGGCCACCATCGTATAAAATCGTACCGCCATCAATGATGATAATCCGGTCGCAGATTTCCTCAATGTCCTGCATGTCATGTGTAGTCAGCAACACTGTTGTGCCCCAGCGCTGATTCATTTCTTTGATAAACTTACGAATCTTTACTTTTACCGCAATATCAAGACCGATCGTCGGCTCATCCAGATAAACTACTTTTGGCCTGTGAAGGAAGGCAGCAGCTAGTTCACAGCGCATTTTTTGCCCGAGCGAAAGCTGTCTGACCGGAATTCCTAGTAATGGTTCCAGGTTCAGCACCTCAGTAAACATCGCGATTGTTTCCTGATACTCCTGCTCCGGAATCTCGTAAATATGTTTTAACAGATTATAAGATTCACGAACCGGAATGTCCCAGAACAGCTGTGTCCGCTGTCCAAAGACCGCTCCAATGTTCACCGCGTTTTTCTGGCGGTTTTCATATGGTACCAATCCATTTACCGTCACCTTCCCTGAAGTAGGTGTCAGGATCCCCGTCAGCATCTTGATCGTCGTCGACTTACCGGCACCATTCGCGCCAATATAGCCAACCGTCTCACCCTGCTCAATGGTAAAATTAACTCCCTTTACCGCATGCTTCGTCTCATACTTCCGGTTAAAAAGCGACTTGATTGCCCCCTTAAGACCTGGATCGCGCTTTACCAATTTATATTCCTTTTTCAAATCCTCAACTGTAATCATCTAAATCATCCTTTCATTAAGAAAAGTACACACTCCCTGTTCAATCCTGACAAACGCTTGCATTAAACAGCACTTCAAAACCCAGGAACATACATTCGCTTTCCAGGCACAAAAAAACCACAGACATCCCAGTCCGTGGTTACGCAGTTATTTTAACCAGACAAAAATAAGCGCTACTACACACAATACAGGCAGGCCGAAGGTATACCATATGAAATTGTTGGTGCTGTTCCATTAGTTGTGTTAATCATTTCGACTGCCTCCTTAGGTTAGTTGAGTACTTTCATATTGTACCTCTATATGAAAATAATGTAAAATGTTTTTTGGGAAAATTGGTAATAAATACTGCACACTCTAATCCATAACACCTGTTTCACTGCTTAATTTAGACGTTATACTCTTAACATCTTTGGGATGTAGCAACCGTTGCCTCAAAGCAGAACTTATCGGTTTTTCAATGTATAAATAGACGATGCTGCACGATCCTGTTGTGAGAAGAATCACCAGGGTCATCATAACTGAAGTATTTATGGTTAAAAATGTTTTCGCCGAATCAAGAACCTTGATATATAACATGAGCAATGGACCATGTGCGATATAGATTGAGTAAGAAGCATCACCTAAAAACGATAACAGCTTAGGCACTTTTATTGGTTTTTTATCTTTCTCTGCGATTCCAAGCATAATTAGAATGGAAAACACACAATAAAACAGCGGGGAATGTATGGCATAGAGTGAATAGATGTTATTCATCCAAATCAGCAGAAATCCCAAACAGCCTAAGGTCAGCCAAAGGGAAGAAAATCTAATGTTATAATGCAAGATAATATAAGCAACCACCGACCCCAGCAAGACTTCCAAACTACTGAAACTGAACAAAAATGAATCATAGAACTGCAGAATTTTTATTTCAAAAAGAATAGTAGTGATCACCCAAACGATAACTATTGGTTTAAAAAATCTTGGTCTATAAATCAAACCTGCAAACAAAATATAGAAAAACAATATATGCTTCAGTGACCATGCGGATCCTATTAAAGGCTCATTCACTAGAAAAAACATTGATTTCATAATATCTGTCGCTGAATAATGCTCTCCAAGAACTGGTACAAAATAAGCCATTAACCCTAATGCAAGTGTGAAAATCCAGTAAAGAGGCAGGATGCGAATGGCCCGTTTCTGCAAAAATTCACTTGCCTTCTTTGGATTTCCAATATGCTTATGATACAGATAATAAATCATAAAGCCTGTTACAATGAAAAAGAAATCTACGCCACCAGTTCTTTCCCATTCCCCCATATTAAACCAATCAAATCCATTCAAAGCATAAAATTCTGTATTAACATGACCTATTAAAACGAGTAAAATTGCGACTGCTCTAGAAATCTGGACGTAAGAAAGTGTTTTTCTATTATTTTGCATTTTTATCCCCCATTTGCGGATATTAAGCCATGTAATACATTTGATATGTTATTAGATTGTTTTAGTATGTTTTTTCAATGCGTTAATGGAATAATGAGCAAAGTACCATAAAGCAGTTGGAATATTGATATGCCTAACTTTTCGGTAAGTATTCCAAGTTTTCTTAGCTGATTTGAATTTATTGCTTGAGAGGGATTTCTCACATTTCCGATAAACAGCTAAGTCTTCGTTTAAGCCATAAGCTACAATTCCGGAAGATAAAATATGCAGCCAAAGACCGTAATCTTCTGAACAATCTCTATAGAGCGGCATTCTGAACTCTCCAACCATATTTTTATCAATTACGACCGTCAATGTGCCAATCATCGTGTTCTTAAGGAGTGACTTATACTCCAATTTATTAGGTACAGAAAAGATGACATCCGTTAACTTCCCATCATCAGTCATCAGGCGGTAGTCCGTATATGAAAAAGCGATTTTATTCCTTTTCATAAAATCCAGCTGTTTCTCAAGTTTTTCCGGCAACCAGATATCATCACTGTCTAAAAATGCCAGATAGGTACCATTCGCACAGCCCAAAGCGGTATTACGGGCTTCAGCAGGGCCGCCGTTTGTCTTAAGTTCGATTAATTTAATCCTAGGTTCAGATGTCATTTCATGTTTAACGATTTCAACGGTACCATCTGTGGATGCATCATCAACAATGATCATCTCCCAGTCCTGATATGTCTGTGCTTTTACAGAATGAATCGTTTCGCGTACATACTTGGCTGCATTGTAAGTTGGGGTGATAATTGAAACAAGGGTGTCACTCGATTTCTTCATACTTCACTCTCCCTCCCAAACCAGGTTCAGCAGCTTAAAATCAGCGACTGATTGCACTTCCCTTTTTCTCCAACTTAACTAACTTCAAATCCCTGTTAGGTTCCGTTATTCCTCGTGCCTTTTTTGGCTGTATGACAACCCTGATTGTTTGAAGCAATATCTTCACATCCAGGATCAATGAGTAGTTTCTAATGTACATCAAGTCATAACGCAGTTTATCTTCAACTGAAGTAGAATAATTTCCCTGAACCTGTGCAAAGCCGGTTATCCCTGGCTTCACGGTCAATCTGAGTGAGTAATCTGGCAATTGTTGTTTAAACATTTCAATGAAAAACTCTCTTTCTGGCCGGGGTCCGACTAAGCTCATATCTCCCTTTAGGACATTTAGGAGCTGCGGAAGTTCATCCAGACGAGTGGCTCTCAAGACCCTTCCCAATATAGTGACCCTTGGGTCTTTTTCAGAAGCTAAGACAGGCCCTGTCTTCATTTCTGCATCCTGGATCATGCTCCTGAACTTATATATCCAAAAAGGTTTACCGTTCCGACCGATCCGTTCCTGTTTAAAGATTGCAGATCCTTTTGATGTAAGTGGTATGCAAATATAAAGGAGAATGATGAATGGGCTTGAAAAGATCAATAAAATAACAGAGATGGCAATATCGAATATCCTTTTTATTACCTTCCCTCCTAAACTTAAACTTGGAGGAGAAAGAGAGATGACTGGCATATCATCAATTTGCTGTGTAATCGCACCATGAACTGTCAAATCAATGACTTCAGGGACAACCATTACTTCTTTTTCCTGTCTTAAACAGTAGCTGATTATTTGAGCTTTTTGGTCTTTATGGATCTCAGAACTTAGGACGAAAATATCATATTGATGAATGGAAAGCTCTATTTCTTTCAAATTTTCAGCAGTCAAGAATCCTTCAATATCAAACCAGCCCTGATTATGATTTTGGAATTTTTCAACTAATACTGCGATAGATTGTTCATGGTCACCTATGATGGCAACTTTTCTCTTGCCGAACATTTTTTTATCAATAAACCAAACACACAACCGTAATAACACAATAAAAACCGTTTCAATTGTAAAAAGAAAAGCGATAGAAATATCATTAATATAAGAGTCGGTAGATAAGAAGGTAAATAAAGTAAAACCTATATAAACAACAAGCATAGATAAAACAATGGAGTAGACCGAGTTTTGAATATCTTTTCGCCGCCAGTCCGTGTATAAGTCAAAAAGCGAAAATACGAACAGGACTGTCACGGCTAATATCAGCAGCAAAATTTCTGTATTCATACGCTGAGCTAGTATGCCGTTAAGATTAAACAGTTCATAACAGAGGATGAATCCTAGTATTAAGGTGGCTAAGTCCATTAACATGACATTCCACTTAAAGACATTCCCTCTCACATTCAAGACAATTCCTCCTTTACTAACCATTCTCTTTCTTTATAAAGAACAAAAGAGTTAAAAAAAATCATTGAAATCTAGTCTCTTAAAATGAGATTCTTTGGATTAGTCCCTTTGATCTTCGTCCTTACACGTTCAATGTCAACTGGTTTAAACTTGTATAGCTTTCGTAAAATGTGCAGAGGATGATAATCAAATCGCTTGCTATCGATAATGGTCATCTCACCTGCAGAAGAAATTGTATGAAGCCCATCAGGATAAGGACTATCCAGGTTTGGCTCAACAAATTTAACAGTTTCTTCATTAAATTTACTTGGAGTAAGCTTATTTATTCTATTAAGGGCTATTCTCCCCCCATACGTTTTGGAGCAATCCTGTGCCGGCCGGTATAGATGCCCCTCATGTAAAAATGGTGTGCCGGCAGACCTTGACGATTGAATATCTGTTTTGACAGGATTCATTAGATGTTGCTTCCACTCTCCCATTAGGTCTGAAGAATAAAATAGATATAGTTCATAATTATGACTTTGAATGGCTGAGTTGGCTTTCGTACAGAACAGCCACCAATAATCTCCATATTGAATGATAGTTGAATCTACCGCAGGAAAATCATTAATTATAGACTTTACCCTATGCCACTTTCCTGAGTCCCGGTTTAGCTTATAAATCGAAACCTCACCTGCTTCTGAAGTTTCAGGGATACAATAAACTTCCCCTTCATGTTCAATTATAAAAGGATAAGACATATGAGCTGGAGAGCTAATAGTAGCCTGTGAAAACTTGAACTCCTGTTTGTTTCCAAGCTGGAGGATGGCTGCTTCGCTGATGAATCCTTTCACTACCTTATAGTTCAGCTCTTCCATAATAATTTTGAGTTCCTCTCCATTTTTATAAACGAAAGGATCCGCTATATACATGTGTTTGTTTTCTGCCAGCCACTGAATCTCCATTTTCCCGCCATTTGTTAAAAAGCTCTCTATTGGCCTCTTCATGACTCCGACATTCCAATATTCATAACAAAATAGTTTTGTATACACTTTCCGAAGTTTATGCTTGAGCATTTTCAGAATCAAAGCCCATTTCTTTATCTTTTGTTCTGTCTCTTTTACTTCATCTCGAGGAACATCAAAAAAGTAATCTGCAGTCCCATTAAGAATATCCCTGCAAACCAGTGCTGGCCAATTCGTGGATGCTTTCATTACATGAGATCGATTTTGGTAGAAAGAATCTTTTAAGGTTGAAAAGTGACCTTGTTTCAAAGTAATGAATCTATTCCCAACAGTGATTCTACGAAGAGAAGCTGATGTAATATGTTCTTCATTCACGATTTCCCAATAAAACGCTGGCTCGTTTTTGCCGAATTTAAAGGACCATACTCCAAACTCAGGAATAGTAAGAATCTCTCCTTCCAACTTTTTTGAACTTAGATTCAAAATCACATCCAATCCCATTTCCTTGATGATGTTAAAGTCCTCTTCAGCAAAACTGTATTCTCCATCTATGAATGATGCTTCACAGTTTATCCTGGTGATGCGTTTATGAAATTGATCCATGACAGAGTGATTCTTATTAAAAACTGAATGTTTTCCTGTAATGTTGATTACTGCACTAAATTCTACATTTTCTTGTTCCTCCATCCTGCTAATAACATCGAGATCCCAATCACTCATCTCGAAATAATTACATATTACCGCGAACCTAAGCGGCTTTTCTCTCATTGTTTCCACTCCTAAACATCACTTCCTGCAAAATGATTGATATGTTGATACCTTACTGGCTGCAGTTCAAGTATTCTTTAAGGGTTTGATGAATCATCTGATTAAGTGAAAAGTCTTTTTCCACTTTTCCCCTAGCGCGTTCAATTAATTGCAGCCGTTGCCTATGGTCTGATTCCAAACGTAAAATTTGCTTACAAAAGTCAGTAGTAGAATGACTTTTTATCAGAAAACCAGTCTCTCCATCAATGACTGCCTCTTTAATTCCACCTTGATTAATTGAAATAATTGGAGTGCCGACAGCCATTGATTCTATGATCACCATCGGAAAAACTTCTCTGTATGAGGTTAATAGCAGTACATCCATCTCTTTGATAAAGGTTTCTGGATTTTGAACTTCTCCTAACATCTTCACTTTATCTGTTAAATTTCTTGCCTTGATTTGATCTGCAATTCGCTGTTTTTCTGGACCATCTCCAGCAATATGAAACAATATATTGGGCCTATCCCTTAAATGATCAGCGATATCAATGAACAGCTCATGATTTTTCTCTTCGGACAGTCTTGCCAGAATTCCTATATGAAACATTTTTCGTTTCTCTTTCAGCTCAAATAAAAACTGCTCCAAGTCTACCCCGTTATAAATTGTCTTGATTTTATTTTGGTCAATACCGGCTTCTTCAAGGTTTTCTTTTTCAAAATCACTGACCGTAATGATCCGGTCTACATGTTTATTCAATAAGTATCGGAACAGATTTGGAACTTTCCTTTCTAAAATGGTTACATTATGTTTCGTATAAACAATTTTCAATGGCCTGTGGATCATTTTTTTCACGCACGTACTATACATCACCATCCGCAAACTATTGGCATGGATAACGCTAATGTTCTTATCATGTATGAGAGAAATCAACCTCTTGAGGTTTTGAAGGTGATTAGACCTGCTCAATTCAATGAAATGCTGTTTATTTTTGATTTTTTTGTATAGGTCACCAGTTCCTGCAGCGTAATAGAATGTTAGACCAGGATGATTTAGATAGTTTTCCAGCTTGCAGAAATACATTTCCGCCCCGCCCATAATCAGTTTATCTGTTAAAATTAACACGTTCATAATATGCGGCAGCTCCCTTTAAAGAGTTGTCTTTCTTCCCCGCTTGAATCTCTAGTTCCTTAACGACGTGGACGTGTTTCTTGTGATACTCTTTATGCAAATAGGCCGACAAGATGGCAATATACATAAAAAACATGTCGTTAATGATGACGGAAAGGAATGCCATCTGAAGTACTAGACCCAAGAATGTTAAGAACAGGTAAGGATTTTTCTTATGGATTCTGCTATTAAGTAATTTAATGAAAACGAGTAAAAGGAACAGCAAGTAGGTGACGATTCCGATTAGTCCTGATTCTGCCAGGATATCCAAATACGTATTATGAGCTGTAAGCGGATCTCCATTTTCAAACATGTTATAATCTGAAAAATTAAAAGCCCCGATCCCGACCAGAATATTGGTATTAAAGTACTCCCAGGCCCTGCCCCATAATGTAAACCTACCGCTTCCGCCATCCTCGGAGAAATCATTGATTCTTGATTGCAAGATCGAATAAACATCAAATTTCATGACAGTAATCGCGATATAGCCGGCAACAGCCAGTGAAGCCGTAAGCCCGAGCAACAGCTTCAGCTTTTTTAATGGGTTATTCAGAAATATATTCAGTACGACCAAACATACAACGACTAACAGACCGCCTCTTGAGAAAGTCAGTAAATTCGTTAAGATTGTCAAACCCAAACCGACTTTATTCTTTGAGGATTGGAAGTTGCTAAGATAATAGCAAAAGAAAATTGTGTTATAAAAAACAAAGAAGTTAGGATCCTGCACTAAACCAATCAGCCTCGGGTAATGACGATCTACCATGACGCCGAATTCAGACACCCTCTCACCTTCAAACATAAATTGAACGCTTTTCAATCCTGCAAAATAAAGGGCCAGACTTACTGAATTGAAAATGATGCCTACATTTGCTACGGCACTATGGACAGCATCTGTTTCAAACTTTTCAATGATATTTTTCACAATAAAATAACATGATACGTAAAGGATGATTCCAAAGATGA
The DNA here is from genome assembly GCF_020422885.1 of Mesobacillus sp. S13. Taxonomy (NCBI): domain Bacteria; kingdom Bacillati; phylum Bacillota; class Bacilli; order Caryophanales; family Bacillaceae; genus Mesobacillus; species Mesobacillus sp. S13. The sequence continues at coordinate 836,656 of NZ_CP084622.1, read as the reverse complement.
TTCGAGCGCTGGATGCTGGATATAACGAAAACGCTCCAGTAAAGCTATACATTAGATAAAATATCAGCATGCCCATTTCAAATAGGTACAATCTTTGAAAGTAAAAGGAGCCAATATGGAACATAAAAAATAAAATGCAAAAAAGCATGTAAGGCTTTAATGCAAAGCCGATGTATATATTGAATTTTGCTAACATCAACAATAAGAAAAGCCAAAATACTGTCGAACCATATCTTCCGGATATTGAAGCCACCTTATAGTCCATGATGAACCCCCTGGTTTTTCTCAACCTCCCAAGTTTTCCGCTTACGCTTTGATTGAATAAAGGAAGAAATTTTGCCCCTCAGTTCCTTATCTAAATAGAACAGTGATGACACAAGGAGAATATTTACTGCTCCGGCTAGGAACTGCCATTCGTTTAGAAACAGATCCGTACCGGCAAGGGTCAAGATAAAGAAGATCATATATGGCAAAATCGTTTTTTTTGCAATCACCCATCTGTTTGGGGTGCAAAGCCAAAACCCAAGAAGAGTGATTACTTCAATGATTCCCCCCGTATATGCCGCCCCTATTACTCCGTATGCCCTGCTTAATAAAATATAGAAAACAATTCCGGCGACCAATCCAATTGCCTGGACAACCATCCTGTGAAATTGTCTCCTGCTGGTGGTCAATCCATCTCCAAGTGCGATACTGATCGACTGCAAGAGAAGCAACACGGACAATACTTTAAGAGGCTTGGCGGCATCAGCCCATTCTTCCCCGAAAAGGATCGTGATGAGAAACCCTGAAAGGTGAAAAAAAGGAATGGTCATCATGATTCCAACGATTGCCATCATTTTAATTTGAAAAAGTAAATGCTTTAAATGTTCATCTCTTAAATCGTTATTAAAAGCCTTAAATAATACAGGATAGTAGGCTCCGGCGACAATAAAAGGAATTTGCTGCAACGCTTGTGGAATTCGGTAGGCAATAGCGAAAAGGCCAACTTCCTTCAATGATATGGTCTTTTCCAAAAGGATGGGACCCAAATGAGGGAGCATAACGAACAATAGCCCGCCTACTGTAAAAGAACCAAGGTTTTGCAGCAGACCTTTATGAAATGAATCTTTTAAATTGAGTTTAATATTTTTCATCAATAAAATAATGGCAAAAGCCCCAGCTATTAAATAGGACATCCCATATAAGACAGTGATCAAAAATGGATTCAAATGAAGATAAATACCTAAAGCTAAAGTCGAGACTAAACATACTGCAGATACAATTCGAATAAGTCCAGAAAACTCCATTCTCTCTCTCAGCTGAAAAAAGGTAATTCCGATACTTTGGAGTGCGACCCCAGTGACCATCGGGATAATCAAATAATAAGTCGTCTGAATCAATTCTTTGTTCCCGGAATTTGATAGATGGATAAGGAAAAAACCGCTGACAAACGTGATGACAAGCAGAACTCCTCGCATTTTTATATAAGAGGATATGAGAACAGAGATGTTCACCTCTTTTTTTGAACCTTCCCGAAGCACGATCTCACTAAGCCCTGCATCCGTAAAATATCCCATAATCATCGCTAACGCTAACGCAACACTGAAAAGTCCATAATGATGAGACTGTAAATAAGAAGCCAGGACAATAAGTGCGATTGCATTTAAGGCACTGGATATAGCTGTACTGTAGAATAAATGGATGATATTCTTTGCAATCGAGTTCTTCCTTATTTCCCCCATAAATGTCCCGCCCTTGTTTAGAGAAATGCTCCTGGATTTATCATTAACCCGTCTGATAAATCACTCCCATAATATGGTTATTAGTCCTATTTAAATATTCCTTCGCCTTCAATGCCGCTTCTTTTTTTGTTTTATTGCCTTCGACAACTAGAATAATGCCATCACACTGGTTGGCGAGGACAAGCGGATCTGAAACGGTCAGCAATGCAGGGACCTCGAAAATGACAAGATCAAACTCTTCCCGGCAGGAAGTGGCAATTTTTTTTAGTTTACTGGTCACCCAAAGTTCGGCAGCACTGATTGAAAGTGCCCCTACTGGCAAAACAAATAGCCCAGGGGTAGAGGTCTCTTTACAATTCATCAATAATGGCTCTTCATTTAAAATTACATTTGTCAACCCAGTTGTGTTACTAATGGTAAATAAACGATGCAGTGATGGCTTTGCAGTATTCACATCCACCAATAAGACTTTTTTTCCCTGCTCTGCAAATGCCACTGCAAGGTTGGAAGAAATGGTTGGTTTTTGTTCCATCTCGTCCGGAGATGTGACCATTACCAGCGCAGGACCTTCTTGAAGAACTTGATCCAGGTTCGTACGAATCATCCTGGTTTGTTCGTTACTCACAGATTCAGGAATCAGGTGGGGAGGAATTTTATTTTTGTTCTTTTTCCTAAACACTGAATTCCCCTCCTTTTTCCTGCTTCAAGACTACAACTCGATTGTCCACAGATCTGTGTTTCTTTCGCTTCATATCATTCTTAAGGTTGATGCTTCCCAATACTGGCAAGCCAAGGAAGGCTTCAATTTCATCCATACTCTTGATGGAATCATCCAAGTATTCTCTGATCATTGCCACCCCTATCCCCATGAATAATCCTATAAGCCCGCCGATAGCGATATTCAACGCATTACTTCCCACCCTTTCAACTTCAGAAGAGCCGTCAATGGCTGTAAGAACTTTAAGGTCTGATATTTCAAACAGACTTTTCATTTTCTGTACAGTTGTTCTTACAATGGTTTCCGATATTAACTGTGTCCTCTCCGGATCATGATCCCTAACGATCACGCTGATAATTTGTGAATCCTTATTATTTTGAACAACGATTTTTTCGTCGAGCTTTTTGTCCTTGAATTTTAATTCTTTTTGTACAGCGTTAAGCACTGTAGGACTTTTGATGAAATCTTTTGTCGAGGCCAGCAGCATATATACTTCCTGCGTTTCACCATAATAGCCTTCCTCTTTCTTAAACTTGCCAACAACAATATTCTGGGTAGCCTCATAGGTTGGTTTTATTAAAAAAAACGACCCAATAACAGTCATGATTAAAACACAGAATAAAGTGATGATCACTGTCCACTTTCTTCTATTAATGATGCTGAAGAATTTTTTCAAATCTGTTTTTTCGTCCATGATACCCTCCTAGGAAACATGTTTATTTGATACTCAAGTGTTCTGACTGGCAGTAATCGACCGTTTTTCTCAAACCAGTTGAGAAGGAGTGTTCAGGATTCCAATTCAGGGTTTCTTTTGCTTTGTCATTTGATAGTATGCTGTGTCTTATATCACCGGGTCTCTCATCAAGGTAAACTGGTGAAATGCTGGTTGCCTGTATTAGGCTTAATTCACCTATAATATCCTGAATGGATATTCTCGCCTGAGTACTAATATTAATCGTTTCATTGTCCCCTCGAGTCAGTGCAGCGACATTTGCTCTGGCCACATCTTCGACAAAGATAAAATCCCTCGTCTGCAGTCCATCACCATGGATATTAACCACCTCCCCATTTAACAATTTCTCTATGAAGATCGCGACAACACCCGCCTCCCCATTTGCATCTTGGCGAACGCCATACACATTTGCATATCGTAAAATGGTATAAGGCAAACCATACAGTCTGGAGAAAAGCTGGATATAAAGTTCGGCACAATGCTTTGACAGTCCATAAGGAGAAACAGGAGCTACAGGGTGTGTTTCATCTACAGGCAGAAACTGAGGATTTCCATATAAAGCAGCGGTTGAGGCAAAGATGATTTTTTTCGTTTTATGCCTGACACAAGTTTTTAATAGATTAATTGTACCGACAATATTCTCGTCACCATCATAAACAGGGTCACCGATGGAAGATGAAACGGATACCTGTGCCGCTAGATGAATGACATAATCAGGCTGTTCTTCCATAAAGATCTCACCCAAGTTGTCACGGATATCAGCTTTATACAGTACCGCTTCTCTTGGAACATTTCTTTCCTTGCCTGTAATCAAGTTATCTACGATTACAACTTCTATGTTTTCTTTTAGAAGCTCTTCAGCAATGCTGGATCCGATAAATCCAGCTCCACCCGTAATTAGTACCTTCATGTAATATCAGCCCTTCCCTTCTATATAAAGAACGTTTTCATGAAAATTTTTTACCTAACCGAGTATAGGTAAAGAACGTTCTCCTTAAATAAAGAAACATGGTCTATTAATTTTCATCTCGTGGGGAAGTGTAATAGTTATAAATCCCTTCATCTTTTATATAGGTTGATTCAAGGTTAGAAAATAGAGAATTTCCAGTGGATTGGCTTGTAAATGAAATCAGGTTACGGTTTCGGTCCCCCAATAAATGTACATCCCAAATCATTGCCTCAATCTGATTATCAGATCCATTGACTTTAAAAACGCTTTCAGTATCCTTAGTAGTCTGGACCTGTATCCCTTTAAATTCATTTCCGGAACATTCATTTGGGATTGTAATGGATCCTATGATGTCAATACAATTGATACACCCATCCAGAGTCAGATTGGTAAAACGGTTGCCATTAATAAAGCTGTACCCTTTTTCATCTTTTGGCGGCGGCTTAGCTTCCATTCTTACACCCGTTTTCAATCCAGATATATTAATATCTTGGAAATTCACAAAACTGATGAATTGATCCGCCCCTCCTGAAAAAAGAGAGATTCCTGTCCCCTTTTTTGAACCGCTGGAATTGATAATCGCAACATTGTTGATCCGTGTTCTCTCCCACGACCAGAACTTTTGCTTTCCATCCAAATAAATCACTTCAGAATCAAAATTCTTATTTGTTATTTCGAAAATTCCATTTGTAATAGAAGCATCCTTCTCTACCTCAATCACCCTGAAATCACCATCTATGAATAGTCTAGTACTCTGTCCGAGTTCAAGTTCAACTTCCTCCTTTAAGATTAAGCCCTTTTTTAAGATATAATTTTTATTTCCAACTAATTTCACCTTTCCAATCTTCTCCGTATGACTGTAATCAATCGCCCTTTGGATTGCTTTTGAGTCATCCTTTTGGTCATCTCCATTCGCTCCGAACTGCTCAGCATTTACATATTCTATGAAGTTTTGGTTCTCTGTAGAAGCATTGGAGGATTCAAAATTCAAAAAATAAAGTACACTTATAATCGCGGTGATGATGGCTCCGGTAAAGAGCATACCTTTAAACTTCATTGTGATCTCCTTACAGAATTATTTGTTCTATATAAAGAATATACATTATTTTCAATTTGTGCAACTATAGTTTAAGGTAAAATATTTAATCGGTAATTTACTAAAATTGCAGAAAATTACTTTTACACCAGGCCCATCGTTATGTTTAAACTATTTCCCTTTTAAGGGTATCTAACAAAAGATGCCTGAATCCCACTATTATAAGCCGTGGAAATCAGGCATCCTACTTTAACTTACTGTTTGATCAGCGCCATTCTCTAATGAATAGTTCGAATATCCCTGTGGCGGGTAACATCCATTGCGTCCTATCTTTTCACATACCTTCATTCTGTGAAGGGTCGATTCGACATTAGGTTCAGCCCCAAACAAGTACAACTCTTGATTTCGTTCTCTTAGATATTCATAAAGTTGAAGCAAAATCAAAGCTCCTGAAGCATCAATAACTGTGACCTTTCGCAAGTCGATTGCAATTCGAGGACTATAATCTCCTGTGATCGTTTGTGTGATGAGTTCAACCGCTCCGAAAAACAGCGGTCCTTCAAGTATATAAACCCTAACATCATTTTCCTGCCTGCTAGTAATCTTGAAACCTTCCTCACTCATTATCTTCATAAAAATAATTGCACTCAACAACACGCCTACACCAACCGCAACCATAAGGTCAATTGCAACAGTTAAGACCATAGTTGCTATCATCACGGCAGCGTCCGAACGCGGCTCACTCTTGAGGAGTTTAAAGCTGTTATAATCAAACATTGTGATACCCGTCATTATTAAAATACCCGCTAGCACTGCGAGTGGAATTTCTTCAGCCAGAGGTCCAAACACAAGCATAAACAACAGCAAAGCTAAACTATGAACCATCGCTGATAAAGCAGTCTGTCCCCCGCTGCGTAAATTGACTACTGAACGGACAGTCGCACCAGCACCGGGCATTGCGCCGAATAGTCCAGCTATGGTGTTACCAATCCCCTGGCCAATTAACTCTTTATTGCTCTTGTGCTTCGTACCTGTCATATTATCCATGACAACCGATGTTAGCAACGAGTCAATCGATCCAAGAACAGCGATGCTTAATGCAGCCGGAATCAATTGGATGATGACACTCAGATCAGCAATTGGCAGATGAAGTTGCGGCAGTCCTTTTGGAATCTCGCCAATTCTCTCTGCGGTGTCAAAGAAAATGAAGTCGTTTATAAATGGCATTGTAAAATGAACGGCAGGAACCACTTTTTCAAGAAGGATCACCGCAACTGTTCCTAAAATCAGCGCCATCAAGCTTGGCGGGATGATCTTAATCCACCTCATTGCAACCAGCATAAAAACAATCGTCAACAGCACGACTAAAAAGCTGCCCGTCACATACTGCAGCTGCCCCATGATAATGATGATGGCAATCCCGTTCATAAAACCGCTGACGACCGGCAACGGAATGAACTTTAAATAATTGCCTGCTTTAAGTACCCCAAATACAATCTGAAAAAGGCCTCCCATGAACGCGGCAATAAACGCATACTCCAGCCCCTGAGTTGCCACAATCCCCGTAAAGATAATCGTGATCGGCCCAGTCGGACCCGTCACCTGCCCCTTCGTCCCGCCGAACAAAGCAGCAAAAAAACCAGTAATGATGGCACCATACAACCCAATAATGGCCCCATCCGAATTACCCGTCGCCTGCATCCCAAAAGCCAACGCAAGCGGCAGCGCAACAACCGAAACCGTAATCCCGGCCAGCAACTCACGCTTCAGGGTTTGAAACATGTTTGATACGCCTTCTTTCTTATGTAATATAAGAAAATTAAACTCCTGCTATCACTAATTTTGAATATAGCTTAATATGTTTTAAATGAAATTTTATGGAACCATTCAAATTATCTTTTTTAAAAGATGTGAACCAGCCAGAAACCGTGCATGAAGACGATAGCAGTGTAGGAAACTATGGCAAAAATAGTTAGACCTTTGATTAGTGGAGATTGAGGGACTTTTTTTAAAAGAATGAATAATAGAAGGAATATGGAAAGAGAGGTTTTCGTGAGAACAAAAAGTAACGGATTAATCTCATATATTGCGTACATAAACGGATTCAATTCAGAGATGAAGGCATGTTCTAATCCAAACCATGTAACGCCTGCATCAAATATATTTAAGATTGTTAGGTAAAAGAAAAGTTGTGTCATGAGTATCACCTAAAGAAAATAGAGATATATGATTAATAGTATTCCAAACAGAAAAATAATTAACTAGAAATTAATGAAAAAACCACAAATAAATAAACAACTGACCCTGATCATAGTTCATATCAAGGCCAGTTTTATGTTGATTTTATATCCTGACTTTTCTTTTTCAAGAAGGAAATTAAAGTAAACCCACCTATTATTAGAGCAATCCCTATTGCCATTAGATTAAACATACCAGTTGCTGTATTGGGGAGTTTGGGTCCATCAGCTGGCAAAACTCCGCCTAAGGTTCCTTCTACGTATACTTTAAATTCAAATTGGCACTTTAGACCTTGAAAATCGTTGTTTAGTTCCATTGGAATCTTGATTAGAAAATATAGTTCATCAGTTGTCTTACTCTTCAGCACACTATTACTGGTTTTTTTAAAATCTTTAAGATTTCCTTTAAATACTATATTTTTTTGGGAGTCTTTGATTTCAAGAAGAAGTTCGTTATAAAACTTTTCAGACCCTGACCTAAATGAATTATTTATAACATAGTTAAAATCTTTATTTCCCTTATTCATTACCTTAAAATTTCTGACAACCGAATCACCCGGTTTTACGTTGGTTAGATCGAATAAAACCTTACCTGGTTCAACAGAAAGATCAATACTATTTTCATTACTAGTTACTGCATTTACCGCAATAGGTGTAAGAAATACTAATATAATAATGAAGAATATTATTTTAGTTATTCGCATATTAGGCCTCTATTTATAAGTTTTTTAGAAAGAAAGGTGAGAGAGTCCCACCTTTCTTTTTTTAATATTAGTTTTGGTTAGCTGGTTCTACAACTTCATTATCACCATGTTCACGAAGATCAGCTCCATTCGCATCCGTCTTAATTGAACGCGGATTTGGATCAGATGTTCCATCAGCAGAGCCTTGGACTCCATTGTTAATTTCTCCATTACCATTAGAGCTGTCAAGTGTTCTTCCATCCCACTGAGTTGCTTCTAAGTTAAAGAAGAAGTTAGCAGCATTTCCTTGGTATTTATTCTGTACAAACTCACTGTATGCTCCACCAACTCTTGTGTTATCCTCTTTAAATTTAATTACAAACATTACGGCATCACTGTCTACTGGTGTTACAGGAATCCCTCTATAGGCTTCTTGTCCAGTTGGTACTACAAGTGGGGCAAGATTAATTCTTTGAGTACCATCATCTGTAATGTAATCAGACTTAATTTTGCCTGAGTATGCTGTTGGACCATTTACTAAATCAGCAAGAGTAAGTGTCTGACCTGACACTACTATGCTTGCTCTTGGTTCAAAAATTCCTGTGGTGTTTTCAGAATCAACTTTGAATGCATTAATTTCAAATTGTGACAGGAATGCATTCATGTCAGCATTTGTTCCTACACCACTTGAAAATCCACTAGCTGTAGTGTTTAGTAATACTTCCTTTATAGCCAAAGAACCATTATTATTTAACGTAAATACCCTCTTCACTGAATCTCCAGGCTTCATATTACCCAAGTCAAAGTTAGCAGCTTGATTCACTTTACCCACTACTAGATCCAGTGTACCTGCAGCAAAATGGTTATTAATCGTTGCAGTATCGTTGAATGCTGCCCAAGTTCCTCCACCTACTAGTGATAACCCTAGTGCTGCTGATGCTACGCCTAATCCTAATTTCTTTTTTACTGACATTAGTATTTCCTCCTCATTTTTTGCCTCGTTTAAGAGGTATGTAAATTTTATATATTGAACCCCTTAAGGGATTACAACCACGTTAAGCTGTCTTTTCTTCACTGTTCGTTGTCTTTGGATCAATCTCTTTTAACGCTGACCAAATTGTGATTCCTGAGTAACCTAACAGCAGGATGCCTGGAAGAATCAGTGTGATGGCCATGCCCTTACTTGACTTAGCGAAATCTATAAAATATCCAAGGTAAGGTATTGTGACATCAGTATATTTAGCTACAACATTCTGAGATAGTACTAGTTGTGAATCGAAGTCTTTGTTGTTATCTCCCTTTGTCTGATACATGGTTTGATCTGTTTGTTTAATTACATCTGTAATTCTATGAGTAACTAGATTCCCATCTTGCTGCATATAGGTGATAACATCACCTTTCTTCAAAGCTGTTGCATCCTCTACTGGTTTAACTGCTATAATCGAACCTGTTTTAAAGGTTGGTTCCATTGATCCTGATAACACTGTTTTCAACTGGTAGCCCAAAAACTGTGGCTCTCCCCCTGATGCCTTGGAGGATATGACTACAAAAACCATGAATATGAGCAGCAGGAACAATATGGATGTTACAAGACTACTAAATATATTGAGGACTTTTTTTGCATTCATAGATATCAACCTTTCATTTAGACTGTTATTTATGCCAAGTGACTTCGATAGGTACTCCTGGAGATTCATTTCCGGAAGTGTCAACGGTTGTTATTTTATAACTGTGATTTTTTTCTGAAACCTGATCTGAGTAATTGTTACTTTTCACATTGTCTGCAACTAACTCCTCATCCCTATATATTCTGACATGGCTAAAATCAGAGTCAGATGGAGGAGTCCAGGATAATTCGACATTGCCGCTATTCCCTGTTTCAGAGCCACTTGGACCTATTACCTCTCCCGGAGATTGTGTATCTTGTTCAGGTTCGGTTGGGTTAGCTTCAGCTTCAGTTGGCTTGGCTTCAGATTGAGGTTGCTCACTATCCTGTTCAGGATTCGTAGAAACTTCAAAAATAGCAGTTCCTAAATTGTCACCCTGGTTATTTACTTCTACTATGTAGTAGATATATTTTGTATCAGGTAATAACCCTGTATCTTCAAACTGACTACTTGTGATGTTTTCAGCGATTGGAGCAGGCTCTCCATTTCTATAAACCTTTATGGATTTAAATTTATTGTCACTAGGATTGGTCCAAGTTAAGGTGATGGTGCTGCTAGTTTGGGTAGCGTTTATATTTGATACCCTGCTGCCTTCCGAACATGGGGCACTGGTATGATCACCGCAAGTTTCCCGATTGTGACCAGGGTTATCTTCATCCTCTCCCTTTTCAGAATCACAGTCATCTCCAGGTTCACAACCATTTCCTATTCCCGCATTGTCTTTACAATATTGTTTATGCTCATTCGCCCATTCCTCATCTGCACAAAAGTTATCTGCTATAGTTATTGTTTCGCTAATTGTTTCAACATCATTAAAATAAGCCCCGGTATCTGCCGTAAGGTAAGAACCTGTAAGAACTAATAAGTACCACAGGGCCAGAATCTTTGCTGCAATCAGGAGCCCTCTTCCTTTTTTCTTAAACTTTCTCAGCCTGGTATATCGAATTGTCCTTCCCTCCCAACCAGCCTTTTGTTTAGCAATGGCTATCGTATGTATAAAATTGAGAACGAAGTTGGTGATTGTTTTTCTCACTTTTATCAACTTCCTTAGAGAACTTTTTGTTCTTTTTAACGAACTTTATATTGTGAGTATATTCTAACCAGCTATCTTTGAAAAACCTCAAATTCGGCTGTTTTTTCTTAATAACGCACAACTATCGTTCGTTTTCTCTTTTTATCTCTAGTTTTCATAATTTTTTGTAATTTAAATAGAATATTTCGTTATATATATAGAACGATAAACATATAGAAAACGCCTCCTGCATAGGGAGACGCTTTGATATGGCTATTTTACTAAAGATTTTTCTTGAATTAAGGGTTTGCTGACTATCTCATAAAAATAATCAACTGGCTTTAATTGATTAACGAATTCATGTCTAGATTCCCAGGTTTCTTCTATAAAGACCTCCATCACCTTCTCTGCCCGTTCATCCCCACCAACACCATACTCCAAAGCATTCACACTCTCAAATATCTTCACCATCAATTCAGCCACCCTCTTTGAGTGAAAAGTCTTATGATCGTGTGAAGCCGTTTGTAAAGACAACAGCAGTTTCTCTAACTGCTCAATCCCTCCATGTACTTGGTCTACATACTCACCTTCCATCCCAGCAATACGCTCTTTCATCTCCTCTAAAAACAGTCCTCCTGCATTAAACTTCTCCATCAACCTCAACACTTCAAGCCCAAGGATATTGGCTGTCCCTTCCCAAACAGTCAATACCTGTGCATCTCTCAGTAACCGCGGTGTAACAAAATCTTCGATATACCCATTCCCTCCGTGCATTTCGATGGCTTCGTGCGCAAAGTGGACGGCTTGTTCTGCGGTTTCTTTTTTCAGGAGTGCGATGTAAAGTCTATTGATGACGACGTCTTTTTCTGATACTCCTGATTCGTTCCTCATGACTTTTTCGAATAATGGCAGGTACTTGAAAACGGTTCGGGTTTCAACTTCAAGTTTGACGGCCATTTTAACCAGGGAGTCTTTGATCATTGGAAAATCGGCTAGCTTTTTGCCGAAGGCGTCACGTTTCAATGCATACTCACGTGCTTCGCGATAGGCCCGTCGCATGATGCCGAGTGAGGCGACGGTGTTGCAGACTCGGGAAAGGTTCAGTGCTTCCATCATGTAATAGAAGCCTTTTGCTGGGTCGCCTACTACAAAAGCTTCCGCTCCTTCGAATTCAACTTCGGCGGAGGGGACGGCGCGTACTCCGAGTTTATCTTTGAGCCTGCGGATTTTGATGCCGTTGAGTTTTCCGTCTTCTTTGCGCCATGGGACGGCGAACAATGTCAGTCCTTTTGTGCCGGATGGGGCTCCTTCTTTCCTCGCTAAGACCATGGCGACTCCGCACATTCCTGCGTTGGAAGCGAAGTATTTTTCTCCGTATATCTTGTAGCCATCCGCTGTCTGAACTGCCTTTACCACGTTGGCACCGACGTCGGATCCGCCCTGGCGTTCGGTCAGGAAGGTAGCGCCTTCGTATAATGTTGTTTCTCCTGTTGATAATACATGGGGAAGGAATTTCTCTTTTACCTCTGGTGATGCGTACTGGTCCAATAAATAAGCGGTGGCCATCGTCAATGTGACCGGGCAGTAAAAGCCTGCCTCTGTTTGAGAAAGCAGATAACCCTGAGCATACGAATAGATATAATTCCCGCGGCGTCCTAGTTCAGGAATATCCTTATGAACATAGCCGACAATTCCGGTGTTGTAGGAATCTTCAACTGTTTTCCGATAGCCGTCATTTACCCAGACTTCGGAGATATCATCGCCATAGGCATCGAATTTAATCAGCTTCGGCTGGCCTTCGCGATCTGTGAATCTGGCGCGCTCGTCAATTTCGTTGGCGCATTTTTCACCGAATGCCAGAAGCTCCCGGTCTGCGTATTCGTAAAACTCTTCATCCAATAATTCCTTCAGCAATGCTCGAAACTGCGGTTCTTCACTGTAAAAGTTCATTCAGTTAGCCTCCCTTTAAATTCAGTTAATAGCCTTTCGATTTCCTCCCTGATCTCAACCAGTTCACAAATCCTTTCATTCACTTCTGCGAGCTTTTCCTCTCCATACTGAATTGTTACCTTCAATTGTTTTTCACCAGTTCGATCCTCATTGAAGAGTAATACCATTTCCTTGATTTCATCAAGAGAAAATCCAAACCGCTTCCCGCGAAATACGAGTTTCAAGCGTGTTACATCGCTAGCAGTGTAAATTCTCCGTCCTCCTTCAGTCCGGGATGGCAGCAGCAATCCGAGCTCTTCGTAATAGCGGATGGTACGGGTTGTGACCCCAAACTGCTCTGCCAAGTCAGAAATTGTGTACATCAGCAAAACCTCTTTTTTAACAGAATAATCAGTAAATAAATTATACCATTGACGTTAACGTAAAGAGCAAGCCAGATTTCCAATGGAAACCTGGCTTATTTCTTTACATATTGAAGCGGGTCAACGCTGTTTGATTTCTCATAGTTCCACTGGCCTTCATGGATTTCAAAATGCAAATGCTTTCCCTTGCTGTCACCGGTATTTCCCATATAGCCCAGCAACTCGCCTTTTTTGACAGGCTGACCTGTTGCGACTGTGCTTTTTTCCAGGTGGGCGTAAAGGGTGGTGAAGGTGCTATCGTTGATTTTGTGGGTGATCAGAACACAGTTACCGTAGGTTACGGAATAATAGGAGCGGATGACGGTTCCGGATGCAGCCGCGACCACTTCGGTTTCGGCCGATTCATCAGCAATATCGATGCCTGCGTGCAGCCTACCCCATCTCGGACCATAACCAGAGGTCAGTTCTCCCTTTGTAGGCATGATAAATACGTCCTCAGATTCAGAGAGCTGATGCTCCACTCTCTGATTTTCTTTTAAAATCGCAATTTCCTGGGAGGCGAGGTTGACATAGACCTCATACATATCCATCAGCTGTGATTCACTTTCCTCCTTAGTGGCATGGACAGTTTCAAGCAGGCGCTCCTTCTCCTCCGTCTTCTTCTCCAAGTCAGCTTTCAATAACAGCAGTTCCTGTTGGTCTTTTTCCAGCAGGACCACCTTATCCTTGAGCGCTTCTTGCTGTTCCTTCAGTGACTCCAAATCAGCTTTTTGTTTTGCCAGCAAATCCTTATCAGCCTTAATGATTGTACTAACGGCGATTGCCGCATCAAACAACTGGGACATGTTTTTCGAATCAAAAATCAAATCTACATACATTCCCAATCCATCATTGCTCTGCATCAAACGCAGTCGTTTTTTGATTAATTGCTCCCGGTGTTGGATGTTGAAACTAAGTTTTTGAATTTCCATTTCCATATCCTCTGCAGCCTGTTCGGAATCACTCAGAACTTCTTGCAGATCCCTGATTTTCTGATTCAGCTCTGACATCTCATCATCGAGCGACTTCAGTTCAGTTAGATATTTTTCCTCAGCCTTTTCCAACGTTTGGATTTGATTTTCTTTTTCATTGAAATTCTGCTTTAAATCAAACCGTTTCTGCCGAATTTCTGGCAGACTCTCTGATGATTCGGCGTAGGCTGCATTCATTCCAGTCAGCCCAATCGTCACTGCGAGGAATACACTACGTTTAAGCACCCTTTCCCTCCATTATTCAAGTCTGCATGACTGATTCTATGTATTCTTTAACTCAGTATATAATGCCAAAAATAATAATGTTGTCGAGTTCTGTTGCGAATCGTGGGAGAAATCTATTGCTGTGCTATTATTTCTCAGAAACGAATTAATATTTTTCACTTAACCTTAATTTTAATCACCCTTCTATATACATTAATCAGGAACATCAGTTAATCTCTCAATTATCAGCAATATTCTCCCGAAAGTGTTCAATAATCTCTCGAACTTCAGAAATATTCTCTCCAAACTTACCAATATTCTCTCGCTCAACACCGATAATCTCTCAATCTTCCAAAAAAAGCAAAAAATCCACCCTCAAATTAAGGATGGATTCACATACATTATTTCTGAATCAAATAATCTACCAGCTTTTCCTTTGGCTTACCAAAAATCTCTTCCTCTAATCGCTTGCCTGTTGGTGTTGCCGCGAGTCCGCCTTCTGCTGTTTCCCTTAGTGCGGATGGCATGGTCTGGCCGATGGCGTACATCGCGCCGATGACTTCGTCGCATGGGATTCGGCTTGTGATGCCGGCAAGTGCCATGTCGGCCGCAGTGATGGCGTTCGAAGCACCCATTGCGTTTCTTTTTACACATGGAACTTCAACTAGTCCAGCTACCGGGTCGCAAACCAATCCAAGCATATTTTTCATCGTTATCGCAAATGCTTCAGATGACTGCTGTGGTGTTCCGCCTGCCATTTCGACGATTGCCGCCGCGGCCATACTTGCAGCTGAGCCTACTTCTGCCTGACAGCCACCCGCAGCTCCGGAAATCGACGCATTGTTGGCAACGACAAAACCGAATGCCGCAGTCGTGAACAGATACTCGATCATTTCCATGCGCGTCGGGTTGAGCTTTTCTTTTACTGCAAAAAGTGTTCCCGGAACGACGCCTGCTGATCCAGCGGTTGGAGTCGCGCAGATAATGCCCATCGCTGCGTTCACTTCATTGGTTGCAACTGCCTTGCTGACGGCATCCAATAATAGATTCCCAGCAAGCGATTTCCCGCTGTCGATGTATTTTTGCAATAGGACTGCATCCCCGCCGGTAAGGCCGGTCTGGGATTTAACGCCAGCCAAGCCTCTTTCCACAGCGCGTTCCATGACCTGGAGGTTATTGTCCATCTGGGCAATGATTTCCTCGCGGGAACGGCCTGAAACTTCTATCTCCTGCCGAATCATGATTTCGGCTATTTTCACTTGATTTTTTTCAGCTAATTCAACAAGCTCCGCAACATTACGAAACATGGCTAGCCCTCCTGATGTCACTCATATTTAGTCAACGAGACGGATAACTTGGTCAACGCCATCAAGGGCTGTTAACTCTGCATAGACTCCGTTTTCGATTTTGTGATCCATTTCGATGACCATGACTGCTGTATCTCCCTTATCTTTGCGGGAAACCTCCATATGGCCGATGTTGATTTGGTGCTTTGATAAAACCGTTGTCACGGCTGAAATCAGCCCGAACCGGTCATGATGGACGACGAGGATAGCCGGGTTGCCGCCGGACAGCTTCAGCTTGAACGAATTGATTTCAGTGATCTCAATCGTTCCGCCGCCGATGGATATCCCGACGATTTCAAGCTCCTTGCCCTGTCCATCGTAAAGATTTATTTTTACCGTATTCGGATGCTCTGTGACGGCATCCTCGGTTATGAATTCAACTTCGAGCCCGGATTGCTCCGCGATTTTCAAAGCGTCTGGAATCCGTTCATCAAATGTATCAAAGTCCATGATCCCGGCAACGAGTGCCAGGTCGGTTCCATGTCCTTTGTAAGTTTTAGCAAAAGAACCGTACAGGGAGATGACGGCCTTTGCCGGCTGCTTCTCGAACAATGTGCGCGCCACGCGGCCAATCCTTGCAGCGCCGGCTGTATGCGAACTCGATGGCCCGATCATCACCGGACCTATAATATCAAATGCAGAACGATATTTCATGGTGCACTGCCCCTTTACCTATCTATTGAAAGCGATTTCATATATAAATAATTTACAATAGTCCTAACCATAGTTATCTTACCACATTATCAATATAGTTTAATCATATATTTAATGGAATTTAAAAACCACCCCAATCAATCAGGATGGTTCATTCACGCTCACTTTATTTCTTCCGGAGTTTTTCGACTTATACAATGCTTCATCGGCACGGTTCAGCAACAAATCGATATTGTCACCGTGCTGGAACTCTGTGACCCCGAAACTCGCCGTCAAACTCCCGGCTCCTTTAAAGCAGTGGTTCTCGACGAGTTTCCGGAAATGCTCTGCTTTTTCAAAGGCTTGTCCACCGTTACTGTTGGTGATCAGGATGAATTCCTCTCCGCCCCAGCGGCCGAACTGGTCACCCTCCCCAAGATTTCCAGAGACGATGGCAGATAGCTCCTTCAGCACACAGTCGCCAATTTTATGGCCGTATACATCGTTGACCTTTTTAAAATGGTCGATATCGAAAAAGATGATGGAAAACGGTTTGCCTTCTTTTCCCGCAGACTCGAGCCTTTCTTCGAGCCAGATATCAATCTGGTGCCGGTTGGCTATGCGGGTCAGGGAATCGAGATAGGCGTACTTTTTGAGCAAATCTCTTTCTGTAAAAGCGCGGAACATATTTTGCGCGTAATAGAGCACCAAGATATAAACGATATTCGCCGCATGGAACTGCGTGAGTGAATCGATTGATTCAGAGGTCAACTGCCCGCTGTAAATCATTCCGATCGTCATTGTGACCATGAAAATAAAAATCGAATAGTACAGGCCTTTTTTTATACCGAGCGCTAAAAAGAAAAACATGATGATAAGTGGCATCCAGACAATGAAATCTCCTAATGAGCCGCCTGTTTCTGCAAGATCATTGTATACGACATCAAACATCGTGAAGGTGTGGTACACACTCACCAAAAAGAGAGTGACATATTCCGCTATGCGAATTCCACGGTTTGCATAGGCTATAACCCAGCTGATGGAAAACCAGATAATCAGCGTTGTATTAACGACTGTATCGTACAGGCTGTTATCATTTAAAAAGCTATTGATGATTAGCGCAACCGTAATGATCGGGAGCAGCCACATATATACGCTTCGTTTAAGTTCCTCAATCGTTTCAAATTTATGGAACACTGTTCTCATCTCCCCAGCCGCCATGCATTAGCAACGTGTCTTTAACTGTAAGAACGCATTGCCTGATCCGCAGCTTTTTAGGCTCAAGATTTTCCCTCAAAAATAAATATTTCGAATTTGAAATATATAGCTATGGAAAGGCGACAATTACTGCATGAACAGCGGTCCACCTTCTACTTCCATTGTACTAGAAAACTCTATTTTAGTATATTTCCAAAAGTAAAAGAAGAAGCGAAAGTCCCAGAAAAGACCTTGCTCCTTCAAAATTTTTTATCCCTATGATCCTTTATTCTTCAGACCAGTTCCAATAAGACATATCCCCAAGGTTGGCACCCTGGATTTGTTCGTTTTCCTTCAACTTCAGCAACTCTTTTACCGGACCGGTCACGACAGCACCGTAGACCTGGAAACCTTCCTTCATCAAATAATCATAGCGCTCCTCAAGGTGGGAGAGCCCGAGGAAATTCTCCCTGTAGCTGGTTGATTCATTTTCCAGCAGTTTTTTCATTTGCTTCAGCATCATTTTCTTATTTTGCTCAGTGAATTTCTCGTCGAGGCCATACTTGCTCTGAGAATTATAGTCATCACCAGTATCGCGCCCGCCCGTGAATCCAAAAGGGTCGACAGACATTGAATTACCGCCGCCGCTCCAGCTTCCAGGTTCAAATCTCTTCATCTCTCCTGTATACAACGGCATCCATAGAACATCGAGGTCATATGGCTTCAGAAATTCGAGCATTTCCTCAGGTGTCATATACTTCTTCGTCGAAAAAGACAGTTCGGCAACTGTGCCTTCATGAACTTTATCCAACTTCGTCCAAACTCCTGGATTTTCATTAGCTTCCAGCTTATTTCCTGTCTTCGGATGTTCTGGCAGGTAAAATCGATATTCTTGCTCGTTTTTAGGCTTAAGATATTCCGTCTGATTTGTTGAGTACATTGGAACCAACCGTTTGGCCAATTGCTTGGTGCCTACAAGCTCAGGCTCTTTCCCAACCATCTTGAAGACCGGATAGGAAATTTTCTGCGTTAGGAACGGAGTGATCTCGGCTGAATCGATGCCTCCAAAATCGTCCCACATATTCGGCTGCGTCCAATCCATCGCCACCCGGCTGTAAAATATATGCTTTTTGTCAAGACCAAGAGAGTGGTAGCTGATCGAAACGACCATCATATACAGCCAAAAGAAAAACAGCGTGGCGAGGATGACCCTAATCACCTTCACCGTCAATGCAAATCGATATTTAAAAAGGATTTTCTTTTCCTTGTCCTTAGTCCATTCCATGTTCATCGTCCTTCCATCCTTGTTTTTCCGCTATTTGTGCTAGCCTTTTACGCGCCCGATGAAGCGTGACCTTGACCTGGTTTTCTGACAGTTCTAGCGCTTCCTGTATCTCCTGATAGCTGAACATCTCGACCTCGCGCAGATACAGGATCGACCGGTACTGCTCCGGCAAATAGGCCATCAGCTGCTGCAAGTCATCAGAGGTTTCCGCCTGGATGGCCTCATCCTCCGGCAATCCATATGGACTCGCCATTTCATCCTTCGCAAATAAATAATCAGCAAACGGAACCCATTTCCTCCGCTGACGCCGGCGCCATTCATCCAGATAAGCATTCCGTGCCACCTTGAACAGCCAGGCCCTCACATCCTCATTCTGGTAAAAGGAAAGCGAAATCGTTGCCCGCACAAAGGTTTCCTGCACCAAATCCTCGGCCAGTTGAGGCGACCCCGAAAGCTTCAGCAAAAAATAATAAAGGGGCTTCGTGTACTTTCTATATAAATGTTCGAGTTCATTCCTTCTGCCTTCGTCCATACAACTGCCCCTCATTTTTAAAATCTCGATACTAAAACGATGAACTATGTAAAATGTTACACTCAATCTAACTGTTTTTGTAAAAAAGTTTTCAAAACACTATTTTCACTGTGAACGCCTTGGCTTTCTTTTTTCGAAGTATGGTACATTTATATAGGAGCAAAACGAAGGGAGTTTTTTCAATGACAGAACAGAACAATACTTTACCGCCAAAAACATGTGAAATCGAGCGTCTTGTTACAATGGAAGACGACGTCAATAAGGTACTGGAAGGCAAAAAAACTGCGACTCGCCGTAACGGCCGTTATGCTGATGTAGGCGAAGTCATGGAGTTAAAGGGGAAGAAATTCGTGGTGGATCATGTCTACTCACAATCTCTTGGCGAATTGACAGACGCTGACGCACAGCGTGAAGGCTTTGAAACAGTCGAGGAGTACAAGCAGTCAATCCTGTCTTACCACCCAGGAATGCCATGGCTGCCGCAAATGCGCGTTTGGGTACACGAATTCAGCCCTGTTGAAGAATAAAAAATGAATCTGGCATATCGAATCATTATTTATCTTCACGTCGCAAGCGTGGTCATGTCGATTGGCCCATTCTTCATACTGATGCCAATTGTAAGAAAACTGCCTGATGCAGTGGGAAAAGAACTGGAGGCTTATCTCGCAACATTGAAATCAGCTGTACGGCTGTCAAAGCACGCCGGACATGTACTGATTGGAACAGGAGTGCTGCTCGTGATTCTCGGGCCATGGACATGGCAAACACCGTGGATCATTGCAACCCTGGCCTTGCTGTTTGCCTCACTCTTTTTCCTCGCAAGGGCATTCTCGCCGACACTCCGGAAATTTGCCGAAGAAGGCGCGAATAAACTAGAACTCTCTGCAAAATTGAAGCGCACCATCTGGACATACATCATCCTATTGATGTCGATGCTCTGGTTCATGGTCGTGAAGCCGAATTTGTGGTGAGAAAGCGGAAGCCCGGGCCGTGGTGCCCGGGCTTTTTTACACTTGGTCGATATATTTTGAAATCCGCCGATATATTCAGAAATGTGGTCGATATATTTCAAAATCCGCTGATATATCCGGGAATGTGGTCGATAAAATTTAAAATCCGCCGATAAAATCGAAAATGTGGTCGATATATTTTGATTTTCGCCAATAAAATAATCAGCTTTGATCATTTTAGCCAATGAACTACTAAATCTGCCGGTAAATTTCCTTAACTGAAGCAAAATCCCTTTGCATGTTACTCCATTTCTCAAAATTAAGCAGGTTTTTACCATAAAAAAACTGCCATCCCAAAAATGGCAGCCAAGCGATCATTTCTTCGCTTCCTTCAGTGCTTCTTTTTCCACAGTATCCATAAAATCCGTGACGACTTTTTTGTTATTCTTTTCTCCGCCCAATTTCAGCAAGGTCTTGCCCAGGAAGTTCAGCCCCGTATTCTGGCCCTGGTAAATGAACCTGGTTTCATTGTCTCCGATCTTGATCAGCGTGTACGCTGCTTCAATTTGAAATGCTTTGGCTAGCGTGAAACCGATTTTGTGGTGTTTTTTATCAGGAGTGTTTTCGTGCTCGAGGTCTTCGACGATATACGTCTCGATTCGCTTGCCTTCTTTATATTTCTGCTCATATTTCGACCCGACGACTCCTTCTTTCTTTTCGATCACCTTGTTCTCTATCACATTCGGCATGATTCGCTGGATGTTCTCCAGCTGAAATAATGTCCAGATTGTCTCGCTATTGACCGGAATGATCCGTTCTTCGTGCCACTTAATCATTTTCTGCATCCTCCATTCCAAATTCGAAGAAATCATCCATTTCTTCAATGAGTTCATTCAGTTCCTGCACCTGATTGACGAGTCCCTGTCTTTTCTTCCATAAGATTTGTTCCAGGTTTTCAAAAGATTCATCGTTCACAACGGTCAGCATTTCCTGAATGGTAAAATTGAAGCGTCTCAGATGCACCAATAATCTTGCAACCAAATAGGATCCGTTGTCATAATATCGATACTTATTATTCGGGTCGATGAATACTGGCTCAAGCAGCTTGATCTCCGCATAATACCTGAGCGTCTCCTTGCTGAGCCCCGTCATTTTGGAAAATTCGCTTACCTTGTACATGTCGGCCCCCTTGTACAACCATCATAAACTATGTAGTGCACCACAAAGTCAAACAGATATAGAAAAACAGCCACGAAATAGTTTGTGGCTGCTCTAGCATGATTCTCTATTGCTTCTTGTTAAAATAAAATCATTATTAAAATCTATCGTCAAATCTTTTACTTCATATTCAATCGAAGGATCAACAGCAACTTTGATTCCATAGACCAGCATGATTTCATCATCTTCCTCCGGCTCATCCAGAGCCAGTCCAATCTTGGAGCTCCTTCAGCTAATGCCGGCGAAATATAGCCGGATACCAGGTATCTGGTCATTCATTAATTTTTCGCGTGCTCGCTTTGTAATTTTCATTTCTTTTCAGGAAAAATCCTTTCAAGAGATGTAATCAATTTTGAATCAAGATTCAGCACTTCGCGGACTTCCCTTGCTTTTGTCTTTGCTTCCTCAATGCTATTTGCTTCATTCAGCTTTAGCAAAGTTCCAGCTGCCAGCGTGCCTGTCCGGGTTCTGCCTGTTGAACAGTGGAAGTAAATGTTTTTTCCAGAATCATATGCCGCTGCTACCTCATCCAGAGCCTTTTTGACCGACTCATCCTGCTGGGAATCGTCATCATACATCGGCAAATGGGTTCGAGGATACTCAAAATCCCCCTCTTTGTTTTCCGCACGAAGGTCATAAACCATATCGATTTTTTCATTCTCAAGCAGTTCGGGGATCGCATTTTCGCCTCCGATAAAAATCCTGCCTGAAATCAGAGCCTGATAGTTCTTGCTCATGTACTACTCCTCCTTTTAAAAAGGCCAAGAGTTTCCCCTTGGCTTCGAATTATTTTCCTGTTTCAGCAAAAGTCTTGATTCTGTCGCTGATCTGGTCGCGGACGCGCTGGAACACGGCCCACTTTTCTTCTTCTGTTCCCTCAGCTTTTGCCGGGTCGTCAAAGCCCCAGTGTTCGCGTTTCACATGTGGAGGTGTTACAGGGCAATGCTCGTCTGCGTGCCCGCACAGTGTGACGACAAGCTCTGAATTGTTCAGGATTTCCGGATCGATGACATCTGATGTGTGGCCAGTGATATTGATTCCGACCTCATTCATCGCCTTTATAGCGTTAGGATTCAAGCCGTGCGCTTCAAGACCTGCACTCTTTACTTCCCACTCGTCTCCAAGATATTTTTTTGCCCATCCTTCAGCCATTTGGCTTCTGCAAGAGTTTCCAGTACATAAGAAGTAGATTGTTTTTTTAGCCATAGTCGATTCGCTCCCTTATTAGATAATTAGCAACCAAATATATAGACCTACCAAAGTGATGAATAGAGTAGGAATGGTTAGAATGATTCCTGTTTTAAAATAAGTGCCCCAAGAAATCTTGACACCTTTCAATGAAAGAACGTGAAGCCATAATAGTGTTGCCAGTGATCCAATTGGCGTGATCTTCGGACCTAAATCAGATCCGATGACATTTGCATAAATCAGTGCTTCTCGAACAACACCTGTTGTGTTAGTATCCGCAATCGCTAGTGCATCAATCATGACAGTTGGCATATTGTTCATGATTGAAGAAAGAACCGCGGCAATGAAGCCCATTCCAATCGTTGCGACAAATAATCCCTGATCAGCCGCTGCCTGAATGACATCCGCAAGAACGTTCGTCAAACCAGCGTTACGGAGACCGTAAACGACCACATACATCCCAATCGAGAAGAACACAATCGCCCATGGTGCGCCTTTTACAACGGTGGTCGTATGAACAGCTG
Source organism: Mesobacillus sp. S13 (assembly GCF_020422885.1). Classification (NCBI taxonomy): domain Bacteria; kingdom Bacillati; phylum Bacillota; class Bacilli; order Caryophanales; family Bacillaceae; genus Mesobacillus; species Mesobacillus sp. S13. Next base: position 813,477 of record NZ_CP084622.1, on the reverse strand, counting down.
GGCTTTTCCTTGCCATCAACAAGAAGAAAATCGCGACAATACCGGCAATGAAAGATACCGGAATGTTCAGGAATTCACTTCCGAAGTAACCAACAAGCAGGACTCCCAACACAATCCAAGATAAGCGGAACATCTTCATATCCTTGATCGCTTCAGCCGGCTTTTTCAAATTAGACATATCATAGTTCTTCGGAATGCTCTTTTTGAAAAATAAATACAACACCAAAATACTTGCACCTAATGAGAAAAAGTTCGGCACGATCATGCGGGATGCATATTCGACGAACCCAATATCGAAGAAGTCGGCAGATACGATATTGACAAGGTTACTGACAATCAGTGGAAGTGATGTCGTATCGGCAATGAACCCGCTCGCGATGATAAAAGGAAAAACCATTTTTTCCTCGAACTTAAGATTGCGTACCATCGCCAGCACGATTGGTGTCAAAATCAGTGCAGCTCCATCGTTTGCGAACAATGCCGCTACCGCTGCACCAAGCAAGGTGACATATATGAACATCTTAACTCCGTTACCCTTTGCGGCCCGTGCCATATGTAAGGCGGACCATTCGAAAAATCCGATTTCATCCAAAATAAGTGAAATGATAATTAGTGCGACAAATGTAAGGGTTGCGTTCCAGACGATACTAGTCACATCAACCACGTCCTGGAAATCGACCACCCCAAAAATCAATGCTAAAACAGCTCCACCAACTGCTGAATAGCCAATGCTCAGCCCTTTAGGCTGCCAGATGACCAGTGTCAGCGTCACAAGAAAAATCAGTGAAGCGATAATCGGTAAAGACAAATCCACACACCTCCGTTATTCACAGGAAATCCGTTTTCCCTGCTTTTCAAGTTCTGTTAATTTTTCTTCCTGGCTTGGCAGTGCCTCCAAGAGCAATTGAACAAATTCAAAATGCTCATACTGCACGTTCAGTGAATAAAATACCCACTGCCCCCTCCTGCTCTCTTTTACCAGACCTGCATCCTTCAGCTTGCGGATATGCTGGCTGATCGCCGGCTGGCTGGCTTCGAAAATCGCTACAAACTCACAGACACAGCAATCGTGGTCCGCAAGAATTCTCATCATCGTCAAACGCGTCTTATCACCAAGCAGCTTAAGTACTGCAGCAGCCTGATCCATTTCAATAGTTTGTTTTATCAATTACCCTCCACCTCCAAATACTGTATTATCATATAATGATTTGCTTATATGTTCAAGAACGATTTATAAAGTTTACATGATCTTAATATTTCTTGTTGCAGGTGATTTTATTAAAAATCAATTTTTTTTGATTTAACAGTTGCATTATGGTTAGGGAGGAAATATAATACAATATATCAAGAAATTTTGATTAAGGAGAGCTGAGAGTGGAAAAATTCATTCCTTTAACAGACCTGACAACTGACACTAAAGCAGCCAAGGAACCGCCGCTTCAAAGCACTTTTGAAAAATACGAAAAGAAATTCAAAGCCCTTGCCGACCAAAAACGCCTGCACATCCTCAATCTTCTTTGCCAGCAAGACTCCAGCTGCGTTTGCGATCTAAGTGAACTGATTGACATGCCCCAATCAAAATTATCGTATCATCTGAAAATTTTGCTTGATGCCAATCTGATCCAGAAAGAAACGAAGGGAACCTGGAGCTACTACACAGTAAACACCGAAGAAATCAACCATCTATTATCTCCAGAGCTTTGCTGCCTTTTCAGACCTAGCAACTGTTGTTAAGCTCTTTTCAAACACTTGTAGATTTTGTTTCCTAATTAATCTAACAACCATTCGAAAAGAGCATATCCAGCAAGGTCTCTTTTTTCAACCAATAAATCAATTTTTTTTGATTAATAAATCAATATATTTTGATTAAGGAGAGGATATACATGTTTTATCACGATTATCAAGCATTTGCACAGTTAAAACAGCAAGACGTTGAAAGGAAAGCTAGACACGCATGGAAGTTTTTTGAACAGCCGGAAACGAAGCGAACCCCTGCAATCGCCCGTAAACAAACTCAGCAGCCTAAATGCTGTCCAATTCCAGCTAGTTGCTAAAGAAAGAAAGAAGGTAGAGGACAATGATTGAATTTCTAAAAAGCTTTTTATGGATAGCTCTAGAGTTAACGGTGCTTTTTATCGGGATTTCCTTTCTGATCAGCTTGCTCCAGGGATATATTCCTTATGAAAAAATCGAAAAGAAACTGACAGGACGCAATAAATTGCTTGCCAGCTTTGCCGCCATTCTGTTTGCGTTTATCACACCTTTTTGCTCCTGCTCCACGATTCCAGTAGTCGTCAATATGCTGAAAAAGAAAATCCCTTTTTCAATCGTCATGGTTTTCCTCTTCGCTTCTCCGGTGCTGGACCCAACGATTTTAACGATCATGGGTGTCGTGATGGGTTGGAAAGTTACCATCATTTACACCATCATCACAAGTGTTTTCTCGATTGTCATTGGCTTTACACTCGATAAGCTGGGATTCCAGCGCTACGTCAAAAATGTCATCATGTCTGGATACGAAGAAAAAAATCAGAAATTCAATTGGAGATTTGCCTTAGAAGAAACCTGGTCGCTGATGAAAAGTGTCTACCCTTACTTGCTGATAGGTGCTGCGATTGGCGCGGTCATTCATGGCCTTGTTCCAACAGAAATCATTACGAAATGGTTCGGGCATGATGCATGGTGGCTGATCCCAGTAGCGGCAATCGCCGGGATTCCTTTGTACATCCGCCTTTCTAGCATGATTCCGATTTCGCAAATGCTGATTCTAAAAGGAATGGCCCTTGGTCCCGTGATGGCGATGATGATCAGCTCAGCCGGCGCCAGCTTGCCGGAAGTCATCTTGTTAAAATCAATCTTCAAAAAGCAGCTCGTGATTGCCTTCATCGCTTCTGTCATCACGATGTCCACTGTATCTGGATTTGTGTTCTATTTCGTCTAATAAATCAAATTTAATTGATGAAAGGAGGTGAAATCAATGGCTAAATTTATCAAAATCCTGATGGGCAGCAACTCGAAGTCTGATTGCTGCAGCGTGGAAATCAAGGAAGTCCAGGAAACAGAAGAGAAAAACGAAGCTTGCTGCGGCGGCGATGCTACTTGCTGTTAGTATTTTCACAATAAAAGGAAGACGGTGCAATTAGCAGAGTTTACCGTTCAATTAGTTTTATTTTCCGTGCAATTACATGACTTCACTGTGCAATTACAGGCCATCTTCGTGCGATTATCGCCCATTGTTAAGAGAATAATTTTTCCAGCAAGCAAAAAAGGTGGAGCCAGGCACCTAAACGCCTGATTCCACCTTCTTTTTTATTCTTCTACCTCAAGAACGGGCATGATTTCCACTTTTATATTACGAATACGGTGATTTTCTACTTCCTTGACGATGATTCGCAAGTTCTGGTAAACGAATGTATCGCCGTTCACCGGGATGCTTTCTAATGTTTCAAAAATCCAGCCGCCGAGGTTATGGTATGATGTGTCCGGCATTGGCACATGGAACAATTCGGAAAAATCATCGAGATCGTAGGCCGCATCGAACTCATACGTGCTCTCATCGATCTTCGTCATGATATTGACCTTTTCATCGTGCTCATCCCAAATCTCACCGACCAGCTCTTCGAGGATGTCTTCAAGCGTAATCAAGCCGCTTGTTCCCCCGAATTCATCAACGACGATCGCCATATGGCTCTTTGTCCTTTGCAGCTCAGGCAGCAAGGTCGCGATTTTCATCGATTTCACGACGAACATCGGCTGGCGCAGCATCTCGCGGACATTCACTTCTTTATTCTGGATCATTTCTGCAAAAAACTCACGTTCGGACAAAAATCCGATGATATTATCTATATTGTCCTCATAAACCGGAACTCGAGAGAAACGTTCTTCTATGAAAATCTGCTTGATTTCCTCGAGTGACTGGCTTACTTCGATTGTAATCATGTCCATTCGATGTGTTAAAATTTCGCCGACAAGAACATCGTTAAATTCCAGGGAACGGTGTACCAGCTCCCTTTCCTCATTATTGATGACACCCTCTTCTTCACTGATGTCGACCATTACCTTGATTTCTTCTTCAGTGACGGACGGTTGAACTTCCCCATCCTTCGAGAACATCCTGGATACGGATGCCTTCAATTTACTGAACACGAAATTGATCGGTGTCAGGATTTTGATCAGCAACAGCAGGATACCGGAAATTTTTAACGAATAAGCTTCTGCATTTTCCTTTGCGATAGACTTCGGCAAAATCTCACCAAAAATCAGGATCAAAATCGTCATACCAAATGTACTTACGATCAGACCTGTGCTCGCTCCGAAGATATCAACAGCTACCTTCGATGAAATACTCGCCGCCGCAATATTGACGATATTGTTACCTACTAGAATGGTAGACAGCGCGTCATCGAAATTCTCGGAAATATACAAAGCATTCTTGCTTCCAACGCGGCCTTCAGACTCATAGTTTCGCAGCCTGATTTTGTTGACGCTGGAAAAAGCGGTTTCTGCCGATGAAAAGAAGGCAGACAAAAGAATTAAAACACCTAATAAAATGACTAAACCTATGGGAACTTCCAAAAAAATTCACTCTCCGAAAAAAAATTTGTCAGAATATATTTTACTGGTCTAGAGTAAATAAATCAAATACTCTATCTCAGCTTCATTTATGTACGATTTACCCGGCACAAAGGTTTCATAATCAGAGATTTTTCATTTCCCTGCCTGTCAATTTATTCTTGTTTAGCATATCGATGTTTGGAATCAGGCGATAGCCTAGGTAGGCAAAACCCGATCCTAGCAATGCACCAACAAGGATATCTGCTGGATAATGCACGCCGGCCCAAATTCGCGAAAAACCAACCATTCCGGCAAGCAGAATCCATAAATATGTATGCTTTCTTTTAAAAAGCCAGAACGTGACCGCCATCGTGAAAAAGATAATACTATGGTCGCTTGGAAATGAGTTGTTCACTTCCATCTCAATCAATTGATTCACATTTTCAAGCGTTGCAAACGGCTGGTGATTGGAGTGGAACATGCCCGCAATTTTCCCGGCCACTTCTGCTAAAATAAGTGACACTAAACCGCTCACTATCATCATTCGGTTTTCCGGCTTACGACTGAACAAGTATATCAGGACGGCCGCCGCTAACAGGTAAATCGCATTGTTGGCGATAAAGACAATGATCGGATTAAAGGCCTCGAATTCCTTTCCAGTGTCATTAATCATTCTGAAAAGCTTAATATTCATTCCTACAAAACACTCTCCCCCAGACAAATTACTTTGATTATACAATAATTTCCGCTGGCAAAATGAAAAAATCGAAGGCTCAGGAAGCCCGCGATTTTTAGACTGGTAAATACTTATTATTTCTATTAAAAGATTCCGCAAATTCGTTGATCGATACCAAGTCGAGATGAGAAATTTCTTCTGTCGACCCGCTTACGCTTTTCGCAATGATCTTCTCGAAGAAATTCATCTTCGAAAAAATGAATTCACCCCCGAATAACCCTTTTGCGATTGCCGCTTCCCTCAGGTTTGAAGGGAATGCATTCTCAAACTGAAGGTGTGCCTCCTGCCCTTCCCTCATGCAGCAAAGAAACAAACCGAGATTTTTTCTTTTGAGCACATCTTCATGCTCCTTCATGAATTTCTTGATTTTCCCCTGGATGCTGCCGGCGTGAATCGACCCGCCGATCATCACCGAATCAAACAGCTCCAAATCCGAATGAAGCTTCGTCTTATCCAGATTGATGGCAATGACATCCCCTTCAATCTTCTTCCGCAAAAGATGTGCCGCTTTAGCTGTCGTACCATGTGTTGAGCAGTAAACAATCAAACTCTTCATTCAATCGCCCCCATCAGCCCTCTGGTATTCCAGACCACCGTGCATAGTCCATTTGGATTCATTATAGCTTTTGGGTAAAGAAAAAGTGTGAAAGATGTATGGCAATTTTCTAACAATTCATGTTTTGCAGGATGAGGTGATTCCCAGATGCATTTTTCCACTGTAACACATCGCATAAATTATTTTATGTGACCCGTTTCCTCTCCACACACCAAAACCGGGAACATTTATCCACTTTATGTCCCCCGTTTCCTCTCCGCACACCAAAACCGGGAACATAAACTCTTTTTATGTGCCCCGTTTCTTCTCCACACACCAAAACCGGGAACATAAATCTACTTTATATGCCCCGTTTCTTCTCCACACACCAAAACCGGGAACATAAATCTACTTTATATGCCCCGTTTCTTCTCCACACACCAAAACCGGGAACATAAATCTACTTTATATGCCCCGTTTCCTCTCCGCACACCAAATCCGGGAACAATATATATGACCAGTTCTCCTTCAATCCATTAGCTTCTACAATGTGTTTTCTCCAATTCCAACAAATGCTGCTTCATGGCAATTCCACCGCGGTAGCCCGTGATCGCTCCGTTTTTTCCAATGACGCGATGGCAGGGTACGGTGATCAGAACTGGATTGGCTCCGATTGCAGTTCCTACTGCCCTCACAGCAGCCGGCTTGCCGATTTTCGCCGCGATATCCGAATATGTATAGGTTTCACCATAAGGTATTTCCCCCAATGCTGCCCAGACCGCTTCCTGGAATGGGGTTCCTTTTACATCGATGGGGAGGGAACATTGTATAAGCTTTCCTTCTATATAATCTAGCAATTCTTGCTTATATGGCTTCATGATTTCTTCATTTTTTTCAAAAACAGCCCCAGGAAAACGTTTAGCCATAACTTCATAGTCTTCTTCCGGCGATCCAACATAGCATAAGCCTTTTTCCGTTGCCGAGATATAAATTTCGTTGTGATTAAAATCAAGAATATCCCAATAGATTTTTTGCTCCACCACTCATCGCTCCTTCTAACCTTCTTTTCCTCATTATACTAAAAAGAAAGCCAACGTTTTAATATGAAAAAACATTAAATTCTAAATTTTCTTTACTCTAGTAAATTTTCCCTTTACGATGGATATGGAGTGCAAAACATTCCCATCAAATCAAAGGAGGTTGAACAAAATGGACAATTCAAAAAAGAAGCTTATTTTAACGAAAAAGGAAGATGGCCCATAGTCAGGGAGGAGAATTGTAATGGCACAATTGAACAAGGTAATTCAAATCGAGAAATACCATGAAGGATTGGCAGCCGGTGTCGCCAGGATGTGGAATTTGAGTCGTGACGGCTGGGGCGGCGATACGCGCGTCATGACGGAGGAACAGGTGAAAAAGAAGGAAGCCAACTCCGATAATATCGAGCTCTATCTGGCGCTGGACGGTGAAGAAGTCGTCGGGTACTGCGGTTTGTCTGAATATAAGGAGGATACTGGATCGCTCTATATCCCGCTCCTCAATGTCAGACCCGATTACCAGGGGCATAAGATTGGCAAAAAGCTTCTTCTTCAGGCGCTGGAAAAAACAGTGGAGCTGGGCTGGCCGCGCCTTGACCTATACACCTGGGCCGGAAACACAAAGGCCGTTCCGCTTTATAAAAAATGCGGCTTTTTCTGGGAGGACCGAGATGACTCCACACATCTGATGAATTTCATCCCCCAGGTCCTGAACACACCTTTGTTAAAACCGGTCTTTGAAAAATTGGATTGGTATGGTGACAGCACTAGATTAATAGAAGTGAAGCCAGACGGCTACAAGGAAAACGGCTTTACTTTCTATGAATATAGCTGGCAGAACGCTGAAACGTCAGCACGAGTACAATTTGAAAGAACAAGCCGCGGCATCAGCTTAATTGAAAATGATGAGTTCATTTTGCAACTGAAAATCGCGGACCATGAAGTGATTCAGGAGGAAGAACGGGAATTCGAAATCAAGCTCGTGAACAAGGGCGCAGCACCGCTCAGCTTCAAGGCAAGCGGCATTGGCAATGAGCGAATTAAGTATGATTTTGCAGCAGAGCAATTGGTAGTTGATGAATCTATTATACCCGCTGCCTTTACCGTTGAAAAAGGAGAAGAACCGAGCAACTGGCATACGCATCCTAGCATCAGTGCGACTGTTTGGATCAACGGTCTTGAATGCGAGTTGAAGCTTGGTGTCTTCCCAATCAATCCGGCAAAAATAGAAGCCAGCTACTCTGGCAATCTCTCTTTCCTGGACAAAGAAACGTCTATTGATGTTGAAATAACCAATAACCTGAGGGAGAACGCTGATTTTCAATTAAGCTTCCCGGAGAATGAACAGGTCGTTTTAGAAAGGAACATGGTCACCACCCACATTCCTGACCGCGGCCGCAAGACGGTATCTTTGCCATTAACGTTAAAAAAGCATGGTTTTTACAAGCCTGAGCTGACGATTACTGCAACAAAAATGGATGGACAAAAGCTAAGCTTCAAACAGGATGTTTCGGTTGCCTTCAAAGGTTCTGGAGCGAAGTTCGGTGGTGAATCGAAGGATTTCTGGCATATTTTCAACGGTCTTGGACAGATCAATGTCCGTAAACGGGATTTGGTGACGAATGTTGCGAAAAGTAAGCAGAACCTTCCTTTTGCCTTCTTGACACCAAAGCTCGGAAAGCCATATTCGCTCGAGTTTACCAAGAAAAAGCCTAATTCCGTTACTTGGGAGGTCCATGATTCCTCGGTTGATTTAAAAATCTGCCTGGATTCAGCCGATATGGAAGGCTTGCGTTTAACACAGACGTTCCGTTTATTTGGTGATGGAATTCTCGAAACACGGGCAGAGGTTGAAAATAAAGGTAAAAGCACCCATCCTGATGTGGCCTTCAGCCAGCCTGTTCACCAGGACCTGGAGCAAGTCTACTTCCCTCTTGATGGCGAGGTTGTTTATTTTTCCGAAAATCGAATCATGGAAATCGGCGAGCTGGATCCAGAGAGAATCACAGGGAACTGGTATTTTTCCGAAGGACATTCCGGCCCGATTGGATTGTCGTGGTCAAAAGACAGCAACGCCGGCCCCGAAAGCTGGCAGTTCATCATTGAGGACCAATTCGGAAGACTGGAGCCAGGCGCTAAAGCTGTATCCGGAACCATTACCCTTTCACTTGGTGCTTTTCAGACTGTCGACGATTTCATCGGCTACGCAGAGCAAGCGCCAGTACTGAAGAAACCTGACAGAACTAGCGAACTGAGTTACCAATCAGACCAGCTTGTGATCAAGCCAGATTCTGATCCGGAATTCACGTTAAAAACCTACCGAAACAGCTATCTGAATGGAACTTTAATCATCGGAAATGAGATTCATGAAATTACGTCAGAAATGGAGAAAACTTCTCATTCCGTGACAGTTCCGGTAACAGCTTCACAGCCCGTGTCTGTTTTCGAGGCTGCATATGAAGGCAATGGAACAGAAGCTAGATTCAAAGAATTGCTGCTCTCTCCTTCTGGAAGGGTAACTAGCAACTGTGAAGATGACCGTTTCATCGTCGATAACGGTGTCATCACCCTGAAGTCAGATCCGGCTTTCTATCCTGGAATCTATTCTATGGAAGTGAATGGCCACGAATGGCTCGCCAACTCCTACCCAGAGTTGACGGCGAAGAGCTGGTGGAACCCTTGGGCCGGCGGAATGAAGACCGCACCAAGAGGAATCAACACCTTCTCACTGTTAAAAGAAAACAGCCATGCTGAAGTGGTTGAAAAGAAAGACTGTGAAGGAAACACGTGGAGCGGACTGGCAATCACTACTGAGTTCGAAGAACATAAGCAGTGGAAAGGCGTCCAGTATGTGCAATATTATTTTATGCTTCCAGGCGTGCCGGTTCTCGCATCTTTTGCAGAAGTTACGGATGCTGGAGGGAAAAATCTTGCTGATGATGTTTGGATTACAGACCTTTTCGTCGGTGGCAATCAGCTGACCGATGTGAAGATTTCAGTCAGTGACAGCCAGCAGGGCCATGCTTATCACGCAGGCAGTGAGGAAATTCCTCTGCTGATGGATGGAGATTCGTATTTTACCTCTAACTGCTCTGACGATAAGTTTTACATGATTCCGAACAATGATGCATATCCAACAGATGCGTATACTAACAAAGAGGTTTTGCAGCTCGTCTCAAGGCACCAAGGCGAATTTGCAAAAAGCGCTCCGCTATTCCTGCTTTTCGATGAGCGAAGGCTGACCGGAGACCTGCTGAAAAAACTGAGAAGAGTCCAATTTTAAAAGGAGAAACTATGAAAATCATCGATGCCCATATTCATCTATCAAACATTAAATCCTTTTATGAAACGGCAGAGAAGCTGTCATTCGTCGACTATTCCACAGCTGGCATCCTAAAAGAGTTCAAGGAAGCTAATGTGGTTCTCGGAATCGGAATGGGCCTGACGGAAACCGATAAAATGGGCTTCCCGGATTATGAAGCCCGGACGCCGATGGGGCTCGATATGGAAACAAAGCTCCCAGCCAACATTTTTTGCTGCGCCGGGGTCAACCCATATGACTTGGATGAGGCAGCCCTTGTCCGACTTGAAGAAGAATTGCAAAAGCCGAAGACTGTCGGGATCAAGATCTATCTGGGGTACTATCCTTTTTATGCGTATGACGAAGTGTACGAACCGGTCTATAAGCTGGCCGCGAAATATCAGCTTCCTGTCGTATTTCATACGGGCGACACCTATTCGGAGCGAGGATATTTGAAATATTCCCATCCGATGGCGATTGACGAGGTTGCCGTCAACTATCGTGATGTGAATTTCATGATGGCCCATTTCGGGGATCCGTGGACATTGACAGGAGCGGAAATCATATACAAAAACCCGAATGTTTTTGCCGATTTATCCGGGCTTATTGTCGGGACAAAGGCCGAGCTGGATAAGCGCAGCCAGGGACGTTTCCTCGACCATCTGCGCCATGCGCTTGAGTTCGCCGATTCCTACGACAAGCTGCTGTTCGGCACAGACTGGCCGCTGATTCCAGTCGGTCCGTATATACAGTTCATCAAGGACCTGATTCCGCCCGAGCACCATGAAGATGTATTTTACAATACCGCTCTGAAGGTGTTCCCGAAGATCAAGCCATTCTTGGAGTAGAGTCGAGTTGTTGTAGAGAAAGGACAAAAAGCGCAAGCGCCTTGTCCAGCCCCGACAAGCGCTGGAGGGCCTGACAGTGAAGTCGTTCTTTGACTTCATTGGCAGGACCGAAGCGTCTCGAGGGGCTAGGCGCTGGAGCTGGATTAACAAGAAGAAGTCCCGTTACCACTATGGTTATGGGACTTCTTCTTTTTAAAATAGTCTATGAAGCCAGGAAGTTATTTTAAAGATATCTCTGAAGCCAGGAAGTCAGATGCTTTGCCGCCTCAGAATGTATCGGCTTTCCGATTGTTTTTAAGTAATCCTTTTTGTAGGATGATGGTCTCAGCGGTGTAAGCTGTTCCTTCAGACCGTGATCCATGTTTTCGACGACGTGGATTTCATATTCTCCCTGGACAAACTGTTCAATGCGCTTCAGCCTTTCAGGGTTGGCCTGAAAATCTTTTGCCCCATTGATGGCCAGTACCGGGCATGTTACTTTGGACAGCGCCTCTTCTACATTGAGCGCAAAATGCTCCCTGAAGTACTTGGCCGGCATTTTGATGAAACCCAGCGTTTTCGTTACATCTTTATCAGAATCAATCATTTTCTGATAGGTACCCTGTGCTTGTTTTTCAGCTTTATCGAGGGTGTTGAACTTATTGATGATAAAGCCCTGAAGTCCCTTCTTTTCTCTCATTTCTTTATAAAGCAGTTGTCTTTGGTGATCCAGTGCTTCTTTCAGTGTTTCACCTCCGCCTGAAAGAAGAACCAAACCTGCTGCCGGCCTGATTGCGTTCAGGGCAGTTCCGACCATGCAGCCTTCGCTATGTCCAATGATGATGAGTTTGCTTCCATCGACTTTTGGATGAGCTGCGAGCAGATCCAGCGCTGCTTCCCCATCTTTTAACGCATCAGAAAGCCCGGCTGAATGGAAATTCCCTTCACTTTCACCCACACCTCTTTTATCATAGCGGAACGTAACAAATCCAAGTGATGTACACAGTTCAGCCAAATCCTTATATAGATCAAATTTAAATTTTCCATTAGGAGTGCTGCCATCACGGTTCAATTCTCCTGACCCTGGAAGGAATATAATCGTCGGGTACCTCTCCTTCCCTTGATCCGGAATCAACAAAGTCCCTCTTAACTGAACATCACTCTTAAAAGAAATCTCCTCTTTAACCATCTGGGCGTTCATCATCCTTATTCCCCTCTTCAATGTTATGGTGAGTTGTCAATATATTGGTAACTGTCCGTTTCTTCCTGTCTGGTGTTTCTTCATTGTGAAGAAGCGGTGTGATCAATTCGACGTACTTCTTGATAAACTCACTATATTCCTCATCACTGGCATATAATGTTGCTGTCCTGAAGCTCGCCATGTCTTTTTGGAAATCGTAGTTGTGCTGGCGGATATATGACTCAAAATCCATCAATACATTGGCCATGAACTTTATAAAGTAATCCAGATGCTCATCAGGTCCAGCCTTAAGCACTTCATCCCTTGAGACGACTTCATTGTTTTTCGGCAAAGCGTAGACTTTTTCAACCGTCCCGCGCACCTGGTTTTCCTCAACCACTTCAATGATCTTTCCATCAAGCAGTTTTTTCAGATGGCGATACAAAGTCGCCTGTGGCACTTCCGGCAGTTTCTCAGCAATCTGCTGTACTGTCTTCCTCCTCCCGCTGGATAACGTGTGAAGAACCTTCATTCGTACCGGGTGTAAAATCAAATCTGCTTTCGTTTCCTTCATCGTGATCACCTGCTGTGTATTAGTTTGTGATTATTATCATTATCAATAATGATAATATAATTCCTTTTGAAAATATTGTCAATGATTATTGGTAAAATTTTTCTTTGGATGGTCACTTTCCTGATTCTGTCCGTCATGACCCTGATGATGGACACTTTTCTTCTTTTCCAGCCAAGTTTTGTCCGTCATAAAAAAACTCCCGCTGGAATTCCTTCCTGCCGGAGTTTTTTATGTTATAAAAAGAAAATTAAAATCTGTGACGCCACGGCAACTGAGATGAGCGCGAATGGGTACGCTGCTGCGTATGCTATGGCGGGGTCTTCGGAATCCATCAGCTGGTTGGTTGCGCCGAGTCCGGGTGTACTGGTCATTCCGCCGCACAATGCTCCTAAAGAGTGAATGATGCTTAATCGGAAAAGCTTTCTTGCGATAAAAAAGCCGGCTACGACTGGCAAAATTGTAATAATCGCGCCGCCGATGACAAGGTTGAATCCTTCCTGCTGAATGACCTGCACGATTCCTTTTCCAGCAGTAGTACCAGCGCCGGCAAGGAATAAAACGAGTCCGATATCTCGGATGACCTGGTTTGATGGCTGGTAATAGCGCGCATGGATGGGACCGAGTTTTCCGAAATGGCCGATGATCAAGGCGATGAACAACGGTCCGCCAGCAACACCAAACGTAATTGTTCCAAGCTTTGGGAAATGGAATGGAATCATACCGGCCAGCACTCCCAGCAGCAACACTAAGCTTAGCGACAGGATATGGATATTCGTGACCGTCAGCTTCTTCCTGCTGAACAGCTTTTCGGCGTCATCCAAACGGTCTTTACTGCTGACGAGTGTCAAAACATCCCCTCGTTCCAGCCGCCATTTCGAGTTCTGGTTGAATTCAAAACCGCCGCGTTCAATCCGCGTAACTGTCACTCCGTATGTCCGCCTTAATTCAAGCTCCCTGATCGTCTTCCCTATCAATTCCAGTGAATCGACTGTGACCTTGCGAAGCTCAACATGATCATGGTTCTCGAAATTAGTATCGACCTCTGTGCCGATATCTTGGCATAAGCGTTCTAAGTCACTCCTCAGACCGACGGCAACGAGCCTGTCCCCCACTAAAATAACCGTATCATTGAGAGCGATGATATTCCGGTCCCCGCGGATGACGCGGCTGATGACAACAGTATTATATTGATTGAACTCCAATTCTTTTAAGGTTCTTTTATTGATAGATGGATTCGTCACCTCGATGGTGATGACTTCAGGTGATTCATCGTTGCGAACTGGGCCAGATTTCTTTTTCAGATCCTCCGCTAAATCCACCTTGAGCACGCGTGGCAAAAGCTGTACGAACAGCACAACCGCTAGCACGCCGAATGGATAGGCAATCCCATAGCCGACCGAAGCGAGCGGATCTCCAGTTGCCTGCAGTGCCGCCGCAAGTCCAGGTGTACTCGTCAACGCCCCGGTCATGATTCCGATGCTTAGGGCCGGAGACAGATTGAACAGCTTGGACACAGCAATCGTCGTGACTGATGCAACGAGAACGATTAACAAGCTGATGATTCCAAAGACGATTCCGCTCGTTTTCATCATCCGGAAGAAGCGCGGTCCAGCGGATAAGCCAACTGCCACGATAAATAAGCCGAGGCCAAGCTGCTGGATGACCGGCGACACCTGGTAGCCGAAATGGCCGAATACCATTGCCGCCAGCAAGACACCTGATGTTCCAAGACTTAGTCCTCGTATTTTAATTTCTCCCAGCGCCGAGCCAAGAAATAATATGACAAATAGTAAAATTAATGGTTCCTCTAGCAAACCAATTATGCCGTCCACAGATGGTTCCTCCAATGATCGTGATTGTGATTGCGATTGCGATAACGATTGTGAAAATCTATACAATCTAGAATATCATGATGCCAAAACTTTTCCTAAACAGTCAGTGACGAATTTAGCACAAAACAACATCAAGCTGATGGAAACGCTCTCATATTCAAGCCTTTATGCGTTTTCCTCAAAAAAGGTATCTGTAAACCGTATTTTGCCGCTTCAACGTTGGAAGATTGGCATTTTCAATGCATAATTTATTAGCGGCGAACTTCAAAAATATAAATTGGTAAGCTAAACCCTCTATTTTTAGAGTAAAATATCCCTTGCAATAGAGACCTTTTAATTAATATAGCGGTTTTTTCGATAATATAGCGAGTTTTCCTTTTATATAGCGACTTTTCTTCTTTTATAGCGAGTTTATCTTTTATATAGCGACTTTTCATTTTATATAGCGAATTGGAAAATATCGCTCTTTTTTCCCAATTGAAAAAGAGACCCATTGCTGAGTCTCTTTCCGTTTACATGACATCATAGATATCTTGGGAGGATTCAAGGATATAACCTGGTTTTGGCTGGCCGATTTTTGCTTTGTGCCCGGCGATATGGTCGGGATGCTTCTCCCAATTCTTCCAGTCTTGCTCTGATTGCCAGCTGATCATGACCATGATTTCTTCATCGCCACGGCGGCTCTTTTTAACGAGAACCTGTTTATCTAAAAATCCGGGCTGCTGCTCGATCAACATGCCTTTTTTCGAAAAGCGTTCAATTACCTGGCTGGAATGTCCTTCTTTGACTAGTATTCTCTTAATTTGATAGAACATTATAGTGCCGACCTCACTTCATCGATCATGGACTTCATAGACTGCAGGCCGCCGCCGCTCAAGTACCAGTTTGTGCCGTCAAGGTAGATGATTTTTCCGTTTTTGAAGGCATCCGTCTTTTTCACTAGTTCATTTTCGATAGTTTCCTTCGCGCCGACTTCGCCACCTACTGCTGCGGTACGGTCGATGACGAACAGGATACCAGGGTTTTTCTCAAGGATATATTCGAAAGTGATGCTCTGACCGTGAGTGGATGCTTCGATCTTTTCATCTGCTGCCTTGAATCCGAATACATCGTGAATGAACCCGTATCGGGAACCGGCACCGTAAGCACTGACCTTACCCTCATTCGCTAGCACAAGCAATGCTTTCTCTTCCGCAGCAGAAGCTTCCTTATTGATTTCATCAATGCTCTTATTGACTTCCGCTAATTTCTCCGTCACGACCTCTTCTTTTTCAAAAATCTCACCAATCAGTTTCATGTTCTTTTCAAAGGATTCCATATACTTTGTATAGTCCATGCCAACAAAAACGGTAGGTGCGATCTCCGCGAACTGGTCGTACAATTCAGCCTGTCTTGCAGAAATGAAGATGACGTCTGGCTTCATCGCGTGAATGGCTTCAAAATCCGGTTCTTTCAAGCTTCCGACATTTGTGTATTCCTTGCCAGCGTATTTTTCCAGGTATTCAGGAACGATGGCCTGTGGCACACCGGTAACCTCTACACCTAGCTCATCAAGAGTATCAAGAACACCAAAATCGAATACGACCACTTTTTCAGGGTTCTTTTTGACCGTTGCTTCTCCGTATTCATGTTTGATGGTCATTTCATTTGCTTCTCCGGCTGATGCAGTTTCTGCTTTTTCCTCTGAGCCACAAGCTGCTAATGCAAAAATCATGGATAAAACTAAAGTAAATAAATAGAGTTTTTTCATGGTATTTCTCCCCTTTTACTAAGAATTAAAATAAACACAGATCCGGCAATTGTTCATTTCCTGGATTGGGATATCCATATCGTAAATTTCTTTTAAGGCGTCAGATTGGATGATTTCCCTCGTTGGGCCATCCTTGACGACTTTTCCATCCTTTAGTGCGACGATGCGGTCCGAATACACGGAGGCAAAGTTGATATCATGCAAGACGATGACGACGGTTTTGCCAAGGTCATCGACAAGCTGGCGGAGGATTTTCATGATCTGGACCGAATGCTTCATATCCAGGTTGTTCAACGGTTCATCGAGCAGGATGTACTCTGTATCCTGGGCAATGACCATCGCGATGAACGCACGCTGCTTCTGACCGCCTGACAGCTCGTCGAGGTAACTGTCCTGCATCTCGGTCAGATGCATGTACTCAATTGCCTGGTCGACGAACCGCTCATCCTCCTCGGTCAGCTTCCCTTTTGAATAAGGGAACCTTCCAAACGAAACGAGCTCTCGGATTGTCAGGCGAACATTCATGTAATTCGACTGCTTCAAGATCGAGACGACCTTGGAAAATTCATTCGACTTCATCTTCCGGACATCGGTTTGGTCAATGAGAACTTCCCCGGAATCGGCATCGAGCAGCCGGCTGACCATCGAAAGCAGCGTTGACTTTCCGGCGCCATTCGGCCCGATGAACGAAGTGATCTGGCCTCTCTGGATGTTGACAGTCACATCTTCAACGACACTCTTTTTTCCGTAATATTTGGACAGTGAACGAACTGAAATCATGAGGATCGACTCTCCTTCAGCAGTAAGTAGATGAAATAGACGCCACCGACGAAGTTGATGATGACACTAAGCGTGGTGGAGAAGGTGAAGACTCTTTCCACGACCCATTGGCCGCCAACTAGGGAAATCACACTGATTAAAATTGCTCCGCTGATCAGGACGCTGTGCTTGTATGTTTTGAAAGCTTGATAGGATAGATTTGCAACAATCAAACCTAAAAAAGTAAGCGGTCCGACAAGGGCGGTGGAAATCGAAATGAATACGGCAACGAGCACGAGCATTTTTTTTACAATAGAATCATAGGAAACTCCCAGATTAATCGCATTCTCCCTGCCGAGCGACAGCACGTCGAGATAGGCTGTGAACCTCCAGGCATAAATGATTAGCAGGACAATCAGGGCAATTGCCAGCCACACCAGGTCGGTGTTGATGTTGTTGAAACTGGCAAACATCCGATCTTGCACAATCTGAAACTCATTTGGATCAATCAGCACCTGTAGGAATGTCGAAATGCTGGAGAAAAAGGTTCCAACGATGATTCCGACTAGCAGCAGAAAGTAGATTGGCTGACTTCCTTTTTTAAAAAGAAGCCGGTAAAGCAGCAAGGCAAACACAACCATGATAGCCACTGTTAAAATGAAGTTCACCTGTTTATTGACGACAGTCACATGGCCGGAACCTAGGAAGAAGATCAGCACAGTCTGCAGCAGCATGTAAAGAGAATCCAGTCCGATGATGCTTGGTGTCAGGATGCGATTGTGGCTGATCGTCTGGAATACGACGGTTGAATAGGCAATTGCTACTCCTGTGATCACCATCGCGGCCACCTTCATCGCCCGCTTAGGCAGGGCATAATCGAAGCTGCCATTCAGGTCATGGAACAAATACAACGCGCTCGCACCCATTGCGATTAAAACTAGGAGGATTAATTTGACTGAATTACGCATATGCCTTCCTCCTAAACAACAGGTACAAGAAAATTCCGCTGCCGATGACGCCGACCATCAAGGAGATTGAAATCTCGTAAGGATAAATCAGCACACGGCCAAGGATGTCTGTGACCAGTAGAAAATTCGCTCCCAACAAAGCCGTATGCGGCAATGTTTTTTGCAAATGGTCGCCTTTGAAAATCGAGATGATATTCGGGATGATCAGCCCGAGGAAAGGAATCATTCCAACCGTCAGCACGACTGTAGCCGTAATCAGCGCGACAAGAATCAATCCGATGTTGACGACCCGTTTGTAGGCGAGTCCCAGGTTCTTCGAAAAATCTTCTCCCATTCCTGCCACCGTGAAGCGATTGGCGAATAAATAGGCAATCACGAGGATCGGAATGCTTATGTACAGCAGCTCATAGCGCCCCTTCATGATCATCGAAAAATCACCCTGCAGCCACGCGGACATGTTCTGGATGACATCGGCTTTGTAAGCAAAGAATGTCGATACGGATGATAGGATATTACCCAGCATCATTCCGACAAGCGGAATGAAAATCGCGTCCTTGAACTTAATCCGGTCAAGGATTTGCATGAACAAAAATGTTCCTGCCAGTGCGAATACGAACGCAATCAGCATTTTCTCCATCGTGGACGCGTTTGCAAAAAACAGCATCGAAACGAGAATGCCCAATCTCGTCGCATCGAGCGTGCCCGCCGTTGTCGGTGATACGAACTTATTACGGCTAAGCTGCTGCATGATCAAACCGGCAATGCTCATCCCCGCACCGGCAAGCAGGATGGCAATCAGCCGCGGTACCCTGCTGATCAGGAAGATTTCCGTTGCTTCCAATTGAAAATCAAGCAGTTCCATCGGCGTTATGCTGCTCACTCCCACAAACAGGGAGAGCAATGAAAGGATAATCAAAGATGTAATCAAGTAACGCTTTTTCATGGCCATGCTCCTAATCTCTATCGATAGATAATGATAATCATTATCAGTTAACCTATTTAAATAATAAATCTTCTTAATAAAAAAAGTCAATAAGTAATTGAGAATTTTTATCATTTAGTTTGGATATTATAACCAATTAAATTAGAAAAGCTCCTCTTATAAACAAGAGGAGCTTCCTAACTATTCAAGGGAACCAACATATTCGGCGATCTTCGTGATCTCCCCTCTCGTTAAACCTGACAACTCTTTCGTGTTGTGGCGAGAAATTGCATCTTCCAATGTTTTCGCACTACCATCATGGAAATAAGGTGCAGTCGCCCACACTCCTCTGAGTGTCGGTGTATCGAAACGCTTCTGATCACGGGGATTTTTCATCGCTGCTCTTGCATCTCCTGCTGATTCTTTATCCAAAGTGTTCGAGGTGCCGATATCGTAGAGAAAATCCTGATTGTCTGTGGTCAGCTGGCCATTTCGGTCCACTGCTTTGACACTATCGGTGAAATTGTTGCCTCCATGGCAGGAAAGGCAGCCTGCTTTGCCTTCGAACAATTCCTTGCCCTCGAGCGCTGCTTCAGACAGCTCTCCATCCTTCAAACGGTATGGACTTTTTGGAGGCGGGAATGACTCCGGGTTATCCAAAAAGGCAAACATCGCGTCATACATATGGGCAATATCTTCAGGAAGCGGGTTGCCTGCATCGTACTTCATCATTCCGCCCATTTCCCCCTGGACCGTCAAAAGATAATCCTCAAAGTCATCACGGCTGCCATCCCACATGAAAAGTCCCGTTTTTGTAGTCAGCACATTGCTCGGAACATTCCGCGGGCCTTTAGGTGTCAGCAGCGTCAGACCATTCATGTCCCCATCTGCATGGCAGGAGGCACAGCTCATCCAGTTATTCCCGGTAATTTCAGCGGCATATTCATCACTGTTTGCACTGTAAAAAATCTTTTTGCCTTCCCGTTCAAGCGGGTCCATTGGGTCGTTAGAGACTAATGCAATATTTTCACCAGCTGCTTTGACTCGTGAATAGGTGCCTCCACCAGCTTTTAGAACAGACATGTCATGACTCATGGCGTTATGGACAAACAGGCTTTCACCATCTGGAGAAACGACCGCTCCCCTTGGGTTGTCCCCGTTGATTCGTCTTACAATCTGTGTTGCATTACCGCCTCGATTAAGATCAAACACTACTAAATCCTCGCTGCCCGACATGACCGCATACGCTTTGCTGCCATCTGGTTTAAACACAATATCATACGGATTGGATACAATGATTGTTTGGTTTTTGCTGTCAGAAACGTTGATTTCATCAAACAGCTCTTTCCTTTTATCAATTATTTCCTCATCACGTTCTAGATCAATGACGGAGATCGCCGGAAAAATGGTTTCCTCAAAGTGGATCGGTGTATCGATATTGGTCAGCATGTGAGGTACCCATGCTGTTTTCCCGTCAGGGCTGATGACGAATTGTTCAAGAGAGTTGGGTATACCCTGGCTCTTTTTGACATCGCTTTTATCAGGAGATTGGGCTAGCTGGATTTCTTTCACCACTTCATTACCAACTGTATCAATGACCGTAATGCTGCCGTTTAAATACTGCGGCACATAAATTTTGCTGCCATCAGCCGTTATTGCCAGCGAACGCGGGCGGTCTCCCACTTCAATCTCTTCAACTTGCTTCTTTTGCTGCAAATCGAAAACTGAAACGGTACCAGAACGGTAATTTGCAACATAAAGAGTTTTACCGTCCTGGCTTGTTACGACGCCAAAGGGTTCTATTCCTGTTTCAAGCGACCCGATCACTTTCTTATCCTTAATCGAAACAATATCTATTTTGTTATCATACATGTTGGCTACATAGAGATAGTTTTCATCCGGACTAAGTGTCATTTGCCTCGGTTCTCTCCCTACCTTGACCTCAGCCACTACCTTTTGTTTCTTCGTGTCAAAGAATGAAACAGTACTTATATCGATGTTAGCCGTATAGATCATCGTGCCTTTTTTATTCATGATGATATTATTGCTGTTCACCGCATAATCACGAGTGATGTCAAACTCCATCGTGCCACTCGCTTTTTTTGTACAGCCTGCGATAGAAACAGCAATCAGCCCGGCTAAAAGGAACAGAATCAGCTTTTTCATAGGAACGCCTCTTTATTTAGTAATCTATTTCTTGATTTCAACCGGCAACAGAACAGGTGAAATACCGTATTTTCCGTGCCCAGCCTGAATTTGCGGAACATGATCTTTATCTGTGTTGCCTAACTTTCCTTTGTTGAAATAAAAATCACCAGTATCCCAGAATTCGCTTGCCTGCATGCCTTCTTCAAGACTTGGACCATCAATGACAGAATCAAAAAACTCGGTGTAACGAGAAGTGATTGTATCGATTTCTAAAGCTTCAGGCTGCTCCTTGTCGCTTTCATTATTGCTTAAATTGTTGATGGCAACCCTGAACACAGCCGCTACTCCTCCGGCAGTATAAGCATCATACTTCATTTCATCCTTGCCGGTTTTATAAGCATTCACATCTTCATCCCAAAGTTTTTCATCCATTGCCACATAGATATTACGCGCAGCATCACGATACTTCTCATCCTTTGTCGCAAGGTACGCTCCGGTCAGGCCGCGGATGGCGCCAAGCTGTGCCTGTAATGATTCTTCGCTGTCTTCACCCTCGCCAATGGTATAACCTTTTGCAGCCAATCCATTTTCCATGATTAGTTCATCGATGATAAAATCTGCCTGGGACTTGATCAATTCAATCGCACGCTGTCCTTCCTCAGTGCCCAGTCCGTCTGCGCTTTCTCCGCTTGCGTAGCCAACCGGCAACCCGTCAATCGCTCTTTGGAAGATTCTTAGAGATTCAATTGTGTATCCCGCCTGGAATGTGTCTACATAGTTCCCCTGCTTGCTTCCATCATGTTCAGTGATAAATGTTCCTTCATCGTTATTGAAGTGCATTGCATCGATGTTTTTAAAGACGTGAAGCAGGACATCCTTATTGACAGAATACGGATCAGTCGACTCTATATCATTTTGATTCTCTTTATCTATGTTTTCTTTTGGAGCTGAAGGATATGGATTGCCATCCAATAGTGCCCTGAATGAAGGGGCAACATTTGGATTCTCTGCCCGCTGGTCCGTCATACCGTAAAATTCAGCTGCAGGCCAGAGCATCAGCCACTGGTCATTCAACAGGCTTCGGCTGTCTGCAAGTTTCATAGACTTGGCATTCGGCATTAGGTCATTTCCATCTTCCTCAACCTCAATTTTATGAGGCAGGTAGACAAAACCTTTAGCAGGATCGTACTGGCTTCCAATGCCCGCTGAAGTCAGCTCTTTTCCATTGTAAAAAAGTCCTTGTTTAATAAAGTTGAGCTTATTCCAGATTCCCTCAACAAGGAACATTCCCTGCATGCCGTCTGGTGAACTTACACCAAGCGCAACATTTTCATCCTTATCGTCATTCGGTGTTTCCCCTTCAAGCTCCTCATCCTGGTCCACTGTATGGAAACCGCCAAGGAAATCCCCTGCCCACAGGGCCTGCTTTAAAAACGTTCCTCCATAGGCAGCCGGATTCAACACTTTATCCATTTTTTCGCGATCCCAGCGAAGAGACTTGAAGTTTACTTGATAGTTAGGAACATATGTATCTCCATCACCAGAAGCATACTCTTCTGTATCCACTTCCGTGATATAATGCGGGTCACCATTCGAATACTCGATCAGAGTCGGAAACATATTCGAGAAAATTTCTTCACGCGGATATCCTACTGCATCAGCAAGCTCATAATAACGCTCCGCCAGAACCTCGTGATTTTCTTGGCCTTTTTCCTTTGCCATTTCACTGACAACCGGACCATTAATCAGGTGCAGCCCCAGCCCTGATTTTTCCGTTACTTCATACATCGCTTCCTCGGAATATTCATAGGCTTCGATACCGGCAGTGTAATCAAATTTTGAAGGCTGATCGACTTCCTTAGGATCCAGGATATCCAAATCCACTCCCAGCCCTTCCAGCAAAGGTTCTCCGGAGAGTTCGAACTCCGCATAGGCAAACATGTTTGCCGCAGTATCGAAATGATAATCGGTTACTTTGACGGAATACTCTTTTTTATCTTCAGCGGCTTTTGGAGACAAACTTTCTTCTTTCGCACTTTCCTCAGTACAGCCAGCAGCAAAAAGCAGACTTCCTGCTATTGAGATTGATGCGATTTTCTTCAATGTTTTCTTTTCCATATGGATAGTACCTCACTGTAGTTGATAATTATTTTCAATGATAACGATTCTCATTATACAGCAGGTTAACAACCTAGACAACTTAATATTGTTTTATTCATAAAGTTGTAACAACTCTAGTTAAATAGAAAAAGCTCCCCATTCCAAGGAAGCTTCAGCTCATTTCCAATGACTTTTCAAGCAATTTTTGATGCCTGATTTCAAACTTGTGAATTTGGTTCAACTCCTCCAGCAGGTCGTGAATCGAGACGAGCTCATAATAGATGACCGTTTCTTCGGAAAACCGGTGAGATTTTGCTTCCCGCTCATCTACCTCATGTCTCAGTAGTTCCAGCAGTTTTTTGACGATGGCATCATGAGATTCATCCATTGCGAAATCAGGATCTTGGAAGGCTGACTTGATCGATTTCACCATATTTTCGACGACCTGAGCTTTGGTCTCGGGCAGGTGCAACGAGGGGAGCGAAACGAGATTTCCAACATGATAATGGACTTGTCTCATAATCGTCAGTTTCTTGAATTCATAATGGATGTTCCGCATATCCTTCCGATCGAATTGGTGCAGCTTCCATTCTTTCTTTTGGTATTTGCATAGTGTTTCAATCGCTTCCATGTCCTTCAGGATTTTCATGAAGTCAGCTCGTGTCTCTCGGTGCAACGGCTGATGCCTCGTAATTTCCGTTCCCCTGCCTTCTATCAAGTCCCCCGTTTCCACAATCAGGCGCTGGATTTTTGCCTTGATTGATTTTGAATAATCAGGTCGTATCACAAGCAGGTTCACCAGGGTCGACACCGTCAATCCGGTCAAAGTTGTTCCAAGCCGGATGAAAAAGCTGGACAGATAGTGGTCATGGACAGTAGAAATCATGGCGACGCCGGTCAGGACTGCTACGAGTGCTCCATCTTGAAGTCTCAGCCTGTGGCAGGCAATAATCGTCGCGACAGCAACGAGCATATAAGTTAGCGGACTGTCGCCGAAGGCAAAGTTGAAGACGACCGAGAAAGCCGCTCCTATCGCTGATGCCGGGAATCTCACATATGCTTTTCTTATCGAATCTGCCGCGGTAGGTTCAATTGTCACGATTGCTGTAATCACGGCGAACATCGGCGGCCAGCCTAAAAGCTCGCAAATCAATGCCGTAATAAACACAGCAATCCCCGTTTTCAGAACCCTTCCTCCGACAAAATTGAATTTTTTCAGTATGGACATTTTGCATTCCTCATTTATCATTACATACACTCATTATACCGTATGGCCAGCAGATGTGAAAAAGAGCCCCATTATGAGAGGGGCTCCTTGATTAATTGACCACATATCCATCTCCACTGACCTCAGTACCAGCCGGGACAGTGATATAGATGAATTCCAATCCTTGCATCATGCCATATCCACTGGTGAATTGTTCTCCATCTTCACTGAATTGGGTAAATGGAAAGGCGTTCGTAAACTTTACGAGTTTTATATTCACATGATCAGTCGGCAAGATTTTTAAAGTTGATTCACTTAGTTCTATAACTGGTGATTTGAAGCGATCGGTTATATCAATATTATCAATATAGGAATAGGTTGAGTAATGAGTCGCTTCGACTTTCCCCTCAAGAGAATCAACCTTCTCGATAAAAATCATGATATTCTGACCCATGAACTCTATGTCCAGTTGCTTGCCGTTGAGCGGAAAATCCCATTTCTCTTTTTTGGTCAGACCTTCAGCCTCTTCAATCCTTCCCGATTCGACTATAGAATAAATATCGCTATTCAACCGATCGTTTTCTGCTAATTCCTCATCAGTCAAATACTCAGCTTCTAAAGTCCCCTCCACAGGAACCATGGATGATAGAATTCCCGCTGCCAGCAGAACAACCAGGTATACAGTAAAAACCTTTGTGATCCCGCTTCCGTTTAGGAATCTTGAACCTGCGAATCCCTTCGAGAAACTTCCAAAACTCACCATAATAAGCAAGACGAAAAATATCAAGATGAAAAAACTCATTTTCTCACCTCCAGGCTATTCGAGATCCAGGCCGCTACGCCATAAAGAAGCGAGGATGCTAGGAGCACTTTGATTAAAAACAGCACAAATGACGTTTCTCTCACAAAAATTTGGCCAATGTCAATCACAAGGGTAGACTCACTTTCTAGTAATACATTCATAAATATACTGCCAAAAAGGAGTGCAGGGAGAATAATCATGAAAATTCTGTTTCTTTGGACTAGCATCCCGACCAGATAACCCAACGCTGTGAACAGGAACAAATATAAGATCGTCGCACCCAGACCCTCTCCCATTTGCAGCACGGTCATTGGCTGGCTTTCAATGAATTCCCGGTTCTGCTGAAATAATATTGCAAGTTTCAGTGATTGGCTTGCTAGTAAAAATGTAACTCCACCGATGATACTTGCCCAGCCTAGGAACAGGATATTCGATAAGTGGCTGCTGAGCCTGTTGGCCACAAAAGAGTAATCATCATAACGATATGCCTGGGTAGTGACGACAATTGCTGAGATGAAAGCCCAGATCATCATAAAAGCAAGGATGAAGTTGCCAGAGTAATAGTTTGTATCATAACTGAAAGTCTCAGATCCTCCTCCGCTGCCTCCTTCTCCTCCTAGCGAAAAAAGAAGTCCGATGACTTGCAGCATCATTAAGGAAGTGAATACCCCACGGTAAGATTTCAATTTAAAGCGAAACTGTTTTTTTACAACATCCCAAAGACTAACCTTTGTTAAATACATCATCGATCCCGCCTTTCTCCTGGCTCGTCAAGTACAGACAGAGGTCTTCGTTAGAAATCGTCGAGAACTCAAGGCCGTTTTTCATCGCTGTGGCGATCTGGTCATCGGATAGATCATTGCGAATCACTGCATAGATCCTTCCGAATTCAGCATTGCTTTTGTGAAATACCTCGTGGCCGCGCAGCCAGTTTTTCATACCTTCCTCTTTTCCGCTGACAACCACCGCATATTCACGCAGTTCTTCAATTGGCATATGCAAAAATTGCTTGCCATCCTTCAGGAGCAGGATGTCTTCGAGGATATCCTCCACCTCGTTCAAGTGATGGCTTGAAATGATGATCGTCCGGGGATTGGCGATATAATCTTTCAAAAGCGCCCGGTAAAAATCCTTCCTGACCCCCGCATCCATGCCGTTCGTCGGTTCATCGAAAATGGTCAACGGGCATCGAGCCGCCAGGCCTATAATTGCATTGAAGGTATTCCTCATACCCTTTGATAACCCGGCATGTGTCTGCTTCGGATCGAGGCGGAAATAATCCAGCAGATTCCGCGCCAATTTCATATCCCAGTTATGATAAAAATCACCCGCTGTTTCCAACAGCTCCCCAAGATTCAATGCAGCAGGCAGATTCATGTCATTATCAACCATGATCATGTTGGCAGACACAGTTAGATTATTGAATGGATTCTCTCCAAACACTCTGACCTCGCCTGAACTCTCAAGCATGAAACCGGCCGCGATTTTCAGCATCGTCGTCTTTCCTGCCCCATTCCTGCCGATCAGGCCAGTAATCTTATTTTCACCGAGGGAAAACGAAAGGTTATCCAAGGCGTTTTTCTTTCCATATGTTTTGGTTACATTTTCGAACTCCAGCACACTCATCACGATTCCCCCTTCATATCCCGTTTGGCTTCCTGGATCATCTGTATCAATTCCTCTTCCGTCACCTTGAGATGTTCCGCTTCCCGCACCAACTCAGCCACCAATGACTTCAATGTCTGGTTCCTCCGTTTCGCCATGATTATCTTCTTCGCATCCTCCGATACGAACATCCCGAGACCACGCTTTTTATAAACAATGTTTTCATCCGCCAAAATATTCAACCCTTTTGCTGCTGTCGCCGGATTGATATTCAGCATTTCCGCAAGCTGATATTGTGAAAAAACCTTTTCATCCCTTTTGATACTCTCGCTGAGAATCTCCGTCTCCAGCCACTCAGCAATTTGGACATAAATCGGCTTCATGCTATCTGAATTAAGGATCAATCCCGCACCTCCTTTAACAGGCTATATAGTGCATTACTGTTGTAATGTACTATATAACATATTATGCAAGATCACAAGGGATATTTAACCAATTCCAAGAAATTTTTCAGATGTGGACTTAATTGGGTGAATAAATGAAGCCGGTAGAAATGGGTAATATCCTTCCGCCAACAAAAAGCTGGTTAAATAAATGCTATTAATCCATTAAGGGTGGTAATTAAGGGAATTAGTTGACGTTCCCCCTCCTATTTGAACGGCCTACGGGTTATTGCACCGATAACTGCGATAATTGCACCTTCAAGTGTGATAATTGCACAGTTGATCGGCGTAATTGCACGGTCACGGATGTTAATTGCACCGTTTAGTAAGATAATTGCACCTTCATCCTAAATTTGGATAAAACGATGACCTCTCCCACATAAAAAAAACCCCCTCGCATTTCACGAGAGGGCAAATTCTATAAAACTTTTTTGTCCAAAGGGCTTTCCATCTTCATCAGTTCCAGCTTCATTTTTTCCGTTTCAAGCAGGTAGTTTTCATGCTTCAATCTTTCAAGCTCGATTTCGTCTTTAATCATGTTGTGTTTGATTTTGGCTACTTTTTGATAATGGCTAGTGATGATTGCGACAAGCGGAATCGAGAATACCATAATGATACCTAAAGCCCCTGTTAAAGCTCCTGTCATGAAACTTCACTCCAACTCTATCATGATTTTACTTTTATCATATCAAATACAGGAAAAATAAACCAACCCTAAATGGATGTTTCGAATTGGACCTTGTGCAGGTTCGCGAAGATGCCTCCCTGTTGAATCAGCTCATCATGGCTTCCTTCTTCGGCAATCCCGTCCTCCGTGACGACGACAATTCTGTCGGCACTTTTGATCGTTGCCAGTCTGTGCGCGATGACTAGCGTTGTCCGGTTCTTCGATAATTCTCCAAGCGCTTTTTGAATGATTCTTTCCGTCTCGGTATCAAGTGCAGATGTCGCTTCATCGAGGATCAAGATCGGCGGATTCTTAAGGAACATACGCGCAATCGCAATTCGCTGCTTCTGTCCACCCGACAGTTTCAGGCCGCGTTCCCCAATCTGCGTCTCATAGCCTTCTGGCAAAGCAGCAATGAAATCCTCCAAGTGCGCTTGTTTCGCAGCTCTGACGATATCCTCGTGCGTTGCCCCCAGTGAGCCGTAAGCAATATTCTCACGCAGCGTTCCTGTAAAAAGGAACACATCCTGCTGGACGATCCCGATTTGCGAGCGCAGCGATTTCTTCGTCATCTCGCGGATATCGATGCCATCGATTGTTATGCTGCCTCTGTTCACATCGTAAAAGCGGGGAATCAATGAACAAATCGTCGTTTTCCCTGCACCAGAAGGGCCGACAAACGCGACTGTTTCCCCATGTTTGATTCTCAGATCGATTCCTTCCAAAACCGGTTTATTTTCATCATAGCTGAAAGTAACATCGCGGAATTCAATATTCCCTTTCAAACTAGTGACCTCAATTGCATCTTCCCTGTCCACCACATCAGGACTCTGATCCATCAGCTCGGTAAACCGTTTGAAACCTGCCATCCCTTTTGGATACAACTCTAGTATTGCACTGATTTTATCGATTGGCTTAAAAAGTACGTTCACATACAAGACGAACCCTACCAGTTCTCCATAACTCAAGGTCCCCTGGAAACTCAGCCACGCACCATACACGAGAACAACAAGGACAATCAGTCTTGTCAGCATATAAATACTGGACGAACTAAAGGACATTACCTTATAGGCACTCAATTTGGCACGGCGGAACTTGCGGTTATTCTTTGTGAATCTCTCAATCTCGAAATCTTCATTTGTAAAAGACTGGACCACTCTGATTCCGGAAACACTGTCCTCCACCCTGGCATTCACATCAGCAATGTCTGTGTACATATTCTTCCACGCTGCGTTCATTTTCAGATTGGAATAGGTAATTAGCCAGATCAGGAATGGCACGATGATCATCGTAGTCAATGCCAGATTGACATTGATTGTCAGCATGATCCAGAACGCGCCGACGAAGGTCATCACTGCAATGAATAAGTCCTCGGGTCCGTGGTGCGCCAACTCTCCCAGGTCAAAAAGATCATTGGTGATCCTGCTCATGATATGTCCGGTTTTCGTATTATCGAAGAAGCGGAATGATTGCTTCTGTACATGCTGGAACAGCTGCTGCCTCATGTCTGTCTCAATGTTGATTCCCAGCTTGTGGCCCCAGTAATTGACGATGAATTGCAGCAAAGTGCTGATGATGTATAACAGTAGCAATCCGACGCTTACACTCACGATCATATTCCAGTTTCCGCCAGGCAATAAGGTATCGATAAACCATTGCACTGCGAGCGGAAAAGCAAGCTCCAACAAAGCAACAATCACCGCACTGCTAAAGTCAATGATGAATAGCCGCCGATGAGGGCGGTAATAAGTAAAAAATCTCCGTATCATTTTCGTTTCTCCTTTAATATCTTCAAGTGATTATATGCCAAACAATGCTACTTTTTCAATAATTACGAAAACTTTCTTTCAGAAGAAAACTCTATCTCGTTTATTTTATTCACGGTTAATTTTACTAATTTATGGATAGTTTATAGATAGAATTGAGTAGTTGAGGTGAGGACATCGGATGATTTCAAAGAGGCACTTCCTTTTCAATCTTGTAATGATTTTTGTCCCATGGCTATCGTTATTGTTCATCGGCAAAAGAAGCTTTAAACGATACTCTGCTGCCGGAGTTTTTATCATTATTTTTGAAATCATCAACCATATGTATGGGCACAAGCGGAACTGGTGGAAATTTTACAATAAACGAAAGTCATTCCTCAGGGATGAACTACCATTCAGCATCGGACCTTATATGCCACTATCAATGTGGCTATTGAAAAATTCTTATGGGGATTTCAAAAAGTTCATCAAACTGAATGCCATTGCAGACGGCATTTTCGCATTCTTTTTCATTGATGTGCTAAAAAAACTCAAGATCGTAAGACTGAAAAAGCTAAGCCATTTCCAATTCTTTTTCTATCTCCATTACAAAGCGTATTTATTGTATGGCTTTCAGTACCTCTACGAAAAATGGCGGGGTTACCGTTTGTATATGTAAAAAGCTCCCGGCTTCATTAGCTGGGAGCTTTTGCTTTATAATTTAAGAATTGATTTGTTATGAAGGAACAAGTACACCTTCGAGTTCTTTATTGATCTCTTTCGAGCGGTTCGCCGCATGGTTGACGGCCTGGGAGATCGCCATACCGCCATTGTATTTCCTTAATGCGTTCAGACCCGAAGCTGTCGTTCCATTCGGGGAGGTGACGTTTTTCCTGAGCACCTCTGGCGTTTCGTCTTTTTCGATGATCATTTTCGCCGCACCAAGGATGGTCTGGGCAATGATTTCACGGGCCATTTTTTCGTCCATGCCGTTTTCCTTGCCGACACGCTCCATATGCTCCATCAAGTAGTAAAAATAAGCAGGTCCGCTTCCGGCAAGGCCTGTGAAGATATCCATCTGCTCCTCATCAATCAGGAACACTTTGCCCATGCTGCTTAAAAGCTCTTTTACATCCTCGATGTTTTCGTCCGTTGTGTGCATTCCTGGCGAAATAGCAGTCGCTGATTCCTGGATCATGCTTGATGTATTCGGCATGACGCGAACAACCTGCTGGCCACTCTTAAGGTTTTCTTCCATGAACCCTGTTGAAATGCCTGCGAGTACCGAAACAACCACCTGGCCGGGCACTAATTGATCCTTCAAAGCCTCAAGAGCTCCTGCTGCTCCTTTTGGCTTCATCGCTAAAATAAACATATCTATATCTGCATATGGCAATTCATTCTGAGGCATCGCATTGATTCCGTATCTGGATTCGAGACGCTCCAGTTTCGCTGCATTGCTCTTGTTCGTCACATAAACATTTTCCGCACGCATCTTGCCTGATTTGACCACACCTGAAATCATTGCTTCCGCCATTGACCCTGCACCTAAAAATGCTACTTTTTTATGTTTTAACAACCGCATTCACCTCAAAATTTTTATTTCCGTTCGTATTTTATCAACGTTACCTATAGTAACATCCTCAGAATCAGATTCAAGGAGATCGAGGTAATTCGGGAGCATACGGGCGAGATAGTGAATGAAAGCGGAAACATTTTAAAGAATTCCACCTTTATATGCTTCTAAAGAGCCCTAATCCCCTCTTATGCTAAAATATGAAGATATATAAGGATTCAGAAATAAGAGATAATTGAGGGATTGGACATGAATATAAAAGAAAAAGTCAAGAACCTTCCTTTGACTCCTGGTGTTTACCTTATGAAAGACTACAAAGGTACAGTGATTTATGTCGGGAAAGCGAAAAGCCTCAAGAAGCGGGTCCAATCATATTTTCAAAACTCTGCAGCCCATCCGCAAAAAATCAAGAAGATGGTCGCTAACATAAATGATTTTCATGTCTTGCATACTGATACGGAATTTGAGGCATTCATGCTTGAATGCAAACTAATCAAAGAATTAAAGCCACTTTTTAACAAGAAAATGAAGAGCCATCTTTCGTACTCATATATTGCCATTAATATGGACGGGCCTTTCCGGAAAATTTCAATCGTATCTGAAAAATCCGTTGATGGCGGAACGATTTATTTTGGACCCTATACCAGTCCCATTTATGTAAAAAAAGCAATTGAAAACTTTAAGGAGTATTTCAAAATAGACTGCCTTCAGCCACTCAAGGGTTCTCCTTGCCTGAACTATACCCTGGGGAAGTGCAGTGGTCTGTGTTTAGGCAGATCAGGGGTTGAGCAATACAATAGGATTGTGGAAAGGTTCATTACATTTCTCCAGGGATCTCATGCAGGGATTTTGGACGAATTAGAGCAGAAGATGAATCATGCCTCCGAAGAATTCCAATTTGAAGAAGCAGCAAAATACAGGAATTACATGAAGTCGTTCTCCATCCTTTTGTATAAGGAAAATATGATTCAATTCACTGGAGGAAATAAGAATATTGTCGTGGTTGAATGGATCAACGAACGCACATTGAAGATTTTTCGGATCAAAGGGCATAAGGTCATTTTTAGTAAGGAATACCGTCCAGAGAAGTTTAGTCAGCTAACAGTGGAGATCAGGGACACCATCTTAGAATCTTTTCAGCAGTGTGAGAAAAGAAAATCTGCCGTCATCGGCAAGGAGGAACTTGATGAAGCCCAAATCATTTATAGTTATTTAAATGGGGGCCATGCCAGATTCATCGTCATTCCAGATGAATGGCTGGATGGCAGTGAGAATGAGAAACTGGATGCATCTATTAATCAATTACTAAAAGCTTAAAAGGGCTGCAAAAATAGTTGCAGCCCTTTTCTATGTTTCTTTTGGCCACAGTATTGAAAATGTCGTACCGCTTGAATTGCTCTCCTTTAAAATCAACTCTGCCCCCAGCGAGCGGGCCAACATTTTGCTGAAAGGCAGGCCGAGGCCGAGACCCCTGACTTTCAGTTTTTTCTTCTCACCTCGGAAGAAACGCTCAAACACCAGCGCCTGCTCTTCTTCCGGAATTCCCGAACCGGTATCTTTCACATCAATCCTTCCCTCTGAAAGAATGAGGGATACGCTGCCATCATGCCCTATTGCCTGGTAGGAGTTATTCAATAAGTTAATCAGGATTTGCTGCAATCGTAAAGGATCCGTTTCAGCATGTATGGAGTGGTCAGGCGTGATGACCTTTAGATCAACAAATTCATTTTGTGTGACCTGCCACTGCCTCCCGATATCCTCAACGAGTTTATTCATATCACAATCTTCTGTACGAATCGTAAAAGCTCCGGCTGCCAATGAGTTGAATTCCAGCAGGTCTGAAATCATCGTTTGCAATCTTTGGATTTCTTTTAGGGTGATATCCAGAAACTCCTGGCGCTCTTCACCAGTCACGACTCCATCCCGCACAGCCTGGACGAGGCCGCTGATCGAGGTTACCGGCGTTTTCAGGTCATGGGTGACTCCCGCGAGCAACTCTGCTCGCATTTGCTCCAGCTGGGTCAGACGGCGGGTCATTTCTTTAAAAGAAGTGACCAGTTCATACATTTCAAGTTCCTTTTGGTTTGAATCCAGCGTGATGTCATAATCACCTTCCCGCACCTGTGCCGCTGCCCTCGCTACATCCTGGATTGGGTTCAGGATTCGTTTGGTAAGAAGATAAATGACAATCCATCCTAGCAAGCCAAGTCCCACCAGTAAAATCAGCAACAAACGGTATTCCTGGTCAACATCCGTCAAATCAGCAGCGTTCTGCATAACGACAACCCATCCGGCCTGAAGCTCATCGATGGTGATTGGCGCTTTAACAACATAAATAGCTGTTCCATTTTCCGTGACCCTTTGAATGCTGTCATCTCTTGTAAGGATTTCCGAGGGAACATTTCTTGAAAGATGACGAGGGCCGCCCCCGCCGTGCATTGGACCTGTATTCAGGACATTCCCATTCAAATCAGTAATGAAAAGCAGTGGCTGACTTTCCATTTCGAAAAATTTAGTCGGGTCTCCCATCCTTTTGTCAAAACCACCGAAATCGTCTGCCTGCGCGACCCGGTCGGCAGTTTCAACAGCCATGTACTCCATTAACTTCAGTCTGTTTTCTAGCGTTGTTTCCTTTATCCACCACATCGAACCGGCACCGAGCAAAAGCAGCCCGCCAATCAGGGTCAGCAGGTATCTGGTTGTCCAATACCTCAACAATGGAACGTGCTTTTTATTTTTCGTAAACACTGAACTGATACCCCAATCCTCTTAATGTCCTGATCTCTCCCTGTGAAGCGGGCCAACCCGCCAATGAATGGCGGATTCTTTTTATCGATAGATCTACTGCGCGATCGCTTCCGTCATAATCCATCCCCCAGACATTCTCAATCAAGTCTTCCCGGGTAAAGGTTCGATTGGGTCTCCCCGCAAGGAAAATCAGCAAGCTGAGATCTTTGGGTGTCAACACTACTTTTTCGCCATTGACGGAGACGACATGCGAATCCATATTGATCTTAAGGCTGCCAAATTGTTTCATGTTTTCCGTTTCAAGAACTTGGGAGGAACGGCGCAGCACGGCATTTACCCTGGCAACCACTTCTTCACCAACGAACGGCTTGGAAATATAATCGTCCGCTCCCTGGTTCAGCCCTTTTAAGCGATAGTCAATGTCCCCCAAGGCAGTCAGCATAATGACGGGACAGGAGCTGATGTTTCGGACTTCCTTCAGAACATCCCAGCCATCCATTTCAGGCAGCATCACATCCAGCAGAACAAGATCAGGCTGGTGCTGAGTAAATAAATGGAGACCTTGTTTGCCATCGTACGCCTGGAGTATCTCATATCCTTCATGCTTCAGGTAAACTGCCAGCACTCTTGAGATCGTTTGTTCATCTTCTACTATTAATATGCTTTTCATCGCCGCCCCTCCCATCATCCTATATATTTGAACTGTTCTACTTCCTATCTTACAGGAAAAACCCCCGCTTGATATCGGGGGACCCTTACTATTTAATGAAATTAAAATCCTCTTCCGCTGCCGCTATGGTGCATGCCGCCACGGCCACCTTCACCACCGAAACCTCCATGTCCCATTCCGCCTTTTCCACCTTTTCCGAAGCCTCCGTCATGTCCAAATCCGCTGCCCATTCCGAAACCTCCGCCATGGCCGAAGCCCATTCCATGGTTCCCGATTCCATCTTCGAACAGCTCATCAAGCTTGTCAGCATCCTTTGCCTGAATTTCTTCCATCAGCTGGCGTGTGTCTTTATCGGTAGTGGATATTCCCAATTCCTTCGCCAAGTTCAGGACTTTCTTTTCCTGCACTTCCTGGGCGATTTCACCTATTGTTTTGCCGTCAATCGTAATGTTCAGTTCTTTGGCATCTGCTTTTACTTTAGCAGACCGCACCTCCTGCGCAATGTCGCGGATATCCTTGCCATCTACTGTAATTCCATACTTTTTAGCCTGTTGATTGATATAAGCTGTATGAACTTCCTGCTGCAATGTCTGCAGGTCTTTGCCCTCAGTAGAAACACCCAGTTCCTTCGCTTTTTTATTCAAGTTCGCTGTCCGGATCTCTTCCATTAAAGTCTGTGCATCCTTGTTATCCGTTGAAACGCCCAGCTCTTTCGCTTCATCCTTAAGGTTCTCTAGACGAATCGCATCGTGGAGGGCTGCGGCATCTTTTCCATCAGCAGAAATACCCAAATCCTTCGCTCTTTGCTTAAGATTCGCCAATTGGACTTCCTCAGCCAGCGTTGAGATATCCTTACCGTCTGTCTTGATCCCAAGTTCCTTTGCTTCATTCTTAATTGTCGCTTCACGAATTTCACCCATTAATGTTTGAGCATCTTTTCCTGATGTACTGATGCCAAGATCCTTTGCTTTTTCGATCAGCGCCTCTGAGTTCCCTCCGTAATATCCTTTATGGCCAAAACCCTTTCCAAAAAAACTTTTAACAGTTGCTGCTGTGCTTGTGGTGCTGTCATCATTCGCCAACGATGTAGTTGCATACCCTCCAAGCAATAATGCACCTGCAATTGTGAAGCCAATAACTGATTTCTTTTTCATATCTGACATCCTCCTGTAATTCTTTCTATTTTTAGGTTCAAATTGGACATGAACCTTATACTCATAATTTACTCTGGTAATATGTCAGCAAAATGTCAGATGAAATATTTTATATAAAAATTTTCTAAACAAAATCTAGTGAACCTACTGGGGAATTCACTGTAAAACAGTGTTTCACATGTCAGGAAGACGTCAAAAGCAGGGAACGGCCAAGCCGCTCCCTTGCTCTCATTGCAAATTCACCTTAACTGTCTTATCCGACCAGAAGCTAGGTGTGTATTGAAGCTGCAGGCCAGGATCTCCTGCTGGCTGTTCAAAAGCGATTGTGCCAGTAACCGTTCCACCGGGTGCGAGTTCTCCGGATTGAAGTGCGGTATTTGTATCTATTGTCGTGAATGCCTGGTCAACGATTTGACCCTGGCTGTTCGACATCTTAAAATCAAAAGGATTATATGAAATGTTTTCATCGCCGGCATTCTCGATCAAAACTGTTACCACAACATACTCATGTCCATCCTTTGGCTGGTCAAATTCACCTCCGGCTGATTTCTCAACTTTGGTGACCGTCAGCACATTGTCTTCTAATTGGACCTTCTCCCCGACTGCGAATTCTTCCTTTACTGGCGGAGCTTTTTCTTCTTCTTTAGCGGTAGTAGAGGTTTCTCCAGCTGCCGAAGCTGAGGTTTCATCTGCTTGATCTACCTTTGTAGCTGTTTCCTCTTCCCCTCCGCCCCCAGCTAAGGCAAAAACGATAATAACTGCAATCAACCAGAACCACCATTTTTTAAAGATTTTCATCTTCAAACATTCCCTTCATTCTTTTCTCGGTAATGGATTCCGATACCATTTCATACATGTTTTCAATTCCTTTTTCAGAGGCTTCGAAGTTAAAGGAGTTCTCCATATTGATTCCGAGGCTGTCTGCTTCTTTGGCTACATCGATGTTGGCACCCATGAAGATGAATTCCCAGCTGTATTTTTCCTGCTGGTGCCGGATCAGTTCCTTCACCTTTCCATATGTGAACTCGCTGCTCGCGTTCTCCATGCCATCTGTCGTGATCACGAAAATGACTTTGCCAGGCCTCTTTTCCTCGCTGGTTCTGCCAAGACGGTAGCCAACATCAAGTATTGTTTTTCCGACTGCATCCAGAAGCGCTGTCATCCCGCGGACATAGTATTCATCTTCAGTGAGCTTCGCCTCCCGTGCATCAATCCCGTTCCAGAGCACTTCATATTGATCATCAAAAAGCACCGTTGTCAGGATTGTCTCGCCTTCCAGTTCGGTCTGTTTTTTTACAAAAGCATTGAAACCGCCAACTGTGTCTCTCTCCAGCCCTTCCATCGAGCCGCTCCGGTCAAGCAAAAAAATGATTTCCGTTAAATTATTCTTCATCACTATCATCCTCCTAAGCTGAATCTGATATAATCATATCTAGATTCATCCATATTTTGGTCGCCTGTTAAGCGACATTTTCAAGGAGGCTGGCCACATGCTGGATCAAAAAATATTGGCAGATTTACAAGAGTATATCGATCTTAATATGAATTTTGTTCTTTATGAAAAGTCCGCTGGACACATAGAGGATTATGTCCTTGAGAGCATTTCACCGCTCGAGATTGAAAGCTTCATAGCCGAGAAGAGAAAGCCGACTCTTCAGAAAGTATTGTTTGGCTTTATAGACAAAAAAGGCTGCAAGGACTCCGAGGTCTATAAGAAAGCTGGCCTTGACCGACGTCTTTTTTCAAAGATCCGCTCTAACCCTGAATACAAACCGAGTAAAAACACGGTCACAGCCCTTGCGCTGGCCCTTGAGCTCAACAAAAAAGAAACCGACAAGCTGTTAAGCTCTGCCGGCTACTCTTTGTCAGACAGTGAAACATCCGATCTTGTGATTCAGTTTTGCATTGAAAGAAAAATCTATGAAATCGACCAGGTCAATTATGCCCTGGATTATTTCAGCCAGAAGCCATTAAGCGGAGTCCTATAAAGCACGATGGTGCTAGCATTAGCTCCAAGATTTTTCCATAAACGAAGCCTGGAGGTACCACCTCCAGGCTTCGTTTATTAGTGAATGGCCTTTCCCCGCTCAAAATGATTCATGCAGGTCAATTCAATTATATAATCGTAGTTTGCAATCGCTCTCTGAAGCTCATTTTTTTCATCTATAGACAGGCTTGGATTCTGCATTTTATTTGCCAGCTGCATCTGCAATGCTTCTAATTGAGATTTGACTTCCTGATAGTTCATGTCCAACACCCTTTCAGAAAAATGAAATCGTTTTCTTTCTTATTTTTATTATATCCTGATAACCCCTTTGGGTATCATTTGAATTATTGATAATTTGTGAAACTTTTAGTGAAAATCCGCCTTTTTACATGTAGCTTTTGATTTCTTTTCAAGGCTCTGTTAAAGCCCAATGTTGTTTTAAAGCACTGTTGATTGTAGTGGAAGGCGCGTAGACTCCTCCGAAAATGCTAACGCATTTCCATCGTGCGTGGGCACATTCGAGGAAGCTCAATCAATGTCCTGCGGGATGAGCAAGTCATGGGGAGACCCCGCAGGCGCATAAAGCGCCGAGGAGGCTCCCCTACTGCAAGGAAGAATTGGTTTATGAAAAAGCCGGCTTTTGGGATTTTTCATTATTCTTCCCCGCGGAAAGCGAAGCGCCTGGAACGAAAATCAACAGCCAGGTTTAACAGAGCCATTTTCTAAAAGCTTCATCAGCTGACTGAAGGAACACCTAGCTTTCCTTTTCAAATAATAAAAGTCGATTAGTCAGACGTTTGCAGTATAATGAATACTATTCAGTTTATGCATATCATGATTCTTTGCGAGAATCCTATATAAATAAGTGGAATAATAAAATAAAAAGAGGTTTTCACATGAGTAAAAGAAGTTTTGACGAGTACAACTTAAGCGATGAAATTAAACGCGCCCTCTCAGTGTTGAAATATGAATCGCCGACAGAGGTCCAGGGAGAAGTCATTCCGTTAGCATTGCAGAAACAGGATCTTGTCGTAAAATCCCAGACTGGAAGCGGCAAAACTGCCTCCTTCGGCATTCCCATTTGCGATATGGTTGATTGGGAGGAAAGAAATCCACAAGCGTTGATTCTTACTCCAACCAGGGAGCTGGCTGTACAGGTTCGTGAAGATATTACAAATATCGGCCGATTCAAAAGAATCAAGGCTATGGCCGTTTATGGGAAGGAACCTTTCGCAAAACAAAAAGAGGAATTGAAACAAAAAATGCATGTTGTTGTTGGTACGCCAGGACGTGTGATCGATCATATCGAAAGAGGAACACTTGTATTAGATGAAATCAAGTACCTGATCATAGATGAAGCGGATGAAATGCTCAATATGGGTTTTATCCATGATGTGGAATTCATTATCGAAGAACTTCCATCAGACAGAGTAACGATGGTATTTTCTGCGACATTACCTAAAGACGTTGAAAATCTCTGTCATAAATATATGAAAGATCCTGTTAATATCGAAATTGCTTCCACTGGGGTCACAACCAATACGATAGACCATTTGCTGATCGAAGTGAAAGAAGAAGATAAGATTTCACTGCTTAAAGACATTACCGTTGTTGAAAACCCGGAGAGCTGCATCATTTTTTGCCGAACGAAGGAAAATGTTGATACTGTGTTTGAACAGCTGGAGGATGCTAATTATTCCTGTGAAAGACTTCATGGCGGATTAGAGCAGGAAGATCGCTTCGCCGTAATGAATGGCTTCAAGATGGGGAATTTCCGTTATCTAGTGGCCACCGATGTTGCTGCACGCGGGATTGACGTCGATAACGTTTCGCTCGTCATTAACTATGACGTTCCGATGGAAAAAGAAGGCTATGTGCACCGGACAGGCCGAACTGGGCGCGCTGGTAATAAAGGAAAAGCGATTACGCTTGCTACACCTTATGAAGATAAATTCATCAGGGCCATCGAACGATACATTGGCTTTGAGATTCCTATGACAGAGGCTCCGAGCAAGCAGGAAGTTACAAGAAACCAGACTGCGTTCGATGAAAAAATCAGTGGACGCCGTGGCGTGAAAAACAACAAGACAGCCCGCATCAACCAGGACATTATGAAGCTTCATTTTAGCGGCGGGAAAAAGAAAAAGCTTCGTGCTGTCGACTTTGTTGGAACGATCGCGAAAATTCCTGGAGTAACCGCAGACGATATCGGCATCATCACGATCCACGACACTATGTCATATGTCGATATCCTGAACGGAAAAGGCTCGCTTGTCATTCAGGCAATGGAGAATGGGACAATTAAAGGAAAGAAGCTTAGAGTGAGCAAGGCAATTAAATAGAACAAAAAGCGCAAGCGCCTCGTACAGCCCCGACAATCGCTGTAGTTGGATTAAGATCTCGAGAAAAAAGGACGATTATGATATGCATAATCGTCCTTAAATTTATCTTATTTTTTACAGACAATGATCTCGCGTTCGAAGGTCCCTTTTTTCACGACACAGCGATCAGCAATGACAAAACCAGCATTAGCGATGATAGAGTCGATTGATTCAATCGTGACGATAACCACTTTATCAGCAAACTCGTATGTGCTTTGAAGCATTTCAAGCTGCTCTTCCGGTGTGATGACCGAGCACAGATTGTACGGCATATCAATAATCGCCACGTCGTAGCTCCCAGTGACTTTGCGGATGTCCTTGAACGTAACTTCCGTTTCATATCCAAAATGTGCGATGTTCTCCCTTGTTCCAGGCAGAATGAGCGGGTTGATATCACTGGCAACAATGTCAATCCCCATCGATAATGCTTCCACCACTACCGTTCCAATTCCGCAGCATGGATCGATCGCTTTAACTCCAGCTGGATTAGGAACTGCGATATTGGCGACCGCTCTTGCGACACGAGTACTCAATGAAGTTGAGTAGCTATGCGGCTTTTGCTGGTGATGCAGCCAGACCTGTTCGCTGCTGTGGTATTCACCAAATACCCAACGCTCATTCACATTCATGATCCCAAACAGCAGATCAGGATTTACGAGCTCCGGCTCCCCGGGAATTTCCAGACCCACTACTCGTTCGATTCTGCGTCTCTCTTCAAAATCCACCTTTTCAGGACCTGTCACTTTTACATACATCACTTTAAAAGTAGCGCCATTCAATTCTAATTTTTTCACTTGCTCAATTAGGTCCTCTAATTGCTCACCGTCAATAATGACATCCATACGTCCCCTTATAAAAGGACTTCGGCTTGGATCGATTTTCAAAGTGCTCTCCAAGACGCTGGATTCTGTATCCTCCCCAAAAAACGAGCGCATTTCCAATGCACACAACTCTTTTTCCTCAGATGGAAATGCGTAATTATATATAAATGACTTAGGCTCAAAGTTAGTGAATTTCACTCAATGTCAAATCCTTCCCTGTGCAAAACAGCATTTCTCCACTCCATATCATATAACTTTCCTTGTGGTAATCGAAATAAAAATGACTTACCCCTTAGGTAAGTCAAGTGATTGGTATGCACTCTGATACT
The DNA here is from genome assembly GCF_020422885.1 of Mesobacillus sp. S13. NCBI lineage: Bacteria > Bacillati > Bacillota > Bacilli > Caryophanales > Bacillaceae > Mesobacillus > Mesobacillus sp. S13. The sequence goes on along the minus strand of NZ_CP084622.1, from coordinate 772,119 downwards.
TTCCGCCTTCAGCTACTTCAGAGTGATACAAAGCTTTTAATGCAAAGCTTTTCTCCAGGTCATGTTCTTTTATCAAACTAGATAAGCGCGTTTGCAGCTCTGGATTATCTTTAATCAATTGTTTCATCTGCGATTTTACAAACTTCATGAATCATTACCTGTACCCTTCTAAAATAATTGACCTGCTAAGTATGCATTAACATCTTCAGTCGCTCATATCTTTTTCCTTCTCAATCCGGCTCTACATGGACATGGACGTCATATATATCGTATTCTTCCATAAGTTTCTCTTCGACCATTGTGGAGATATCATGTGCGGTGCTGATGTCGAGGGTCGGATTCACGGTGATGACGCAATCAACGACAATATTGTTGCCGTAGCTCCGCGCCTTTAAATCCTTAATTCCTTTGACACCAGGAATATTACAGATGGTATCGTTATATTCTTTAATTAGGTCTACATCAAAGCCGTCTGTCAGCTGGTGGGATGCTTCGCGGAAGATGTCCCAGCCAGTTTTTAAAATCAGTGCACCAACGATGACTGCGGTTACGGGATCGAGCCATGGCAAACCAAATTGGGAGCCGATGATTCCGACAGCCGTACCGATACTCACCCAAGAATCGGACAGGTTATCTTTAGCCGCGGCCATGACCGAATGGCTTTTTATTTTGTTAGCGAGGTTCCGGTTATAACGATACACAAAATACATAATGAGTGCGGAAAATAAACCTGTCCAGGCAGCAACCAGATCTGGTGCTTCCTGAGTTCCTTCAAAAACGGATGTGAAAGCGCTGGTTAAAACCTGGAATCCGACCACAATGATGATAAAAGATGCCACCATCGAAGCGACCATTTCTGATTTCCAGTGGCCATAAAGATGGTCATCATCAGCAGGTTTTTGCGATAGCCTTAACCCGATAAGGACGGAAAGCGAGGCTAAAATATCGGTCGTGTTGTTCAAACCATCTGCCTTCAATGCTTCGGAATCGCTGATATAACCTACAGAAAGTTTCAAGGCAGAAAGAAGTATATAAGCGAGGATACTTATAATGGCTCCACGTTCGCCTAATTTCAAATTGGAATAACGTTCTTCATTCATGGACTGGCCTCCATTCAAGTGCTAGAACATTTTAACAATCAAGAAGTGAGTAAGTCTATAGCAACCTTTTTACCCTTGTCCATATAATTGACAGGACTCCAAAAAAGTTTCCTATGGCAAAAAAACAAAAGCGCCTGACGGATACGATTATTAGGACAAAGTTAAATGAATATAAAAGACTTGAAGTAATTACCAGAAACTTTTCCCTGCTTTTAAACGTATAATTAATATCGGAAAATTACGCGATTATCGGTACAGCTACAAAACTATTTTCACTTGTGGTAAAATGTAAGCTTCAATAGATTCCTAGGAGGGATTGCATGGGGACTAAAAAGAATATGTCCGTAAGTTTTGTTTTGATTGCCATTGTTCTATTATGGCTAAAAACCTACACCGTTTATAAGTTCAATTTTGATATAGATATTGAAAATAAAATGCAGGAATTCATCCTGTTCATTAATCCATTGAGCTTCCTTATGTTCGCTTTGGGACTAGGGATTTTCATGGCAGGCAGGAAGCAGAAAATTTTTGTCATTGCGACAAGTTTCATCACTTCCTTTATTCTTTACGCCAATGTTGTTTACTATAAGGAGTTCAGTGATTTCATCACGATTCCCCTGTTGACACAGACAAGCAATATGGGCGATTTAAAGAGCAGTGTCGGGGAATTGATTAGCTGGACTGATATCATTTATTTTGCCGATACCTTGTTGATTCTAGCGCTAGCTTTTGTAAAAAGTTCTAAGATTTCTTTTAAAAAGTACAAAAACGTATATGCAGCAGCGTTTTACTTCAGCGCGATTGGTCTTGCCTTTTTCAACCTTGGGCTTTCTGAGTCTGAACGTCCTGAATTATTGACTCGTACGTTCGACAGGGAAATCCTAGTAAAGAATATCGGGACGTACAATCACCATATCTATGATGCGTACCTACAGACAAAGACAACAGCACAAAGAGCCATGGCAGATGGCAACCAGTTGACCGAAATCGAGAACTATACTCGTGCTCAATATAAAGAACCATCTAAAGAAATGTTCGGTGCGGCAAAGGGCAAGAACCTTATTGTCATCTCAATGGAATCTACCCAGAACTTTGTCATCGGACAGAAGGTGAATGGCCAGGAAGTCACGCCATTCTTGAATGAGTTCATTAAAGACAGCTATTACTTTAATAACTTTTACCATCAGACTGCACAAGGTAAAACGTCTGATTCAGAATTCCTATTGGAAAACTCTTTATATCCGCTTGGCCGCGGAGCCGTATTCTTCACCCACTCAGGGAATGAATACATGTCACTTGCTGAAAGGCTGAAGGAAAACTCTTATTACACTGCGAAGCTTCATGCGAACAACAAGAGCTTCTGGAATCGTGACGTAATGTACAATAATTTCGGTTATGACCGTTTTTACTCATTGCCGGATTATGAAGTGAATGAAGAAAATTCTGTTGGCTGGGGTATGAAGGATATGGATTTCTTCGACCAGTCAGTTGAACATTTAAAAGCAATGCCAAAGCCGTTCTTTGCGAAGTTCATTACGCTGACAAACCACTTCCCGTTCGAACTGGATGAAGAAGATAAATTCATTGATGAATTTGATTCAAACAGCGGCACTTTGAACCGCTACTTCCCAACCGTTCGCTATACGGATGAAGCATTGAAGCTATTCATCGAGGATTTGAAAGCAGAAGGACTTTACGAGGATTCAATCATCGTGATCTACGGTGACCACTATGGTATTTCCGAGAACCATAACAAAGCAATGGAGCAATACCTTGGCAAGGAAATCACGCCATTTGTTTCTACACAACTGCAGCGTGTGCCGATGATTATCCATATCCCTGGTCACGAAGGCAAAACGATTTCAACTGTAACTGGTCAAATCGATCTTCGCCCAACATTGCTGAATCTCGCTGGAATCGATACTAAGCAGGATATCCAGTTTGGAGCAGACATGTTCTCCGAAAAGCAGGATAACTTTGTTGCCCTAAGAGACGGAAGCTTCATTACCGAAGATTTAGTTTACACAAAAGGTGTATGTTATGATAAAGCCACAGAAGAACCGACTGACGGTGCAAGCTGTGAACCATTCATCGAGCATGCGAAAAACGAACTAAGTTACTCAGATCAAATCATTTACGGAGACTTGCTTCGTTTTTATGAAAAAGATGATCAACAACAATAAGATTGCAGAACCCCACTGGTGATTCAGTGGGGTTTTTTGTGTGGAAATGAAGCTTGGTATGATTGTTTCACCTGGTGTGGCTTCAGACAATATCTTGTGGAAGTGACTTTGTTTTGTCTGAACCTGGGGTGGCTTCAGACAAAATTTTGTGGAATTGACGGGGTTTTGTCCGAACCTTGTGTGACTTCAGACAAAACCTCGGGGAAGTGACTTTGTTTTGTCCGAACCTTGTGTGACTTCAGACAAGATCTAGTGAAAGTGGCGATGTTTTGTCTGAACCTGGTGTGACTTCAGACAAAATCTCGGGGACGTGACGCTATTTTGTCCGAACCTGGCATCACTACAGACAAAATCTCGGGGACGTGACGCTGTTTTGTCCGAACCTGGCATGACTTCAGACAAAATCTCGGGGACGTGACGCTATTTTGTCCGAACCTGGCATGACTTCAGACAAAATCTCGGGGACGTGACGCTATTTTGTCCGAACCTGGCATGACTTCAGACAAAGTCTCGGGAAAGTGACTTTGTTTTGTCTGAACCTGGTGTGACTTCAGACAAAATTTTGTAGAATTGACGGTGTTTTGTCCGAACCTGGTGTGGCTTCAGACAAAATCCCGGAGAATTGGCGTTGCTTTGTCTGAACATGGCGTGACTTCAGACAAAATCTCGGGGAATTGGCGCTGCTTTGTCCGAAGCTGGTGTGACTTCAGACAAAACCTCGGGAAAGTGACTTTGTTTTGTCTGAACCTGGTGTGACTTCAGACAAAATCTTGTGGAAGTGACGCTATTTTGTCTGAATCTGGTGTGACTTCAGACAAAATCTCAGGAAAGTGACTTTGTTTTGTCCGAACCTTGTGTGACTTCAGACAAAACCTCGGGGAAGTGACTTTGTTTTGTCCGAACCTTGTGTGACTTCAGACAAGATCTAGTGAAAGTGGCGATGTTTTGTCTGAACCTGGTGTGACTTCAGACAAAATCTCGGGGAAGTGACGCTATTTTGTCCGAAGCTGACATGACTTCAGACAAAATCTCGGGGAAGTGACTTTATTTTGTCTGAACACAAAAAAAACGCCCCATTAAGGAGCGTTCTTAATTTATACTTCCATGATAATCGGCAAAATCATTGGTCTTCTGCCTGTCTGGCTGTATAGGAATGGGTTGACGACGTCGATGACGGCCTTCTTGATGCTTGACCAGTCCTTCGTGCCTCCTGCCAATTCAGTCACAATTTTATCCTTGATCAGTTCTTCTACATTTTTCATCAGGTCGCCTGACTCCCTGACATAAACGAATCCTCTTGTTACCACAGTCGGCTTGTTGACCAGCTGCTTTTTCTCGCGATCGATCATCATCGTGACGATCACAAGTCCGTCCTGTGAAAGTACTCTTCTGTCTTTTAAGACGATATGTCCGATATCGCCGATTCCGCTGCCGTCAACATATACTGGCTGAGCTGGAACTTTTCCGGCAACCTGCCCGCCGTCTGCAGACAATTCCAGGACATCCCCGTTATCTAAAATAAACGAGTTTTCACGCGGGATTCCGCATTGTTCCGCTAATTTAACATGCTGGTCCAGCATACGGTATTCACCGTGAATCGGAATGAAAAACTTCGGATTCAGAAGCTTGATCATCAGCTTCTGCTCTTCCTGCTTGCCATGCCCTGAGGTATGAACCTCACTGATTTTATGATGGATGACATCGGCGCCGATTCGGTGCAGCTTATCAATTACGCGGTTTACGCTGATTGTGTTGCCGGGAATCGGTGATGACGAAAAGACAATCGTATCTCCAGGTATGACTGAGATTTGTCTGTGTGTTCCATTCGCAATCCGCGCAAGAGCTGCCATCGGCTCGCCCTGGCTACCCGTACAGATGATCGTCAGCTGATGGCTTGGAACCTGTCCGATCTCGTTAACGCTTACGAAAGCATCATCTGGCGCAGAAATATAACCCAGTCTGCGTCCGATTTCGAAAGTCTTTTCCATGCTTCGGCCAACAATCGCCATTTTCCGGTTATACTTGAGGGACGACTTCACCACCTGCTGTACGCGGTCAATATTGGAGGCGAAGGTAGCGAAAATGACGCGGCCATCCACTGTCTGGAAAATATCCTCGATAGCTTCTCCGACACGTCTTTCAGATATCGAGAATCCTGGCTGCTCACTGTTCGTACTGTCCGATAACAAGCAAAGTACACCTTCACTGCTGATCTCAGCGATTTTTTGAAAATCAGTGCCCCTTCCAACCGGTGTTAAATCAAATTTAAAGTCACCTGTGTGAACAATATTCCCTTCCGGAGTCGTAACCACGACACCGAATGAATCCGCGATACTGTGCGTTGTCCGGAAAAAGCGAACCTTGATATTCTGGAACTCGACGACCGTATCATTGTTGATCTGGTGGAACTTGACACCCTTGATTTTGTGCTCCTGCAGCTTGGACTTAATTAGCTCAACTGCAAAATCACCTCCATAAATCGGCGCCTTCACATCCTGCAGCAAAAACGGCAATCCGCCAATATGGTCTTCGTGGCCATGAGTGACGAAAATACCTACCAGCTTGTCCTGGTTTTGCTTCAAATAAGTGTAATCCGCTAGCACATAATCAATTCCGAACAACTCATTATCCGGAAACTTAATTCCGCAATCCACTAACACCATTTCATTTTTATATTGAATTACATACGTATTTTTACCGATTTCACCAAGACCGCCCAAAGCGAAAATCTTGAGATCCTTTTTCAATTTCGTTTCCATAGTTCAGCTCCTGTTTCTTAGTGTAAATGTATTTATCAATTCCCATGGGAATCATATCTCTTAATAAAGAATAGTGAAGAAAGTGGCTGGAGAAAATAGGGGGTTGAATTCTTAAAATATACCATAAATTTAACGGTTCAACAAATATTGCAATCCCTTGTAAAGATTGAGACGCTAATTATAGGGGAAAAGTTGCTGTGGTTTGGTAAATTTCGAATCCTATGAACGGATTTATACGAAAAAGCTTCTGCTTTTACCGTTACGGCTCTCTCCCCTCTTTTTCGGGAAATGCAGGTGCTCTGCTTTTACCATTATGGCTCCTTCAACTCTTTTTCTAGTAATGCAGGAGCTATGCTTTTACCGTTCTGGCTCTTGCGACTCTATTTCGGGCAATGCAGGAGCTAAGCTTTTACCGTTTTAGCTCTTTCTACTCTTCTTCGGGTAATGCAGAAGCTCTGCTTTTACCGTTTTTACTCTTTCTACTCTTTTTCGGGCAATGCAGAAGCTCTGCTTTTACCGTTTTTACTCTTTCAACTCTTTTTCGGGCAATGCAGGAGTTCTGCTTTTACCGTTTTTACTCTTTCAACTCTTTTTCGGGCAATGCAGGAGCTATGCTTTTACCGTTTTTACTCTTTCTACTCTTTTTCGGGTAATGTAGAAGCTCTGCTTTTACCGTTTTTACTCTTTCTACTCTTTTTCAGGTAATGCAGAAGCTCTGCTTTTACCGTTCTGGCTCTTGCGACTCTTTTTCAGGTAATGCAGGTGCCTATACATTTCTTCTATACGACGTTTTGTCGCTATTTCAATCCATTCGGGATCATAGAAAATTTCTATATGCCCTTTTTGTGACATTGCAATCCATTTGTGCTCATAGAACGTTCCTCTCTCACATTTCAACAACAGACCACTCCTCTTGGTCACATAGACGAACTTTTTGTTTCAACATCCTCACCTCACTCTACTCCAATCCAAAAAAACACCGCCATAATCATCGCGGTGTCCGTTTTCCTTATAAGATTTCTTTGAATGTTTTTGCTTGCTGGTCCAGTTCGTGGGCGGCACTGCCGATTTCTTTGAAGGCGGCGACTGCTTGTTCATTGAGGTTCTTGTTGTTAGTGATGCCATTTTGCGAGCGCTGGGTGGCTTCGTTGATTTTTGTGATTTCGCTTGCTATTCCTTCGATGTGTTCATTGACTTCCTGGATTGAATCCTGGACGCGTGTGGCGAGTTTCCGGACTTCTCCTGCAACGACGTTGAAGCCTCTCCCATGTTCTCCGGCTCTTGCCGCTTCAATGGCTGCGTTCAGGGCAAGCAGATTGGTTTGTGCGGCAATTTCACGAATGGTCTGGACGATGCTGCCGATCGATTTGGCCTGCGATTTCAGAGATTCGAGAATTTCAAGATTTTCTTTTGACTCTTGTACAAGCTTGCTGGCGGCCGTGGCTGCTTCTTCACTTCTTGTAATCCCCATTTCCGCGCGTTCGTTCAGGTCTTGGGACATTTGCTGAAGCTCCCTGGCAAGTCTTGTCGTGTTCAATTCTCGCTCCGTGATGTCAGTTGCCACCTTCACCACACCAGCAACTCTGCCTAAATCATCATATACAGGTGTGTATGTAGCCTCAAGCCAGAGAAGATTGCCTCTCTTCGTGACTCGCTGGATTTTCTCCTGAAAGCTTTTTCCGCTGCGCAGGTTTCTCCATAATTCTATATAGGCTCTGCTTCCTGCAAATTCGGCTGTACAAAACTGTTTATGCAACAGTCCCGGCATTTCATCTACTCGATAGCCCATCGTCCGTGCAAAGTTCTCATTTGCCCAGAGCACTTGTCCATCAGGATCGAATTCGATCATCGCCAAAGACCTTTCAATAGCTGCCAGGACGGCGTCTTCCCCAAAAACCTGTGTGCTCTTCTTTTCCTTACCAATCTGCATATTGTCTCCTCTTTAATATGTAATAGGGATCTTTATTACTATCGTACTAATGTTTATGCATTACCACAATTTTAAGTATGCTATTGTGCTCAAAAAAGCCATCTGTCTCCATAGAAAACTTCAAGCCACTCATGTTAAGATAATGAGTAATTAAATGTAAGGATGGGATTCTTTTGGATCAAAAAATCTTGCCCGCATCATCGAACATGAAGGAGTTTGAACAGTTCCTTGGAAGCCCTTTTGAAATCGGAGTCATGTTGGAAGTGCATATCGCCCAATTAAAAAATATTAACGCTATGGCAAAACGTCATGGAAAAAAGATGATCTATCATGTGGATATGATTCAGGGACTGAAGAGCGATGACTATTCGACCGAATACCTCTGCCAGGAATACAAACCGTATGGCCTGATTTCAACGAAGTCGAGTGTCATTTTAAAGGCAAAACAAAAAGGAGTGCTCGCTGTGCAAAGGGTGTTCCTGATTGATTCGCATGCACTCGAAAAAAGCTATAAACTTATTGAAAAAACGCGCCCTGATTATATTGAGGTTTTACCAGGAGCAATGCCTTGGATGATCAAGGAGGTCAAGGAACGAGTTAACATTCCGATTTTTGCAGGCGGGCTGATCAGGACTCCTGAGGAAGTGAAGAACGCATTGAATGCAGGTGCTTCTGCCATCACCACTTCTAAAAGGGAGTTGTGGGAAATTACAGAAATATAATTTAATTGTTGACATCGCTTTCATCTCAAGGTAGTATAGGTTTACAAGTTAACTATGGTGGAGATATGGAGACCCATGCTTTATGCCCTCTTTTCTGTAGAGAGGTGCTGTTAAGCATGGGTTTTTTCGTGTTTTCTGCTAATACTAACAAATAATCTTAAGGAGGACTTATACATGCTTAACTTATTCAAGCCGGCTCCCCATGTGGAGAGACTGTCTGAAGAAAGAACCGAAGCCGAGTATAAGAAGTTAAGGTTCCAGGTTTTCATGGGAATCTTCATCGGTTACGCAGCTTATTATCTTTTGCGTAAAAACTTCTCAATCGCCATGCCTTATCTTGTGGAAGAGGGATTCTCAAAGGGTGAATTGGGACTAGCATTATCCGCGATCTCCATTTCGTATGGAATCAGTAAATTTGTGATGGGGACGGTGTCGGACCGGAGTAACGCCCGGTGGTTCATGACCGCAGGACTTGTCCTCTCTGCCATTGTCAGCTTATTGATGGGCTTCATACCATTTTTCACATCTTCTGTTGCTATTATGTTTATCATGCTTTTTATCAATGGTTGGGTTCAAGGTATGGGTTGGCCTCCTGCTGGCCGCGTGTTGACTCACTGGTTCAGTGTTAGTGAGCGTGGCGGTAAAACCGCAATCTGGAACGTTGCCCACAATGTCGGCGGCGGTTTGATGGCTCCACTTGCAGTTGCCGGAGCAGCGATATTTGCCGGAATACTTGGTTCATCTTACGCAGGATATGAAGGTGTTTTCATACTGCCGGCCATCGTGGCACTTGCTGTAGCACTTGTGGCCTTTATGCTGATTCGTGATACTCCTCAATCAATGGGACTTCCGCCAATTGAAGAATATCGTGATGATTATCCAACAAAAAAGAAACAGTTATTCGAAACGGAATTGACGACAAAAGAGATTCTTTTCAAGTATGTTTTAAACAATAAATGGATTTGGATCATTGCCGTTGCCAACGTCTTCGTTTACTTTGTCCGTTATGGAGTATTGGACTGGGCACCAACTTATTTAAGTGAAGAAAAAGGCTTCTCAATGAACGAATCAAGTGTCGCCTACTTCCTGTATGAATGGGCTGGTATCCCTGGTACATTGCTGGCTGGATACCTATCGGACAAGCTGTTTAAGGGACGCCGCGGACCTGCTGGATTCGTGTTCATGCTAGGTGTATTGGTTGCCGTCCTTGTCTACTGGTTCAACCCGCCAGGAAATACATTCGTCGATATGGCTGCTCTGATCGCAATCGGGTTCTTGATCTACGGACCTGTTATGCTGATAGGTCTTCAAGCACTTGACTATGTACCTAAAAAAGCTGCCGGAACAGCTGCTGGCTTGACCGGATTATTCGGTTACCTTGGCGGATCTGTTGCAGCCAACGCTTTGATGGGTTACCTGGTTGACTTTGCTGGCTGGGACGCTGGTTTCTTGCTGCTGACTATTTCTTGCGCGCTTGCAACATTATTGTTTGCTGTGACATGGAATGTCCGTGGACAGGAAGTTGTTAAACACTAAGCTTTCTTTGTAAAAAATCCGACACATGAAAATCCCTTGTGTCTGTGATATAATGATTACAAGTTAATAAATCGGGTAGGAGAACTGGAGAGACCACGATAACATTACGGCTTTTGGGCGATAATGTTGTTTGTGGTCTCTCTTTTTTTCATATTCAAGGAGGCGTATCGTATGAGATTTTCAAATCTCGATCGTAAAAATATAGTATCGAAACTGAAAAATGGAACATTCGATGTTCTTGTGATTGGCGGCGGCATTACCGGTGCTGGAATCGCCCTTGATGCTGCAACTAGAGGGATGAATATAGCTTTGTTGGAAATGCAGGATTTTGCGGCAGGTACCTCAAGCCGTTCCACAAAGCTCGTGCACGGCGGCCTTCGTTATTTAAAGCAATTCGAAGTGAAGATGGTGGCTGAAGTCGGCAAGGAGCGGGCGATTGTGTATGAGAATGGCCCGCATGTCACGACACCAGAATGGATGCTGCTCCCCTTCCATAAGGGCGGAACATTCGGAAGCTTCAGCACCTCCATTGGCCTTAGGGTGTATGACTTTTTAGCAGGTGTCAAAAGGTCGGAGCGCAGGAAAATGTTCAGCGCTACTGAAACTTTGGCAAAAGAACCACTTGTGAAAAAAGACGGCTTGAAGGGCGGCGGCTATTATGTTGAATACCGCACCGATGACGCCCGACTGACAATCGAGGTCATGAAACAGGCTGTGGATAAAGGCGCAACACCATTGAACTATTCCAAAGTTAAAAACCTTATATATAAAAACGGTATTGTTGCAGGTGTCCTGGTTGAGGATCTTTTAACAGGTGAGGAGTACGAGGTCCACGCTAAAAAAGTGGTCAATGCCACCGGACCATGGGTGGATGGCATCCGTGAAATGGATGATTCGAAAAAAGGAAAAACACTGAAGCTATCAAAGGGTGTTCATATCGTCATCGATCAATCACGCTTCCCGCTCAAGCAGGCGATCTATTTTGACACCCCGGACGGACGGATGGTATTCGCGATCCCTCGCGATGGCAAGACCTATGTCGGTACGACCGATACTTTTTACAATGAAGATCCAATTAATCCTGGCATGACGGAAGAAGACAGAAGCTACCTGCTTAAAGCGATCCGATACATGTTCCCAGATGTGAATGTCACGGAAAAAGATGTAGAATCCAGCTGGGCAGGCGTCAGGCCGCTGATCCATGAGGATGGCAAGGCTCCATCTGAAATCTCCAGAAAAGATGAAATCTGGGAATCCGATTCAAAACTGATCACCATTGCTGGCGGAAAATTGACTGGCTACCGCAAAATGGCGGAAACGATTGTTGACCTGCTTGCTGAAAAATTCGCTAAAGAGGATGGACTCAGCTTCCCTGGCTGCCATACGAAGAATTTGCCGATTTCAGGCGGAGATGTCGGCGGTTCTGCCAACCTGGACTCTTTTGTAGAAAAGCAGCTTGAAGCGGGCATTAAGGCTGGCTTTACTAAAGAAGAAGCCCGCCGTCTGGCATACCAGTATGGATCGAATGCCCCGATCGTATTCCAGTTAGCATCTGAACACAAAAAAGAAGCAGACCAATACGGCCTGCCATTGGAGTTGTTCGCAAAGCTGATCTATGGTATCCAATATGAAGCGGCAGCAACGCCAGTCGACTTCTTCAACAGACGCACAGGAGCAATTTTATTCGATATCCACATTGTGCATAACTTCAAGGAAAATGTGATTAACTTCATGCGTGGCCAATTCAAATGGAACGAGCAGCAAATAGAAGCCTATACTTTGGAGCTTGAAGGAGCTTTAAATGAAGCGGTCATTCCAGTAAAATGACCTATAAACCCCTGAACACATCAGAGTGATCAGGGGTTTTCGTTTGTACTAATTCTCCTGTGGGAATATAGGAACCAGGAGATGATTTATATGCCACAGGATTCAAAGACCAGCAAGAGAATGGGACTGGCATTCTTTTTGAATGCAGGTTTTACAGTCATAGAAATAATCGGCGGCATCCTTACTGGCAGTATTGCAATTGTTGCGGATGCAATACATGATTTCGGCGATACTTTGTCACTCGGTGCCTCCTGGCTGCTGGAGAAAAAATCGAATAAAGGAGCTACGGAGAAATACCCTTTCGGCTATAAACGCTTTTCCCTGCTTGGGGCTTTATTGAGCGGAACCGTCCTGATTAGCGGGTCATTATATATTTTTTATGAAGCAGGGAAAAGACTGCTTGACCCTGTTTCGCCTCATTCAGATGGAATGATGTGGCTGGCAATCCTCGGAGTTCTCGTGAATGGATTTGCCGCGTTAAAATTAAGGCATGGAGAAGGCTTGAATTCCAAGATGCTAAGCTGGCATTTACTTGAAGATGTGCTAGGCTGGATTGCTGTCCTAGTGGTCAGTATCATTTTACAATTCAACAATATTCCGATTCTGGATCCTCTTTTATCCATCGGTATCACGATCTACATTTTGTTCCACGTCGTTAAGAATTTGAAGAAAACCTTATTGATCTTACTGGAATCTGCGCCCGCGGGTGTGGACCTGGATGCGCTGAAAAGTAAAATCCTAAACAAGCCACGTGTGATCGACATTCAGAAAATGAAGCTGTGGTCTCTGGATGGGAAAGAAAATGCTGCGATGATCCATTTACTGGTTGAAAACATGGAGCCAGAGGAGTCAGACCAGTTGCGGTCAGAAATCCGCAAATTTTTAGAGACCGAAAAGATTTCTGACTCTACATTGGAATTGAATTATGAAAAAAGCTGATTGACTTTGGAAACATGTCTGGACAAATGAAAAAACCTAATTCCCGGCGGATTAGGTTTTTTACCCGTATTCTCTCTGATGTTCCTTTTTCAGCACGAGATACTCTTTATCGGTTCTGGCCTGTTTCCATTTTTCCATGAAGATTGCTGCTGATTCGGCCTTTACCGGATCATTCTGCCGTTCCTTCACCTTGCCGTCCTCATCATATTTCCTGCCGCCCTTATAATTCGTATAGCGGCGGGCGCGAGTGTAGCCCATCTGCAGGAACTTCCTCGCCATATCCATGCCGACAAAATCATTTTTCGCTTTATAATCCATGAACATTTCATATATTTTTTCGGATGACTCCCTGGCGATGTCCGGTGTCTTGAACCGCCAATGCGGCAGGATTTCACTTTTATACGGCTCCACCAGCAAAACCCCCTGTTCGCCCCTTCCCACCCGGTACAGCTCCGGCTGCTCACGGAAATCAATCTCATCAAAATCAAGGTCATAATTGAAAGGCATTTTACCATTCCTTTTTGGATATTGTTTACCCTTTTATATCGATGAATAACAAGCACCGATGTGACCACGGCGAATAGACTATAGGCATGAGTACTATGAGGGAAGTGAGGGAAATGGTGAAGTACCTGCCTTTCAGGGGAGTCGTAACGATGATCAATGATTTTTCGATTACACCTTCCGGAGAAAATGAAGGTTGCTATACATTGATGTCGGTCATCGATGGAACAGGAAGACAAGTGAATTTTGTGATTGAACCGAAAACCTATTTCGTCGACCAGGCAATGGTCAGGGTTGGCGATCAGGTAACAGGCTATTATGACGCTGACGCACCTGTGCCGCTTATTTATCCGCCACAATACAGGGCTCTCGTCATGGTAAAAGAAACTCCCGGCCAGAATGTAAAGGTAGATTTTTTCAATAGCCAGCTGATCAGCAGTGATGGCATGCTCAAGCTTAATCTTTCACCAGGAACACCAATTTTATTGGAAAATGGGCAAAGATTCACAAAAAGTATCGCAAACCGGAACTTGATTGTGATTTATGGTCCCTCGACTTTCAGCATCCCGGCGCAAACAACACCATACAGGATTATTGTTCTATGTTAAAAAAGAGGCAGCCGAGGCTGCCTCTTTTCAGTATTACCGGGGGATTGACCTCGTTTAATCAAACGTTTGATTAAGAATGGCTTACCTCCCGCTGGCTCAAATATCCATGTAAAAAATTCAGATTCCACTCATAGACATGAGGACTATCCATCTTGCTGTACTTTTCCAACATGTGCTCAGCCATCAGTTCTTCCACCGATTTTCCTTTTTGGTTCATTTCTGAGACAAAGTGAATCATATCTTCTATATATTCCTTCGTGTTTTGAAGATCCTCATGGCTGCCTGCATTACCGTGGCCAGGAACTATGCTGCTGACAGCAAATTTTTGCATCTTCTCCAGTATAGTTAGCCACTCATGAGGGTTGCCATGACCCATCCACGCATGGTTATTAACAAACACTAAATCACCAGCAAATAATACTTGCTCATCTGGCAGGTACATAAAGAGGTCACTTTCGGTATGGCCTCCCCCGAAATGATAAAGCTCCACTGTCCTTTCACTGCCTTGAAGCACAAGTTTATCTTCAAATAATACGGTTGGGAGGACTTCTTCTATCAGATCTAGCGATTCCGCGTACTTGCGCTTATCTGAGAGATCATATTCAAGCGCAATGCGCAACTGCTCGTTTTGTTCTTTAGCGATTCGCTCTTCAAGCTGAGCAAAATAGGAATCCATCCCTGCCTTCATGGCTGGGATATCACGATTCTCGTAACTTTCCTGCATTTTTTGCCTGGTCAGTGCAGTAGAAATGATGACGGCATCTTTGAAGATGACATTGCCATTTGTGTGGTCACCGTGATAATGGCTATTCACGACATATTTTACAGGTTTGCCAGTCTGCTCTTCAGCCACACGCCGCAGCTCCGAAGCAGCCGCCGGAACCATGAAGGTATCAAAGATTAGAATCCCATCGCCGAGATCAACAAATCCTGCATTGCCGAGTGCTCCCTGTCCGTCCTTTACAATGGCTGCATATACTCCCTTATGAATTTTAGTACATGTGAAAAATTGATTTTCCATGCATAATCCCCCACTCTGCTTCTTTTTTAATCGCTGAACAAAATTTAAAACAAAGGATTCCTCTTTACATCAATCCAGTTCTCAGATTCCTCTAGCTCCCCTGCCAATTGGAATAGCAGGTCCTCTCTTCCTCTTGCAGCCATCACCTGCACACCGACTGGGAGTCCATCTTTTGTTTGGTACAACGGCAGCGACATCGCTGGCTGGCCTGTCAGGTTGGCGAGCTGGGTGAATGGCGTTCGCGCCAGATTCTTTTGTGCGATTTGATCCACAATCCCTGCTTTCTTTAAAACTCCGCCGAGCCCCAGCTTGCCAACAGTACTAATCAGGAACTTTTCAGACGAAGATGGTTCAAGTTCCCCGATTTTCGCTGGTGGATAAGCAGTTGTAGGCGTGATGTAAAAATCATAGGTTTCATGAAAGGTTTCCATTTGCAGGGCAGCCCTGTCCCACTCTCTTAAACTTAAAACAAATTCTTCTGCGGATGTCGCTTTGCCAAGCAGGCCGAGCAGCCAGGTCGTTGGCTCCACATCAGCGGCAGTTGCTTTCCGGCCAAGCACTTCCTCTAGAGAGGCTAATAGTGCTGCTGTTTCTCCGAAGTACATCGTCAAATAGCTTTTCGCGATTTTGTCACCGTCTACAGGCGCTTCCACCTCTTCAACTCTATGCCCCATTGCTTCGAGCAGCCGGACCGTTTTCAGGACAGCCTCCTTGCAATCTGCATCAACCTCTGTTCCAATCGGCGATTCTAACGAAAAAGCGATTCTTAGTTTTTTTCCAAGAGGAGTGCCTGCCGCTGTTAAGTAGCTGCCTGAATATGGAAGAACAGAAAACGCGCCGGCTTTTTCATGGCCGTGAAGAACATCAAGCATGGCTGCGCTGTCCCTGACTGTACGTGTAAGGACATGTTCAGCGGAGGCTCCCTGCCATGCCCGCCCATAATTCGGGCCAACCGGGGTGCGGCCGCGGGTCGGTTTCATCCCGAATAACCCGCAGTAGGCAGCCGGGATCCGAATCGATCCTCCACCATCATTGGCACCGGCGATCGGAACGATTCCTGAGGCTACAGCCGCTGCCGATCCCCCGCTGGACCCGCCTGGAGTATGGTCAAGATTCCACGGATTGCGCGTCGGTCCGTAATGAGCCGGCTCTGTCACCGCTACCAGTGCAAACTCAGGCACATTCGTCTGGCCTAGAAAAACGACACCAGCCTTGCGCAAGCGTCTAGCATACTCAGAATCTGCTTTTGCCCGGTAGGTTAAAAATGCTTTGGAGCCAGCCGTGATTGGTTCTCCTTCGATTTCCTGCGAGATATCTTTAAGAAACATAGGCACACCTGCAAAGGCGCCAGTCGATTCTCTTTCTGCCGCCTTCCTCGCCTGCTCGTACATTTTGTTGATGACTGCATTCATTTTCGGATTCAATGAATCTGTCAATGAGATTGCTTCCTCAACCAGTTCGATTGGCTGAATCTCTTTCTTTTTTACCAGTTCCGCAAGTCCAAGCCCGTCATAGTGTTTGTAATTGAAACCCTCCATCTCCCTCACCACCGCCTCTATTAATATCTACTTTCTCTAAAAATATTTAAAATCTTCATAGGTTAGACCTTTTACTCAGAACGTATTTTGATATTTCTGGGTGTAAAAGACGCCTGACTCAAAAGCATCAGGCCCCATAAAAATCTATATAAGAATATTTTTCAAGTTTTCCCTATGCTTATCAAAGTCGAATTGTGAATTATTCAGGATATGCATAGGGATTGAAAGTTGATTAAGAATGCTTTTCTCGAGTTCCTGCCTTGCTTTGAGTATTTCAATTGTGCCATCCAGCCCGCTCAGTTCTTTTGCAAGCCCGTACCCTTGAGACGTGTAGTAATGGACAAAACCATTAAACCAGTCACCAGGCCTTTCCTCCACTGCTTTGCGGAATGATTTTTCAATGTCTTCCTGACTTACATAGACTAGCAAAGGGTTTAAGACTTTTACGGCCTCAGCCAGCTTGTTTACATATTCAATGGTCACTTCTGCTTCTGCTCCATACTTGACCATGCCCACAGTAACAGGGTTTTGAATAAAACAGCATTCGAAAATATAGACTTTATGTTGTGAAGACGCCAGTTTCGCAAACTCTTCCCAGCTTTCCGAAATGACTGCGATATTCTCTTCCAGTGGCAGTTCATACACATCTTTTTTGGAAATGGGGGCACACAATTCATCCGGAAGACCATTGCCTATTTCATTCTTCATTTTCATATATGGCAGCAGACGGCGCCCTCTCTTTACAGTTACCCATTTCTCGATAATCGTGCTGAGACTGCCGCTCTCTTCTAGAAGATTTTCAAACTCTTCTTGTGTAAAATGAGCCACACCCTCATAGTCGGCCGGATGATCTAAGTTCCCTTCCATGAAAAGATCGGCATCCACCCCATTCTCGGTGAGGATTTCATGAATTAATCTCGCGGTTGTCGATTTCCCTGAGCCAGGAAGCCCTTCTACTAAAATTAACTTCGTCTTCATTTGATACACTCCTAAAAATTATCAACTCTCTCGATAATTCTCCACCACTGGCAAGTTTTCCTTTTTGGACGCAAGAAAAGAGACTAATCCAGATGTTTGGACTAGTCTCTTTTGAAAATTCCTATTCGTCTTCTTCCTTCTCTTCCAGGTCCTTAATCAGCATCTTCATTTCGCCGATTTCTTTACGCTGTGCCTTGATAATCTCGTCAGCAAGTTTTCTCACGCGAGGATCCTCGATTTCGGCACGCTCACTTGTCAGGATGGCGATCGAGTGGTGCGGGATCATCGCTTTCATCCAAGATTCGTCATCAACAGTTGTCTGGCTGCGTACAAGGAACAGCGAAACCGCAATCAACAAGGCGCTTCCGGCGAATATTCCGATGTTCACTTTCTTGTTTGTATACATTTTCATCATGAAAGATAGCATGACAATTGCCATCACACCGCCCATGATCAAGGCCATGTAAAGTCTTGTTTCACTGAAGAATACATGATCAATACTATAGGCATTCAAATACATGAGAATGAACATGATAACCGTGGAAGTCAGCACCATCAGGGCAAATTTGCCGTAATTGTTCTTCATCGTCTATCTTTTCCTCCCTTTTTAAAATTCTGTTATTCTTTGAATACCCTAATGGCTAATAAATATTCATTTTAATTGCTGGTTTGTCATTCTGTAAAAGGGGGTAAATATGGCTTGGTGCACCATGGTAGATTTTTACTAATTTACCTGATTATTTAATAAATTCTTATTACTTTTATAATTTTTAATACACTTTCTTTTTGTGTGATAATCACTAAAAACCCTTATATATCAACATTTTAGGATATTCCTTCCTAATATTGTTTTTGACAATTCACACATCAAAAAGTATTCTAAGATAGAAAAATAGGGAGGGGTAACCATGTCAAACCTAAATAGGCAGAAAATTGTGGAGAGTGTCCCGCAAAGTGGATTCTTCGGACATCCTAAGGGACTTTTCACTCTTTTCTTCACAGAATTCTGGGAGCGTTTTTCTTACTATGGAATGAGAGCGATCCTCGTATTCTACATGTATTATGAAGTTTCAAAAGGCGGATTGGGCCTTGATGAAACACTCGCATTATCCATCATGTCCATTTACGGATCACTAGTATATATGTCTGGTGTCATTGGTGGATGGCTTGCTGACCGTATTTTCGGTACTTCTAGAGCTGTTTTCTACGGTGGAGTCCTGATCATGCTTGGACATATTGCGCTAGCGATTCCTGGAAGCGTAACCATGTTCTTTGTCTCCATGATCCTAATTGTAATCGGTACAGGTCTATTGAAGCCTAACGTATCGACTGTCGTTGGTGAAATGTACAGCGAAAATGACGCTCGTCGCGATGCTGGTTTCACGATTTTCTACATGGGCATCAACGCTGGTGCATTCCTTGCGCCACTGATCGTTGGAGCAGTTTCTGATGCTTATAATTTCCATTACGGCTTTGCCATTGCTGCAATCGGTATGTTCGTTGGATTATTAGTTTTTGTTTTTACAAAGAAAAAGAATCTTGGTCTTGCTGGGACAGCTGTTCCAAACCCGCTTTCACCTTCTGAAAAGAAGAAAACTTTCACAATCTTTGCTATAGCAATTGTCGCAATCGGTATTTTAAGTGCTATTTTAATTCCTGCTGGACTTTTAACATTCGAAAGCTTTATTAACCTTGTCACAATCCTTGGTATCTTAATTCCGACTGCGTACTTTATCATCATGTACCGCAGCCCGAAAACAACAGAAGTTGAACGTTCACGCGTTCTAGCTTATATTCCTTTATTCCTGGCTGCTGTCATGTTCTGGGCAATCCAGGAGCAAGGTTCAACTATCCTTGCAAACTATGCGGACAAGCGTACGCAATTAGAATTCGCTGGAATCTCCATTTCTCCAGCATGGTTCCAGTCATTGAACCCATTATTCATCATTATCTTTGCACCGATTTTCGCAGGATTCTGGGTGAAGCTTGGGGACCGCCAGCCATCTATTCCTAAGAAATTCTCATTCTCATTGATGTTCGCTGGTCTTTCATTCCTTGTCATCCTGATTCCTGGATACTTCACAGGTTCAGATGCACTTGTCAGCCCGTTATGGCTTGTACTTAGCTACCTGATCGTCGTATTCGGTGAATTGCTGATCTCACCTGTTGGTCTTTCAGCAACAACTAAGCTGGCACCTGCTGCATTCTCTGCACAAACAATGAGCCTCTGGTTCCTTGCAAGTGCTGCAGCACAAGCAATTAACGCACAAATCGTTAAATTCTACTCTGCTGAAACAGAGATGGCTTACTTTGGTACAATCGGTGGAGCATCCATCGTGTTAGGTATCATCCTGTTCATCATGTCTCCAAAGATTCAAGGATACATGAAAGGTATTAAATAATTTTTAAAAAGCAAGAAGACGGTTCCTCCAATAGGAGGGCCGTCTTTTTTGGCGTTTTACCTATAAAAATTTTTATTTGGATTCTTTTTTTGTTATGTTGTAAGCAATAATCTTTCGTGGAGGGATGGGAAGTTGACTTATATCCTTTTAGCTATCGGTTTTGCCTTACTCATAAAGGGAGCGGATTATTTCGTCGAAGGCTCTTCTAAAATTGCCACACTGCTCCGGGTTCCTCCCCTGTTGGTTGGTTTGACGATTGTCGCTTTCGGAACAAGTTCACCAGAAGCCACTGTCAGTATCATTGCCGCGATGGAGGGCAGCAGCGAGGTTTCTCTCGGGAATGTCATCGGGAGCAATATCTTCAACATCACGCTTGTTGTCGGAATCACAGCCATGATCAACCCGCTTGCTGTGGAAACGATGACGATCCGGAAAGAAATACCGTTCACCCTCCTGGCAAGCGTAGCGCTGGCAGCAGTGGCCAATGATATAGCACTCGATATGGCAAACATCAATTTAATTGGCAGAAGCGAAGGCATCATCCTGCTTCTCTTCTTTATGATTTTCCTTTATTACATCATCGAAATTGCCTTGAATAATCGGGAACCAGCATCGTCCGTGGCTGCAGATGCCGGCAGAGGAACCTGGGGAAAGAATATTTTCTTTACGCTTGCCGGGCTCGCTGCGATTATCTTTGGCGGTGACCTGGTAGTTGATAACGCAACGGAAATTGCTCTTTCCCTCGGGATGAGTGAAACTCTTGTCGGCCTGACGATTGTGGCCGTCGGTACCTCATTGCCAGAATTGATTACATCCATTACCGCCGCGCTGAAAAAGAAAAGCGAAATTGCACTCGGCAATATTGTCGGAAGCAATATCTTCAACATCCTGTTCGTCCTGGGGACATCAGCTACCATATCACCGCTGGCTGTTAATGATAAAATCTTCACCGACATTGCCTTAATGATCATTCTGACAGCTGTCCTGCTGATTTTCTCAAGATCGAAGTTCAAGATTTCAAAAGTTGAGGGAGCCATCCTCGCAGCCGGTTATATCGTATATTTGATTTATATTATTTTGCGCAATTAAAACAAGCAAAAATGCCTGACTGAATTCAGTCAGGCATTTTCGATGTATTGAAGTATGTATATGGCTACCTAGATACTCACAATTTTGGATACGTTGAAGTCTTTACGATAACGGATAATCGTCAGGTCTTTATTGATGACTTTGGCTTCCCCGGTTTGTTTATAGCCCATCTTTTCATACAAGTAGCAGTTGCGCTTTTCAGTAAGTATGGTATCCAGCTCCCATGCATCTGCTTCAGGGTACATGATTTCCAGCCGTTTCATGACGGCCTGGGCAATCCCTTTATTATGGTGTTTTTCCAGGATGTTGATAATATGCAGCCTCATCAATCCAGGGGATTTTTCATACACTAAGACGCTTCCTGCGAGTTCACCATCAAAGAGAATCTTAAAATAAGTGCCCCTTTCGAACCTAGCCATGAATCTCTCCATCGTTTGGGTCACCGGGCTGGTTTCATGGTCCTTGTATTTTTTATACAAAGGCATGAAAACTTCTCGCTGCAGAGCCAGAAGTTCCTCTGCATCCTCAATGGATGCCTTCTTCAGACTGATGCCTGAATGAATGATTTCAAATAACTGATCGAAATAGTTAAACGGAATGAATTCACCTTTTTTGACCATTTCCTTTATTTCCTCTTCACTTGCCCATCTCGCTTCAGCCACTTCCTCTTCTTGGAGTTGCAGCTCTTCAATCGCGACATTTTGCCGGACCAGCCAAATATCATCGAAACCCTGTGAAAACCTCACCGTAAAAATCCGTTCACCCTTTTCGATGTCCAGGTCGATTCCAATCTCTTCCTTGACCTCCCGGATGGCCGCCTGCTCACTATCATCACCCATGACCGCAGAACCTGCAGCCGAGCAGTCCCACATATTCGGGAAGCCGATTTTCCAAGGCTGCCTCCTTTGGATCAGAAACTGTCCATCATCATTCACAATCCAGACATGGACCACAAGGTGATAATCCCCCGCCTTCATCTCTTGCCCTCTTTCATGAACCCGATCCGTCATATGCCTGTATTGGTCGTAAATATTCCAAAGTTCCATGGAAGATCAACTCCCTTTCGAATTTGTTCTATTATTATACATGTCAAACAAAAATTTTGGCAGTTTTTTCTAGGCGAATTAAAGTGAATGGAGTAATTATCGAAGTGGTGAAGCAGCAGTAGAATGAGGGCATCATGTTGGTGAAAGCCTGTACGAGTCCAGGATTCGATAAAAAAAGAAGCATGTTCGCCATGCTTCTTCATTCTCTATTTCACGCTTTTCCTTCTCATCCACTGCGTCGCTGCCCATTTGTCACCGATGACGACTGGGGCTCCGCCATGCAATGTCAAGTCGTTCAAGTCTTGGTTGTCATAGAAATATTCAAAATAAACGGCCATGCCCTTTTGCGGGGACACCGCAAAATTCAGTTTAGGGAAGTAAGTTTCTCCTCCCTGCTCGACATCATTCAAATACATGACCAAGGTGCTGATCCTTGGGTTGCTGACATTTGACGAGAAAAAGTCAAAATGTGCCTTGTACTCCTGGCCGATTTTATAATTCAAGATTTGCAGGCCTTCACCATGTTCATTCGGGATGCCCATGATTTGCGAAATCCTTTTTTCCACTCTAGCCACAACGTCATTTTCGGCTTCTTCAATGAACGTACTGCTGCTAGTCCTCAGTTCATCCACTTCGCGGGAATTCCCGATTTTTGACCGCTGCAGCTTGTCCTTGGACAGCTTCATGAGCTCATCGCATTCCTCGTCACTCAATACATTACCCAAAATGACGATTAACGGTTCTTCAATCTTAGCAATTATGTTGATTTCACGATCCTCGGTTTTGATTTTGTTCCCGATATGATTAAAAATCGTTGGTTCCTTAACAGTTAAATCAACAGCATCCATTATCAACTTTCATCAACCTCTTATAATAAATTTTCCCAAAAATTAGATTGATATATAAACGAAAGCATCATTCATTCTCTGTGTCCCTTGTTTCCTCCTGTAATTCAAAATGGATGACAAAACCGAATCTTAAACTCTATTCAATTTTTCAATTTATTTTACAACGGGGGAAGGTGATTTACTATCATTTTTTATGAAAAAATCTCCCATGGTCCCCTGAATCAAAGATATGTGAAAAGCGCCGCAAATTTCTGCAGCGCTTTTTACACCATGATCACCCATAAGCCTGGGATGCGATCGTAAATAAAGTTTGGTTTCTGGGCGGCATTTCTCTCGTATGGATTGCCATCACCGGAGGGGTATTGACCTTTACAAACCCGCGTTGTTCCAGAAAAGCCATCAGATTCTCCTGGCCCGAGGGCACATCTACTCTTAATTTACCCTTATGATCACAAGCAAGGCAGTCGATGATTAATTCTGCAATTCTTGTATTAGGCGCTACTATTGGACCAAGAACCAGATTTACTGGTCCCAATACGGAAAGGCCGAATCCAATTATTCTAGAATTCTCATCCTTTACGACTAGACATTGATGGGACTGTTGAATCCTGTTTCGGAGGAAGATGCTTCTTTTCTCCCCGAAAGCTGTACCATCCAACTCAATCACGTCTACTAATTGCTCTTCCTTAAATGCTTCAATTGAAATATCGCTTTTTTTTTCAAGTTTGGGTGGAGCATACTTTTCACAGAGATATTTATGGACAGAGTCCACCACCGTAAAACCCAATTTCTCATATAAAGGTTGTCCTTCAGCCGTTGCAATGAGCAGTATAGAGCGATCACGAGCACACTCGATACACTTTTTCATAACGTCTTTCCCCAGACCGAGGCTTCGATAATTGTTATGAACAATCACCATGCCAATCCAAGCAAGTTTATGGTCATAAGGAATGATTGCGGCACTGGACACGAGCTTTCCGTCACGATTTTTGTGGCCAAACATTTTATAGGATGAGGAAAGCAGTGTTCCAACTTCACCTTCGTCATAATCCCAGCCGACGGATGCTGACAGATCCACCAATCCTCTCGTATCTTTTTCATTCAATTCGACTAATTCTACTAACTCCATAAAGGTTCTCCTTTATTTGATCAAATTCAACTTCCGATGGTGATTTGAAGGAAGCCAGCATCCGAGAATGCCTTCCGAAGAAGTTTCCTTGCTTCAGCATGCTCCCAGAACAATGCTGTATCAAGAGTAATAGACCCACTCTCCAATGCGTCTGAAATATCCCATAATTCCTGTTTGATCTCCAGATCTTCCGCCTCTAAAATTATACTTTGGATAGAATCAAGCAAGTCCTTGCCAGACGGCTGTATCAGCATTTCGAATCACCGCCTTTTACCTGCGCCAGGCGTTTAGCTTCTTTCAGGAATTCTTCATTTGTCATTTCCTTCATCAGAGCCTTCCTGACTAATTCGGTATTCTCTTCCGTCACCTTGAACCCTGAAATTTCAAGCGAGGCCTTTGCATTCTTCATTGCCTTTTCTATCGCGTCAGCCATGAGACTGCCTCCCCTCCGGTATCTCCTGAAAACCACTGTATGAACTGGGTAACCAACATAAATATAATGGAAGCCAAAAGCATACTAATCAGATGGCTGGAAACGTTTTTCACAAACTTTATTCGATCCAATGCAAGCTCTCCTGTCTATTTCACTCAAAAATAAAGAGAATCCCAGCTTTATCAGGATTCTCCCTTTATCCTACATCTTTATATATCTATCATATAATCTGCTGGCTACATCGGCAATCAATTCTTTCAGCTCCACTTGTTGAGCCCAATCTTCCGGTATTGCTTCGATACCATAGCTCGCACCGAGAATATTGCCGCAGATCGCACCGGTTGAATCACTGTCTCCATCATGATTGACAGCCAGGATCAAAGCCTTCTTGAAATCAGATTCTTTCATTGCACAGTAGAGTGAAACCGCGAGCGCTTCTTCTGCTACCCAACCCTCGCCAAGCTTAGTAATTGCCTTTACTGGACTTTCGTCACTGCCAGCAAGTTCGGTCGCATTCTCCATCGCCGACAAGGTTTCTTCATGCTGAGGATACTCTTTTAAAATCGCCATTGCACTGTGAGCACTTTCTGCAATACTTTTACCATTGAGCAGCTCAGCGATTATGACAGCCAGCGCACCAGATGCTAAATATCCCGAAGGATGACCATGAGTAATCGCCGCGATATCCGCAGCCACCTTGAATGCCTGAGCAGGGTCTTTATGCAAAAATAACCCCACTGGCGCAACACGCATGACGCCGCCACAGCCCTTGCTGTCGTTGATTGGCCTTCCCATCGTTCCCATTTTATTGCTTTCAAGCGCCGACAAGCACGTGTTTCCAGGAGCTCTTGCCGAGAACAATTCCTTATTAGCTAAAATACTTCCGTTCTTCTCATGAGGCTGGGGATCAAGCAGCCAGTCATAGTGCTCATCCGGCAAGCTCTTCGTCTGCGTATAAAGCCAGCGCAGATAAGATTGATAGACTCCACTCCCTGCATAGCTGCCAATCCCGCGCTCTCTCATGCGTTCATAAGCCCAAATCATGCCATCCGCTGTGAACAACGTCATCTGAGTATCATCGGAAATCAGCGCTTTCCCAGCATAATCATCAAGAACTAAATCATTTATTCCTTCATCACCGAACCTCGACTTAATCTCATGGAGCTTCATAAACTCCACTCTATAACCAAGAGCATCACCAATAGCGCCTCCAAGCAAGGACGCTATGAAAGTTTCTTTTTTCAACATAGGGACTCCTTTGGTATTGTATTTATTTTCTTATATTCGGTATTGTGACTAACAGTTCCTCCCGGCATATTCAATTGAGTGATTATACTGAAACAAAAGCACCAGACCAAGTCTGATGCTTTCGCATTTATACTGATTTGCTATCCAAATCCACTGGTATAACAGTTTGCTTTTTCTGGTGCAGATAATACGATAATGACAGCAGTAATAACCAAGGTATTCCTACAATCAATGTCGCTTTGAAGAATGAGACGAACCAGGTTGTGATTAGCAAGCTGACCATGAGTGCAGCTCCAAGAATTGTTAGATATGGATATCCCCACATCCGTACTGCAAGAGGCCCTCCATTATACTTTTTCCGGAAAAAGTAGTGTGTCACGAAAATCATGAACCAGGTGAACATCGCTCCGAACATGGCGATTCCCATCATTAATAAGTAGGCCTGGTCCGGCACGATTGCATGGATCACTGCTGCTGCTGCGATCCCGATGGTTGAAAGGATCAATGAATATACAGGTACATTCTTTTTGTTAAGTTTGCCAAAACGAGCTGGTGCATAGCCCGCTCTCGATAACGAGAACATCATTCTGGTTGTGATATACAACTGACTGTTCATGGCTGAAAGTGCCGCAACCAAGACGACAAAGTTCATGATACCTGCAGCTGCTGGTATGTTCATTAATTCCATGACCACTACGAATGGACTCTTTTCAATGCCAGCACCTGCCCACGGTACGATAGCAAGCATTAACGTTAAAGTTAAAAGATAGAAAAGGATCAAACGGAATACTGTTGCTTTTAAAGCTCTTGGAACAGCAGTCTGCGGATCTTTTGCTTCACCCGCAGTAACCGCGATCATTTCGATACTCAAGTAACTGAACAGCGCAATAACAACCGCTACCCACATCCCTGACCATCCATTAGGCAAAAAGCCGCCGTCATTCGTGAAGTTTTGGAATCCAATCGATGGATTGCTTCCACCGAATACGACATATGCTCCAATGAAGATAAATCCGACAATTGCAACAATCTTAATCATGGAGAACCAGTATTCAACTGAACCGAATAGGTTGACACTTGTTGCGTTGACATAGATTAATATTGCGGAAAATATCAATATCCAAACAGTTCCAGAAACGTCCGGGAACCAATAGGACATATACACGGCGACGGCAGTTACCTCAGTCCCGACTGCGCCTACGATACAGGCCCAATAAGTGAAACGGACAACATAGCCTGCCCAGGGATTTATGTAATGCTCAGCAAATGCACCGAACGATCCTGATGTTGGATGTGCTACTGTCATTTCTGCAAGGGCGCCCATAAGTAAAAGTGAAATAAGTGCTCCAATCGCATAGCTGATGATCACGCTGGGTCCAGCTTGCCCAATGGCAAAGCCACTCCCTAGGAACAGTCCTGTTCCAATTGCACCACCAATGGCAATCATTGAAATTTGCCCAGTCGTCAAACCTTTGTTAAGGCCTTGCTCACGATCAACAATTTGTTGAAAGCTTCCTTTTTGCTTCATATACATCCTCCTATGCAATATTATTTTCACCCATAAAGGGTATTCCGCGGTTGATGTGAGTTCTGGCTGATTGACTATTCTAAGCCACTACATTTCTGGTATTCTCGAATTTTTTGTATTCTTCATTCTCCATAATTCTTTTTAAAATCTGTACTGTCTTAAAAATATCTTCATAGCTCGTATATAAAGCGATTGGCGCGAGCCTAATGACATTTGGAGCCCGGAAATCAGGAATGACATTAGATTCTTTAAGAGCTTTACAGATTCTAGCGGCCTCTTCGTGCTCAAGGCACACATGTCCCCCGCGACGCCAATCTTCCCTAGGGTTCCCGATTTCAAAACCAGCTTTTCCGAGTTCATGTTCGATGAGCTGCATCATATATTCAGTCATTCGCAAGGAAGATTCTCGTATATTCTCAATGCCTGCTTCTTCAAACATCTCAAGTGAGCCTAACAACGGGGCAATGCTTAAAACATGTGGTGTTCCAATTTGGTAGGCGCCTGCTGTCTCAGCATGTTCAAGATCATGCTTCATATCAAACTGTTTGTCTTTTTTGGAACTGAACCAGCCTGCAAGACCCGGGGCTGTCCCCAAATGATTTTGGTGTACAAACATACCTCCAACACCACCTGGACCACTGTTCAGATATTTATAGTTACACCATACGGCAAAATCAACTCCCCACTCATGCAAGGAATGCGGAATCGCCCCAATGGAATGGGCAAGGTCAAAGCCTGCCAATATACCTCTTTCGTGTGCAGCCTCTGCTATCATCTTCATATTAAGAAGCTGCCCGCTTCGGTATAAAACGGATGGAAGCCAGACAATCGCGATTTCCTCCGTCATAGCCGCAATTACATCTTCTTCTTCAATGGTGCGGCCGTCCTTACTTTTCACCTGGACTAAGTGTTCCTCCGGATCAAGGCCATGCAACTGTAACTGTGCTTTTATTGCATAGATATCCGAAGGGAAATTAAGTTCATCAGCGAGAATCTTCGTTCTCTTTCCAGCAGGTTTGAAAAAAGTGCTCAATACCTGATGGATATTCGTTGTAATCGATCCAGTCACAACGACTTCTTCGGCTTTAGCTCCAATAAGCGGTGCTGTCAGGGCACCCAGCCTTTCTGAAAAATGAAACCATGGCTGAGTTCCAGACATCCACCCATCGATGCCGAAATTCTTCCAATCTTCCAGGGAATTCAATAATGTTCGTTCCGCTCGCTTGGATAGCAGCCCTAAAGAATTTCCGTCCATGTAATAGGTATCTCTCTTTATGTAAAACTCATCACGGAACCTACTAAAGGCATTTTGCTGGTCTAATTGGCGAGCATAATCTATAGTGTTATCAAAAGATGTATACGCTTTCATTCTCTTTCCGAACCCCCCTCTACTGGTTTAATCAATATCCTAACTGGAATATTGACACCGTGTCAATATTATATTATAAAAGTATTGTAAATTTTCAGAAAAAGGGTGAGCCTATGACAGAACAAATAGATGGCAGACTACTAAGGTCAATAGAAACCAAGGAGAAGATTCTTTCTGCGGCAATAGAGATTTTTACCGAAAATGGTTTTGAAAAAACAACCATTAAACAAATCATTTCGAGAGCACAGATTGGTTATGGTTCTGCGTACACTCACTTTAAAGGAAAAGATGAAATCTTAATAACCCTCATGGAAGATGTCATGGACAGATTTTACACAATCGCAGAAATGGAGTATGAGCCCGTCAATCTAGCAGATGCCCAAGCCCGAATTACACTTCAAGTGAGTGAATTTTTACATCTAGCAGAACAAAATCGCTCCATCCTGCAAGTATTTCATGAAGCCATGGGGAAATCCGAAATCGCCCAAAAGAAATGGAAATTGATCCAAAATAAATTCATCGAACGAATATCAAGGGATATATCTTATGTACAAGATAAGGGTCTCGCTAAAAGCACACTAAACATTGAAGTAGTCGCCCGAAGCTGGTTTGCCATTAATGAAATGTATTTATGGGAACTTGTTAATCAGGAAAACTGTTCATTCAAGGTTGAGGAAATCGCACAAACAGTGACAGAGCTTTATACGAAGGGGCTTTATACAGATTAGTTAAAATGGCTGCCTGATTTGGCAGCCTTTATATTTCTCCGAAGCCATTTTGTTAGAAATCAATTTAATTCTGGGATGTTCACACTGTCCGTCCCATCATGGTTAAACACCAGTTCCCCCTGTAATATTTGCTCTTAACGCAAAAAAGGAAAAACCCCGGTTAAGGTTTTTCCTCTTTTTCATTTCAGGTCTGAAGAATCATAATCATAGCGGAAGCCGTCTGTTTGATTAGGAGATTGTTCGTTCTTTGTGTTCTTCAAGTCCTGTTCCATTTGCTTCTTGTCTTGCCGTTTTTTTTCAGAGTCCAACGAATTTGCCTCCTTTTTGCTTCCTATTATCCCAACTCATTCTGCTTATATTCATAAGTCTCAATATAGTGGAAAAGCTAGGAGTACAAATCTTGACAACTCTGAGGCCAATCATGCAGCGAAACTACGCAATCGACTTTATCAAATTCTTCGCCATTCTGGCGGTCGTCATCATTCATACATTTCCCGGCAATGACCAAATTGGATATTTCGTTCTCGA
Source organism: Mesobacillus sp. S13 (assembly GCF_020422885.1). Classification (NCBI taxonomy): domain Bacteria; kingdom Bacillati; phylum Bacillota; class Bacilli; order Caryophanales; family Bacillaceae; genus Mesobacillus; species Mesobacillus sp. S13. The sequence continues at coordinate 742,126 of NZ_CP084622.1, read as the reverse complement.
TAACTTATCCAGGTTCGCTGTCCCTTTTTTCTTTGTCGCTTCCGGCTATTTATTCAGTCTAAAGGTGAGTGATAATCCTCAGTCCTTTGCTTACTTCAAAAAATATGTCACAAAAATACTGAAGATTTATGTTAGCTGGCTCCTATTTTATGCGAGTTATGATGTAATAAGGATTTTATTGAAAGATGAAAACGTCAAAGCTGAACTAATCAAGTATAAGGAAAACCTGACTGTTCTTAATCTCCTCTATTACGGCCAGGGAACAAGCGGGTATCAGCTGTGGTTCGTCATTTCCCTAGTATGGAGCATCGTCATTTTATATCTCTTTTACAGGTTAAAAAAAGTAAGGCTGCTTTTGGTGATCGCCTTTTGTTTCAATCTCCTTGGCCTCTTTGGACAGTCTTATTCCGTATTTGATGAGTTGCCTGTCAGCACAACCCGGGCCGCTCTCTATATCAGCCTGTTCTATACAGTCATGGGATTCTGGCTTGCTTTAGTTCAAACATGGCAAAAGTATACTGCCAGGACCTACTTTTACTTGTTTTGTATCTTTACTATTTTACAGGTTCTAGAAGGTCTCTGGCTTCAGAAGGGACTGGATTCACAACATGGCGAATACTTCTTTTCGACGATTTTCCTTACCTTACTTCTGTTCCTTTACGCCTTACGCAGCCCCGATCTTGGCAAGGGTTTGTTCATCACCAAAATAGGCGGAAACTCGCTCGGTATTTATGCTATTCATGTATTCTTCATTGATATGGTCGATATCTTGTTTGAAAAAATTGGTTTGGAGGACAGCACGCATAATTTGCTGCAGAACCTGGTGGATACCTTTCTTGTTTTTGTTTTATCGTATGTGGCGTATAATCTGATACAGTCAGTAAAGGATGTATACAAAAACAAAACGTGACTCCACTAGGAATCACGTTTTTTTTGTATTCTATTTTTCCTTTGCGGCACTTCTTATCTTTCTTCAATCAAATTCCTTTCCAGCCTCTCCATAATTCTCCGCTTCTGATAAAGCATCGTCGCGGTTTCAGCAAGGTCGCTCACCATGGATCGGTTAGCAAAAGCTCCGAACACGATTCCTGCCACCGGGACCATTTGGAGCAGCTTTTTCCAGCCGAATGATTCTGTATACGTCAATGTCACCTCGCGCCAGCCTTGAAGCTGCGAGATGACTTCTCTTGATTTATTGTCATTGTTAAAATCGCTCAACTCATTCAAGATGGCCTGTTTACCGACGACATCCGCTGAGGAAAACTGGAGGCACTTGATGATGAACACCCGCTCCATTTTATCTCTCGGGTCAAAACCATGGATGATGGCGATATCCTGGATTGTTTTTAGCGAGAGTGCCAGCACCGCAGGAATATCAATCGCCAGCGTAAAAATCCCCCCAATCCCCGTACTTGCTCCCTGGATTGTCGCCGCCTTCTTCCGCTGTTCGCCCAGCGCAAATGATGCCTGCTTCATTTCTTCCACCGGAATGGTTTCCATATCGGTAAGATGGCTGACTTTCCTGCCAGTCTTTTTCTCGAAAAATTGAAACACAGACTTCTCACTGGTCAAATACTGTCCGCCTGTTTGTATATAGCTGCCAAGCTCATCCAGCAGGAGACCGACCTTTTCCTGGATGAACTTCGGAGTAAACCGGTCTAGCATCTTGAAAGGCAGACGAGTCAGCTTCTCCCAAAACCATAACCCTTTCTGGTCCTTCTCCCATTTTTCAATTTGCTCCAGCTCTTTCAATAAGTAATCACGTGAGTCCATCTGCATTCATCCACCTGTCATTTTTGATACTATATTAACGGTTTACACTATAGGAAGGTTTCATTTTAATTCGATGTTATAGAATTCTTTTGCCAAAGCCTTGAAACGCTCAGAGTCTATTTCCTCTTTCCTAACCCCAGCTTCCGTCCAATAGGTAAAACTGGTCTCACTCAACACCATGCTTCCATCGGCAGTCACTCTTGTCAGCAATGGCTTCTTATTGAATGGCGACTGAGGATGCTCTGTAATGATGTTCTTCATTTCAGTCAAATTACTGATATTCTCCACCAGCTCTCTGGAATCAAAAGCATAGCCGATTCTCCAATCAGGATCCTTATGCTTTAGCTTCATCTCCAAAAAGTAATCACCGAATTCACTATCTTCTTTTCTCACGCGAAACTCCCCGTTCGGAGAATGTATTTCAGTCCCATCCATCGGCACCGGCCTTAGCGGCAGATTACCGCCAAATCCGGTATCAACCAAATATCTTTCCCCATCGTCATTCAGTAAAATCGCAGCATGCGTCCTTCCCGTCGGACTGAACCCTCCTAAATCCGGAACATAAACAGCCCCACGGACCAGCTCAACATCAAGCCCATTCTCTTTTAAAAACAAATAAAGGATGCCGTTTAAGTCATAGCAGAGGCCGCCTTCCTTTCTATGGATGATTTTTTCCACTAGATGAGCTTCATTCAACTCATTTGAATCTCCAGAAAGTGTGCATAGGTTTTCGAAGGGTATTGCGCCAGCTGTCATCTCAAGTAGTGCGCCCAAATTAAAAATTGTAATTCTTTCATTCTCAGGAAAACCAATTCTCTTCCGAAATAAATGACTTAATTCCATCAAAGTTTATCCTCCTAATCTTTCATGCTTTATGATTTTAGTCCCATTTTTGCTAACCATTTGATATAATTATCAATATTCATAATATTGAATTAATTATAATATTATTATTTATATACACAACCACCATGATTATTGCTTTTATCCATTTACTATATTTCAAATAAGGTGGGAATGCCAGATGAGTGTCATGACCAAGAATGCAATAGAGAAAGAATTCGCGAACTTTTTAAGCTACTATATTAAAGAAAATTTAGGAAGAGGGCCCCGTGAGACGAAAATCAAAATTACCGATAATGTCCTGATCTTTTTCATGAAAGGGATCCTGACTCCTATGGAAAAGAATATCCTAAAGTCGAGCGATGGACTTCCTGTTGCCCTTGAGGCCCGCCGACTTTATATTAAAGGAGCTGGCCAGGAAAGAATTGTTGCCTTCGAAAAGATTGTCGGCAAGAAAATTGTTGAGCATTATGAAGCCTGGAAACTGGAAGAAGATGCAGCGGTCGGAGTACTGGTATTTGAAGAAAACATCACTTAAATGTTAGAAAAGTATTGATTTTCCGAAAGGAGTCATATATATTTATTATTAACTAAAAATTCTAAATTATAAATAAACTAAGCTGTAGTGAAGAACTACGGTCGTTTATTTCTAAACAATGGGTGGGTCTTGAAGAACAGTCAAGAGCAAACCAAAGTTTATCTTTTATCCCGTCTTCTTTGGCGTGGATTCTGGGTAAATTTTGGTTTGCTCTTTTTTCTTTGAGGCTTGTCCTTAGCTTTTTTTAAGGAGGTGAACATGTCTGCCCATTTCATGAAGGAGGAGATAATAATGGATCAAAACTTTGAATTGCACCCTCAGAAAACAGCGTTGCTCATCATCGATATGCAAAATAGTTATTGCCATAAGGCTGGCAGTATCGGCCGTGCCGGTTACAATGTCGAGGCAATGAATGCAACCATTCCAATGGTAAAACAATTACTTACGGCATGCCGTTCAGCAGGGATTCTCGATATCTGGACAATTCAGAATCACTACCCTGATGACCTGACGCGAAAGACCCACCGTCTTACCCCACACACCCATCGTTGGTCGGCAGGACCTCCCGCTTTAAAAGGAACTTGGGATGCAGAAGTAGTCGATGATTTGAAAGCGTTTACAGGTGAACCGGCAGAATTGGTGACCAAGCATCGTTTCAGCGCTTTTTACGATACACGGCTTGATACTTTACTCCGTATGAAAGGGATTGATACCCTTCTTGTTTGCGGTGTTGCCACCACACACTGTGTAGAAACAACCATCCGCGATGCGTACCAGCGGGATTATGATGTCCTCGTCGCAAAAGAGGCTGTCGGCGGGTTAACAAAAGAAAGTCATGACGCAAGCTTAAGGCTAGTGAATGAAACCTTTGGGGCAGTCATTTCTGTGGAGCAAATGTTGAATTTAATAAACGGACATTCACAAAAGCTGAGCATGGAAACAGTAAAAAAGTGAGCATCTGAATATTAAAAGCTTTTATTACAAGATTGTACGGGGGGAAGAATATGAAATCAATAAATAAGAAGTTGGCCGGATTCTATGTACTGATCGCTTTAACTTTAATTCTTGGGGGCTGCGGCTCTTCTGCAGGGAGCGGTTCAGCAGAAGAAGCTCTGACCATCGATATCTCTATTTTTCACACTGAAAATGATCCATTTAATGATATTTTCAAAGAATGGTCCGAAACCATTGAAAAAGAGACAGACGGACGAGTCAAATTCAAACCGTATTATTCTGCTTCATTGGTCTCCCTATTTGAGACGCTCGATGCTGTTCGAGATGGATCCGTTGAAGCTGGCATCCTCTCTGCCGGGGCAATCTCCGGGCAGATACCAGAAATGGGGCTTTTGGAAACCATCGGCACCTTCAGCTCTGAAGATCAGTATAAGAATATCTACAAAGACGTCACTTCTGAACTAGAATCCCTCTTTTCCAATCACAATGTCGAAATCCTGATGTGGGCTCCTGGCGCGACAGAAACACTAGTCCTACACCAAAAAGACTTCATCACAGATTTAGGCCAATACAAAAACCTCAGTATGAGAACAGCGGGAAGATGGCAAGGAGAACAGGCAAAACTGCTCGGTGCCCTGCCGATTACGATGGACCCAAGCGAACTTTACCTGGCCTTGCAGAATGGAACCGTTCAATCTACCTTCCAGACAGTCGGATTGACCAACTCTCAAAACTTACATGAAGTCACTCCAAAAATGACAGCACTAGGTCTTTCCATCAATACAATCCAATACGTTGTGAACCCTGATGTTTGGAGTAAAATCTCTGAAAAAGATCAAAAGACGATCAAGAAAATTTCCGACCAGGTTGGACAATCTTCGTACAGCATGTTAAAAAAACGTGAAAAAGAAGCCTTAAAAAGCATGGCAGAAAAAGGTGCAGAATTTTACCATCTGACCGATGACGAACGCGAAGAATTGCTCAAGGTGATTCAGCCAGTGAATGACCAAATTGCCAAGGAATCAGAAAAAGCCAAATCCATTCTCGAAGTCATCGATAAACATGAATAATTTGTTAGGAGGTCTTACTCCATGCCTCAAGAACCCGCATTTTTAGCGAAAACAGAGAAAACAATCACGAAGATTAACCATCTATTTACCTTTGCAGCCGGAATATTTATTTTAGCGATGGTCCTAATCATTACCTATGATGTGATCATGCGCAACTTCTTTGATTCACCATCATTATGGGCGCTGGACCTCGCTAGGTTCTCGCTTGTCTATATCTTCTTCCTGGCACTTGCGCCCGCTTTACAGAGCGGGCAGCACGTGTCGACAGATATTTTTTTGGCAAAATTCTCTTTAAGAACTCAGTGGTACTTAAAGTTAACAGCTTTGATAATCACCGCCATCTATGGAGTGATACTGTTCTGGCAAGTGACGGAAACTACGCTGAAGGTTTTTGAAGATAATCGCATCTTCCCCGTAGCCATTGAGCTGCCGATGAAATATGTGTATATGGTTGCACCGGTAGGAACATTGCAATTCATTATAACTGCGTTGTTCTGTCTGGCCATTGTATTTTTCCGTGAAGCACCGATTAAACAGGTCCAGACAGAAGCCATTCCCAGAAAACGTGTCATCAACCAGTGATCCCGCTAGTTTGAATAGGAGTGAATCTTAATGGAGTCATTTTTGCTATTTTTCGCCTTTATCGTTGCCCTGATGCTTTTCTTGACAACTGGCATATCTGTGGCTGTAGCGATGGGCATGATTGGAGTATTGGGTACGATATTATTCATCTCACCTAACGCCCTTGCTCAGTTATCGAGCATTACTTTTTCCAACTCAACCAGCTTCGTCCTGATGGTCGTTCCGATGTTCGTTTTGATGACGGAGGTTATTTCCTCTTCCCCAATTGGCACACAGGTATTCCGAACGACCCAACTATGGCTGGGGCGTTTCCCTGGTGCACTTGGAATGGGAACCGTACTGACGAGTACAGGATTCGCAGCCATTTGTGGGTCAAGCCCAGTTACAGCAGCAGCCATAGGTAAAATCGCTGTACCTGAGATGATCAAGCAAGGATATTCCCAGCGACTCGCGATTGGCGCAACAGCAGCGGGAGGTACTTTAGGAATACTTATCCCCCCAAGTGTGGCACTAATCCTTTATGGAGTCATTACCGAAACCTCGATCGGCAAACTTTTTATTGCCGGATTTTTGCCCGGGGCTCTGATTGCCGGCCTCCTATGCCTCACCTTCTTGATTATCGCCCTGGTAAAACCAGAAATGGTTCCTGTCACAAGAACAAAGGTCAAGTGGAGTGAGAGGTTTCTTTCATTGAAATCAGTACTTCCCATCCTCATCCTTGTATTTTTCGTCATGGGTTCGATTTATACCGGGTTTACTACCCCTACTGAATCAGCAGCAATCGGAGCCTCGACAGCACTGGTTATTGTTGGCGCAATGGGCTACTTGGGCAGGAAAAATATCCTCCAGATTTTAAACAACACAGTGAAAACAACGGGGATGTTCCTCTTTCTGGTTATTGGCGGCGTATTCAGCGCTTTCGTTTTAAACCGTCTCGGGATTCCGCAAAGCATGGCCACTTCCCTTTTAGGTCTCGATATACCCGGATGGGTGATCATCTTGCTTATCAATATTCTGTTGCTCGTACTTGGAATGTTTTTGGACCCAATGAGTATCCTCGTCATTGTCATCCCATTGTTCTTCCCTACTGTCACGGCACTGGGTTATGATCCAGTTTGGTTTGGAATCATGGTGACCATTAATATTGAAATTGCAGCGATATCACCACCCGTAGGATTTAACTTATTCGTGTTAAAATCTGTTGTCCCAGACGTTAGTTTAGGGGAAATCATCAAAGGTGCGTTGATTTTCATTATCCCGTTATTAATTGGGTTGATCATCATCATACTTTTCCCTGAGATTTCCTTATATTTACCTAACCGAATGTAGAGTATAGGAGGAATTGGCTTGATTACCAATATTCGTGTTGAAAAAGACCAGACCTTTAAATTATCAGAAGGTAAAAATCTGCTGGCAGATGTTTACTTACCTGTCACAGAAAGCCCCAGAGCCTTTCCTGCTTTGATTCTAATCCATGGCGGCGCATGGCAAGCCGGCTCAAAAGAAATGTATCAGGATTGGGGACCCTACCTTGCCGAGAACGGACTAGCAGCCATGTCGATTGATTACCGGCTATCTTCTAAAAATAATCCGACATGGCCGGGAGTAATGGAAGATGTTCGTGACGCGTATAAATGGCTTGTTGCAAATAGTGAACACTACCATATTGATACCAGCCGAATCGGCGCAATGGGCGATTCTTGCGGAGCCCAGCTCGCCCTTTTGCTTGCACTTGACCAGCCAGGTATCAAATCTGTGGTCAGTGTCTACGGAGTCTATGATGTAACAGCCTGGTGGAAGTACACCCAGGTGACACGAGACGACGATCCCGTCGGCAACCTTTTTGGAAAAACACCAAGCCAAGCTCCTGAATTATATAAAGAAGCATCCCCAACTGAACACATTTCTAGATTCATAGAGCTGAACGATTTTAACTGCCTCATGCTTTGGGGCGAACAAGACACAATCGTACCCGCAAAACAATCAAGAGATTTTTTCGCCCAACTCGCTGAAACACCAGTGAATGTTGAAAAACTAGTAATACCAGACAAAGGTCACTTCTGGTTCACCATCTTCCCGGGAATCCCTGGCGGAACGTTGAAGGATGAACCCAATAGAAACGTTGCACCGCAAGTTTTAGAGTTTATTAGGAAGACGTTGTGATGAATTAAGATTCCTTGTATGCTTACCTCGACTACTCAAAAGCTGACAGGTACAATCCTTCCAGATGGTACCTGTCGTTATTTTTGCCTTAATAGTTTACTGAAAAGGCTATCAAGGGTATTATTAATTGACACAACTAGATCGGCTAAAAGGAGAATCGGATGCTGGATTACAGATTATATAAAGGTCAAGGCACGGAGTACATCGTGTTGTTGCATGGGATCGGCGGAAGCTCGAATATTTTTTACAAGCAGCTTAAACCTTTTCTTAAAAAATATCATATCGTCGCAATCAACATGCCTGGCCATGGGAAATCACCTGACATAGATTCCTATAAGGAAAGGTTCTCTTTTGATTCAATTGTCAGGGAGATACTCAAGACGCTGGACCACCTTTCGATTCGCAAGGCTCATTTTGTCGGAGTTTCGCTAGGAACAATCATCGTCCACCATCTTCTGCAAACGGAACCTGGACGAGTGAGATCAGCAGTCCTTGGCGGGGCGATTACCCGATTGAACCTATTTGGCAAATCATTGATCAAGCTCGCATGGTTAGTAAGGAACTTTATTCCTTTTATGTGGCTTTACCGTATATTGGCCTGGATCCTGATGCCTCGTGGCAACCATAAGAGTTCCCGGAGATTTTTCATCCAGGAGGCTTATAAGATGAAACGGAAAAACTTCCTTGCATGGTATCCTCTTGCAGGTGATGTGAAAGCAACCTACAGCAAGGTCCAGGAAAAAAGCGAGGACGTGCCGAAGCTCTATATCTCAGGTGCCGAGGACCATATGTTTGTCAGGGAACTGGCAGAGGATCTGCGTGGGGATGCTAGCTCTGAGCTAGTGATTCTTGAACAGTGCGGCCATGTCTGCAATATTGAAAAAGCAGATGAATTCAACCAGCTATCAATCGAATTCATGGATAAACACGAAAGCAAACAAGCAAACATCAGTTAATTAGAAAAGCGCAAGCGCCTTGGTCAGCCCCGACAAGCGTTGGAGGGCCGACCGGTGAAGTCGTTCTTTGACTTCATTGGGCTGACCGAAACGTCTCGAGCTGCTCAAAGCTGACGCTTATCGCAAGATACTCAAGGAAGCACTTTCCGGGACGAAAACTGGATAGGCGCTGGAGCTGGACACAAATCTAAGTGAGGAAATTTATACTTACTTATCCATTAAAAGAGGGAATGAGCTAAGCAGCTCATTCCCTTTGTTTGTTGACGATTTAGTAGTAATAAAACGGATATCTAGGCGGCGGGCAGCACGGATAAACTGGCGGGTAAAATCCACCATAGTAAGGGCGCGGATAGAACAAAGCGCCTCCCAATAATCCACCAGCCAAACCACCTAAGAATGGCAATCCAAAGCCCCAGCCGAACCTCTGATCGTACGAACGATAAGGATGTCTGTATGCATGCATACGGCTTACCTCCCTCTTCTCTTTTTATCTTCATTAATTTTATATGCGTTTATCATGGTTTTGGCTTGGGCGAATGCACATGGGAAGTGGATTTCAGGGGTGTAGGCTTGTGCTGGAGCATTGGTATTTCTATTTCCGAATCTATTCCTAAATGGGCCTTTCCGGATGAAAAAATGCCCTCCAATCAAAAAAAGAAGCATGAAAGCCACTTTGGGCTTCCATGCTTCCAAACTATTAGACTTTAAACTTCGCGACCATTTCTCTCAGATTCTCTGCAAGCCGTGCAAGTGATGCGGATGATGAAGCGACTTCTTCCATGGAAGCCAGCTGCTCTTCTGTTGCGGATGCGATTTCTGCAGTGCTTGCGACTGAGCCTCGGGCGATTTTGGTCACCTCATCGATTGAGGCGTTCACCTGCATGACGCTCGCTGACATCTCTTCTGAAATCGCGGAGACTTCCTGGATTTCCGAACTGACATTTTCAATCGATCTTAGAATCTCGTCAAATGTCTTTCCTGTGTCTTCTACCAACAAAGTTCCCTCGGAAATTTCCGCTGTTCCTTTGTTCATCATTTCAACGACCTGGTGGGTTTCTTTTTGAATCACTTCGATCAAGCCGGAAATCTGGCTAGCCGACTGTCTTGAGAGCTCAGCAAGCTTTCGGACTTCATCGGCGACGACCGCAAATCCTTTTCCATGTTCACCGGCTCTTGCTGCTTCAATGGCAGCGTTCAGGGCCAGCAAGTTTGTCTGGTCGGCGATTCCGGTAATAACCTCAATGATTTTGCCAATTTCAGCTGATTTGTGATCCAAATCCTTGATGACAGCATTCGTTTCACTTGTCGTATGATTGATTGTCTTCATCTTCTCGATTACTTTTTCCAGAGAATCATGTCCGAGCATTGCCTGTTTCGTTGTATCAGCCGCAGACTCAGCGACCGTGGATGTCGTAACGGCAACCCTCTGGATTCCTTCCGACATTTCGCCTACGGCCCTCGCACTTTCCTCCGTATTTTTGCTTTGGAGTTCTGCACCGCCGGCAACTTCCTGGATGGCTGTTGCTACCTGATTCGTAGCCGAGTTGGTCTGATCCGCACTTGCCATCATTTCTTCAGCAGATGCCGCAACCTGCTCGGATGTACTGCTAACTTGATAAATCAGATTCCGCAAGTTTGTTGCCATTTCATTGAAATCGGCTGCCAACTGGCCAATTTCGTCGTTATTCTTCACATTGATTTTTTCAATAGCCAGATTTCCGTCAGCCATTTGCTTAGCTGCATGTGATACAAGCTGGACAGGCTTTGAAATGATCCTGCTGATATAGGTAGCAATCACTGTTCCGATGATAAAAGCAGCTGCACTGAGCAAAATGATGAGCAGCGCTACTTTCTGTACTTGTCCGGATAAAGTTTCACTCGTAGCATTCAACGCATCCTGCTGGTACTCGATTGCATCCTCTGCCGCAGAATTCAGGTTGAAGATGAGTGGATTCCCTTCTTTCTGCATAAGCAATCGGACCTTGACCGTCTGTTCATCTCTTATTAAAACAAAGGCCTCTGAAGCGACTTCATAATATTGCGCTTCTGCTGCAATCAGGTTTTCCCCTACCTTTTTCCCCTCGGAGGATTCTGTTGTGCTCATATATTTCTTAGAGCTTTTCTTAAAATCCTCAACAGCTCCCTCAAATTCGATCAGACTTTCACCATCGCCATTTGCCATATATTTTTGAAGTGCAAGCTGCTCCCTCATGATGGCATCCTTCATCTCGACAATCAGATTCAGCTTTTCCATCCGGTCTTCAATAGATGAAGAGTACTGGCTGTTCATTTTGTTAAACTCAAAGTTCGAGATAATGGCCACTAAAGCCAACAAGGCCAATACTGAAAAAAAACCCGCCAATAACTTGGCACGGACACTGGTTTTCATTTGCGGTTTTGCGAATCTTACCTGTGGTTTTGCGAATCTCTTTTTGAATTTCATTTTCCGCTCTCCTGTCCAGTAATATAAATTACCCCTCTTACCTTCTATTTCGGCTAAGATTCAGAAAATTTTAGGACTTTAGTTATAAAAACTCAAAAAAAAAGAAGGCTCTATGTAAGCCTTCGATACTTGATTTCCCCGCCAATGATGGTCATCTCGATATTCATCGATAAAAGCTCATCCGCATCCTTCATTTCAAATGGATTTTTCGAATAAAGTGTCAAATCAGCTAATTTCCCCCTTGAGATCGTGCCTTTTAACGTCTCTTCGTTTGTTGGATAAGCTCCTAATTCTGTAAATAGACGGAACGCGTCGACCATTGACAGTTTCTGCTCTGGCACGTAGCCATCGTGAATTTCGCCTGGCTTTTTCCGGGTGACAGCAGCATGGATTCCGAGAATAGGATCGACTGGCTCAACCGGAGAATCAGAACCCCCGGCACAAATGACGCCTGCATCCATCAAAGTTTTCCAGGCGTATGAAAGCTTGATCCGCTCTGCACCAAGGCGCTCCTGAACCCAAGGAAAGTCACTCGCAATGAAGCGCGGCTGAATATCGGCAATCCGGCTTGGTGATTTCAGGCGAGGAATCAATTCCTCCCGCAGAACTTGGGCATGTATCAGCCTGTCACGATAAGCTGCAGCCGGGAACTGGTCCAGCACATCAAGGACATTTTCTAGCGCCTGGTCACCAATTGTATGGACCGCAATCGGCATGTCCAGTTCGCGTGCCCCTTTCACGATTTCATAGAGCTGCTCCTGGTCATACATCGCATCACCATAGTGACCCGGCGCATCGCTATAAGGCTCCGACAACAAAGCTGTCCTTCGTCCAAACGCCCCGTCGGCAAAAATTTTCACCGCACCGATTTGCAGCGTGTCATTGCCATAGCCCGTGTACATTCCCGCTTCTTTTAAGTTTGGTAAAAATTCATGGTTTATCAGGAGATTACTTCGTAAGCCAAGCTGCTCTCCATTTAATAGCTCATTGAATAGATCCCATGTTTTTTCCAACCCGCCAAGATAGAGCGGGTCATTCGTATGCACGCTGGTCAGCCCTTTGCTCATCGCAAAATTCATCGTCTGGCGCATCGCTTTTTTCCAGTCATCGTATGAACGCTCAGGAATGTAGGCCCTGACCAGATTCGCCGCTGACTCAAGGAACAGGCCAGTCGGCTGTTTCGTGATTTCATCGAGTAAGATTGTTCCGCCCTCCGGCACTGTGATCGCCGGATGATAGCCGCTCACTTCCAAAGCTTTACTGTTGACCAAGGTCGCATGCAAGCAAGTCCTTGTTAAAAATAACGGGTTGGCTGGCGCCACATAATCCAGCTCAGCCATCGTCGGAATTCCTCCATCGGTAAAAAGATTCTCATCCCAGCTTGAGCCGACAATCCATTCACCAGGCTCAAGCTGACTAGCTTTTGCCTTAATTTTTGCCAGCATCTCATGCCTTGACGTGACGCCCACAAAATCAAGGTTGATGAAGCTATCCGCCATGATGGACAGGTGAAGGTGGCTGTCGATGAGGCCTGGCGTGGCCGTTTTCCCTTCTAGGTCAATGATTTGTGCCTGGCTTCCCCAGTGCAGCACCATGTCCTCGGTAGTTCCCATATCAATAAAACGGCCATTTTCGATGACCACTGCTTGTACAATTGGATTGCGTGAATTAAATGTATAGATGATTCCATTTTTGTAGATGGTTCTCAAGAAGATTCTCCCCTTTGGATAAAATGTGAATGCCTGGGGAGTGCATAAGGAGTTTGATAGAAGGGGGATAGTTGGTAAGCTCTGGCATGCAAAAAAGCAATGGCAGAAAATAACCTACCATTGCTTTTACAATATACGTTATCCTCCATTTCGATCAGTAGTTCTCCATGCACAAAACCCCGCATGACAGTCTGCTCCTTGTTCAGAAAGCAGCCCAGCAATAATCAGTCTGACCCTGATCACGCTTCGGCAAACAACCCTTTCAGCCACCATCAACGATTGTCGATCTCCGATGGACTACTCTTGTTATTCGCTCCTCTACCTCACCGATCTGATAAGATCATATGAAATTAGGTTAATAGTATCATAAATGTCCAAGAATGTTCACTGATTTTTGCTTGACATTCTTTTACAATGAAAAAGAAAGGAAGTGGAATATGATAGTAAAAGAACGAACCAAACCAGAAGAACTAGTATTGTTGCATGCTCTGAAGCCTAGAATGGAATTAGAAGAGAAAGATGCGCAAAACCTATGGACACTGGAAAAAGGATATGAAGGTGAAGTCCAATTCGACCAATGGTTTACGGGATACCAAGTTGAAAGTTTAATTCTCAACGACCTGTTACTAGAAGTGAATGGCACCCTTTTTCAAATCGATTCGTTTGTGATCACACAGGACCGGTTGCATCTTTTTGAAGTGAAGAATCTTGAAGGGGACTATTATCTGGATGGAGACAAATTCAAGACTGTCGCCGGCAAAGAAACCAAAAACCCCCTCCACCAACTAAGCCGCGCCGAATCACTGCTAAAACAACTGCTAAAGGAACTTGGCTTTTACATTCCTCTTGAACCTCACCTCGTGTTCATTAACCCAGAATTCGCCCTTCTGCAAGCACCATTGAAATCACACATTATTCTACCCAACCAACTCAACCGCTTTATGGATAAAATGAACAGAACCTCTTCCAAGCTGAATAACAAACATACCAAATTGGCCGAAGCTCTATTGTCTTTGCATATAACGAAATCACCGTATTCAAGAGTGCCGAGTTATGATTTTGGAATGTTGAGGAAAGGCGTTATTTGTGGAGGTTGCGGGGGGTTTTTGGAGAGTTTCAGGCAAAAAAGAGCTGTATGTAGTTATTGTGGCACAGGAGACTCAATTGAATCTCTTATTTTGCAAGCGTTAAAAAGTTTTCTAATACTATTTCCAGGTCAAAAAGTAACCACAACCGCTATTTACGATTGGTGCAATGGAAATTTGCCAAAAAAATCAATAAGACGAGTATTAAAAGACAATTTATCAGCCAGTGGAGAATGTAAGTCTACTTATTACGAGTAAAATATTCTGCAAGACTTGGGCCTAGATCGTGATTTCTTCCATCTAGGCTTTTTTATGTGCTCAGTTGTTCTCCTTCTACCCATAACGGGGAACATATCTCCTCTTTATGTTACCGGTTTTTCCTCTCCCTCCCATAACGGGGAACATATTACCTCTTTATGAGCCCAGTTTTCGCTCTCCTCCCATAACCGGGCACATATCTCTTCTTTATGTTACCGGTTTTCGCTCTCTCTCCCATAACGGGGAACATATCTCCTCTTTATGTTACCGGTTTTCGCTCTCCCTCCCATAACCGGGCACATATCATGATCTTCCTTAACTTCCTTACCCCTTCCTCGAATAACAACAAAAAAATTTGCCAAAATAATCATAATAGAAAACGCTTGCAATTTTTCATATTCGTTTTATAATACTTGTATACAAGTATACTTGATTAACCAGGAAGGTGAGGAAATGACGGAAAATAGTAATTTTCTTTATCCGCAAAAATGGCTTTCTAAGGCTTCAACGGGTGACCGGGTTGCGAGTGAGCTCCGGATGCAAATTATTTCGGGCTTGATTGAAAGCGGTGCCATCCTTTCGGAGAACAAACTAGCTGCTGATTTTAACGTAAGCCGTTCGCCGATCCGTGAAGCGCTTAAAATTCTTTCAGCTGAAAACCTGATCCGCCTGGAAAGAATGGGTGCCGTGGTCATTGGCCTTACAGAAAAAGATATTGAAGAGATTTATGATGTCCGCTTATTGATTGAGTCATTCGTTTTTGAACGACTTATCAAAATAGATACAACCAACCTAGTAGTTGAATTGAGCAAAATTCTCGAGATGATGAAGATTGCCATCAAGTACAAGGATGCCGACGAGTTCAGCCTCCAGGATGTTCTTTTTCACGAAACGATCATCCGGGCCATCAACCACTCTTACATCCGAATGATCTGGGATAACACGAAGCCCGTCATGGAAGCTTTCATTCTTTTATCGATGCGAGCAAGGGTTGAAGAAAAGTACGAAGACTTCGATCGCATCCTCGAGAATCACGAGCTTTATATTGAAGCCATCAAAACGAAGAATCGCGACCTGATGATTAAATCCTTACACCAAAATTTTGATGATGTTCAAGGTAAAGTAGATGACCTTTGGATATCGCAGCAAACGCTTTCCAAGGGAGTGGAGAAAAGTGACTGAATATATGCTAGGGGTCGACATCGGTACGACGAGTACCAAGGCTGTCCTTTTCAGCGAAAAAGGCGAAGTCATCCAGCAGGAGAACATTGGCTACCCGCTCCATACGCCGGATATATCAACAGCCGAGCAAGATCCTGAAGAAATTTATATGGCGGTCCTGACTGCCATTACGAAAATCATGAAACACAATCAGCAAAAAAAGCTGGCGTTTATTTCCTTCAGCAGCGCGATGCACAGCGTCATTGCCATTGATGAAAATGATGAGCCGCTTACACCCTGTATCACCTGGGCCGATAACCGCAGTGAAGCATGGGCGCATAAGATCAAAACAGAACTCAACGGACATGAGATTTACAAGCGCACCGGAACGCCGATCCATCCGATGTCACCATTAAGCAAAATTGCATGGATTGTGAATGAGCGTCCTGAAATTGCCGCTAAAGCGAAGAAATACATCGGCATCAAGGAATTTATTTTTAAAAAGTTCTTTGACCAGTATGTGGTGGACCATTCGCTTGCGTCAGCGATGGGAATGATGAATCTTAAAAAGCTCGAATGGGATGAAGAGGCTCTGAAAATTACCGGAATCACGAAAGACCAATTATCAGAGCTTGTACCGACAACAAAGACCTTCACGAACTGCAATTCAGAATTAGCGAAGCAAATCGGGATTGACCCTGAAACTCCTTTTGTCATCGGTGCTAGTGACGGTGTCCTTTCCAACCTCGGCGTCAATGCGATTGGCAAAGGCGAGATTGCGGTCACAATTGGGACAAGCGGTGCAATCCGCACGATCATCGACGAGCCGCAAACCGATGAAAAAGGACGGATTTTCTGCTACGCCCTGACCGAGAACCACTGGGTCATCGGCGGTCCTGTCAACAATGGCGGAATGGTCCTTCGCTGGATCCGCGATGAATTCGCAGCATCTGAAGTCGAGACGGCCAAGCGTTTAGGCATCGACCCTTATAACGTTTTAACGAAAATCGCTGAACGCGTAAGACCCGGTGCGGAAGGTTTGCTGTTCCACCCATACCTTGCAGGTGAGCGTGCTCCACTTTGGAATCCAGATGTCCGCGGATCCTTTTTCGGACTGACTATGTCCCATAAAAAAGAGCATATGATTCGTGCAGCATTAGAGGGGGTCATTTTCAACCTTTATACCGTTTTCTTAGCGCTTACGGAAGCTATGGAAAGCCCGGTTACAAGGATTCAGGCTACCGGCGGTTTTGCTAGATCGGATGTGTGGCGCCAGATGATGTCCGATATTTTCGACATCGAGGTAGTCGTACCTGAAAGCTATGAAAGCTCTTGCCTTGGTGCTTGCATCCTCGGCCTCTATGCAACAGGGAAAATCGACTCATTTGAAGTCGCTTCCGAGATGATCGGCAGCACCCACAAGCACACGCCGAACGAAGAAGCCGCAAAAGAATACAGACAGCTAGTGCCGATTTTCATCAGCTTATCCAGAGCACTGGAACAGGATTATTCAAGAATCGCAAACTATCAAAGAAGCCTGATTAAATAAGGGCTATCCAAGAAGTTGATTCGATAAGGGCCTTCAAAGGAGTCTGATCAGATAAGGGACTACTAAAGAAGCCTGATTAAATAAGGGCTATCCAAGAAGTCTGATTCGATAAGGGACTATCAAAGTAAATAGTTTGATTAAATAATGGCCTATTAAAGTAGCCTGATCGGGTTAGGTATTACAAAGAAGTTTGGTTAAACAAGGGATTATCACAAAGGGGACACTAATCCCCGCTCAAAAATGGCAGCGCTTTATTTTACAGAGGGAAACACCCGCGAATAGCGGATCACAAACATCTTAGGGGGAAATTACAATGCCATTGGTTATTGTAGCAATTGGTATCTTAGCTTTACTATTATTGATCATGGGCTTAAAGCTCAACACATTCATTTCCTTGATTATCGTATCGTTTGGCGTAGCATTGGCGCTTGGAATGCCACTTGGCGAGATTGTTAAAACAATTGAAGCTGGACTTGGCGGAACTCTTGGCCACTTAGCACTGATTTTTGGTCTTGGTGCGATGCTTGGTAAATTAATTGCGGATTCCGGCGGTGCCCAGCGAATCGCCATGACACTTGTGAACAAATTCGGTGAAAAGAACATCCAATGGGCAGTCGTTGCTGCTTCATTCATCATCGGTGTTGCTCTATTTTTCGAAGTAGGTTTAGTATTATTGATTCCAATCGTATTTGCGATTTCAAGAGAATTAAAGATTTCTATTCTGTATCTTGGTATTCCAATGACTGCCGCTTTATCTGTCACACACGGCTTCCTGCCTCCTCACCCGGGTCCAACTGTAATCGCTGGTGAGTACGGCGCAAACATTGGTGAAGTATTGCTATACGGATTCATCATTGCGATTCCAACTGTCATCCTGGCTGGTCCAGTTTTCACGAAAATCGCGAAGAAGCTTGTCCCAGAATCTTTTAACAAAACAGGAAACATTGCTTCTTTAGGAGAACAAAAAACTTTCAAACTTGAAGAAACACCTGGTTTCGGAATCAGCGTTTTCACAGCACTTCTACCAGTTATCTTAATGTCGATCGCAACAATCATTTCTTTACTACAAAAAACGATGGGATTCGAGGATAATGCTTTTCTTGCAGCCATCCAGTTCATCGGTGATGCAGGTACGGCGATGTTACTATCCCTGCTTGTAGCCATTTACACAATGGGTATCGCACGTAACATCCCTATTAAAACAGTGATGGATTCTTGTACAACAGCGATCTCTCACATCGGCATGATGCTTTTGATCATCGGTGGCGGCGGCGCCTTCAAACAAGTTTTGATCAACGGCGGCGTTGGCGACTATGTAGCTGAACTATTCAACGGTACTTCCCTATCACCAATCCTGCTGGCTTGGATCATCGCAGCGATCCTGCGTATCTCACTTGGATCAGCAACGGTGGCAGCATTGACGACAGCTGGCCTAGTCATTCCATTGCTTGGCCAGACAGATGTGAACCTTGCCCTTGTCGTACTGGCAACTGGCGCAGGAAGCTTGATCGCTTCACACGTGAACGACGCAGGCTTCTGGATGTTCAAAGAATACTTCGGCTTGAGTATGAAAGAAACATTCGCAACATGGACATTGCTTGAAACGATTATTTCAGTAGCAGGATTAGGATTTATCTTATTGCTTAGCCTGTTCGTATAATAGGAAAAGGTCAGCCCTCATAATCGGGCTGACCTTTATTCTATTATCACTACACAAACCACTTAATATAAATTCCCACTGCCAGAAAGGATAGCAGAATGACCACAATATAAATCAGAGAAAGATTCGTCGTGTTTCTTTTCGTGGCTTTGCTATACTCCTCGTCTCCCTTGCCAGAGAGTAACAATGTTGCCAGCAGTGCTCCAATGATAATGATGAATACCAATATAAGGCCAATGGTCATACTAACACCTCTTATTTAGGAAAAATCCTCTCGTTATCATTATAGCAAACTAGAAGTTCGATTAACCCCGTTCCATTCCATCTTTCAGGAAAAAGTCACCAGCATTATTATATAATTAAACCATCAAATGGAATCGAGGTGCTGAAGATGAAGCCTTGGTCTGAAAAAATGCCTGCGGTCCAATTCCGGATTGCCCGGCCAACGGATCAATTGGAAAAGGTTGTTGAGTTTTACCGCGATGGAGTTGGGCTGGAAGTGGTGGGCGGTTTTGAAAAGCATGATGGGTATGATGGCGTGATGCTTGGCCTGCCTGATTTGAGCTATCATCTTGAATTCACCCAGCATGAAAATGGCAGTCCCTGCCCTGCACCGACGGAAGACAATCTGTTAGTCTTCTATATTCCGAATAAAGAAGCACGCGATGCAATCGCAGAGCGCCTCCATACTATGGGATATCCTGAGGTCGAACCGGAAAATCCGTACTGGAAAAGATCCGGCATAACGATTGCCGATCCTGATGGCTGGAGGATTGTGCTGCAGAACACAGAGGGATTAGGGTAAATTTCGCTGCAAAAAAATAGTGGAGTCTGGCCGCAACTGACAGCCTGACTCCACTTTTATTTTGAGCGGAAGTTCTTCTAGTACTGAACAGAAGTCCGCTCCTAAAATTCCAGCTCTCCTAGTATTGAATGGGAGTCGTTCGATTAAAGCTCCCTTTGTATTAAATGCCGGCCAATCCTAAATTTACAACTCTCCTTGTTTTAAGCATCAACCCAATCCTAAAATCCCAGCTCTCCAACCTTCTCATAACTGCCCATTTTATGGCTCGTGATTTTATCTGCCGACAGGGCGTAGAGTGTGTCTCCGATGTAAAGCAAGCGCTGGATTTGGTTTTCCCATTCTTCGTAATACGGCATTTCGCCGTTGATATGGGTGATTTTCGTCTTCAAGTGAATACCGGTTGCCGGATCGATATCGTAAACGTATGCTCCCTGATATTCAAAAATTTGTTCGTATTCGTTCTTCTCGCTGTTTTGGTAAACCGAGATCGGGAAGGCGAAAATGTCTTTGTCTTTATTGAATAGCAGGGCTTTATGGTCATGGTTCAATGGTGAGTAAGTTCCTCGCCCACCGATGATTTCGGTGAATTTTTCTTTCGGATTGGACATATCGCTGACATCGAACAGGGAAATCTTGACTCCGTCTGTCAGGATCCGCGGCTGTGACGCTCCTTTTTCAGCAACGATTTTCGTATCCTGGCCGAATCCGATAATATGGTTTTCATCATAAGGATGCAGGTAATTGCTGAAGCCAGGAATTTTCAGCTCGCCAAGCACTTTCGGGTTGGCCGGATCGCTTGCGTCAAACACAAACAGCGGGTCGGTTTCTTTAAAAGTAACCATATAAATCCGGTCACCCATGAATCTCGCGGAATAGATTCTCTCCCCGCGCGCTAACTCCTCGATTTTCCCGGTTTCCTTCAAGTTTTTATCCAGTATATATAAATGGTTGGAAGATGGGCGCTTCTCGTCCCACGCGTAGCCTTTTGTCGTCACAACACGGAAATAGCCGTTGTGCTCATCCATCGAGAACTGATTCAGCACGGTTCCCGGCACGGTAGCAGAGCTGTGGTATTGAACGTCCATTCCGCTGATCGCAAATTTATGGACATCCGTGTCAGGTGCGATCACACCGCTCTCTTTCAGGTCCATATCTCCATAATTCTCGACTGCGAGGTAGAGGTTTTCTTTTGACATATAAAGCTGGTTGCCGCTGCCCAGATAAGTCGTCATCGAAACTTCTTTTTTCGGCTGCTCAAGGTCGAGTGCGGCTATGAGTGTATAGTTCGGCTGGCGCGATTCCGGAAAATAGTGAATATCGTCATAATCAATCATTCTCTCTTTCGAACTCACTGCTGAGTCGGTGAACTTCGGCCGAATATCAATCTTCCTGCTTTCCTTCAGCAGCCAGTAATCCGGATAATGCTGCGTGATCAGGTAAACAAGGTTATCCACCTTCCGGGCCGAAACATAGTGACCCTCCATCTTCACTTCACGAATCTGTTTTGGGTCGGCTGGATTTTTCACATCATAGATAATGATGGTCGTCGACTGCATCATTGGAGCAATCAGCGAATCTTTGGCAACATCTTCATAAGGTCTGTACATCTCATTGTACTGGTGCCCAATGACCACAAGCTGATCCTTTTGCAAGAACAACTGGCTAGGTGAAAAATTCCCTTTATAAGGAATCGTCGACAATACCTTCATCTGCGCACCTGGCACAGCCTGAATGATCCGCACCTTATCATGCTCCGCCTGGAAAATGCTTTTTCCATCTGTTTTGACAATATCCGCTTCATCGACACCCTGGACCTGGACATTCGTTTCGGAAACATCCCCGCCGCCTCCGGATTTATCAGCAGCCACTGACTCTTCCGTCGCTTTATCCTCGCCAACAGAGAAGGATTCCTTCAACCCGCCAAACCAGCCCCGAGCCTTTTTTTCTTCCTTGATGATTTCTTCAAAATAACTCGCCAGGTTTTCCTGCGTCCCAACGGTCGGAAGGGTTTCTTTTACAACGAACTTCCAGCTATGCTCAGAGTCCAGCTCTTTGCCCAAAGCTGATTTGATCCCTTTTTTAAAATGAACACTATATCCCGCCTGTGGGTCATATCCTTCTTCCGGAGGATGGATGAAAATGGTTTTTCGGTCGTCACCCAGCTCCAGCTTCGTATCAAGTTTCTCTCCCTTGTCATTCGTCACATACATCAATTCATGATCAAGACTTTGTTCAGAAATCTTCTCCGAAAACTGCAGCTGCCATACCTTGGTCGGCAAGACGATATGCTCCTCTTCCAAGGCATTGACCACCTTGAACTGGGAAAAAGAATAAAAAGCCACTGCTGCAATAGAAATGAACATCAACCCGATTATCAACCACCATTTTTTCATCTTTTTCAGCCCCTTTGAAGAATTAGACGGAAATTCATTCCAGGTGTTTCAACATTTATTGTTAAAAACGAAAAAGCTCTTCCAACTCAAGAAGGAATAATTAAGCCTTCTTCATTTCAGAACTAAAAATGAAAAAGCCCCTTCGTATCACGAAGGAACCTTGATCTTAATAAATTCTTCAGCCGGAACAGGCTTGCTGAAATGATAGCCCTGGGCTTCGTTGCAGTGATGCTGCTTCAGCAATCGTAACTGCTCTGCTGTTTCAACGCCTTCTGCAATGACAGACAAGCCAAGATTATGAGCCATCAAAATAATGGTCGTCGCAATGTTTTCGTCGCTTTTACTCTCGGCGATGTCCTTCACAAAGCAGCGGTCAATTTTCAAATCATCAATCGGAAATCTTTTCAGGTAGCTTAGTGAACTGTAGCCTGTCCCAAAATCATCGATGGAAATATTTACTCCAAGCATTTTCAGTTCTTGGAGAATGAAGCTGGCTTTTTCCACGTCCATCGTCATGCTTTCGGTGATTTCAATGGTAAGGAAGTGAGGTTGTACTCCGGTCAGCACAAGTGTTTCCTTCACCATCGTGATTAAATTAGGCTGGTAAAACTGGCGAATCGATAAATTCACTGACACCGTCAGCCCTTCCATTCCGTTTTCGTGCCATTCCTTAAGCTGCAGCAGGGCGGTTTTCAGCACCCATTCTCCAATGTGAATGATCAGCCCTGTTTCTTCGGCAATCGGAATGAACTGATCGGGTGATACAAAATCAACTCTGTCATTCTGCCAGCGAATCAGCGCCTCGGCTCCTGTGATTTCATTCTTGCACAAGTTCACAATCGGCTGATAATGGAGCTCAAATTCCTCCCGCTCAAGTGCTTTCCGGAGTTCATTTTCAACCTGGAGCTTTTCGAATGCTTGGCGGTCCAGCATCACATCGTACATCTGGAAATTGTTCCGCCCCTGCTTTTTTGCCTGGTACATCGCCACATCCGCTTTGCTCAACAATATGTCAATCTTTTCTCCATCATCAGGGTAAAAGCTCATGCCAATGCTCGTTGTAATGAAAATATCTGTACCATCAATCGAAAAAGGCTCCTCCAATGTTCTCAGGATCGTACGGGCTACGGCTTCCGCTTTTTCTTTCGTCGTATGCTCTAGTAAAATTGCAAACTCGTCCCCACCCTGCCTTGAAAAAACCACTCCGTTCCCTAGGCTTTTTTTCAGCTTCTCAGCCACATACACCAGCAAGCGGTCTCCTATTGAATGGCCCAGTGAATCATTGACATACTTGAACCGGTCAAGATCCAGGAACACGAGGCTCAGCTTTTCGCCTTTATCCACTTTTGTTTCTGCAAACGCCTTTTGAACCCGATCATCAAACAGGCGCCGGTTCGCCAGCCCTGTCAGCGCATCATGATACGCCATGAAATTAATTCTTTCTTTTGCCCTATAATGCTGAATCACCAGGCTTGCGAGATCAGTTGCTTTCTGGATGATCTCCCTGTCCTTTTCACGCGGAGATCTTGCACGGCAATAATAAAGGCCAAAAGTGCCAATCACTCTTTGATCATCATCAAAGACCGGAGTTGACCAGCAGGCCTTTAAACCATACGACAGTGCCAAGTCACGGTAACCCTCCCACAGTGGGTCAGAGGCAATATCCGTTGTGACCACAGATTCCTTTAAAAAGGCGGCACGGCCACAGGAACCAATCGTAGGACCGATTGGTAACCCATCCACTGCATCATTGTAGGCTTGCGGCAAGTTAGGCGAGGATCCATGTAATAATCTCTTCCCTTCCTGGTCAGCAATCAGAATGGCACAGTGCGCTCCGTCCGTGAAACTCTCGATAAAGAGGACCATCTCATCCAGGACCTCTTGAAAGGAGGCTCCCTTCGCCATCATTTTAAGGACTCTATTCTGGCCCCTCAATAAAGCCTCGAGCTCCTTTTTTTCAGTAAGATCCTGTGCACATCCGACAATGCCCAAAACCTCTCCATCGACCGAAATCGGGACAGCGGTGATCATCAAATCAATTCGTTCACCGCTGCCATTTTTAACAATCGCTGTTTCAAATTTCGTTCGCTCTCCTGATATGACAGACTTAAACTGCTGGATCGTATCATCCACAAACTCATCATGAATCATCGAGATGAAGTTCATTTCCAAAGCCTCTTCCAGCGAGTAACCCGTAATCACCGCAGCCTCCTCATTGAATGCGATGAAATTTCCTTGCACATCAAGGGCGTAACACCCATCATGATTGAAATTAAATAACGACTTATAAACTTCAAAAAGAGATCTGCTGTTTAAATCTGGCTGCATTAAAGTCACCCGCCCCTCTAACTTTCAGTATATACATGTTATATCGACACTCCCTGACTCTGACTGTAGAGGTATATTTTTACAATAGGGGTTAATGAACAAATACAATAGAAAAAGGCCCTTAATTCAGGGTTGGTTATTTATAAGATTGTATACCTCATTTCTCCTCCTGCATATGGGTGCCTTTCTTCCTCTTAGAGACCCTTTTGGACGCTCTTCCTCCTGTATAAGGGTCTCTTTCTCACTCTTAGAGACCCTTATAATCGTTCTTCCTCCTGCATAAGGGTCTCTTTCTCACTCTTAGAGACCCTTATGATCGCTCTTCCTCCTGCATAAGGGTCTCTTTCTCACTCTTAGAGGTCCTTATGAACGATCCTCCCTGTTCATAAGAGATACCTTTCTTCTTAAATGGGCTTTTGCCAAATTTCAAAGTTTCTTCTCTGGTTGAAAAGCGAATTCCGGTCCGTATTTTAGCAAGAAAAAAGACCGGAGCCGTAAACGGCGCCCGATTCAAATTTCCACATTTATAGCACTTCTGTTTTTTCCTTCTTCAACATCCCGCTCATCTGTGACCATTTGAATTTTTCACCATAAACCATTACGCCTTTTACATAGATTCGTGAAGCTAAGTATGCGATCAACAGGATCGATGCGACCAAAACTGCTCCGCTTAATAGCAGTTCTCCAGTCGTTAACTCACCCATTACATACTTTGAGAAAGCGACGATCGGTGAAAAGAATGGGAAATAGGTTGAGAATGTGACCAATGCACCTGTTGGATCCATCATGGTCTTGATTCCTACCATCAATGCACCCATGACGAGCATGATGACTGGGCCCATGACACTGCCGAGGTCTTCCGTACGAGAGATAACAGAACCAAGTGCGGCAAAACAAAGGGCGTATACCAGGTAACCGCCGGCAAAAAAGAAAACGAAAGCGAATATCAAGCCAGGTCCAACTTGTGAGAGATCAAAGGAGAATCCGAACACACTGAATTGATCCGTGTTCATCCACCCCAGCAGGTAAGCCAGATAGCCGGCAAGGAAAAAGATTGATACCTGGATAAGACCCGCAGCAAGGTTGGAGAGTACCTTGGCAAACAGCATGTAGATCGGCTTGATTTTTGTGATCATGACTTCCATTACGCGTGTGGATTTTTCACCTGTAATGCTCATGGCAATTCCCTGGCCGAACATCAGGATGAAGGTATACATCAAGAAGATGAAGACATATACGATTCCGAGGCTGCCATTGTTTTCGGCAAGCATATTCCTCTCCACAGGTATTTGCGTGAACAAGTCAGCCACCACATCGCCAGAAAGATTATTTTCGCTTGATACATTCTGCAGGTATTGCTGCTGCAGCTGGGTTGAAAAAGCAAAGATTACGTTCGGATCAGGCATCCGGTGATAGAAATACTCCACTGTTGGAAGGGTGTCTTTTTGGTCGATGATGACGAGATGATCGAGGTCCTGCTCTTTGATTTTCCCCTTTTCTGAATCGACATCGCCCGCATCCTTTACTGATAGCTGCAAACCCTCAATCATGCCTTTCAGCCCGTCTTCATCCACTTGAAAGTCCGAATTGTTAATAACAGAGACACGGACTTCTTCTTCTTTTGACATGAAATGATTGTAGGCGAAGAATCCAAGAATCAACAAAGAAAGAACGATCGAGGTAATCCTGAATCCTTTGGAGCGAGTTTGCTCCTTAAAATGAAAAAGAAACGCAGTTCCGAGCGCCTTCATGTTATGACCCCACCTTATCGATAAAGATTTGATGAAGGGTTGGCTGCAGGTAAGTTACCTCACTGACTCCCACTCCTTCTTGTTTTAATTGTGAAAGAATGATTAAAGGATCTTGTTCTTTTTTCAGCGAAACAATAATTCTTTTCGCTTCTTCCGCAAATGGATAGTCATGAGCTGCACAGAACTTGGCCAGCCCAGGAAGATTTCCGTATAGTGATAGATTCATCATTCCATACGAATCTTTCACAGCAGCCAAATCCCCAGAGATGACTGCTTTCCCATCCTTCATAAGCACCACATCTTTGCAAAATTTCTCAACCTGGTCCATCTGATGGCTGGACATGATGATGACTTTTCCCTTTTCCTTTTCTTCCAGAATCACTTCAGTCAGTAAGTTTGTATTAACTGGATCGAGCCCGCTGAAAGGCTCATCAAGGATGATGAGATCCGGATTATGTAAGAGGGTCGCAACTAATTGAACCTTTTGCTGATTACCTTTCGATAAATCGCCGGCAAGCTTATTCTTGTACATGCCGATATCGAATCTCTCAATCCAGTAATCTATGCTTTTCTTGATATCGTTTTTTCCCATGCCTTCAAGCTTTGCAAAATAGGAAAGTTGCTCCACAACCTTGGTCTTTGGATACAAACCTCTTTCCTCTGGCAAATAGCCATATGACGCATGCCTCAATCCCTTTTGATGATCCCAGCTGACGCTTCCGCTATCAGGTGCGACCAAGCCTAACATCATTTTGATGGTTGTCGTCTTTCCCGCGCCATTTCTTCCCAAAAGTCCAAATACCTCCCCTGGAGAAACGGTGAAGGAAAGCGAATCCACAGCTACTTTCGAGCCATATGTTTTTGATAACCCCTTAATTTCGAGCACGATAACCCCTCCTTTATACCTACGAATACCAATCTTTATACTATGTTATCCCTCATCTATCTTACAACCACTTTTTAGTAAAATAAACCTCTTTTTACCATATCATATAGTTTACTTTCTAATTTTTTAAAAAACAAATGTTAAAAATCATTTACAAAATGCAAAGGATATATTACATTTTAAGTATAAAAACAAATATTTCCAAAGGAGTAAACATGTAAATGCTGAAAAACTCTGTTCGTGAATACCGTGCGAGATTCCGTTTTTCACAGCAAGACTTGGCGGACAAGATTGGCGTGACGAGGCAGACTATTGGACTAATTGAAAAGGGCGATTACGCCCCATCCGTCACCCTTGCCTTAAAGATCGCAGCTGCTTTCCAAGTGCCTGTGGAAGAAGTATTTCGCTTAGAAGGAGAGGAATGACCGTGTTAAAAAGAACGTTTCAATCACCGTTATTCAACGTTGTCCTAATATTAGGGCTGGGCATCATCATGATTGGCAACTATTATAGCGAGCATGTACCGGCATGGCTTAAAATCGACCCAATGGTGCTCGGCATTCCGATTCTCATCATGATTGCCGTAATTCCGCTTTATAACAAACGTAATCCTGAAGATCCGATAAAACCACAGATCATCCCGATGGAAATGCGTGAAGAAGACGAAGGGATGCAATGGCTGACTTTTAAGGCGACGAGAAAGGTGTACATCTTCTTTGCTCTATCCATTCCGGTCGCGATTGCCCTTACCGCTTACTTCAGTCACATTCCATATTTGCCGATCATTCTGTTCATCGTCATGGGAGTTGCGCAGTACTTGATCTATTGGTTCCAAATGAAACGATACTCGTAAACGGGGGGATCTTTATGGAAACGCGCCTGATTGTGACGGGCATCATTGTTGTTGTGCTTCTCGAAGGCTTTCTTGTGCATTTGTTTCTTTTATATAGGAAGGGAAAAATTACGGAGAACCCCTTGCTGTTAATCTATAAAAAAGAAATGATGATCCTGTTTTATGCTTTTTTTAAATGGAAACTTCCGTCCCGGGGTCGGGAGACTTTCTATTATCATAAGAATTCCAGCTACTTCTGGCTATATCTCGCCCTCGTCCATGAACAGGTCATCGAGATGATTGTCTTCCATATATATTTGAGAAAAGAAGCGCCGGAAATTGCCCTGGCCATGCTGCTGCTTCATATTTACAGCGTCTTTTACATAATGGGAGATTATAATCTGTTGAGGAATACACCGATCCTGTTGAAAAAGAATGCTGTCCACATCCAGATTGGCGCTCGCAGGCGATTGAGTTTCACCTTAAATGAAATTGAAACCATCCAGCCAGCAAAACTGAAATACAACAATAGCGGCGGGATCATCCATGAAAAAGGGGTATTCCACGCCACCGCCTTCCCCCGGGCACTCACCCGGATTTTCGGGATGAGCGATGAAGCAAAATATGAAATCGTCTTCAAGCAACCCGTCATCGCAAGAGGATATTTTGGCCAGGAAAAAGAAGTGCAAAAAGTGCTTTTGTACATTGACCAGCCTGATGAATTCGCTGATTTAATCAAAGAAAAACTAGATCGTATCCATGATGATCGATTGGTAACGGTATAACAAAGGCCACTTGGAACTCTCTCAAGTGGCCTGAGGGCTAGATTTTATATGATGCGTGTTGGATGATGTTCGATACATTGATGAGACTCCGCTTCGAGGTTCAACATTTCATGAATGTAATGATGCCACGCTTCGAATTTCAATATTTCACAAATGTGGTAATGCACCGCTTCGAATTTCAATATTTCACAAATGTGGTTATGCCCCGCTTTGAATTTCAATATTTCACGAAGGTGGTAATACTTCGCTTCGAAGCAATCGTTTTTCTGGCGAGCTGTTCTTTCCATTCTTTCTCGTCCAGCTGGTATTCCCCATATTCATCTCTATAGGTCTTTTTCAATAGATTAATTGTCCGGGCTTCTTCGGGAAGATTGAGAGACAAAGGCCTCCCCCGCTTCCCTTCTTCATATATGTAAAACTCAACAACATCGCCAAACTCCATGAAGTCATCCAGAAATGAGATAAATTCGACATCTTCGCCTCCGAATTCATACACATATGGAAGAGAAAGCGGAAGCTCCTTCTTATAAGCCTCACCACTTATAAAAGGATAATCCTGGCCTTTAACATGGAATTCCTCAATCGGCCTCATTGTTGCAATAAAATGATGGCAAGTCATTGCGTTCACCCACTTTTTTTAATGAAATCCATTCTTCATCTGGCGCAAAAAGCTATACATATGAAACCATGAAACTGATTTTTCAGAGAAAAGTTTTTTATATAGCGACTTTTTTATTTATATAGCGAGATTCTCTTTTTTATAGCGACTTTCTGAGTTTTATAGCGAGTTTTTCCTTTTTATAGCGACTTTTTGAATAATATAGCGAATTGGAAATTATGCTCGTTTTTTTCCAGTTAAAAATGCAGCGAGAACCTTTTTAGGCATCCGCTGCACTTTTTCCAAATCTAACAGATAGCTGGACCTCGAAAGGGCACCCGCTTCATGTCTATTCATACCTCAATGCCGCGATTGGATCGAGTCTTGATGCTTTGTTGGCTGGAAGCAGTCCGAAAACGACTCCGATGATCATCGAGAACAGCATGGCTCCGGTGACAACCTGCCAGGAAACGAGCGACGGCCAGCCAGCGAAATAGGAAATCAACGAAGCTGATCCCCAGCCTACCAGGATGCCGATCACTCCTCCGATCAGCGTCAGCGTGACGGATTCGATCAGGAACTGGGTCATGATTTGCGACCTGGTTGCGCCAAGCGCTTTCCTTATACCGATTTCTCTCGTTCGCTCGGTTACGGAGACGAGCATGATATTCATGACACCGATGCCGCCGACAAACAGGGAGATCCCGGCGATGCTGCCGATGATCAGGGTCATCACCTTGGTGATTTTGCCGATCCCCTCAGCCATTTCCTCCATGTTGATGACCATGTACGATTCCTCGGTACCATGCATTTTATTCAGCAGGTCTGCTGCCTTTTTGCCAGCGATCTGCAGCTCATCGGCGGACGCGGCCTGGAGTGTTACCTGGTTAAAATCGCTTTTGCCGTAAATGACCTGCCAGGTTTTGCTTGGAACGTATATTTGCATGGTCCCAAACGCGAACAGTCCAGTCGGTTTTTCCAATACACCGACGATTTCGATCGGTTGGACACCGATGCGGATCACCTTGCCGATTGGTGATTCCCCATCAAATAATTCCTCCTGCATCGAATAACTGACAATCCCGACCCTTCTGCCACCAAGGAAATCGGCTGCGGTGAAGCTTCTGCCTTTTTCAGCCTTGATATCATTCATTTCGAAAAAAGCCTGGCTCACTCCAGTTGTGGAAGCATCCACTGTATGTTCCCCAAAGGAAGCTTTGGAAAGCTGGGAGCTCGATGCTACCACCTGCTTGATTTCTGGTATTTTTTCCAATGAACGGATATCTTCCTGTTCAAATGGAGCTTCATTGAAAATATTCGGATTGGCCTGAATTTCTTCATCAGACGGCTGGTAAAACAGTTCAATTGTGTTGCCCGGACCAGTCAGCTGTGTTTTCAGCATTGCTTCCCCGCCCTGGCCGATGGCAACAACGATGATGACTGCCCCAACGCCAATGATGATGCCGATCATCGTTAAAATCGAGCGCATTTTGTGTGCTTTCAGTGAGCCGAGTGCCATGCGGAGATTTTCCATCATATTCATGAGCGCATCCCCCTTCCAGCTGGTGTGGAAGAAACAATAAGACCATCCCTGACCATGATGGTCCGCTGCGCATATTCCGCGACTTCCGGTTCGTGCGTGACCATGACGATCGTGGAACCTTCCTCATTCAATCCTGTGAAAAGCTCCATGATCGTCTCGCTCGTTTTCGTATCAAGAGCGCCGGTCGGTTCATCGGCGAGTATGATTTTCGGCTCATTCACGATTGCCCTGGCTATAGCGACACGCTGCTTTTGACCGCCGGACAAGGCATTCGGTAGATGGTCCATCCGGTCCCCAAGCCCAACCTTTTCGAGGGCAGCCCTTGCCCTTTCCAGTCTCTCCTTTTTCGAAATGCCGCTGTAGATCATCGGCAGCTCGACATTCTGGACCGCAGTCAGCCTCGGCAACAAATGGAACTGCTGAAAAACAAATCCGATTGATTGGTTCCTCACCTTGGCTAGTTCAGCATCCAAATAGCGTGAGACGTTCTCACCAGCCAGTTCATACTCACCGGCTGTTGGTTTATCGAGGCAGCCGATGATGTTCATCAAGGTCGATTTGCCCGAACCCGATGGTCCCATTATGGCGACCGCTTCACCTGCTCGAATGCTTAGATCGATTCCTTTTAAAACTTCAATTGTTTCCTTGCCAACTTCAAAGGATTTCTTAATTTGTTTCAGCTCAATCACTTTACACTCACTTCCATTCCATCCTTCAAATTGTCGGACGGATTGGCTATAACCTGAACTTCCTCGATCAAACCACTGATGACTTCCATTTTGCTGCCAAAAGCGATTCCTGTCTCAATTTCCTGCTTGTGGCTTTTGCCTTCTTTTACAATGAATACATAGACAGTATCCTTGTCGGTGAGGACGGCCTCAGCGGGAACAGTCAGCGCCTCTTTCCGTTCTGTCTCGATTTCCATGATTAGCTGGAATCCTGGCTTCATATCCATGCCGCTAACTTTCACCTTGATGGGATATTGCGCGGCAGTCGTCTCGACCAATGCCTGTGCCTGCGTCTCTTCAGGAAAAACAGCAATTTCCTCGACGACACCATTCCATTCTTCATCTGGCAGGACATCTGAATGAAGCTTGACCTTCTGTCCTTCTTTTACCTTCATGCTGTCAAACTCGGATAAATACCCGGTGGCTCCTTTTGCATCAAGATTCCCAATATGAATTACTGGCTTCACTGCTGCTGCAGGATCTGCTGGGTTTTCCTCATTCACCTGGAGGACCACGCCATCTATCAAACTCTTAATCTCCAAATCCTTTAACCGCGATTCTGCATCCTTCTGTTGGAGCAGCACCTGTCTGAGGTCAATATTCGCCAGTCTTTTTTCAGCATCAAGCTGGTCGACTTCTGCTTCAGTCTGTTCTTTCGCAGCTTTTTTTCCAATTTGCTTGCTGAGCTCAGATTCCTTTTCCCATACGTTTTTTATCTTTTTATCCAGCTGATTGATTCGCAAGTAGCCTGATTCCGCTTGAAGTTTTACTCGCTCCAGTTCCAGGTTCAAGGCGCTGGCATCATACTTTGCCAACACATCACCTTTCTTGACCGTTTCGCCTTCTTTAACCAAAATCTCAGCCAGCTTGCCTTTCTCAGGTGAAGCGTAAACCTTCTGTTCTTCTTCGAGTACGACGGTTCCGGGGATCATGATTTCATCCGCAATTTCTTCCTTCGCCGGATTTACCACCTTCACTTCGGGTCCCTTTGCAAAGGCCTGCCTGTAAATGCTCACCCCTGCCATCAGCAGCACCAGGCTGGCTACGCCAATGGCAATCCAAATCTTCTTATTCATCGTTAGACACCCATTGTGTTAGAGAACATGGCTCCAATAATGGCAAAGCCGATTCCAATCAAGAAGAATGCGATGGCAATGCCCCATGCCCATCCTTTTGACAAGCCCGCAACACGGTGAAGACCGATCGCTGTCAAAATCGACTGCCAGATGGAAAATACCTCGATTGATCCAAGGACACCAGGCTTGTCACTGTTCATCAATCCAGCCAGGCTGGTTATGAAAATTTCCGGATTTCCGCCAATAGCTGCCCTAAGGAGCATATTCAGCAACAAGCCAGCAGCACCGATGATCATGATATGTGTGTTCATTGAAAATAACTGTTTGAACGTTACATCAGATCCAGCGATTTTTGTGAAGATCATATAAATCGCACTTGATATCAGCACTACGAACACGGGTGTAAGGATTCCTGTAATCGCAACTGTAATCTTAGAGAAAGCCAACACCATGGCGGCTTCTTCTTCACTCATTCCATCAAGCCCAAGGTATGAGGCATCCATCGACAATGTCATCAGATACATGCCAATGACATAAAGAACACTTACTAAAATCAGAGGAACCCAGATCTTCGGGTTCTTTCTAATCCGGTCAAACTGCTCTCCCGGACTCCAGAACATCCCTATTAAACTTGGTTTCTCGATTTTGCTTTTCATTTCTTGTTCCATTTCATTACACTCCCATTCTTTTTAAGCCTTTCGACTTACCTTTTACGAGACTGATATATGAAAAGTTTCAAAATTAACCAATTTTATAATTTATTGGGAGTATCTCCTTTAAAAAAGTCCTTCTCGTGCATGGAAAAGCCAAACGAACAAAAAAACAGCCTCAAATAAGAATTTGAGACTGTTTCTTCAATCTACCTTAAACGTTTAGCACCGTCCGCCAAAACAACAACGCCATAACCTTCGTATGATGCAGTAGGCAAACAGGATGACCACGATTAAACCAATTACTCCAATGATTGTACCTATAGTAGCAGCCACTGGGCCAAGGAATGCCAGGATTCCCGCGACTAGTCCAAAAGTAGACAATAGAATCAATCCTACGCCTACCAAGACTCCAAGAAACAATTCGAACA
This sequence comes from Mesobacillus sp. S13, assembly GCF_020422885.1. Lineage (NCBI taxonomy): Bacteria > Bacillati > Bacillota > Bacilli > Caryophanales > Bacillaceae > Mesobacillus > Mesobacillus sp. S13. Next base: position 708,576 of record NZ_CP084622.1, on the reverse strand, counting down.
CGCTGCATGCAGCATGAACACCGTTACTCATATGCTTCACCTCCAAATGATTGTTCACCTTCATCATATGCATGTACCAGAATGCTTGTTTATTTTTAAAGGTAAAAGAGGCGATTATCATATCTATTTATGCCTTACACCCATATTTCCATCTATGCTGAAAGTGGTTTATGATGGAATTATCCAGAAGAACAGGAGAATAGTAATGGAGAAACAGCATACAAGCTTAAAACCTTTCCTCAATCTGATTTTATCGACGAATCTTCCGAAGGCTGCTCTTTTCACTGGACTAGCCGCGAGTATCATCACTACCCTGGCTGGCCTGGTGGTCCCGCTCTTGACGAAAAACCTGGTTGATGGTTTTTCTGTTGAGGCGATCAGTGTTCCGCTTATGATTGCCATCGGCGCTGCCTTTATCATTCAGGCATTGATCAGCGGGATTTCCATCTACCTGCTCAGCTATGTTGGGCAAAAGGTCGTTGCGAGATTGCGCGAACGGATGTGGTCGAAGCTGATTCGAATGCCTGTCCGCTATTTTGACAAGCAGTCGAGCGGGGAAACGGTCAGCCGGATTGTCAATGACACGAGTATTGTCAAAGAGCTGATCACCAATCATTTTCCAAACTTCGCAACGGGGATCATTTCCATCATCGGTGCTGTTGTGATCTTGCTTGTGATGGACTGGAAAATGACTTTGCTGATGCTCATTTCCGTTCCGCTTACGTTCGCCATCATGATGCCACTTGGCAGGAAAATGGCCAAGATTGCGCGTGGATTGCAGGATGAGACCGCCATTTTCACCGGGCATATCACCCAGACACTCGGTGAAATCCGTTTAATGAAAGCTTCAACGGCTGAAAAAATTGAAGAAGACAATGGCTATAACGGAATTGATAAGCTATTCAACTTTGGTTTGAAGGAAGCGCGAATCTTCGCGTTGATCGGTCCCGTCATGCAGCTGATGATCATGGTCGTCATCGTCATCATCATTGCCTACGGAGGTATGCGCGTCGTAAATGGAACCATGTCGACAGGATCGCTCATCGCTTTCCTGCTTTATTTATTCCAAATCATCATGCCAATCACTTCGTTCGCGATGTTCTTTACGCAGCTGCAAAAAGCAAAAGGCGCGACAGAACGAATCATCGAAATTCTCGACCAGCACCTTGAAGAAGGACAGGATGGCATCGAAACAGATATTAGCAACCTGCCGATCACCATTGAAAATGTCAGCTTCTCCTACAGTGAGGAGGAGCCGGTTATTGAGGGAGTTTCGCTGGACGCGCAGCCTGGCCAGATGGTGGCATTCGTCGGACCAAGCGGCGGCGGCAAGACGACCATGTTCGGGTTGATTGAACGCTTTTACGAACCGACAAAAGGAGAAATCCGGATTGGAGACACTCCAATCCAGCAACTATCGCTTAACTCCTGGCGCAATCAAATCGGCTATGTGTCCCAGGAAAGCGCGATGATGGCCGGAACCATCCGCGAAAATCTATATTACGGCCTGGAAAGTGGAAATCAGATTCCGGATGAACGCCTGTGGGAAGTTGCAAAAATGGCCTATGCAGACCAGTTCATTGCAGATTTTCCAAAAGGGCTTGATACCGAAGTCGGCGAACGCGGGGTCAAACTTTCTGGCGGACAAAGGCAGCGCATCGCCATTGCCCGCGCCTTCCTGCGTGATCCGAAAATCCTGATGATGGACGAAGCCACCGCCAGCCTCGACAGCCAGTCAGAAGGCATCGTCCAGCAAGCCTTGACCCGCCTGATGGAGGGCCGGACAACATTCGTCATCGCCCACAGACTCTCCACCATCGTCAATGCCGATAAAATTGTTTTTATCGAAAAAGGAAGAGTCACTGGTATCGGCACACATCAGGAGTTAATCCAGACACATGATTTATATAGGGAGTTTGCTGAACAGCAGCTGGCATAAACATCAAAAAGGAGGTCCGCCGTCATGGCTGGACCTCCTTTTCTAGACTCTTCCTAAATAAAAATAATCTCCTCAGTCGCCCTATAGTCCCTTGGTGACAGGCCAACGTATTTTTTAAAAGTCCCGCTGAAGTAGTTTGGGGTATTGTATCCCAGTTCTTCCGCTATTGCTTCTACCGTGTGGTCGGTGTGCCGCAGCATCCAGACAGCTCGCTGCATACGGACGAAGGTGACATATTCTACGAAGCTTCGTCCGGTTTCTTGTTTAAAAATGCGGCTGAAGTATGGCACGCTCAGATTGATTTGGTCAGCAACCTGCTTAATTGACAAATCGTCCGTGCAATATTGGGAAATGTAATCGGCGCACTTTTGAATTTGGGTGTCCATCGTGATGTCCTCAAAATAGCGCAGCTGCAGTCTTTCGTACGGCGATGTCCGTCTTGCTTTACAAGCTTCTTTGTATGAATGGTGCAGCAGCAGAGGCTCGCGATAAACGGAGCCTACACCAATATAAAGCTGGATCCCATATTCTTTTTCCAGAGATTCAATCGTCTCAAGGATTCGCTCCTCTCTCTCTTTCCAATGCTTCAGTGAACCATATTCGGACGGCACCTGAAGGAGCATGAGAAGGTGTTTCCTGTATGAAAGGAAGGTAAGCTGATTCCCCTCAAACTGCTTTTTAAAATAGTCCTGGATGACCATCGGCGCCTGCCAGCCTTCTTGCATTCGTTTAGCGGGGCAGCGGACGAAACCCTGAATGAAACAGACTACATTCGGCACAGCCTCCCCCGGCAGGAAAAAACGGGATTGCAGAAGCTCCTCCTCTGTCTTCACTTCCCCTGACAACAATCTCCGTAAAAAAGCCTCCCTAAATGGCAAGGTGTTGCGCCCAGCTGCCTGAGCTGCATCGAAAAATTGGAACACTTCCTCGCTTTCTATGTATCTGGTATTCTCACTTTCAATCTCTTCGACCGCTCGCTTTAGAGTACGTATAAAAACCCGTTGTTTCACCGATTTCACCAACAGGTAGGTCAGTTTGAACTCGATGGCCAGCGGAGTGGTGTGCAAAAGTGAAGGGTCCAGCAGCGGAATGATCCTGCAGTTCTTATTTCGTTTGCGGAACCGATGGATTTTTACCCAATCATGCCATTTGTTCACTTCAATGATCGCGATCTGTATATCATTCTCTTCATCTACTAGCTTGCAATTCTCCTGGCATTCTTCCAGAATCCATGCAGCCAGCTTCCTATACTCCCCTTCATCTTCAACCCCAAGCCAAATTGAATGCAACCTTACCACCTCCTTGTCTCATTCACATGAGTGAATAAAAATTTAAATCACATTAAATATTTGTATATTTCTGATAATTTATTGTAAGGTATTGGACAATTCTCTATCGTACAATCAATTTAATCATATCATGGCTTGCCTAAAGGAGGGAAATCTTGATAACGGGTTGGGCCATAATTTTAACTAGGGGGAATCATATTTGGCAGGGGAGTATCGGGAGTATAATTATGTAGCGGCTGATACAATTGACGTCAGCGAGCTGAAGCCGCTTGATCCGGAAACAAAGCAAATCATGAAAAGTGAATTCAGTACAGGTATTAAACTTACGCTCTTTTATTATGTATTCATTCTTTCCATTCCTATTTTGAATTGGTATGCAGGAGATTTCATGTTCTCCCGGATGTGGGGCGGCATGACCTACAGCTGGTTCTTTACAAGTATCGTCGCGATGGCGATGGCGTTTGTCATTGCACTCATCCATACGACTTTGTATGAGAAACGCCTGAAAAACCAAGCAGAACAACCCACATCTCCTGCTGATGAAAGGAGGATAGGCTGATGTCGACATTCCTTGAGCCGAAATTCCTTTTAACAATGATCCTGATGGGGACCATTGTCTATATCACCTATCTGACAAAAAGAAACGCGACAGCTTCAGACTACTTCGTCGGAGGTCGCAGCTTCGGCTGGTTCACAAACGGATCAGCAATAGGCGGCGATTATTTGAGCGCAGCCACCTTCCTCGGGATTGCCGGCTTGACCTATCAGCTCGGCTATGACGGTGCTTACTATGCCTTTTGCTTCTCGATCGGCTTGACCCTCCTGGCGATTTTCGTCGCTGGACCTCTTCGCCGTTTTGGAGCCTATACAGTCGCTGACTTTTTGGCGTACCGCTTCCACAGCCGACGCGCCCGCCTTGCTGCCGTCGCTGTCGTACTAGCCATTTCCGGTTTTTATGCAGCCCCTCAGCTGCTTGGTGCTGCCCAGATTCTTAGCATGTTTTTTGGCACCAGCTATGAGTTCGGAATCATTTTTACCTGCTCCGTCATGATTTTCTATGTGGGGATTGGCGGCATGAAAGGAACAACCCTTAACCAGGCGCTTGAATTATGGATACGCCTTGGCGCTTTCCTCCTCATGGTCGGCGCAGCCATCTGGGGCGGGCTTCATTATCAGGATATCCTTGCCTCGATCAATGAGTTCAAAGGAACGATTACTGGCACAGCAAGCCTCACAGCTGATGGAAAGGACATTCCATTCGATGGTTCTGTCTGGACTGGAACAGGCAACTACTTCCCGTCATTCTGGCAAACCATTTCGATGACAATCGGCCTTTCACTTGGCACGATCGGTCTTCCGCACATCCTTTTGCGCTTCTACACGAACCCAAGTGCGAAAGCTGCCCGCCGTTCTGCCTTGATGGCGATCGGAATCGCGAGCGCGTTCTTCCTGTTCGCTGTTTACCTTGGAGTAGTAGGACGCTCAATCTTCTTGACTGGTGAAGCTGATCCCGCAGTCATGAAAGATCTGATTACCGGCGGGAATAACATGGTTGTCCCGTCAACAGCACAGGCCCTTGGCGGAGAATGGCTGCTTGGCCTTGTCATCGCCGGTGCTTTCGCAGCCGTGTTCTCGAATCTTTCCGGGCTGTTCATCGCAAGCTCCGGTGCCCTGGCCCATGATTTGTACGCAACCTTCTTCCGTAAAAATATTACCGAAAAAGAGCGCGTTATCGCTGGAAAAGCATCCATTATCGTGCTCGGTGTCTTATACGGAATCCTTGGCCTGTTGGTAAAAGAAGCATCCATCGGCCACCTGGTCGCCCTCGCTTTCACCGTTGCGGCCAGTACGTTCACACCTATCTTCATCCTTGGCATCTGGTGGAGAGGAATGACCGAAAAAGGAGCCATCGCCGGCCTTGTTCTCGGCCTCGTGGCTTCCATGTACATGATCTTCTTCAAGACGACACTGCCAGAGTTCCTGCAGTTCAACGTACCAGGAATCATCACCGTGCCAATCGGATTCCTGTCCGTATACATCGTTTCAAAGCTAGACCGAAAAGTACCTTCTGACGTGAACGAATTCATGAAACAAGTTCACTCCAAAGAGTCCGAAGCAGCGTAATCGTTCTGATTCAGGTTAAATGACAATCGAAATGGCGTGTAAAACTGATATCAGTTTTACACGCCATTTTCTTGTTTTATGTGCAATATAGAAAGTATTTTGTTCCTACCAGTGTACTTGAAGTTTATTACCATTTGGATCATAAAAGTGGAAATACGAATGACCGTTATCTTCTTGTATATCCTCGACCTCAACTTGATGATTCATTAGGTGCTGATGAAATTCGGATAGTTTCGGGCTGGTAAAGCCGATACTAAAAGCTGGTTCCTTATTAACGGTAAAGTGTGCAAATGTTTCATCGTCAGTTGGAACCAAAATCAGTAAAAAAGCTCCCTCATTAACTTTAAAAATCGCAAATGGATCATCAGTAATGTTTAATAACTGAATCCCTAATACATCTCTATACCATTGTACAGACTGTTCCAAATCTTTCACAGGAATTCTAATATAATGTACTTGTTCAATAAATGATGAACTCATATCTAACTCTCCTTATCTTTAATCGGGTCTATCAAATAATTCTCTTCTTTGTGTCTGTCTCCTTCCAAAATATAGAATTAAATCACTCTGGGAATCTACATTATCTTATATTTACTTAATATTTCTTCTGGAATATGGCAATAATCATCGGGACATCTAGCTAATCGATCTTGATGTTCTTCTGCACTTCTCACATAGTTTGTAAGAGGTAATACTTCAACCACTATAAGGTCATAATCATTTCTCTCTTTAAGAAACGCCTTCGCCTCTATTAAGTGTTCAGGATTTTCACTATATACTCCTGTCCTGTATTTCTTGCCAACATCCTGCCCTTGTTTATTCAAACTGTAGGGATCAATAATTTCAAAAAAATAGCCCATTAATTCCTTCATTGTTACTACCGTTGGATCAAATCCTGTTTTCACACATTCGGCGTAGCCATCATAATCACCATCAAGTGTTTGACTTGTTCCATTCGCTCTCCCCGCTTCTGTAAACTGAACTCCAGGTAAGGTTTTTATAAAAGCTTGAACTCCCCATAAACATCCACCAGCAAAATATACTATTTCCATATTGATTCTCCTCTTTGTAAAAAAGAATAACTCCAGTTACTATGAAAACTACTGTTTTAAACACCTACGTAGTAGTATTCAATTAAAAAAGCATGAATCCCTTCTAAGATTCATGCAGTTAACAATTGTTCACACAAAGAGAAGCCAGAATTTTCTCCCTGGCTTCTCTTTCCGCTATATAGACTCCGCAACCCTTCCAGCAGATTCTCCCTGTGTCTCCACATAGAGTGTCCTGCTTGGGAATGCCACGGAAACTCCCTCTTCTTCAAGGATTTCCATGATGGCGAAGTTGATTTCTTCCTTAACTGTCAGGTATTCTTCCCAGACAGTGGTTTTCGTGAAGAAATACAGGAAGATATCGAGGCTGCTGTCATTGTACTCGTCAAACTTTACAAAAATCGTATCTGGATGAATGTCTTCGTTTGACATCAGCATCTCTTCAATTCTGTGAATCGTTCTTTGCAGCTTCATTCTTGGTGTGTCGTACGTAACGCCAAGTTTAAAGGTGATTTGCCTCTTGCCCATCTTGCTCCAGTTTGTAATCGATTCATTTGCTAAAATGGCGTTCGGAACCGTGACCACAGCCTGTGCGAAAGTGCGGACCCTCGTGCTTCTGAAGGAAATATCCTCAACTGTCCCCTCGACACTCGGTGTCTTGATCCACTCACCAATCGTAAAAGGTTTTTCCGTAATAATGATGATGCCGCCAAATAAATTCCCGATTGCGTCCTTTGCAGCCAGCGCAAACGCCAGGCCGCCCAGTCCAAGCCCTGCGATAAATCCGTTAACATCATACTCAAACACCTGCGCGATAATGCTGATGCTAATGGCAACGATGATAAACCGGATTGCCTTCGAGAAAAACGGAATCAGAATCTGGTCAATTTCCATATTAAAACGATCATTGATTTTCATGAACAATAGCGATGAACCCGAAGATAGATTATACAGCCCCCATGCAATCAGCATGATGATCGATGCTCTGATAATCTTTGAAAATAGCGGATTCGATTGCTCCATAAACGGAAAATAATCCGCGGCAACATAGATTCCTATAATGATAAATAACCATCGGATCGGCTGCTCAAATGCGACGGTCATACTGGAGAAAAGCTCAGTCGGCGTTTTCTGTCCCAGCTTCAACATCAGCTTGAACACATATTTTGTGAAAAGCTTCCTGAACAAAAGGAACAAGAAGAAGATTCCTATGGAGATCCCCAGATTTTTCAGCACTTCGTAAGACAAAAGATATTCCCACCAGGTCATTTCGTCATTCCCCTCTCTATTTTTTGCTCGTTCCATCATAACATTGAATTTCTATGAAAAAAACGCCAATTAATGATTTGTATCACTACTTTGTGTTTTGATAAGTGTTATTTTTAGCATGAGAAACATTATCAGTTATTACCTATACACACTCTAGGAGGAAAGATAATCATGAGTGAAATGATAAATAACCGTGAATTGAAAGCTATGGATCCTGCCAAGCGAAAGGCGACTTTGAAGCAGCTTTTCAAAGATCTGCATGATGGGAAAAATGTGAATGAAGTTAAAGCTCATTTTGATGCTTTTATTGGAAAAATCACCATCGAGGAAATTGCCGGCCTCCAGCATGTCGAGTTGATTGATGGCGATATTTCCGTTACCGAAATGCAGCGTATTTATGCGGCTCACACCGACCTTTTTAAAGGTGCAATCGAAGAGAATGAATCCGTGTACGGACCAGAAAACCAGCCAGGACACCCGGTCCATACATTCGAGATGGAAAACCGCGAGATTGAACAGCTTTTACAAAATCGATTGGCCGTTCACCTTGAGCAATTTGCTATGGAAGACAGTGCTGAAAACATCAATCTGCTTCTGGAGGATTGCAACCTTCTCTATGACATTGACAAGCACTACAGCCGCAAGGAAAACCTGATCTTCCCTTACCTGGAAAAGTACGGAATCTACGGCCCGACGACGAATATGTGGCGCATCGATGATTTCATCCGTGACGGCATCAAACTGGCAAAGAAAAGGCTGTCCAACTATGATGGTAATAAAAATGGCGTGATCGAGGAGGTCCAATTTGTCCTCAGGGAAGTGAGCAGCATGATTTACAGGGAAGAAAACATCCTCTTCCCGATGGCTTTGCAAAACTTTACGGAAGATGAATGGGTAAAAATCGCCCATGAAAGTGATGAGATCGGCTATTGCCTGACGTCACCGACTGAGGAATGGAAGCCGGCCCGAAAACACCTTGACACAGACGCCATCTCTGAAGGCTATATCAAAATGGAAACAGGCATCCTGTCATTGAAGCAACTTGAACTGCTGCTGAACCACCTGCCAGTCGACATCACGTTCATCGACCAGGATGATGTAGTCCGCTACTTCTCACATGGAAAAGAAAGGATTTTCGCACGGACAAAGGCTGTCATCGGCCGCACCGTCCAGAATTGCCACCCGCCAAGAAGCGTCCATGTCGTTGAGGATTTGTTGAGGGACTTTAAGTCAGGAAAAAAAGATACTGAGGATTTTTGGGTCAAAGTGCGTGATAAATTCGTATACATTCGTTACTTTGCGGTCCGCGATGAAGACAATCAATATATCGGCACGCTCGAATTCACACAGAACATCAACCCGATTCAAGCCCTTGAAGGTGAAAAGAGGATACTGTCATAACAAGAAAAGGAGGCCCTTATAAACTGGGCCTCCTTTACCTTATACTCCCTCTTCCAAGCTTACCTTTGGATTCTTTTTCATCAAAGGAACCAAAACCATAATGCCGATAAAGAGCAGAATTGCTGCTGTTTCATAAATGTAAACAATGGAAAGATGCGTTTTAAGCCAACCCGCCACTGACATGGTGATGACCATTGCCCCCATGAAGACTGGGTTAAGGATGCCATTCACCCTGCCAATGAAAGATTCTTCCGTGTTTTGTAAAATCATCGTATTGATGCCGATGTGAATGCATGGCATAAACAATCCTGAGAAAAATTGCGCCGTCAATGTCAGCCAGAATACGGTTGATAATCCCATTCCGACAAACCCTATTGCACTGGCAGCCATACCAATCGCAAGCAGCACCTGCGGCTGAACCTTCCTTGATATCGCAACTGTGATGCCTCCTCCCAGAATCATCCCAACTCCGAATGCAGCCATTAGCCACTGCAACTCTTCCTTAGGAAGTCCTAATCTTTCTGTAATCAGGAAAACGCCAAGCGGCTGGGTCAAACCAATGGCGAGACCTGCTGCCGCGAAACATCCGCCTAGCAATGACAACGCCCTGCTGTTCAATACATAGCGGAATCCTGCCTTCATCTCTTCCATCAGGGTTGTTTTTGATTTTTCAGCAGTCGATTCCTTGTCTGCCGGCAGCATCAGCAAGACAGCTGCCGAGCAAATGAAGGCAATTCCCATAACAGCGACAGCTGCGAGAATGCCGAAACGCTGATAGACAAAGGTTCCGAGGATAGGCCCAAGAATCATAAATAGCGCAAATACGGTCTGGTACATCGACATCCCCATCTGAACAAGCTCCATCGGTACGTGCTGCTTGAACAGCTTCATTCCCGACGGCTGTGAAAATTGCGATAGAATGGATGAAACCAATGTCGCGAAGAAAATCATTTTCCAGCTGCCAAAAAACAACGTCAGCAGCACCGCGAAAACAGATACTGCACTTAAAACATCACACCAAATCATCGTCCGCTTCGGCCGCCAGCGATCCGCAAATGTCCCGCCTATAAACGAAAACAAGAAAATCGGCGCAAATTCAGCAACGGATATCAAAGAAACCGCAATCGCGTTACCATTCGTCTTCTCAATCACATACAAGAGAATGGAGTAATTCCGGACCCAGATCCCGATCTGAAGAAACAGCACTGAAAGCAAAATTGTTCGGATTACCTGATTTTTAAATAATGCCCCCATGCCCACATTTTGATCATGCGTCATTTCCGACATAAAAAAAGCCCCCTATTCCTGACTGGATAGAGAGCAGCACTTCAACCATAAAAGAACACAGAACATGCCAAAGCATGATCATATAAAACATGGAGTTCTTAAAGGCAAGCCTAATCCTATCCAGAAAAATTGTGTATTTCAATTCATTCTCAAACAGGATTAGTTATGCATCGCCCCAAGTCACCCTTCCACAAAATAGTATTACCATACTACCTGAAAATAAAATCCAAATCAATACGGTAGGAAGCATGAGAATGTCTTTAGGAAGATGTTCCATATTGGTAAGGTATTTTTTTGTCTATTGGAAGCCCTTCTATCGGACACTTTCACCTTCTTTCCCTCTGTGTTTGACCGATAGAGCCCTTCTATCGGACACTTTTCCCTTCTTTCCCTCTGCGTTTGACCGATAGGGACCTTCTATCGGACACTTTCACCTTTTTTCCCTCTGTGTTTGGCCGATAGAGCCTTTCTATCGGACACTTTCCTCTTCTTTTCCTCCGTGTTTGTCCAATAGGACTCTTCTATCGGACACTTTCCCTTTCTTTCCCTACGCGTTTGTCCGATAGAGCCCTTCTATCGGACACTTTTCCCTTCTTTCCCTCTGCGTTTGACCGATAGGGACCTTCTATCGGACACTTTCACCTTCTTTCCCTCTGTGTTTGGCCGATAGGACCTGCTACCTTCAAATGAAGTCCTCCAATAATTTTTTCACTCACCCTGTCCTTTCCCCTTCCCCATCTGTATATAGAAGGTGAAAGGAGGTGAGGCAAATGGCAATGGCGATGTTGAAGGATTCTAATATCAGGCTGATGTTTGAGGCTGGTGTGGATGAGAAGGGCGAGTCGATTTTCAAGCCTAAGACTTACCGTTATGTGAGAAAGGAAGCTACTGCTGATCAGGTTCAGCAGGCGGCTCTTGCACTTGGTGGCCTTAGCGCGAACTTGTTAAGCTCTGTGGAGCGTAACGACAGCTTCGATATCATCTAATCTGGCAATCTACTCTTTTAATAGGAGGTGAAAAACATGGCAAAAACTCTTGAGTTGCAATTCACTACGGCTCTTGGCAAATACGCCAAGCTGGCGGTTGATAACCCGAAGGAGCCAGTTGATCCAGCAGCAGTCAAGCTGGCAATGGAGCAGATCATTGCTTCCAACGCATTCCAGCCGACGAATGGAACCCTTGTTGCTGTTCACAGCGCACGTGTTGTCGAACGCAACATTACCGATTACGAACTAGTGTAATAAGCTTGGGCCGGTCTTTTTCTATAGACCGGCTCTTATTTTAAAAATGCAAGGAAGGAGGAAGCGCATATGGAGCAGCTGATTCCATTCATCAGCGATGTTGGGTTCCCGATTGTCGTGACACTGTACCTGCTTCACCGAATCGAAGCAAAGTTGGATACCGTCGTCCAATCAATCCAGGGCCTGCCCGCGAGATTACAGGAAAAGCCTGAAACGGACGCCGTTCATTCCGCCAATATTGCTCAACAACAAATCCGTGAAATCAATTAACATCAGAACCATCTCTCTTTTAAAAGAGGGATGGTTTTTCGCTTTAAAGGCTTAAGCAGCTGGAATACTTATTAATCAAACGTTTGATTAAGCAGTTTAAACATGCACTCTATCAAGAATTTTTTCTGAGAGGACGCCTTCAAATCACCCTCCCGAAGCTCTTACTTAACCGGTATCCATACTTCAGAATAATAATCTGGGTCAGCTGAATCCCCTGCTGGATAAACCTCCAGCTCTGGTGTCCCAGCATGTTGGAATCCGCTGGCGGGAAACCATTCTGTAAAGATTTGCTTCCATACCTTTTGCATGGCATGAGGCATTGGACCGTGAACTTCAAAGATCGCCCACTTGGACGCAGGGATTTCCATTTTCAGATAGCCATCCGGTGTTTCCCCATTATATGCTGCCGCAACCCAATAATCCATCTGCTTTTCCCGGATCTTGCCTTGGTCCACACATACACCAAGAACTCCTTTTAAAGGGCCATTGTTTTTACAGATCAAAAAATCACAAGTACCATCCTGATTCACCTGATCCCACATCTTAGGAATACCATCCAGATTCTCCCCATTACCATAAGAAAATCCCTGCTTAATACCCATCACTTCAAAACCATCTTGCTCTACCACTTTGTATTGCATCGGTTCCGCTCCCTTCAAACTCACCTGGATTCCCAGGCGGCTGTATGATTTCAGCTTTCCGGTGTACTTCCGTGCTTCAGTTGGAGAAATGCCATGCTGCCTGCGAAAAGCTTTCGTAAATGCTTCAGGAGTGTCGTAGCCATATTTCAGCGCAAGGTCAATGACTTTTGCATCGCTGTTGCATAATTCACCCGCTGCCAGCGACAAACGCCTCCGTCTAATGTACTCGCCAACAGATATGTCCGTTAGAATGGCAAATGTCCGTTGAAAATGAAACGGAGATGAACTCGCCTTTTTCGCAATGTCCTCCACTGTCATATCGTCAAGTAAATGCTCCTCTATATAGTCAATTGCCCTCTGCAAGGATTCAATCCACGCCATACAGCTCACTCCCTTAAAATCATCCTATCAAGATTCCATGGTGCAATCCGGTCATTTTTTGCTAATGTTTGTCAGTAATTTCTATATAAAAAGGCATAATTCCTGTTTTAATAAGTGATCTTTATTCCTTTTTAAATCGTTAGCTTAGCAGACTCTAAAATTACATCTTTAACTAAATAGGTTATGATGTTACAAAATACATATAGAAGGAGAAAGTGATGAGCGAACATGATATCGAGCTTTATGCACGTTTGCAGGCAAAAGATAAACGGGCACTTGAACTCTTATATGACCGATATGAAAAGCTTCTCTTTTCGTTCGCATACAGGATGACTGGCAGGCGTGATTTGTCAGAGGAAATCGTACAGGATGTTTTCCTTAAACTGTGGACGAAACCGGGAATGTATGATGAAACGAAAGGGAAATTTTCTTCATGGATATTGACCGTTACCAGATATGCTGCAATCGACTGTCTGCGTAAAAAGGATGAGAACCATGTCGAGCTTGAGGACCGCGATGCATTGAAATCGACTGAACCTTCAGTGGAAGAAGTGGCAGAGTGGAAAGAAAAACGAAGTGAGATCAGGGTGGCCATCAATCAACTGGCAGAAGAGCAGCAGCAAATTGTTGAACTTTTTTATTTTAAAGGACTCTCACAGCAAAAAATTGCAGATACATTTCAGATCCCTCTGGGGACGGTTAAAGGACGAATACGATTGGCTCTTAAGCATCTCCATAAAACAATAGGCGGTATCAGGGAAGGGAGGGATCATAGCTATGACCGATCATAAAGCATGTGAATGTTTACTGGATTATTTTAACAACACACTGACTGATGAGGAAAAATCATTATTTGAGAACCATTTAGCCACCTGCAAAGATTGCCGTGAAGAGCTGGAGGAACTGACTATGCTGACAGCTGACCTTCCTTTTTCAGCAGAATTGGTCGAGCCGAATAAAGGAATGAAGGACCGAATCCTTGCTTCTGTTTTTGAAGAGAAAGAGCAAGCTGAGCAAGCTGAGAAATTTGAGAAGCCAGCAGATACTGAGGAAGTTGAAAAACCAGCAAAAACTGAGGAAGTGAAAAAACCAGCAGAAATGAAGGAAACCAAACGCCGAAATTACAGTTGGCTTCAACCCCTTCTGGCTGCGTCATTGCTTCTCTCCTTATCCGCTAACGCATACTTTTATTTAAGCCAAAATGGCCAGGAAATCAGCGAACCATCCCGGGAAGGAACGGATGAAATCGTAAAGCAGGTTCAATTGGCAGTTTCGGAAGGATATGAAGGAAATGCTGAAGCAGCCATGATCAAAAAGGAAGAAGGAATGGCCCTAGTTGTCCAGGCAAGCAACCTCAAGCCATTAACCGGCAATGAAGCCTACCAGGTTTGGCTGATTGATGAAGCTGGCGAAAAGTTCAGGGCAGGAACTTTCCGTACCAACTCTGAAGGCAATGGTGCCGTCACATACTCGGTTAATTACGAAGGCGAGCACAACTGGACCACCATCGCAGTTACACTCGAACCGACCCCTGACAGCAAACAGCCAAAGGGTGATGTTGTTTTAGCTTCACAGTTATAAAAATGAATTTGAACCTGACCCGGTTTTGGAACTCCGGATCAGGTTTTTTTCATTTTTTTTAAATTTTTTCAAAAAAAAGTGATCCATCTTCAAATTTCTCCCGTTAGCATAGTGAAAACCAAAAACAAAGGAGAGATTTCATAATGAATTTTAAAAAAGCAGCGATTGCCGTGCCACTCAGCCTATCCCTCTTACTTCCTGTTGCAGCAAACTCAGCAGCAGCCCATGATCACGCAGTTCCCACAGTATCCGATTCAGCAGTCGATTTAAGAGCTACCCTTGACCAGCTCCTTAGTGAACATGTTTATTTAGCGGTTGAAACGATGCGTAAGGGCGTCGATGGCGCGAAGGACTTTGAACAATCCGCCGCCGCCCTCCAAGGAAACACCGATGATTTAAGCGCAGCGATTGCCTCTGTATACGGTGATGAAGCAGGTGCAAAATTCAAGGATATGTGGTCCGCACACATTGGCTTCTTTGTGGACTATGTCAAAGGAACAGCAGGAAATGATGAAGCAGCAAAGAATGCGGCCCTAGACGAACTGGCACAATATAAAGAAGACTTCTCGAACTTCCTTTCCACCGCAACCGAAAAACGCCTGGAAGCCGATGCCCTGGCTGAAGGCCTGCAGATGCATGTTGACCAGCTGGTCGGCGCCTTCAATGCCTACGTTGCAGGGGATTATGAAAAAGCCTATGAATACGAACGTGAAGCGATCCACCATATGTACATGGTGAGCAAGGGACTTTCCAATGCGATCGTCATGCAATTCCCGGATAAATTTGAAAACCATCAGGCAGTCACTCCTGCAGCTGATTTACGCTCCGACTTGAACTACTTGCTATCAGAGCATGCCGGCCTGGCCGTGACAGCGATGCAAAACGGCATTGACGGCTCAAAGGATTTTGAGGCATCTGCCGCGGCTCTTTCAGCCAATACCGAAGACTTAAGCGCAGCTATTGCTTCAGTTTATGGAGCAGAAGCTGGCGAGCAATTCAAACAGATGTGGGCAGACCACATTGGACACTTTGTCAATTATGTAAAAGCGACAGGCGCAAACGATGAAGACGCAAAAAAAGCAGCCCTGACGGCACTTTCCCAGTACAAGGATTCCTTTGCGAAGTTCCTGGAAAGTGCAACCGATGGCAGACTGAAAGCAGATGCCCTGGCAGAAGGCTTGCAAATGCATGTTGATCAGTTGATCAAAGCTTTTGATACCTACACGGCTGGAGATTACGCCACCACCTACCCTTCAGTTAGGGAAGCTTATGGACATATGTTTGGAACATCAAAAGGACTATCGGGAGCAATCGTAGACCAATTCCCTGACAAGTTCAAAGCAGAAATGCCTTCTGAAATGCCTAAGACTGGAATGGGCGGCACTGCTTCCCAAGGACTTCCATTTGAGGCGATCCTAATCTCAGCCATTCTGGCGATAGCCGCTGCAGGATTCGTAACTGTTCGACGTCTCGCTGCTGACAAAAAATAATAAGCTAGATTGAGAGAAGGAATCTCCCCTTCTCTCTTCTGACTTTTTACTGAGGTGATTCATTTGAAAAAAATTCTTATAATAGTTGCTGCACTGATAATGGCAGGCTGCTCAAGCCAACTCGGTGCTGAAACGGCAGAAGAAACTCAAGCTCCAAATAATGAGCAGCAAGTGGCTTCTGTATCTGTCCCTTCCTCAGAATCAAAGGTTGAAATCATTAAAGATAACCGGACAGGGATCGTTCCTGTGACAATTGAAATTCCTGCAATCAGTGTCAAAACACAGATTGAACAAGTAGGCACCTTGAAGGACGGTCGCATGGATGTTCCGAAAAACCCTGACAATGTTGGCTGGTATGAGCCTGGCACATTACCAGGAGCTCCAGGAAATGCTGTCCTCGCCGGACATGTAGACGACCTGACAAGCCCTGCTGTTTTCTATGACCTTCACAAACTGAAAAATGGCGACAAAATCATGGTAACGGACGCCGAGGGCCAGACACTGACCTTTGAAGTCTACGAGCAAAAAACCTTCCCGCGTCTGGATGCCCCAATCGAGGATATCTTCGGCTTCTCATTTGCCAGCACGCTCAACCTCATTACCTGCAGCGGCGACTTTGATCCCAAAACAACCGAACGTGCTGAACGGACTGTTATTTATACCAAATTGGTTGAGGATGAAAATGATCGTCTCTGATGTATAAAACTGCTGCTAGAGACAGAATGAAGGCCGCCTCCTAAATACAAATATCGAACCAAACTCACTATAAGTTAGCAAAGAAAAATGCTTGGAGAAACTCCAAGCATTTTTTACATATACTCTATATTTACATTAGAACCCTATTGTGTACATTGTTTACAATTCATTAGGATTTATAAATCAAATTATTTCTACTAAAAAACGTCATTTTTGCTTACCCCAAAAATTGAGAGTATGCAAATCCTCGAACGTAGACAAAAATGATTTGTGACAATCTCTGTTTATCTCCTGTTTCCTCCATTTTTCATATTTGCTAAAAAAAAATTAATTTTATATGCTTGTCGCAAATGAAAAGGAGGAAGAAAAATGTTCAATTTAGAACCAGAAACAAAGGAAACAAATATTCGTTGTCCCAGATGCGGAAGCAGGCTTTTAGAAACAAGTCAAAGTGATAATTTATACTGTCCAAGTTGTGAAGATGATATCGATGCAAGTGATTTCTTGGACTAAGCCTACTTGGTATCGAAAAAAGCACTAAGCAGTCATGCTTAGTGCCTTCCCTCTTATTTCTTAAAAATCCCGAATGGCTTGCCGATTGGCAGGACAACCCTTCCGAAGTGGGTATTCAGCACATTGGCTGCTGATCCGTAGAATGAAAGGATCGCAATACCCAGTTCCGACACGGCCGCCAGCATATGCGAGGCCTCATGGATGATATCGAATGAACTCAATGAAAGACCAATGAATAAAAAGTCGATCAACACGAAAATGAAAAATAAGACTTTATTCGTTTCAAGTGCTCCAATCGTCATGAATACACTGAAAATCAGATAACCGATGAAGGCCATCCCCAGTTGCTTCCCATCACCATCTGCGGCGAGGTTTTCACCGAAAAAGCCGAGCTGGATCAGCCAAGTCGTTCCGACACCGAACCAGAAGAGTCCGAACGCACCGAAAGCTGTCATCCCGAAAATATTATTATGCTTCCCATCAAGAATCGCAGCGTAAAGCTGTGCCAGTCCGCCAAGGAAAATAGCCCAAGGAATGATGAGTGAAACGCCATCTGTGAATCCAAGCTTCTGGGAAGACGCCACCAATGTAACCATCGCCAGTCCAAACAAGCCAAGGGCTGATGGATCTGCTGTTGTAATTTTAATCTGTGTTTGATTCTGAGTATCCATTTCTGCCTCCTATAAATAAATGCGCAAGCGCCTTGTTCTAGCACTCTACATTTTAAAAACATACTTTTGTACTTTATAGGATTCAAGTGTTGTAGTCAATATGATTTATTTGTCAGTTGCTGCCGTTTTAGTACTAGAACACTACTGCAAAAAATTTCAACAACCATGAAAAAGAGACGGATACTGAATCTCCCGTCCCTTCAATATTTTCGATCTAGCATAAATTCCTCGAGGTTCATTTTTCACCATGAATTGGCAAACCTATTTTTCTTATTGTACTTCTTCTCTCTGTACATCTGATTATCAGCTTCGATGAACAATTCTTCCATTTTGCCGATTGACGTGTGGCCAAAGGCATAGCCCTTGGAAAGGTGAATTTTATACAACCTGTTTCCATCGCCGTTCAGATGATCAAACTGCCTTTGAATCGCGGCCATTATAGCCTCTGCCTGCTCAGGAGTGCTATTCACCATCAATATGGCGAATTCGTCACCGCCAATTCTTGAGACAATCACATCATCGTTCGAGAAGTTTTTTAAAATGGCGGCCGCTTCCTTGATTAGCTGATCGCCCACTTTATGGCCATATCGATCATTAATTTTCTTCAAATCATCCAAATCGAAAACCAAAATCGAAATCGGTGTATTGACCTGATGATCATACCGCTCCATCATGGTTTCAAAGTATTCCCGATTGTATAGACTGGTTAAAATATCATGTGAAACCTTAAATTCCAGCTGTTTTTGCAGCTTAACTTTATCACTGATATTCCTGATGATTCCCTGGATCGCAACGATTTCACCTCTCTGATAAATCGGTGTCGCATGTTCCTCGAACCAGATATATTCACCAGCATCATTTTTCCAGCGCTGGATGATGGGTTGATTATAGTCAAGCCCGCCGGAAGTTTTTTTCATCAAGATTGGAAGATCTTCAGGATGAATCCTTTCAAACGCTGTATATGGGTTCCTCATGCTCTCTTCAACAATATTCGGACTCAAGATTGAATTGATGGATGGACTTAAATATCGGTATTTAAACACTGGCTTCAGTTCCAAGTAGTAAATGATATCCTTGGAGTACTCTACCAGATTAGAAATGGTCGTTAAATAGTTCATCCTTTGCTGTATTTTCTGCCATAACTGATACACACCGTAAATAAAAACCATTCCTAAGATGAAATATAGAACGTTCATGAACACCCTTCTTCTCTTCTGAATAATCCTGTAAGTATAGTAATATTTTACTATATTATACATTCAAATTACATTTTTTGTTAGTAATAAGATGCAAGATTTTTAGAAAAAAGAAGATTGGTATTCCATCATTTTTGCGAGTAGGTGCTGATTAACCTTTTACGATTTTCCGATTTTATCAGCTGCCACATCGGTATATAGGTAATGCTGAAAACGATGAGTGCCGCGGCTTCAAGGTTCAAATAATACATAATCCCGCTGCCAAAAAAGCTGAGGATGGTCTTAGCTTCTGTCGGACTCGCCAAGTAAAAGAAATTCGTATCGAACAAGAAATTGAAAAGGAAGATTGGGACAGCGACGATGTTCACTACTAGATAAGCGAAAAGAATGGCTTTGCGGGGGATTCTGTAGCCTTCAAAAAGGATGAAGTACAATACGGCAATCGGAATGACTGAGTGATTGAGGAAGTATTCGATATAGTCGAAATGAGGAAAGGTATAAGACATTTCAGGTGTAACCATGGCTAAAACCGCTGGTAAACTGCCAATGAAGTAGAGCACATAAAAACCTTTTACGCTTTTCCTTAAAAGAAGGTACATCGCCAGGAAGGAACTCATCGAGCACAGATGCAAAGGCAGGTCGCCGATTTGCCATTGCCCGGTAAGGATGAGCCAAAGCTGGTGCGAAACCTGGCATGCCACCAGAGTCCAGAAGATCGTCCATTTCAAAATATTTTTATGGTGCCTGATTTGGTTTCTGAATAACACCAATCCCAGACATACCCCAAAGAAAATTCCAAGAGTAATCAAATGCTCAGCAGAAAACAACTCAAACCCCTGCATTCCCGAAACAGAAAACATGATGTCATCACCTCGCTGTCCATTAAAATGTTGTTAACTATAAATATATGCGCGAGGTTTGAATTTGAGACTGTGGAGATTAGGAGATCTTATTAATTATATGGACCTTTCGGGGGAATCGTATCCTTATGGGGATGGTTCCCTTTACATAAGGCTATGTTTCGAGTGGAATCGTATCCTTATGGAGCCGATTCCCTCTACATAAGGGTATCTTTCGGGGCTAATCGTATCCTTATAAAACTAATTCCCGATTAAGTCCGTATAATTGTGTAAAAATAAAGAGTCATTTTATTCACTCTTGGCAACACTGTTTTCAACCACGATAAACAAGTGAAAAGAGGAATATAAATGACTCAAGTACAGTTTAACCTGAATGTTGATGTTTTAAAAGAAGCTATTGTAAATTCCAATCTTGATATGGTGATTAAATCTGCCGTTGTGTTGGTATTAAATGAGTTTATGGAAAAGGAAAGAGACGACTATTTAAAGGCTGCACCTTATGAACGTGCTGTCGAACGTCGTGACTACCGGAACGGTTACTATGAACGTGAGCTGTTGATGAGTATTGGAAATATAGCCCTAAAGGTTCCACGGACGCGTAATGGAGAATTTTCAACCACCGTTTTCGAAAAGTATGCCCGGTGTGATCAAGCTATGGTCCTCTCCATGTTGGAGATGGTTGTCAATGGTGTTTCGACCCGGAAAGTGACCAACATCGTGGAACAGCTTTGTGGAAAGAATGTTTCCAAGTCCTTTGTTTCATCCCTTACACAGAAGCTTGATCCCATTGTAAATGAATGGGCTGGGCGACCTTTGAATACTACCTACTACCCTTACGTTTTTGCAGATGCCATGTATATAAAGGTGCGAGAGCACCATCGTGTCGTATCTAAGGCTGTTTATATTGCAACAGCCATTACAGAGAATCATACACGTGAAATCCTTGGCCTTAGTGTTGACCATACGGAAAGTTTTGAAAGCTGGAGCCGTTTTTTTCAACAGCTTAAATCACGCGGACTCCAATCACCAAAACTTATAATTTCAGATGCCCACCAAGGACTACAGAAAGCCATCCAACGTGAATTTATTGGCACTGCTTGGCAAAGATGCAATGTCCATTTCAAACGGAATATTATTGATAAATTGCCTAAAAAGGATTCAGCCGAAATCCGCATGATGATTAAGCGAGTATTTGAAGCAGTTACGATTGAAGATGTACGCCGGTTCAAGGATGAATTGATGAACCGTTTTAGTAATGAGTCAAGGTTTGGAAAAGCGCTTGCTATATTAGATGAAGGTTTCGAAGATACCATACAATATATGAATTTCCCAGAAGCTATCAGGATCCATATCCGAAGCACCAACTCATTGGAACGGCTGAACCAGGAGGTTCGTAGAAGAGAAAGAGTGATTCGTATTTTCCCTAATTCCCAATCTGCGTATCGTTTGGTTGGCGCTGTTCTGATGCATTACCATGTGTCAGACTACTCAAAGAGGAAATCTTTAAAGGGTCGGGTATATTAGCCGCATTTTCAGCTCCACTTCCATCATGGATGATTACATCTCCGGGAAGGGATATCAAATTGAAAACCATTTGACATCCCTTCCCGAAGATGAAGAAAAGAAACCATGGAAGTTTCGCAAAAAAATGAAAGGGTTTGGTTGAGATTACTTGCCGTTAATTTTACACAATAACCAGGACTTGACTCTAATTCCCTCTACATAAGGGTATCTTTCGAGCGGAATCGTACCCTTATGCGACTGGCTCCCTTTACATAAGGGTATCTTTCGGACTTAATCGTACCCTTATGCGACTGGTTTCCTTTACATAAGGGTATCTTTCGGGGCTAATCGTACCCTTATAAAACCAATTTCCTCTACATAAGGGTACCATTCGAGCGGAATCGTACCCTTATGCGACTGGTTTCCTTTACATAAGGGTATCTTTCGAGCGGAATCGTATACTTATGGAGCCGATTCCCTCTACATAAGGGTATCTTTCGAGGCTCGATTGAGAATCATACGGCTCACCAGCCCAATGAATGGCGAGTGTCTCCATTCATTCCTGCCATACAATTAACCTTTTACAGATTTAATGATCATCGTTGACGGGAATCTTCTAGCCTTATATAAAGAATAGTAACGATCGGACACTTCCTCATCCACGCCATCAAATTCAGATGACACTTCGCTTTCAATCACAGACTCAATCGTAAAACCTGCTTTGATTAATTCATTTATGTAAGTGGACATTTTCCTTTTTGGAATGATTACCGGCGCTTCCTCTCCTTTAAAGTTTTGGTATTGTATCATCCCTTCGACCTGATAGGATCCATCGAGACAGAGTTCTCCGTTCTGGCTTTTCAAATGACCATATAACGGATGGTCCCAGCTGAATATGAAGGAGCCGCCTGGCTTCAAATAGTTATGGATCAGTCCGAAAGTAGCAGATAGGTCTGATGTCCAGCCGATTGCATAAATGGAGTAAACCACGTCAAAGTATTGTTTTGGCAAACCAATTTCAGATTCCATTGGTGCACAGAACAAATGGTGTTCTACATCCTTAAGTGTTCCTTCTGCAGTCCTTATTTGTTTCTCTGACAAATCCACTCCCCAAAGTTCACTTGCTCCCTTTTCAGCCATATAGGCAAGTGAATGCCCGCTGCCACAGCCAATATCAAGGACCTTTTTATTCTTGAGCTCGCCAAAAAGGCCTAACTCATCTTCACTTTGGGCAAAAGGGCCATAGCTTGGCAAAGCGTCCTTCCCGTTAAAATGATGTGCCACAGTATTCCAGCTCTTTTTGTTTTGTTCGATCATCTCAATTGACAATTCAATCGCTCCAATTTCATTTAAGACTTCACTCAAATTTTAACATATTATTCCATGCAATAAACTTAGTATTCAGACAAAAAAGAAAGCACAGGGTATGTCCCCGTGCTTCATCCATGCCTCAGATACAATGGCAAAGTGAAAGTAAATTCGCTGCCTTTTCCAGGTTCGCTTGTCACCTGGATTTCTCCGCCATGTGCTTCGATGATGTATTTTACAATCGCAAGGCCAAGGCCCGTGCCGCCGGATTCCCTGGAACGCGACTTTTCGACGCGGAAGAATGGATTGAAGATGTTTGGCAGATCTTCTGCACTTATCCCTTGTCCATTATCCTTTATGCTAACCTGAATAAAACTGCCCTGTTCCTCGATTTTAATGATGATTTTCGTCCCGCCATACTTGACGGCATTATCAATCAAGTTCACCATAACCTGCTTGATCCTGCCGCTGTCGATATTCAGGCTGACCGATGGCATTGCCCCCGCCAGCACCAGCTCTACACCTCGATAATCCAATTGCGCACTGTGGAAAGCTTCCTGAAAAAACTCGGAGCTGTTCACAAGATTCTTATCAATCGAGAGCTGCTCCAGCTCGAACTTGGAGAACTCAAACAAGTCTTCAATGAGCCTGTCCAGCTGGTCGGTCTTTGATTTGATGACCCGATAATACTTATTCTGCATCTCTTCATTTTTAGCAATTCCGTCTTCAAGGCCCTCAACATAGCCCTTGATTGAGGCAAGCGGCGTGCGCAGATCATGCGATATGCTGGCAATCAGCTGCTTTCGCGACCGTTCATATTGCTGCCTTTGCTCGATCGATTTTTTCAGGTGCTCACGCATCAGGTTAAAGCCCTGTATGAACCGGCCGATTTCGTCCTGTTTTCCGTATCTGATTTTATAATCCAGGTTCCCTTCAATGACTTCCTCAGTCGCATGATATATTTCCTTTAAAGGATGAAGGACCGTCCTGGAGATAAACCAGGTCCACAGCAAAATGAGAGCGGCCAGTACTGTCAGCCCGATCGCAACCCCGCCAAGAACGGCATAGATCATTTCTTGAAACTGCCTGAATGGCGGCACAGAGAAAGAATTGGCCTGGATTTCCGCAGACAATTCCCCCTGTTCTTCGGTCAGTATGTCTACAGTAAACTTCCCAAGCCTATCCGGCCATATAGATGCATCGCCACGTTTTTGATGTGCGGCAGAATTAAATACCGGAGCTCCTTCAGCGGAAAAAACCGTCAGCTCAATATCATATTTTTTCAGGAGCGGCCTTATCTTTTCGTAAAAGAAAGCCGGTTCTGCCAGATAATCAGCATTCTCGTGAATCGTTCTTTTGACCTCAGACAGGAGAATATTCAGTTCATCCTCATTCCCTGATTGTTGTTCCACACCTGAAGAAAATAAAGTTATAAATAAAATCGATGCCACAATCGGCAGCACGATAATGCTGATGAAAGCGAAGATCAGCCGCGGCTTCAACCCCCATCTCATGTGTTTCCACCATCGAATTTATAGCCTATTCCCCAGACCGTTTTTATATATTGTGGTTCTGACGGGTCTGATTCAATCTTCTCGCGCAGCTTTCGCACATACACAGTGATCGTGTTCGTATCGCCCACATGCTGGTATCCCCAGACATTCTCGAGCAGCTGTTCTTTTGTGAATACCTGCCCTTTATTGCCTGCCATGAACGCAAGCAGCTGGAACTCTTTGGCCGAAAGCTCGACCTGATTTCCAGCAGAAAACACTGTGTATTCTTTTAAATTAATCTCAAGTCCCGGGAACCTAATTACCTTCTCCGGCTCTTTTTGCACAGACAAATGCTTGAACCGCCGAAGTTGCGCTTTTATCCTGGCAACAAGCTCTCCCGGACTGAACGGTTTGGTCACATAATCATCCGCGCCAATTCCGAGTCCGATAATCTTGTCGGTATCGCTCTTCTTCGCACTCATGATGATAATCGGAATATTCGACTCCGCCCTGATCCTGCGGCAAAGCTCGATGCCGTCCATTTTTGGCAGCATCACATCTAGCACCGCCACCGTTGGCTGATGTTCATTGAATTGGTTTAACCCGTCAAGCCCATCATAAGCCAAAATACTGCCGAAGCCCTCCGCCTCCAGATAATCGGAGACAAGCTCGGCAATTTCCCGTTCATCTTCAACAATCAGAATCAAATCTTCTTCCATGCTCATTACCGCCCTATTTTAAAAAAATGAAAGGAAACCACAAAAGCGGTTTCCTCTTTCATACCATAGTTAAGCTTAAGCCGCAACGTCACGCTTTTTAAAAATGTACAGTGACAGAAAAGCGAACAACGCGAAGTAAATCAACAGCATGACAATGGAAAACGTCATCGTCATTCCTTCAACAAGCGGTGTGCCCGTTGTGTACTGCTGCAAGTCCGTGTTCGCGAACAGGATAAATTTTGCCCAGTCGTACTGGCTTAAAAGCTGGACGAGCTGCGGTCCCGTAAACATAAGGAACAAAGAAATCCCAATCGCGAGCGAGCTGCTCCGGAAGACGGTCGAAATCATGAAAGCAAGAGTCACCATCATGACAAGGTCGATGCTCCTGAAGCCAAACAGCTGGATGATATGGGTGACCATATTCTGCTCGACGACCTGTCCATTGCTATAGGCCAGGTATGGTGTTTCTGCACCGCCGAGCCCGAAAAAGAGGGTTCCAAACAGAAAGGATGCGCTGAACAATAATAGTAGCATTAAGAGTGCGAACATCAAGGTCGACGCGTATTTTGCCAGAAGGATTTTCGTCCTGCTGACCGGGCGAATGAGCAACAGCTTGACGGTTCCCCAGGAAAATTCACTCGCCACCATTCCAGCGGCAATCACAATCGTGAACAAAGCCGCGATTCCGGTGAATGTCGTCGCATCCACCATATAGCCCCAAAGTGAATCCCGTTCGATTGGTGCAACATCATTTTCGATCCGATACTCATTCAAGGCAATCCTTTCTTTCATCATTCGCTTTTGCGCTTCAAGCATTGGCGTCGACTCTACACTTTCTGTCAACTGTGCATTCTCAGCGCTCAGCTGAGCCTTCCAATCAGCATTTCCGCCAGGATCCAACACAAACTTTGTAAAAATACCAACAAGGGCCACGACGAGAACCATGATCCCGATCATCACCCATGTTCCCGCCCGCTTATATATTTTTATATTCTCATTATGCACCAATCTGAAAAAATGGCTCATTTATTTCCCCTCCGTCATTTCCAGGAATTTTTCCTCCAATGTCTTATTCCCGGAAGAGATTTTATAGATACTGAATTCATTTTCCGCAAGCGCCTTAACAAGTGCTGGTATGTTTTCACGGCTGGCAGAAACCTGCAGCTCATTCCCATTAATCTTCGGATTGAGTTCAGGAAGTGTATTTTCAATAAACTCCTTGGCTTTTTCAAGCGGTTCCACTTCAATCACCGTGTTCACCTTATCTCCAACAAATTCCCCGACACTTTCCACACTCACCAGATGGCCATCCTGGATGATGCCAATCCGGTCACACATCATTTGCATTTCCGAAAGCATGTGGCTGGATACAAACACAGCGATTCCTTCCTCATGGGCAATCTTCCTTATATATGTGCGGATTTCCCTGATTCCGGCAGGGTCCAGGCCGTTTGTCGGCTCATCAAGGATCAATAAAGCCGGAGAATGCAATAAGGCCTGTGCGAGTCCGAGCCTCTGCCTCATTCCGAGCGAATAGCCCTTCACCTTTTCATGGATTCGCTTCTCGAGCCCGACCAGCTTCACGATTTCATTGATTCTTTCCTTCTTCACCGGAACCGGCAGCATCCGCGCATATTGAAGCAAATTATCATAACCTGAAAGGAACTTATACATCTCTGGATTTTCAATGATTCCGCCAACATGCGAAATCGCCTTCTCAAAGTTTTTCTGTATGCTGTAACCATTGATTAGCACTTCACCTTCCGTGATTCCCATCAACCCGACCATCATCCGGATTGTCGTCGTCTTCCCCGCACCATTCGGCCCCAGGAACCCAAACACCTCACCAGGAAACACATCCATGCTGATTCCATGGATAATCGTTTTATCTCCAATCACTTTCTTTAAATTCTTTATCTCCACAATCGGCTTTTTCATAGGTCATTGCCTCCCTTTTACATTCTTTATTCTGCCAACAAAAACCTAAAATGCTCTTATGAAATTATTAATAAATGATTAAAATGCACAAAAAAAGAGAGCGCCCATTGGTCACTCTCCATTCTGAAGAATTTTTTAAAAATCCCTAAAGCCATACTTCTTTGTAATCCTCGATATACTTCCTGATGCTTAATGGTTCCTTCCCAGTTACCTTTTCAAAGTCATGCTTTATGCCTTTTGCCAGGCCCAATTTCGTCGGCATGTGGATGCCGGCAACCACATTGATAAAACTCTCATCATTTCCCGTAGAGATCATATAATCTTTAAACTCTTTTACGGAAGGGTTAGAGTACTCAACCTTCGTATTCATCACTTCTGACATGATCCTGGCCACTTCATAAAAATCCAGCGCTTCCTTTCCGGTGATGACGTAATTTTTATTGCTGTGCCCTGTCGGATCAGTCAAGGCAATCGCCGCAACCTCGGCAATATCCCTGGCATCGACAAAGCTCGTCTTCCCATTTCCTGCAGGCACAAAGATGCGTTTTCGCTCTTTTAGCTCTTTGAGTAAGAAGTCATTCAAATTTTGCATGAAGTAGCCTGCCCGCAAAAATGTATAAGGAATTCCAGCCTTTTTTATTAATTTTTCATTTTTAAAATGGTGGATGAATGGCATGAATTGGACGTCCTTCACTGAAAGGTAGACAATATGGCGGACGCCCTTCTGCTTGGCCAGTGTGATAAAGGCTTCAAACTCGATACGCTCTCCAGGCGGGTACATCAGGAAAATCCCATTAATTCCTTCCAACGCCTCCTCGAAAGTATCTGGCTTTGAAAAATCGAGGGCGACAAAATCGAACGCTGAACCATGCCGCTCCCTTGCCCGGTCCACATTCCGGACACCACATTTCATTGAGACTTCCCTGTCCTTTAATTTCTCCGCTACTTCATAACCAACCTTGCCATTGAAACCAGTCACTAATATTGTCATGTTCATCCACCTTATCATTTTTGTAGACCAGTCTATATAATTCACTTTTCAAAAAATCCCAGCACTACTCACTTCAAGAGTGCCGGAATATTTTTAGCCGCCAATAACAGCGGTTCATTGTTACCCATTGTAAAAGATAGCAGAGAAGCTCCCTCAATCATGCTGTTGATGACTATTCCAAGTTCTCTCGCCCTGTCTTCTTCATATCCCGATTCAAGCAATTTGTCGGTAAACACTTGCTGGAAACTCTCATAGCCATTTTGGCAGGCTTTTCGAATTCGTTCGCTGAAAAGAGCGGTCTCAAGTGCGACTGCTGCAATGGGGACTCCTTCTTGGATGGCATCATGTTGATATTGTTCTGCCATTTTTTCAATAAAGTCCTGAATCGCTTCAGCGGCATCTGTTTTTTGATCCAACCCGCGCTTAATGCGTTCCCTGACATGCTCAGCAGTCAATTCCACAGACTCAACCGCAAGCTGTTCCTTTCCATCAGGAAAGTAATAGTATAAAGAACCCTTCGGAGCACCGCTTTCTTTTAAAATATGATTCAGTCCGGTACCATGGTAACCCTGCAGCTGAAACAGCCGTGATGCCGTGCTGATTAATTTATCCTTAGAAGTCTCCTTCACATCACTCACCCCACATTTTTATATTATAACAATCGGTCTACATATAACATAAGCAATGGTGAAAACATTGTGTCAATCGCGACAAAGCGCTTGTCACTTATGGATAATCCAGTTTTTTACGGCCCAATGATGTAAAAAAAAGAAGCACAGGACCTGAACTGTCCCGTTATTGTCAGACTAAAATACTAACATTTACGTGGCAGTTCAATTCCCATGCTTTGATGGTATTATTCATCAGCTGTGATCACGAACAAGTTGAGCAGGAAAATATACAATGGATGTGCGAGCAATCCCCCTATGATGAATAAACCAGTTACAGGATTCGGGTCATCTCCACCATAAGTGATTGGAAATAATGAAGCGAATATATACAGAAAAAGCACAAAATAAGGTATCCACAGGACAATGGTCCAATAGTTCGCCTTTCTTCTGCCCAGCCACTTATTTGTTAAAGAAATCATCAGAAGTGAGCCAGCTGTTATTTCAAATAGAATCATTACGCCAGTCAAAAGATTGACCGTATCAACTCTCCAGTTTGTTAACCTGTTTATTCGATATACATTCACCATAAGTTCAACTGGGAAAAACACCATTAGAGCGTACAAAATACTGATGGCATTTACTCTAAAAAAGTACTTCATGATGGTTCTCCTTCGAGACAAGAAACTTACTTATCCTAAGTAAAATGGAAAACGGTCCTATGAGAAAGACTCACAGGGTACCGCCCTCTCTCTTCATTTCAACCTCTTCCATAACAGCAAATTCAATACAAGCAGCAGAACAACATAACCCATAGCTCCGAATGGCACCTTCAACGCTAAATAGTGCAGCCCCACGAAGACGGGGATGATTAACATCAGCAGGAACAACCTGATATCCCCACTTTGCTTTACGGCGTCAAATGGCTGTGAAAAGGCTAGTTCCTTTTCTCCTGCGAGATAGCAGAGCACTGTAAAAATCAACGCTGCCACTAATACGGCAAGCAGGTCATCAAGGACTCTCAGCCCGAACAGAAAGCTAAATATGATCGATACCAGCAGGAACAATGGCAAAAATAGCTGGAAAAGGAATGCCTTCAATGCCGCTTTATTAAGAATGAAAGGATTTTTCAGCGGTGAGACTTGATAAATCCATCCCCCTTTATAGGAACCGGAATGCGCAAGCATAATGACGGATGCCGGGATGACCAGCATGACTGAGTAGATGGTCAAATAATAGCTGCTCGCCCTGAATTCCTCAAAACTCATCATTCCATAGCCGTTGAACATGAACACAAACGGAATCACGACGGCAAACCCGAGGGAAGGATACACCTTCAGCTTGAAATCGCGCTCGTTTTTCATCATGATCCTCGTGAACCGGAAAAATGGCAGCTCCTCTTTGGAGATAAAGAAAGGCAAGGAACGAAAGACCTTCCACATGCCGCTTGCTTTTTTCTTGCCGGTCTGAGCGGTCAGCTTTTGCAAATTGCGTTCGAAGTCCGGAATCATTTTCACATACAAAAGGATGGAAACAATAGGTCCAAGCACAGCTAAAAGGGTCAAAATCAGATTGCCGAAACTCCTGTTGTCCCCTAGCAGGACATCGAATAGGCCGGCAAACCACATGGGCGGAAGCAACAGCTGCCACCAGGCGAAATCCAGATGATAGTCTAGATTCACCAATTCAAAAGAACGCGCCACGACCTGGTAGCCAATCATGACCCCAACAGATAAGGCAATCTGGACATAGTTGATGATATCCTTTAGCTTTTCACCGTCAAAATATCGCAAAATGAATAAATACAGCAGCGCCGTGAACGCGATGATGAAGACATCGGCCAGCGCAAATGAAACGAGCAGCAGGCCTGTGAATAAAATCCCTTTAAAGATTACGCTGACTACCAATGGAATCATTGTTGTGGCAAGGGTGATGTACAGCAAATAAATCGTCACATGCAGCAATTTCGCCATACTCACTGTCTTTGACTTGACTGGCTTGGTGTCGAGGACACTTTTATCCCGCAAGTCGAGCAGCACCGATGAAAAATCGGAAATCAGTGTCGTCATGATGATGAACATGAAGATACTGAACAGGATGGATACCTGGAACAGATAGTTATCATTTAAAAATAAAAACGGGATCAGCATCAAACCAAACAAGCCATAGATCCACAAAGACTTGAAAAACTCATTCGTCTCCGGCTTATCCTTCTTCTTTCGGGATTGATTGAACACGGTCGGCTTGCGGCGCTGGTCCATTGTCAGCTTGACCTGAAGAATCCGCCGCATCGTCTTGTACTCTACACCCATTTTTAAAAAGAGAGGTTTGAACAAATCAAGCAGCTTTAATATGAAAAAGTTCTCCATCGTCACCCCTCCCTGACAATGGATACAAATTCAGCGGCACGGTCCTCATGCTCATGGAAACCGGTCATCTGGTTGAAAATATTCTCCAGCGAACCCGCCTTGCTCTGAGACTTCAATTCTTCAAAACTTCCATTCGCCACAATATGGCCGCCGTGCAGCAGGACAATCCGGTTGCTGATCTTCTCAACGACATCCATGATATGGGACGAATAAAAAATCGTCTTCCCCTCAGCTGCGAACCGGGCAAGGATTTCTTTGAACACCATCACACTATTTGCATCCAGGCCAGTCAACGGTTCATCCAGGAACAGCAAATCGGGGTTATGTAAGAAACTAGATACAATCAGCGTCTTCTGTCTCATCCCTTTGGAAAAGGATGAGATCCGCGAATGGTAGACATCACTCAGGCCAAACACATCAAACAGCTGCTCCGCTTTCCGGTCGGCATCGTCATAATCCATGCCATACAGCTCGGCAACGAACGTCAAATACTCCTGGGCCGTTAGCGAATCATACATTTCCGACGTTTCGGGAATGTAACCGATTCTCTGTTTATAGTCGCCGCCCTGTCCGGCGATATCCTTCCCAAAAATCTCAATCTTGCCGGAATATCCTTCTTCAAGACCGAGCATCAGTTTTACCGTCGTACTTTTTCCCGCGCCATTCGGCCCTATATATCCAATGATTTCTCCACTATTAACCTTTAAATCGATGCCTTTCAGCACCTCTTTGCTGCCATACGATTTTGTCAGGCCGTTAATCAATAATACCTCCGAAGACATGACTCTCCCCCCTTTTAAAAATGGTTCAAAATACCATATTCCCATTCTATCATAGTAGTAAAATACTGGAATGGCATCTGGGGTATCATGCAGAAAAACCCTAATTTTAGATTAGGGTTTTTCTGCATGGCTAGCTATTCGTCACGAGTTGATCTCTATTGGTCAGAGAAATATTCCCTTTTGACAGTTTAACTGTAATGTCCGACATGTTTGCGATGTTTTGGTCATGTGTCACGACAATCACGCATTTCCCTTCATGATGGGCCAAGTCCTGAAACAATTTCACAATTTCAAGTGCAGTATTTTCGTCCAGGTTGCCGGTCGGTTCATCCGCGACAATCAAGTCGGTATCACAGCAAAGTGCACGGGCAATCGAAACACGCTGCTGCTGTCCGCCGCTTAAGGTCAGCACCTTTTGCTTCGCCTGTTGAGCGGTGATTCCCACCCGCTCGAGCATGCTCAAGGCAAATTCCTTTTTATTCTTATGGCTTGCCCCGGTGATTTCCATCGCGGTCGTGACGTTCTGCAATGCGGTCATATAAGGAAGAAGATTGTAAGATTGAAAGACAATCGAAACATACTTATTGCGAAATTTGGTGAGCCCGATTTTCTTGATATCCTTCCCTTCGAATAAAACAGTGCCTTCCTTTGGCACATCCAATGCGCTGGCAAGGGCCAGGAAGGTTGTCTTGCCCGAACCTGAAGGGCCTATGATTGTGTAAAAGGTCCCCCTGTCAAAGTCGACATTAATGTTTTTGAGTATTTCCTGCCTTTTATTTTCCTGCTTGTACCAGTAACTGATGTTCTGAAATGCTAATAATGCGCTCATTTTTCCATCTCCTTTTTTATAAATTAATCCTGTCTGCTCAGAATCGCCTTAGGCTGTAATCGCAGCACAGTCAAAGATGGCAACAGTGCCGATACAATCGCTATAAGCATTCCAATCATCGCCAGGAGAGTAAGGTCATCTCCCGTCACACTTACGTCAATTTCCTCAATCGTTTCAGCCTGTTGAATTTGGCTCCCCGGCATAATGCCTCCTCCGAAGCCCATACCTCGTCCGCGGAATGAATCAGGTGCAGTGGTTTGCTCTGCGGCCTCCAGCTCTTGTTTCAAAAGTTGGTCGCTTACCTGCTTTGCCACTTCATTCCCGCTGACTGTCGCAATCCCGAGGGAAACCGCTGCAACGAGCAAGATCTCAACGATGAATTGTCCGGCGAGCTTCCAGCGACGTTCTCCAATCGCCAGCAAAACACCCATCTCATATTTCCGTTCGCGGATCGACATCATCACAATCAAACCTAGAATGATCGCGCCGGCAATGGATACAAGATAGACAATATTATTCGAAAAACTGGCCACATTCTCAATCGGGCCGACCATTTGTTGATACAGCTGGTCATCGGCATCCAGTTTAAAAGTCTCGAAATCAATATTGCTTTCTTTTTGTGCCTGGGTGATGAAGCTCTCCATCTCAGCAGGATCATCAATGTAAAAAATCGCGCTATCGATACTGCCTTCATACTCACTGCCTTTTAGCATGGCTGCAGCTGTATACGGCACATACAGCTTGTTATAAGGAATCATGGCGGTGAAATCCATTCCTTGTTCCGCTGTGGAAGTCGTAGAATAGATTCCTTTGATTTGTAACTCAAGGGTGATGGCCTCATCCCGTGGGTTTGCCACAGAGATGGTGTCCCCCACTTTCAAGCCATTCTCTTCTGCAAGTGTCTGTTCAATAAGAGTTAAATTTTCCCCCTGATCTTCTTCAGTCAAATGCTCCCCTTCTACGATGGTGGCTGTGCCGTCCATGAATTCAGCAGTGGAGTCGGTAAAACTCACCCCTTGCAGACTGATATCACCCTGGGCCATGCCGCCGCCCATTCTGCCGCCACGGCCTTCTGCTTGAGTGTTCGTGCTATCCTCAGTTGCTTCACTTTCTTCGTTTGTGATTGGTTCAAAATTTGAGGCTAAAGCTGTAGTTGATGAGAAAAAATTATAACCTTTGATTTGTTCATACGAGGTCAGTTCTTTCGCTGTCTCTGCCGGAATCGGGGTGGACTGGATCCGTCGGCGTTCACCGCTTGCTTGCTGGGCCTGCATCTTCTCACGCATTTTTTCCATATCAACCTGCAGCGTAACATCCGCTCCAAGCTTCTGACGGGCAAGATCACTGGATTTCTTTGCAGCCGTCTGGATGGACAGACCCGCCAAGACAAGCACACAAATCACAGAAAACACAAAGATTTGCAGCAAACTCTTTCCCTTCCTGGCCTTCACACTTAAAAACGATCGCTTTAAAAAATTCATAGTTTCTCTCCTTTTACCAAATTGGGTACAAGGATTAGCTTAAGTGGAAAATATGAACAATATATGACCAAATTATTACCTACTATGAAACAAAAATAGAACATTTTCATTACATTAAGACGCTGCATTTACTGGAATGCAAGATTTTGCGCTAAATCGGGGAAAGGAGCGTCCCTGCATTTACCGAAAAGGAGAATTTGACGCTAGTACGGGTAAAGGAAACCTTTTGCATTTACCGAAAATGAGAATTTAACGCTAGTACGGGAAAAGAAAGCCTCCTGCATTTACCGAAAAGGAGAATTTAACGCTAGTACGGGAAAAGAAAGCCTCCTGCATTTACCGAAAAGGAGAATTTGACGCGAGTACGGGTAAAGGAAACCTCCTGCATTTACCGAAAAGGAGAATTTGACGCTAGTACGGGTAAAGGAAACCTCCTGCATTTACCGAAAAGGAGAATTTGACGCTAGTACGGGTAAAGGAAACCTCCTGCATTTACCGAAAAGGAGAATTTGACGCGAGTACGGGTAAAGGAAACCGATTAAGTCCGTATAATTGTGTAAAAATAAAGAGTCATTTTATTCACTCTTGGCAACACTGTTTTCAACCACGATAAACAAGTGAAAAGAGGAATATAAATGACTCAAGTACAGTTTAACCTGAATGTTGATGTTTTAAAAGAAGCTATTGTAAATTCCAATCTTGATATGGTGATTAAATCTGCCGTTGTGTTGGTATTAAATGAGTTTATGGAAAAGGAAAGAGACGACTATTTAAAGGCTGCACCTTATGAACGTGCTGTCGAACGTCGTGACTACCGGAACGGTTACTATGAACGTGAGCTGTTGATGAGTATTGGAAATATAGCCCTAAAGGTTCCACGGACGCGTAATGGAGAATTTTCAACCACCGTTTTCGAAAAGTATGCCCGGTGTGATCAAGCTATGGTCCTCTCCATGTTGGAGATGGTTGTCAATGGTGTTTCGACCCGGAAAGTGACCAACATCGTGGAACAGCTTTGTGGAA
The DNA here is from genome assembly GCF_020422885.1 of Mesobacillus sp. S13. Lineage (NCBI taxonomy): Bacteria > Bacillati > Bacillota > Bacilli > Caryophanales > Bacillaceae > Mesobacillus > Mesobacillus sp. S13. Next base: position 673,634 of record NZ_CP084622.1, on the reverse strand, counting down.
AGAATGTTTCCAAGTCCTTTGTTTCATCCCTTACACAGAAGCTTGATCCCATTGTAAATGAATGGGCTGGGCGACCTTTGAATACTACCTACTACCCTTACGTTTTTGCAGATGCCATGTATATAAAGGTGCGAGAGCACCATCGTGTCGTATCTAAGGCTGTTTATATTGCAACAGCCATTACAGAGAATCATACACGTGAAATCCTTGGCCTTAGTGTTGACCATACGGAAAGTTTTGAAAGCTGGAGCCGTTTTTTTCAACAGCTTAAATCACGCGGACTCCAATCACCAAAACTTATAATTTCAGATGCCCACCAAGGACTACAGAAAGCCATCCAACGTGAATTTATTGGCACTGCTTGGCAAAGATGCAATGTCCATTTCAAACGGAATATTATTGATAAATTGCCTAAAAAGGATTCAGCCGAAATCCGCATGATGATTAAGCGAGTATTTGAAGCAGTTACGATTGAAGATGTACGCCGGTTCAAGGATGAATTGATGAACCGTTTTAGTAATGAGTCAAGGTTTGGAAAAGCGCTTGCTATATTAGATGAAGGTTTCGAAGATACCATACAATATATGAATTTCCCAGAAGCTATCAGGATCCATATCCGAAGCACCAACTCATTGGAACGGCTGAACCAGGAGGTTCGTAGAAGAGAAAGAGTGATTCGTATTTTCCCTAATTCCCAATCTGCGTATCGTTTGGTTGGCGCTGTTCTGATGCATTACCATGTGTCAGACTACTCAAAGAGGAAATCTTTAAAGGGTCGGGTATATTAGCCGCATTTTCAGCTCCACTTCCATCATGGATGATTACATCTCCGGGAAGGGATATCAAATTGAAAACCATTTGACATCCCTTCCCGAAGATGAAGAAAAGAAACCATGGAAGTTTCGCAAAAAAATGAAAGGGTTTGGTTGAGATTACTTGCCGTTAATTTTACACAATAACCAGGACTTGACTAGGAAACCTCCTGCATTTACCGAAAATGAGAATTTGACGCTAGTACGGGTAAAGGAAACCTTCTGCATTTACCGAAAAGGAGAATTTGACGCGAGTACGGGTAAAGAAAGCCTCCTGCATTTACCGAAAATGATAATTTAACGCTAGTACGGGAAAAGAAAGCCTCCTGCATTTACCGAAAATGAGAATTTAACGCTAGTACGGGTAAAGGAAACCTCCTGCATTTACCGAAAAGGAGAATTTGACGCTAGTATGGGAAAAGAAAACCTTCTGCATTTACCGAAAAGGAGAATTTGACGCTAGTATGGGTAAAGAAAGCCTCCTGCACTCACGAAAATAAGAAATTGGCGCTAAAATCGGTATAAAGGAATTCGTTCTTTTCGATTTGAGTGATTACTGTTTAACTTTAATGACCAGTTTGCAGAATGCGGGCTCCCTAAAATCCTCCAAAAAAGCTTTTCCCTAGTGTTCCACTCACACTACTTTTTCCAAAAAAATCTGTACGACCAAAGCCACCGTCATCAGCCGCAAAATCGGTTTAACATAACGAGGATTCAGCTTGCTGGCGATCCTGACGCCGATCTGTGCTCCTGTCACTGAACCGAGCATCAAGGCGAGGGTCACTGGCCAAATCACGGCCCCTGTTGAAATATAGGTGATCGCCGCACCTAAGCAGCTAGAAAAAGTGGCAAGGCGGACATATCCGACCGCACGGATGTAGGCGATATTCAAATGATCAAACAAATACAGCATGAGAGTTCCTTGCCCTGGCCCAAATAGTCCATCATAAATTCCGATTGCGTATAACCCCGGAACACTTTTAGCTGAAGGCTTTAATGGCTGATCCCCTGACATGCTCCCTTTCCCCAGAAATGAGGCGATGAAAGCAAAAACCAGCAGGCCAATCGCCACGAAATACATATCATCACTGGAGATCTTTGAAGCAATGAAGCCCCCACTGACTCCGCCAATCAGACTGACAGGGATGATCCAGAACGATTCCTTAAAAGTGATTTTCTTTTCCCTATAAAGATGGTAAAAGCTCGAGAACGAGCTGACCGTATTCGAAACCTTATTTGCGGCAATTGCCGAATGGACTGGTATACCCAAAACGAGCATGGAAGGCAAGCTGATCAAGCCTCCGCCACCCGCCAGAGTTCCAATTGTCGTTGCTAAAATTCCAATGAAGAACAGAATGATATAATCCATATTTTAACACCTCCTTAATCCATTATATTCTTGTTTACTCAATAAGAAAATTTAATGTTTTTAATGATTATCCATAATATTTACTTATATAACGCACCAGCAACACACATACCCTCCTTGATGTCGATTTAAATTCTATCAAGTTAATTAACAGAAGAGCGCATGACCGATAAAAAAGGAAATGGCAGGCTCGCTGTTGAAATTAAAACTACATCTGATGTACCAAGTATAATAATCGGAGGTTTTACCTATGAAAAATGATTCAAAGCCTGTCAGGCTGCTGGTTGGTGATAGAGTGTATTTAAGGCCGCTCAGCCTGGAGGATACGGAAACATATTTCCAGCAATTATTTGACCCTGAAGTCAGGAGACTCACGGGCACGACCCGAGCATTCACAAAAGAAGGAATCCAACGCTACATCGATGGAAAATCCCAGGATTCCTCCACTGTCCTCCTGTTTATCTGCCTGAAAGACACGGATGAGGTCATTGGGGACATTGCCTTGCAGGATATTGATCCAATCAACCGGAATTGCAACATCCGGATTGCTGTAGAAAGCAAGTATCAGGGAAAAGGCTATGGAACCGAAGCCATGCCGCTTATGCTCGATTACGGATTTGGTATTTTGAACATGCACCGAATTGAGTTAGAGGTGTTCTCTTATAACCCCCGCGCAATCCATGTGTACGAAAAACTCGGGTTTAAACAAGAAGGGATACAGCGTGACTATCTCTACTACAATCATAAATACCATGACTGCATAAAAATGAGTATTCTAGAAGATGAATTCAGAGAGTTATATGTAAAGTGATTTCTAGACAGTGGGAGGAATAGGTAGAGGGCCAGTAAACAGTCTGAAAATCCGTGAATATATCCAAAATATTAAAGGGGCATAGTGTAATGTGACCACATGCTCTTTTTCATTCATTGTGGTAAGTTCACGAAATGCTTGCAAAAAAAAGAAGCACAGGGTAAAACCTGGCCTCAGCCTTCCATTATGTTCATAAGCTTGAAAGCTGCCAAACTAGTCAGCATCAGCCCAAATACAAGCATGATTCCTCCAGCAACCAAAAAGGCATTGATATAACTTTTGACCATGAGATGATAATATGCTGTGTCCGCTCCTCCGCGGCTAGCCAGCCAGGAGTCAGCCATTGACGAACCCAAAGACACGCTTGAAAACGTCAGAATCACTCCTAGCAAACTGAATAGAGCGCCAATCATCACAAAGCCTTGCAGCTTTTTTTTCATGTCTCTTTCACTCCCCTTCAGCAGTCAATCATCCTCTGCTGGATGAATAAATCCATAACATACAAGGTACTTCTCGTTTTTTTCCAATCGGTTGCAAAGTAATCACTTGCCACTCGATAGAAATGTATTCAACGAGAAAGCTAAAAAATCCTTTTTTAAGCTTTTTTACAAAAAAAGCAAAGTTTTATCTAGGTTTTTAAACACTTATTCAAACACTCCGCTAGATGGAGGAATAGAGATCCTAATTCCTTTGAATTTCCAGGAAAGTTTACTATGATTGAATAAGAATCTATTCAAATTGGAGGGTGTTACGATGGAATTAACGGTTTATTTAGCTGGGCAGATTCACGATGATTGGCGGGATCAGGTGGCACAAAAGGCGAAGGAAAAGAATTTGCCTCTTGTCTTCGTTGGTCCGCAGACGAACCATGATCGCTCTGATAATATTGGTGAGGATATCCTTGGAGAACAGCCGGGCAATGTGTATAAGGATGATGCGGCATCTGATATCAACAACTTCAGGACGCAGGTTTTAATGCAAAAATCCGATATCGTCATCGCTCTTTTCGGCGAAAAGTATAAACAATGGAACACCGCAATGGATGCAAGCGCTGCGATCACAATGAACAAACCAACGATTATCGTCAGACCACAATCCTTGATTCATCCTTTGAAAGAGCTATCCAATAAAGCGAATGTAACGGTAGAAAATGTCGACCAGGCATTGGAAGTCATCAGTTATATTTATGAATAAGTGGAAGCGCAGGATGCACATCCCTGCGCTTCTTGAATAAAAATGAAGCATAGGCGCTCCTATGCTTCATTTTTCATTATTACTATTCAGATGCAATTGCTGAATCTTTTATTCTAACGTTAACAGTAGCAATTCTTCTGTCGTCCATTTCGGCAACGGTAAACACGATATCCTGATATTCAACCTCAGGGTGTTCACCCGCGGCAGGGATATATCCAAGCTGGCCAAGGACAAATCCGCTTAGTGTATCATATTCTTCGCTTGGGAGTACTATTTTTAGAGCATCTTCTACTTCATATAAATTAAGCGTTCCCGTCATCATATATTGGTTAGCATCTACCTGGACAATTTCAGCGGCGTCAAGTTCCGGTTCATCATACTCATCGAAAATATTGCCGACGATTTCCTCAAGCAGGTCCTCGATCGTCACTATTCCATCCGTTCCGCCATATTCATCAATCGCAACCGCCATATGGATATTGCTCTTCTGCATCACTTTAAAGAACTGATCGAGGCGCATGGATTCCAGTACGAAATTTGGTTCGCGAAGCATGCTTCTCAAATCAAACTGTTCCTGATCCTCACATTCAATGAACGGAATCAAATCCTTTGTATGGAGAATGCCAACGATATGGTCGATGCTTCCTTCATACACAGGCATTCTTGTGTACTTTTCCCTGTTCACTATGGAAACCGTATCTTTCAGGCTGGTATCAACAGAAAGAGCGACAATATTGGTCCTGTGTGTCATGATGTCAGAGATTGTCTTATTATCAAATTCAAAGATATTGTTGATCATCTCTTTCTCTGTATCCTGGATGGTTCCTTTTTCCATACCCACATCGACCATCATGCGGATTTCTTCCTCTGTTACATTCTCTTCATCCGCATTTGGATCGACTCCAAACAGTCTGACGATCCCATTAGTGGATAACGTCAATAACTTAACGAATGGAGACGAAACCTTGGATAAGACTGTCAAAGGAGCAGCAGCGAACATCGCAATTGGTTCAGCTTTCTGCAACGCGAGCCGCTTCGGGACCAATTCTCCAAGTACGAGAGTAAAATAAGACAGCACTAATGTGATTGTAATGACAGATATTAATTCCAGCATGCTTTGTGAAAGCGGCACACCCATTTCGCTTAAAAATGCTGCCATCCGTCCAGCAAAGCTTTCAGCTGCAAATGCACTCGCCAGGAATCCTGCCAGCGTGATGCCAATCTGGATTGTCGCCAGGAAACGGCTTGGTTCAGACATCAGATTGTACAGCATTTGCGCTTTGCGGTCACCGCCTTCAGCCATCAATTTTACTTTATTGTCATTCAAAGAAATCAGCGCGATCTCTGATGCCGCAAAAAAAGCGTTCAAGACAATCAGGATCAATAATACCACTATCTCTGTTCCCAAAAGGGATCAACCTCCAAATACATATTTCTCATAATTGTATCACATCATTTAAATGTCAGGACATTAGGAGCTTTTCTCCCTGCCGGTCCTTTAGCCGCAAATTCATTTCCAATGACTACTATTCTTTGCAATTATCGATTATATCCTTTTGACATATTTAAGCAGCTTGTTTGACTGTCTTTTCCTTCGACATGAACCAGCCTGTTGCTGCTATGCCGACGAGTACCGTGTAGAAGAACAGCTTCCATTCCAAAGAATGGGCGAATTCATAGGAAATGACTCCGATATCTTTATGCCCTAGTGTCAACACAGCCAGTTTGACACCTACCCAGCCAACGATAGCGAACGCTGCAATTTCAAGGCCTGGTCTCGACTGAAGCAATTTGACAAACAGATTGGCTGCGAAACGCATGATGATCAATCCGATTAGCCCTCCTGCAAAAATGACGAGGAACTTGCCGCCATCCATTCCGCCAATCGCCGGCAGGTTTGTGTTCGGCAGCGTCATCGCGAGAGCTACAGCCGCCAGGATTGAATCAACCGCAAACGCGATATCTGCCAGCTCTACCTTGAAAACAGTTGCCCAGAAGCCAGACTTCTTTTTCTCATCTGCTTTGTTTTCATCTTCCACTTTCTTAAAATAAAGCTTTCTGACTATGTGGTTAATGGCAATGAACAACAGGTAGAGAGCCCCGATTGCCTGTACCTGCCAGACATCGACGAGAAAAGAAATGATGAATAGAGACCCAAATCGGAAAACAAAAGCCCCTGCCAGGCCATAGAAGAGCGCCTTTTTCCGCTGCTCTTCCGGAAGATGTTTGACCATGATCGCTAAAACCAAAGCATTGTCCGCTGCCAGTAATCCTTCCAGTGCAATCAATAGCAGCAATACCCAACCGTATTCAAATAAAATCGTCAGTTCCAATCGCTTTTCCCCCTTTTAAAATTAAGATGCATTCCCGCTTTTCTCTGCCAAGCGCCTGTCTTCAATCCGTTCCTCGATTTTTTCCAGCTGCTTCTGATCCTCCAAAAGCTCTAGCCTGTTTGCCTTCAGCAATTCCTCAAAAGTCACTTTTTTCTTTTTCAACTGATCCATCTCCTTTTCAGTAGTTTCATAGATTGAAAGTTCATATTTGTCTGCGGTCTGAAAAATAGAAAAAGACCTTTACCAGACATGGCAAAGGTCTTAAGAAAACAAAAAAGACCTTTACCAAATAGGCAAAGGTCTTGCTAACAACGTCAGGCGTTGCCAACAAAGCCGGGAAGTGCGAAACTTCCGAAATGACGACTCTGCTGTAAAAGCTACTCCCCTTTAGGAGAACTATTCAATTAATGTAAGTACAATATAATTCATGTACAGGCACTGTGTCAATATGGAATATGCAAACAAGATAGTGTTCACATTCCAGTACATTACTTTCTTTTCACCGGAATCCAGATTTCACTCTTGAATGTAGGCGAAGATACATCTTTATGTTCATTCCAGAGGATTTCGGGTCCTTCTGCCTGTTCGTAGGCTGCAGATGGAAACCACTCTGAATAGATTCGGCCCCACACATTTTGAAGGGTCTCTGGGAACGGGCCGATTGCTTCGAAAACCGCCCATGTCGTCGGTACAACTTCCAGGGAAGCAAGATATGGCGGGCAATCTTTCGTTGTAGCGGCACCAATATAATGATCCAGTTCCCCTTTCTCCTCCATTCGTCCTTCGGAAAAATTCACCGATGCGCTCACCAATCCCAGCGGTTCCGTATTCGACAGTTCCTTCATCTCCTGAATTTTTTCCATATTCAAGCTTTGCCACATTTCAGCAATTTCCGGATTCACACCGTGGTAGACCAGCGGCACTCTTTTCATGATTCCAACAATGCGAAATGCATCTTTCTCGACAATTCTGTAATTCATTTCAGAACCTCCCTTTATTGTTAATTGGAAGGTCATAGACGGATAGGCTTTTAAAGAATGACCTGGCATCCTTGCTTCTGATGGAGTGATTCCATGCAAGTTGTGGAACGCCCTTGTAAAAGAATCTGGCGAAGTATACCCATACTTCATCGCCACATCGATTACCTTGACATCGCGATCCTTCAGCTCGAATGCTGCCAGCGTAAGCCGCCTCCGCCTAATGTATTCAGTAAGCGAAACACCCCCGAGAAAAGAGAACATCCTTTTAAAATGATATTCCGAACAATAGGCCCGCCTGGCCACTTCCTTAAAATCGATCTCTTCCGCCAGATTCTCCTCAATATATCTCATGGCCTCATTCATACTCTCCAGCATATCCATGTCACGACCTCCTTCCTAATCAACAATAACAGGACCTGAATCCATTCACCCGACAATCCCTGCACCGTTTTTGCAGTGCTGAGGAGCTCGAATGACTATTCATAACATCAAAGTATTCCACTTATTGTCATATTTTACTACAGTTCATTCCAGTTGAGTGTTACCCTTTTAGTAGATAGAGTTAGGAGGAATATCATGAATACCTTAGAAAAAGCCATTCAGGAGGCCCAGTCCAAGGTTGATTTTTCAGGAACAGCCTTGGCCCAGGATGAGAACGGAGAAGCTGCAACTGCTAGCTTTGGCTATGCTAGTCGTGCCGATGGTTTAAAAAACAACCTGGGAACTCGTTACGGAATCGCATCGGGCTGCAAGCTTTTCACAGCGATTGCGATTTGCCAGCTGGTGGAGCAAGGAAAGCTTACTTTCGATACTAGACTGAAAGATTGCCTTGATCTAGAGTTTGCTAATTTCAGTGACGAAATCACGATCCATCATTTACTGACGCATACGTCCGGTGTGCCTGATTATTTTGATGAGGATGTCATGGATGATTTTGAGGAGCTTTGGATTACGAGGCCGATGTATCATATCCGGAGCCTAAAAGATTTTTTGCCTATGTTCCGGAATGAGCAAATGAAGTTCACTCCTGGGGAAAAATTTCATTACAATAACGCAGGCTATATTTTGCTGGGCCTCATTGTCGAGCAGAGCTCCGGGATGGAATTCACCGCCTATGTAGAGGAATATATTTTTAAAAAAGCAGGAATGACGGAGTCTGGTTACTTCTCCTTTGACGCCCTTCCTTCAAATACCGCTTTGGGCTATATCGACTTGCCTGATGAAAGCTGGAAAACCAATATCTATTCACTTCCGGTAAAAGGCGGTTCTGACGGAGGCGCTTACGTCACGGTTGAGGATATGAGCAAACTGTGGAAGGCGCTTCTTGGCGAGCTTTTACTAAAAGATGAGACCTTGACCAAACTACTGACTCCTCAAGTACAGGTAAATGATACAGGCTATTATGGATACGGAGTCTGGATTAAGAAGCAGGACGATGACATTTTCAAATATCATGTCATGGGCTATGACCCAGGAGTCAGCTTCCATTCCGCCTACTATCCAGCTGCCCAAACCATTGCAACAGTATGCTCCAATAAATCAAGCGGTGCTTACGAAATCATGGAGACAATTGAAGAGACATTACAGGTTAAGGCTTAACGCGAGAAGGGGCGGTTCCCAAGATGGAACCGCCCTTACGCGTTTCTAATCTTCAAATAAGAACTGATACTCTTTCTGCCCCTCATATTTCTCTTTTAATATATCCAGTGCCTTTCCGTGAGCGATATGGAGTGCTTCTTCTGCTGTTGTCTCATAATCTGGCAGAACGCCTTGTCCTTCCCAATTGTCGCCTGTGAACGGGCTGATCGATCTCCCAGAGGGAATGAACAAGCGCAGTTTTGGCGTAACTTGGTGATAGTTGCCTGGCTGTGCCCCTCCGCCAGTGCTTTCCCCGATGATGGTCGCCCTTCCTAAGTGTTTGAGTGCGTATGCAAACAATTCTCCCGCTGAAAATGTCTTCATACTCGTCAAGATGAATACCGGTTTTTCGAGGAAAAGCTTCCCTGGTACATATGGCTGTGTCCAAACCTGGGACGTCTTATCATCGCTCCGATTGTAAAAGCTCTCGATATGGGTAGGCTCTTTTAAAAGATAAGAGGCAATCAGTGCAACCATAAAGGCACTGCCTCCAATATTTTTTCGCAAATCGATGATCAGGGCATCACTATGAGCGACAAAGTTCATCGCAGAAATAGCTGTCTCAGAAGCCTCCGGCACAGTAACCATATCGTAAAAAACCCTCAAATCAATATAGCCGATATTTCCAGCCAGCCGCTCTACCTTATGGAAGCCAAAGTTATTCTTCTCAGCTACCCGCTTATACTCTTCCATCATCTCCTCAGATTCATCATTACCCTCACCTTGAAGCCAAATGTGCAGATGGTTATCACCATTGATAGACTGAATGTCATGTTCAAACAACTTCTTGAATTCCTCATAGGTCTCAGCATCAAAATAATAGCCATCCTTCATCCGGTTCTCCAAATGGCCACAAATCGCTTCCGCTACCTCAGGAAACACATAATTCGCCCTCAACAAGTCCATACTCCTGATGACAAAGTGATGGAACTCGCTCTTCAAACTCAAATGATCCACTGGAAGTCCTCCCAAAACATTTACTATTATTTAAAATTCAATAAGATAGGTGAAAATCCTTTGCTTGTTGAGAACAAACAAAAAAGTGCGGAAATCTTATTCAGACATCCGCACCCGCTGTACTTCATCAATCTCTTTCTTTCGCTCGCTGTGTATCCCTGATATTCTTCTGGACCGTAATGGCAGCAAAAATACTAAGGACAAAGGACATTGCATAGAAGCCTTTCTCGCTCAAAATAATGCTTCCTGCATTGTACAATCCGATTGCCATTAAAGAAATAGAGACGATCAACGCAAACCAGCTGATTCCGTAGTAAATATTCGTAACGGGGATGTCCTCTTCCTTATCTCTCACTGCCTTTTGCAGAGATACCGCTGCATAAAGACCGAACACCAATACGGCAAAATAATAGCCTTTTTCGTTCAGTTCCATCGTTGCATTGAATAAACCAATCAAATAAGCTGAAACACCAATTAACAGAGCTCCCCAGGAAGCCCCTTTAAATGCCGAGGTAGGTTCTCCTTCTTTCCTCTCCACTTTTACCTTCGGCTTTCTTTCAACCGCTTTATCCAAAGACACCTCATGCTCATTAGACATCCTGTCTCTCCTCCAACTTTTACAAATATGACTCATATCTAAATACATTATATAGAAGTTGTTTACAAATAATAGATAAATTTGTTATTTTTTCTAAAATATAAGAATTTACTGCCTTTGAAAAAAAATAAACGGAGAAATTCCGCTTAAATTGAAAACCTCCCTAATTTCTTTAAAAATAAGGGTCATATTTCCGCTTATTTCATCAAAATCGTCGAATTTTGATCAATTTTTGGTAGTTAATCGGAAAAACTCCGCTTATTTCGGCTTCCTGAGTGGCCTTTTTAAACATTAACCGGAATCTCTCCGCTTATTCCAGCTTACTAAGTGACCTTTTTATACATTAACCGGAATCTCTCCGCTTATTCCGGCTTCAAAAGCGCCCTCTATAGACAATAGACGGAGATTCTCCGCTTATGATATATGCATGAATGATAAACAGAGCTTTGTAAATAATAAAACCGGAAACGAAGGAGGATTTTTATGGAGAAAAATCAACAAGCTAAAGGCAATTCCAGATCTGCTATGCAACCTGGATACTCAGGAACAGATGCAGAACAAGTTAAACAGCAGATTCAGAAAGATATAGCTGCAGGCCAGGGGGCCATGACTTCCCGAGAGGCAGGAGCCATGCGCGATTAAAAAACCACTTTAAGTGGTTTTTTTCTTGATTAACGCGGGACGATGATTTCTCCTGAATCCGGATTGACCATCACCCGCTGTTCTGCATCCATTGATTTCACCTTAAAGGAATAAAAGCTTGTGAGGGAGAAAGGATGAAATCCAGGATCCATCACAGGTATGGTCTGCTCTTTTTCGTTTATGATCTCATATTTCTCCTGGACGATTTCCTTCGCCTGATTATAGGTGTAGTCAGGGAGAGAGACATATAGAATGCTTAAATAAAGCAATACAAAGATCGAATACGGCATTCTCCTTTTTCCCTTTATATCCGTCCGAAAATATAGAGCATGTGTAACGAGGAGTATAACTGGCAGAGTTGATGGCCAGACGCCAAGATAGAAAGTTTGATCAACAAACATGATGATGAGAAAAGTGACCAAAGAAATGCCCCAGCCCAAATATGATTTATTCATCGCCTTCATGATTCTTCCTCTCAATCCGCACTCCAATTTTTATAGATTAAGTTCGACTTTCATCATCCAATTCCTTCTTATGAGCTGTTGCGGTTCCAAGACATTTTTTTCGTACATATCCCGGTTTCCCCAATTACTATACAATAGAGGCAAGATACAAAATTCAATATTAATGGTGAGGTAACGATGAATAAGTACGTTGAAGCACTATATGAGGAAGCATTAAAACACCGGAATAGCGCGGAAGCAGTCAGGCTTTCCAAATACATGAGGAATCAATTTGACTATATTGGTTTGAGAGCTCCGCAGATGCAGGAAGTTTTCAAACAGCATGTGAAGACTTATGGCCTGCCTGCAAAGGAAGACTTGCATGAGGTCATTACTTCCCTCTGGGAGCTGGACGAACGCGAAATGCAGATAAGCGGGGCGTACCTGTTAGATTTAATGAAAAAGCAGTTCACCGAAGAGAATCTCCGGCTTCTTGAATACATCATCACGACCAAGCCGTGGTGGGACACGGTCGACCATATCGCGAAAAAGCATTTCGGTTATTATCTTGAAAAATTCCCGCAGCAACGGCAGCCTATTATCGACAGATGGATCGCCTCGGATAACATCTGGCTGATCCGTTCCTGCATCTTATTCCAATTAGGCTACAAAGAAAGAACCGACGTGGCCATGCTCGAGGATATTATCTCAAGAACCTGCCATACGAAGGAATTTTTCATCAATAAGGCCATTGGCTGGGCACTGAGAGAATACGCAAAGCAAGACCCTGAGAAAGTCATCGAAATGACGAACAGGCTTCCTCTTTCGAACTTAAGCAAAAGGGAAGCCTTGAAGCATATCGGCAAGAAGTGAAGTGACGGCGCCTTATGGAAAGGAGCACAGGGATTTTACCCTTGTGCTCCTTTAACTTTCCTAAATAAAACGATGATCATTACACAGAAAAACGTCATTCCGATAAAAGTAAAGAGGAAGAAAAACGGAGAACTCGTCATGCCGAAAGCTACTTCGTTCTGTAGCGAATCAACACGATTCCACGATTCCTCTATATCCGGTGTGAAATTAACCGTTTTGATGTAACCAATGACCAATATGCTGACAAAATAGATTACATGAATGGCAATCGAGCCAATGGCGGCTTGGAAAAACAGCTTCATATTTTAGCCTCCTTGTAAGAAAAGGATGATAAAAGATCTCCGTTCCTTTTTTTGTATCAATCCAGCGAAATCTTCACCTGATCATCCAAATATTTCATCGAGCTATACCCGTAAAGATTGAGCCTTTTAGGGATGACTTTGTTCCCATCTAACATTAAGATGTGGTCGGTAACGAAATGGCGGGGCTGTTCAATTTTTTCATAATCGAGTGTCGGTGAATTCATATCGTATTGAACACCATTCTTATCCACGATCACTCCCTCCGTTTCCATCCCGATTGAAATCGATTCATTTTCATCTTCACCTACAACATTAAAGTGAAGTGTTTCAAATTTCCTGTTTTCAATTTCATGATTGCTGATGACAACGGTGGTGGGTTGGCCAACTTCAACTTTATCGATGCTGATGGTACTTCCTGCATATTCAAACGTCTGAGGATAAGGCTGATTCACATCCAATTCGATACTTTTATGGTCTTCGAATGAAAAATAGGCAGAATGAAATTGAACGGTAACGTCTTCCGGTTCTTCTCCATAAAACGGGTCATAATACATCTGGAGGATCTGCCAATTTGGTTCAGGCTGCAAATAGTTATACCCACCGCCAAACTGGTCTGCTTTCACTTTTACATTGTTCACTTCTAAATCGTCAAATTGAATCCTATCAATCCTTTTTTCTTGTCCATCCATCGGAATACCATATTCCAAAAGCGTGGCTGTCGGGGCCATGATCAATTTATCGAGGCGAATCGGGATTCCTTCGATTTCTGCTTGCTCATTCAGTTCATATTCAATAGAAGGCTGCTTAGTAACCGGGACCTCGAATTCCCACTCACCTGTCTTAAATCCATTGCTCCTATAACCAAAGCCCATCCTTGCCTCTTGTTCGTCGAGAGCCAACTCTTGAATTCTTTCAATATTCATTTTGATAACGCCACTTTCTTCCTCAAGAGGCCGCAGTCCCACCTTTCCGTGATAAACATTCTTTTCCTTCTTATTCATCTCAGCTTTAAGATCTGGAAATTGATATCGCGGATAGGTATCCTGCTTCATGATTTCCCTCTCATTTTCTATGGAAAGCCCATCTTCGAAATTCATTACATATTGTTTATCCTCATTTGTATCTTCAATTTCGTAAAAAACGAGTGTCTGATAATCATCAGCAACGACGCCTTTAATTCTGATTTTCACGCCATCGCTTTCCGCTTCCAGGTTCACACTTTGGCCAAGGCCCTCCTGCAGGAAGGTACGCAATTGCTCATCTTCTTCGGTCCAAGCATAATAGACGTTAGCAAAAGCACCAGTAAAGAAACCGATCCCGAGCACGAATGCAAATATACTTACAAAAACAAGTGCAACATTCTTACGCTTCTTGCTCCTCAGCTTCTTTTGCTTCTCCTTTTCTGCCAGCCGCTCTTTGACTTTAGCGATAAAATTGTCCGGCACAGGCAAGTCACTCATCCACTCAGCATGATGCAACATCAAGGTAACATCCTGAAAGGCAGCCAAATCCTCCTGGCATTCTGCGCACTCGTAAAGATGAATCTCAAACTCTATCTTCTCCGGTCGCTCCATCGTTTTTTCAAGATAATCAATGTAGTTTTGCTGATATTCCTTACATCCGTTGAAGGTATTGGTTCCGTACAATTGTCTTCTGACCGACTGAGTTCCCGAGAACAACAGCTCTTTCATTTTATCCGCTGAAACTCGTAAAATATGCGCAGCTTCCGCCCGGGAATACCCTGTGCCATACGTCAGGATCATTGCTTCTTTTTCCTCTTTTGGAAGCGGATCAAGTGCATGAAATAAATCCTGATGTAATGGACTTTCGGCTGATGATGCCAGCATGCCATCATCAGCCGAAAGCTCCTGGCAAATATCAATGAAAATCGAAGCAACCCATAATTCGAAAGAAGAATCCTGTTTATATCGAGGCAATTCCTTATGCACCTTAACGATCGACCGGTAAAATAACTCCTCCATTTGCTGTTGATTACGAAGGTAAAACCAGCCTAACGCATAAAAGGATTGCTGACGCTGCTCGAACCAATCCACGACAGAATCGATCCCTTTTTCCCGTAAAGTTACGATCGTAATGGATTCCATCGCTGGGACCATAATCATTCCCCCCTTTTAACACGCTCTATCTCTTTAACTCTATTTTACCTTTAATTCCCTATTATGCTAGCAATCTTTGAAAAAAGGGAATATTGCCTAAGTTGGGGATCTTTACGGCTGGTATCTTATCCTTTTGTTAGTGGATTAGACTTCATAAGGATACGATTCCGCTTGTACCGTATCCTTATGTGGCTGATTTGGACTTCATAAGGATACGATTCCGCTTGTACCGTATCCTTATGTGGCTGGATTGGACTTCATAAGGATACGATTCCGCTTGTATTGTACCCTTATGTGGCTGACTTGGACTTCATAAGGATACGATTCCGCTTGTACCGTATCCTTATGTGGCTGACTTGGACTTCATAAGGATACGATTCCGCTTGTACCGTATCCTTATGTGGCTGACTTGGACTTCATAAGGATACGATTCTGCTTGTACTGTATCCTTATGTGGCTGGATTGGACTTCATAAGGATACGATTCCGCTTGTACCGTATCCTTATGTGGCTGGATTGGACTTCATAAGGATACGATTCCGCTTGCATTGTACCCTTATGTGGTAGAATTCCCTTCATAAGGGATCTTTCGCTTAAACTGGCATACGGACACACCCTCCGCTACTAAATTTAATCAAAAAAAGCACAGGCTCTCCCTGTGCTTTTTACGATGTTCTCTTCCCTTCCATTGTTCACTTCCGTAATTTTTTCAAAATCCGATAATGCCCTTTTCCAGGGATATATCCGAGGCTTCTATTAATAAGCTGCATTGGTGCGTTCTTTTCCTCCGAATCGGTTGTCAGCGTATGGGCCCCTGCTTTCATGGCTGCCTCTATGGATCGCAATTTCAATGCCTTTGCGATTCCCCGACCACGATACTCTTTTAAGATACCTGTATAGTTTGTATACAGCACCCCTTCATCTTCCGTACTGAATAGTTGAGATACACCAATAAGACGATCTCCATCAATGGCAAGGAAAACCCATTCCTTTCGCGAATTGGCTTCTGGAAGGAATTCTTTTCTCCATTGCTCAAAAGGAGGAAGGCTCGAGTATTGGCCAGGATTATCTTTGGCAGTTTCCACGCATAATTCATATAATTCGGTTTCTGTTTCCACTCGCGTTAAGTCTGCTAATGTCGTCAACTGAATGCCTGACTGGATAACTTGTTCAACGGTATCGCCGTATTTAGCATTGTTAAATTGATTGAGGTCCAATTCCAAATCAAAAATATGTGCGTCCACTACAAAGCCGCGGTTTTGAACGAATGGAAGCGAATCATCAATCCAATCCATTACGATAGAGGACAATACAGAAGCATGATGCTCATTCGCCCAATTTTCAAGATGGGCAAGGATCTTTCCGCCTATCCCCTTCCTTCGAAAGTCAGGGTGAACACAGAAGACGCTTCCTAGATTTCCAGGTTCAACCCAGGGAGCACGAAACGAAGCGCCATAACCAATAATCTGCCCCTTGTCATCCTCAGCAACTACCCGTGTCCTGCCAAAACCAGCCAACAGACCATCTTCGTTCATTTTAAGATTAGATACCGTTGGAATTTGCCGATCTTCCTCTTCAATAGATTGAGCAGTAGTGGAGCCCGGATCAATCATATTAAGAAGACTTGTGAGCTGTTCATAATCCTCTGGAACCTTCATATCTCGAAGTTTTATTTCACTAGATTTACTTAAGGACATATGTATTGGTGCCTCCCATTTTTATATTCATATTAATTTCTACATTATATGGAAAAACACCTTTTTCAGAAGGATAACTATACGGTTTCCCTATGAAACTAATGCGCGACGGGAGGACTGATTAAAACATACTTTTGTGGTGACTTATTTTACTAGGCTGGGTATAATAAATTCATAAAGAAGGAGGTGAATAAGATGGCGGAAATATTGAATAAGATTTTAGATCGGCTTGATTCCATGGACAAGCGGTTTGACTCTGTTGATGCCCGTTTTGATTCTGTTGATGCCCGCTTTGATGCTGTCGATGAAAACTTTGTTGCTGTTGATGAACAGTTTAAATCTATGGCGACTCGTTTAACCAACTTAGAGAATGGGCAACAATCCTTGCAGTTAGAACAAAGTGAGATGCGGAAGGAAGTGGCATTTTACTATGGCTCACTGATGAAGAAGCTGGATGAAACGAAATCAGAACTATCCAGTGAAATTAAGCATGTTTCCAATATTCAGAAGCAGCATCAGGATGTTTTGGAGATACTGAATGAGAAACAACAGTAATTTTTTCACCTATACCATCTCCTAAATATCCTACACCAAATGTCCTCAAGACACTTTACCTTTCCTATATTTATCCATAACCAAAAAAATCGCCTGCCTCCGGTCCATCATTCACACCGGAGGGCAGGCGATTTCTGTTTATTCTAATCCTTGGATCACTAACTCTTTTACTGGCAGGAAGGTTTCGCCGGTATCCATGTATCTGACATTGACCTGGTCGCCTTCTTTTACATAAATCGCCAGTGGGTTCGTTTCTGATGAAATGATGTAGTTCTTTTTATTATCCAGCAGGATGGAAACAATTGTGTAGTCGCCTGTTTTTTCTTTGTAGACGCGCAGCACGGTTCCATTCGTTTGCTTTTCCTCTGCCTTTGAACTGCCATCGACCGTTCCGCCGCCACGCTGGAGCGCGGTCTTATACTTTTTCAATGCATCATTCGGAGTGTTTCCGTATACGGAAATCTCCGGGTTCGCTGCTGACACGATAAAGTAGTTTTGCAGGAAGCCGTTCGAATCAAGTACACCTGACAACCAGCTTGCCTCGCCATAGAAATTATAGATGATCGGCATTTCACCGTGCCATTTTTTCTCGATGAATTTCTTTTCAATAATCTGCAGCGCACCTTCAGAATCCATATAGGATTCTTCGAGATTGCCGGTATAGAAGGTCGCCTTCCCCGTGCGCGAGTTGGTCAGCGCATATCCGAGCATCGAGTCGACTCCTTCTTTCGGGCTGGTAAAATCGGTGAAGTAATACATATCGCCATTTTCATCGAAAATCGGGCTGACCTGTGCCTCTGTTCCTTCATCTGAAGGCAGCCTCACATCTGTCTTTCCGAACACACTGTTCCAATAACCATGGACATAATTCCCGAAATAGCTGTTTTGCAGACTGACTGCCTCAGGAGAAACCGCACCATCAATGAATTCCGGAACATCACCCAAACCATAGGATTCCGTCTTCCCTGATGCAGGGTCCACGACGACGACGCCTTTCACATCAAAACCATTCCTGGCTGAGATGAACTCACCGAAAGTCCTGATATAATAAGGTTTTCCTTCATCATCAATTTCCAGCTGCGTTTCTCCGTAAAAAATGGTCTCAGGATACTGCATCCGAATATGACGTTCGAGATTTTTATTGAAATAAGAAGATGGTGTGTATATCATCTCCGACTTCATGAATTTCGGGTTTGCTGATGAATCAGTGGCACTCACTGTAAAATAACCTGGTGTCGAGTCACCGTTCAACCATTTGAAAAAGCCTGAAAACTCCACGGGAGCAATATAGACATACTCGCCATTGACTTTCTGGATCTGCAGATTCCCAAGCTCATAGTAACTCGTATTCGGAACCTGGCCGAACGCCTTCTTCATTTTATTGCGAGCGAACTGTGGAGGAACACTCGCCGGCGTTTCTTTTTCATCAAAAGTCGAAATCTCCGTCTTCTCCTCCATTTTCGCCGATTCATATTTTTCCCCTGCGTTAAAAAGAAAGGCAATCATAAAGTATGCGCCAATTAGTAGGGTTGCCAGGAATAAGATTCCTTTCACCATTCTTTCCTTCCCCACCGCAAAAAACGTTCCGCCAAATGTGATCAGAACCGCAAACGGCCACACAGAAGAAAGATTCCGGTCCAAATTAAATGCATAATAGAATGCAAAAGTCCCTATTGTAACAAGGACAATCACAGCAATCATAAAGGAAGATCTCATCTTCCAACCCTTATCTTCTCCTCTTGTAAAAGGAGTAAGAATCAGAGCAGAAGCTAATCCAACTAAAAGAGCAAATAATATTATATTTCCCATAGAAAAATCCCCTTTTATTTTTGTATTCTCTATATACGAATCAACCAATATAAAGTTTCATAGAGACGTTTTCATGGAAATATTTGTTTAAAAGTGCAATTAAACCTTTTTTCCATGCAATTCTAGGCTGTGTTTACGCAATTAATGCTGGGATTGGTGCAATTAGTATGATTTACGGCGCAATTAGCCTAATTTCTTAAGAGAATCAATTTTCCAGTAACAGATAAAGCACAGGGTACTTGTCCCGTGCTTCGGTCATTTTTCCAGCATCAAAAAAGCAAGGGTACACATGTCCCTTGCTTCGGAGTTGGGTTCACTTGGATTCACTTGGGCTCCGCATTCAAAGCGATTCCCGGATGACTTTCTTTGAATGCACCACCGAAAGTACAGCAAAAATGGAATACAAAGCAGTGTAAAGTCCCATGACAATCAGCATCGGCCACCATAGTTCTGTACCGAAGAAGAACCAGCCGGATTGGACGGCGAAGTAGCTATGCAGCAGCCCGATTGCTAGCGGGATTCCGAAGTTGAACGCCTGCTTTGCCTGGATTCCTTTCAGCAAATCTCCCTGGGTGAAGCCCAGTTTTCGTAAAATCGTATAATTCGGTTTTTCGTCTTCTGTCTGGTCCATTTGCTTGAAATACAAAATGCAGCCTGATGTGACGAGGAACGTCAGTCCAAGAAAGCCGACTATGAACATGGTCAAGCCCATCTGTTTCTTTTGGATGTTTTCACTGTCCAGGCGGGATTCATTCATCCCTGCTTCATGGTACTTATTTTCATTGAACAGGTCATTCGCTTTCTCCAAATCGTTTTCACTTTGAATCTCGATTCCAATATAGAGAGAAGAGCCTCTTTGAATCTCAGGGTCCGCATCTTTCTTGAGCTTTTCGAAAACAGTCTCATCCACCACGGCTACCGGAGAGCTCCCGAAATACCGGGAAACCGGATAATCCTTTTTCATCCCCTGATAATTCAGCGGAATGGAGAGATTTTCCCCAATGATCTCAATCGGCCCTGAGTCCTTCATCGAGATGAATTTCATCATGATATCGCTGTACCCTGTCAAGTAGGCTTCATCCTTGCTTACTTCCCTCTGCCCTTCAGACTTCTCGCTGATGACCGAAACACCCATGGATCGAGGGTCCTGCGTATACCCCTCCATTTTCATGCCAATGATGTCCTCTGCATTCATGACCGCCTGAAGAACCTCAATTCTTTTTTCCGTAAAATCAATGCCCTCTGCATTCAATTTCTCCATAAAATCGCTAGCAGAGTTCTCATCCACAAAGGCAAAGTTGTCTGGCACCATATTTTTCGCACTCTGCTCAGCGGAATAATAGGAGATATAACTTAACGACAACAACCCGATCGCCAATG
This sequence comes from Mesobacillus sp. S13, assembly GCF_020422885.1. Classification (NCBI taxonomy): domain Bacteria; kingdom Bacillati; phylum Bacillota; class Bacilli; order Caryophanales; family Bacillaceae; genus Mesobacillus; species Mesobacillus sp. S13. The sequence goes on along the minus strand of NZ_CP084622.1, from coordinate 653,125 downwards.
CCGATACTGTCGTGATGATCGTCAACAGCAGCGCATTCGACTTCATCCTGAACATGATCGAGGAGAGCGAAAGCACCTCATTTATACTCAAATAACCGTCCTTCTTTTTCCGGATGATATTGGCGATAAAACTGACAGACCCTTTGTAAAGCAGATAGGTCCCGAAGATGACCGAAGCTAAAATGAACACCATGGCCGCGAAGAGTTCGTTCACAGAGGTGAAGTCCCCTTCGAACAGCATCGATGACACATAATAGCCGATTCCAATCAACGCAATGCCAAGGACACCCATCAACATCTCCCAGAAAGAGAGCTTCTTCACCCGGCCTTCCGTTTTTGATACCACCCTGAACAAGCTCAGGATGCTTTGTCTTTTTATAAAAATAAAGTTCAGCACCATCAGCAAAACAAAGATCAGCGAAAAAACAATCAGCGTCTGCGTCAGGGCTGTCATGGAAAAATGAAGCGTTGCAATCCCATCGACCTGGGTGATTTTGAACAGAACCATTATGATCAGCTTGGAAATTGAGAATCCAAGGAAAACGCCTGCCAGCAAGGAACCATAGTAAAGCAGGAAGTTCTCAACACTCAGGATCCGGAAAATCTTGCCCTTCGTCATCCCTACGAGTTGGAATAGACCGATTTCCTTGCTTCTCCTTTTAATAAAAATCGCATTCGCGTACGTCAGAAAAATAGCGACAATCCCGACAAGCAAGACAGATGCAGACTTGACGGCGGCCGCCCCTTTGATCGAACCCTTTGTTTCATCCATCGACGGGTCATATTGGAGAGTGACGAACGCAAAGTAAAGGGCGACACTGAACATCAGCGCAAATACATACAAATAATAGTTTTTCAGGTTCTTTTTCAGATTGCGGAGGATGAGTTGATTAACGCTCATGGTGCACACCGCCCAATACGCTCTGGGTTTTCATGATATCCTTGAAAAATTCCTGTCTACTCTGGTCACCTTTATTCAATTCTGTGTAAATCAGGCCATCCTTTATAAAAATAACCCGGCCGCAATAGCTTGCCGCAACAGGATCGTGTGTGACCATCAGGATCGTCGCCTGCCGTTTTTGATTCAAGTCGCTCAGTTTATTTAACAAGTCTGATGCCGATTTCGAATCGAGAGCCCCTGTCGGCTCATCGGCAAAAATGATGCTCGGATCATGGATAAAAGCGCGTGCAGCAGACGTCCGCTGCTTTTGCCCTCCGGAAATTTCATTCGGATACTTATCCTTCAGTTTGAGAATTCCTAGTTCACTGGCAATCTGCTCAAACCTTTGGTTCGCTTCCTTCCTCGGCGTTTTGCTGACTGAGAGCGGCAAAAGGATGTTTTCCTTCACCGTCAGCGTGTCGAGCAAATTGTAATCCTGGAACAAGAAACCCAAATGCTGCTTGCGGAATTCAGCGAGCTGTTTCTCCTTCATCCCGGTAATGTCTTTTCCTTCAATCTTGATGGATCCGTTGGACACCCGGTCGATCGAGGAAAGTACATTCAGCAACGTCGTTTTTCCTGAGCCAGAGGCCCCCATGATGCTCACGAACTCACCTTTGAAAATCTTCAGGTCGAGCCCTTTCAACACTTCTTGTTTATTAAATTTATTTCCATATGTTTTATGAAGTTTGGCAGCTTCCAGTAAAATCATGTCCGCACATCCTTTCTTTGATAGTTTCATTATAAAATCCTCGCACTATGCCTTCCTTCGATTCAGCTAACAAATGAACACAGGCATGTGACATTTTTGTCACATGCCTGTTATTTGCACAAATTCATTGCTTTTCGGGAAGGTAAGGGTGAATGTGCTTCCCTTGCCAGGTGCGGACTCCACATCGATCCTGATTTTCAGCGGCTCTGCCGCTTGTTTTGCAAGGTATAAGCCCATTCCAGTTGCGGCGTGATCCTGGTGATGGGCAGTGGACGTAAACCCTTTTTCAAAAATCCGCGGGAGATCCCTGGAATCAATGCCCCTGCCCTTGTCGGCAATTTCAAGGATAATCTGGCCTTCCCTCTCTGCACTTTTAATCTGGATATCAGATGCATCGCTGTATTTCACAGCATTCGTCAACATCTGCCGCAGGATAAACGAAAGCCATTTACCATCCGTCATGACCTCGTTGTATTCCAGATCAATATCGAAGCCAATCCCTTTTTGGATGCACCACGACTGCAGGGTTTTGACCTCCCCAAAGATCAAACTCTCCAGATCGGTCTGTTCAATATATAAGTCATTCTCCATGAACGGAATTCGTTTCTGATGCAGCTGCTGGTCCAATAAAAGATGGATGCGCAGCCACTCATAAGTCATTTCCCTTTTCAGCGCCTGGTCCACGAGCCGGTCAATCATCAATTTCAAAGCCGTCAGCGGCGTTTTCACTTCATGGATCCAGGAAAGCAGTTCATCCTTTTCCTGGTCCAGCCTCCGTTCATTTTTGGAAACTGATTTTTTTAGCGCTTCAAAGTGATATGTGATGCTTTCTGCTACCATCCCTTCAAACGGACTGAGCTGTTCCCTGTCTGAAAAATCAAGGAGATCCTCTGTATCCTTCAGGTCCTGGTAAAATTTCATTTCTTTCTGGTAACGAATCAAGATAAAAATCACAAATAGAAGAGCTGACAGAAATACATAATAAAGAATCGACTGTATGGATACAGCGGAATCTATATAAGCAATAAAAACGAGCAAAAACTGGAGGAGCAAAAATAACAGAATCCAGCTTCGCCGCTCCTTTAGATAGTTAATAAACATCAGGCATGTTCCTCTTCAACGGCCATATAGCCCTGTCCAATCTTCGTTTGGATTTTACTGCCCAAACCAATCTCATCCAGCTTTTTCCGCAGCCGATTGACATTGACCGTCAACGTATTGTCGCTGATGAACCGCTTATCATCCCACAAGCTGTTCATCACCTCATCGCGGCTGACAATCTTGTTTTTCTGATCGATCAGCAGCTTTAAAATGAAGATTTCATTTTTAGTCAATTCAATCCGGCCCATCTCATTTTCAACCATATTTTTATCATAATCAATCGTCGCCCCGCACCAGGTCTTCAACTGGTTCTGGGTCGTATTATAATTATAAGCACGGCGCAGGATTGCTTGGATCTTCGCAATCAGCACCTCAAAGTGGAACGGCTTTTGGACAAAATCATCCGCCCCCAGCTGCATCGACATGACCATATCCGTAGGATGGTCCCGTGATGACAGGAAAATAATCGGGACATTCGAATGCGACCTGATCATCCGGCACCAATGAAACCCATCAAACCGCGGCAGCTGGATATCGATGATCACCAAGTCAGGCTGCACCCTCGTAAAATCACCCATCACATCCCCAAAATCCGTCACCCCATGCACCTCATACGACCACTGAGTCAGACGCTCCCGAATCTCATGAAACAAAGAAGCATCATCCTCAATCAGCAAAAGCTTCAACACCATAACCACCACACTTCCACATCTATCACCTCTATTTTATAGGAAATATTTTCTATACACCAGAGATAGCAGGGGTGATGGGGAACAAGAGTTTAGGTCCTGGGTTATTGGTAACCGCATTTTCATGTTTATGGAATAAATGGCGCCAATCTGCTTCATAGTGACCTCATTTTTTGTTTCTGTTTTTTTAGGCAACTATGAAAGTGTTTTTTCCATTTTATAGAATAATCATGAGTCAATTAGCATTATTCAGGACTAACCGTACCCTTATGCGGGAGATTTACCTCCTATAAGGGCACATTTCCTGCTTTATCGTACCCTTATGCAGGCGGCTTGCCTTCTATAAGGGCACATTTCCTGCTTAATCGTACCCTTATGAGGGCGGTTTGGCTTCTATAAGGGCACATTTAGACATTAATCTTATTAGCTTCCTTAAGAGGCTATCAAAAGAAGGATATAAACTTCATATAATAGAATCAATATGTATCAGGAGGTGCGATTTTGAAAAAGTTACTCGCATTTATGGTTTTAAGTTTGTTCCTAATAGGATCTTTCCCTGCTGTATCAAATGCATGCTCTTGTGCGGAATTACCGACCGCTGCAGACGAACTAGAGCGTTCAGATGCTGTTTTTAGCGGGAAGGTCATCGAGATAAAAGAAGAGAAGGTAAAAGGGTACATGACGAAAAAAGTGCTGTTTGAGGTGACAAACACGTGGAAAGGCATGGATGAATCACAAGCGATCATCACGACAGGATTTGGCGGCGGGGACTGTGGTTTTCGATTTATCGAGGGGCAGGAATACCTGGTCTATGCAAAAGAATCAGATATGTACGGCGCAAAATCGCTTACGACCATCATGTGTGACCGAACCAATACATTTAGAGCTTTGCAAAACGATCTGGAGGTTTTAGGTGCAGGAGAAACCCCAACGAAAAAAGCCGACCTAAGCAGCAGCAATCAAAACTCAACTCCCTTTTATCTAGGAATTGCAGGAGCTTTAGCAGTTGTCACCCTCGCAGCTTTCTTTTTCATGAAGCGTAAGAAAAAGTAAGATTCTCCGTCAATTTCGCCTAGAAAAAGCAGGAGACTAACTGAAGGATGTGAATGTTGATGATTTCAATCATTACTTTTTTATTAGGGATTTTATTCGTAGGAATCGGCGTAGTTTCCTTCTTTCGCCCCTACCGATATTATTGGATGGTAAGATTCCTGATTATCCTCTTCGGAACTGGATTCCTGACCTATTCATTTGCGAGTTGGTTTGGAATGGTTGAGTAATGAAGCTGGGGGAAGATGTGCTGCCTCATAAACCTTCTCAGACAGTGGACTCGTAACCTTCTCATTCAGAATATTTTCCTATAAATAAAGAGAGAAGTGCTTCAATACTTCTCCCTGCACTCTACCGTCAGGGTGGCTCTTCGATGAGAACCACCCTTTTGCTTACGATGGCTTTTCCCCCTAAGACCTAATCCACGCATAACTACTCGACTCTGTTCCCTTCTCTCCCAGTTGGGATTCCAATATGTTACAATACCGAAAAGGGATTATCTACAAAGGAGGTCGGGCAAATGGCGTTTTTCATTTCCCTCATTTTCATTGTGATTTCAGCATTCATTTCCCTTATTTTTAAAAATGAACTGGAGCGGATGTTTCTTAGAGGAAAAGAGTTTTTCCCCTTTCACATCTGCAATGTACTGATTATCTTGATGGTGGCTTTTGCATCTCAGGCCGTAATGACGAGATATGTTTTCAGCCAACCATTCCATATCGTCCGGGACATCCTGATTCTGCTCGCGATCATCGTACCTGTATATATTTCCGGACACTTTGCCTTTGAAAAATACAAATCCGTTTACCGCAAATTTTCAGCAGCCGACAATGGGAAAGTTCTCGTACTGAACGAAAAATACTTAAAAAAGAAGAAGCGCTTTAAAAGCCTCAAACATTATAATGCTCTATCCCGAGCAGATCAAAATGATAGCAAAAGCTAGGGCTTACCTTCAGCCTAATCCAGCTTCATAAGGGTACCGCCCTCGCTGAACCACAACCTTCATTAGAAAAAGCAGGTGCCGCTCCACCGACGGATCACCTGCTTCTGATATAAATGATTCGCTTTTTAAAAGAGGAGCTTCCAAATAACTGCTGTTTCACTCATAACTCGCCACAGTTTGTTGAGTCCTTTCTATCTCCCTCCATATAGTCCGTTCCTTCTGTTACGGATTCCAACCCATATCCGGTTTGGCTGATCTCTAGTGACTCGTCGTTCTGTACATTGTTGATTACTTGGGGATCCTTATGCTTTTGTTTTTGATTTCTCATGCGTTCCTCCAGAGTTTTTTCTGTATTTTTCTCCTGGAGGGTTATTCTTATTCGCACGGACATCTGAAAGCCGGCACTCTGCTCCTCTCTATCTGCCTTCTACTCTACTCCAGTGTTTATTGAATTTTTAAGCTAATGACGGATAAAGCATCTCCAAAATGCAATAACTATAGGTAATAAAACGGATTCCGTTATATATGAGGTGCTTGATGTGGAGGCTTTCCCGATTATACACACGAACTTTTGGGATGCAATGATTGCTGTCCCTTTGGTGGTTTTGCTAACTCAAATAGTAAAAAACCTTATCAGAATACCGAAACCCTTTATTCCTGGAGTGGCCAATATCATTGGATTGGGCATTTCCATCTTTTTCGCACATCGCCATAATTTGTGGGCCGGGTTGTTCATGGGATTCTTTTATGGAAATGCAGGGGTTGGCTTGTATTCTTCATTAAAAACTCAACTTATGTCATACCGAAAATACAACTGAAGGCGAGCCAGTTAAGCAGCGGAAATCTTACCTGATAATTCATCCCTAGTTATTCGTTGCCTTCAATCCATCCTCTAAAATCAATAAATCTTCGAATATACCACGAATGATAAAAAAACCGTACAAATCATCAATGTGGATAAGATGTGGACAACTGCACTGGCCGATAATTCGATCAGTTCCAACTGCAACCCGAGATTGAAAACGATAAAATAAACCATCATGGCAAAGAATGAAGCGAACATCCCCTTCTCTCTAATAAGCTTCATCCGTTCGTCTTTCTGCTTGAATTGTGGATAAAGATAACTCAGGCAAAAGCACATAACGGCCATTCCTATCATGATTATTGTAATGGAAGGCGGAGCGGAATCAGCCATCATGCCAGCGAAAGCGAGGAAACCACTCATACCTAAAAAGAAAATCCCGAAGACTAAAAATGTAATTTGCTCTTTCATGACCTTTTTATCATCCAAAGAACTCATCCTTTCTTCCCCTCGTATGTAAACAATTCTTCTATTGTCGTACCAAATGTCCTTGCCAATTCGAATGCCAGCGGAAGCGAAGGATCATACTTCCCTTTCTCGATCGATATGATTGTCTGCCTGGACACACCGAGTGTGGCTGCAAGCCGGTCCTGTGAATAACCATGTTTTTTCCTGAATTCAACTAAATTGTTTTTCAACACGTTCACCCCATCTATTTCCATTTTATTGTAAAGCAAGCTTTACGTCAAGGAAACTTTACATCACTTCCAGGAAAAGAGGGACGTTTATGCCGTCCCTCGAAAAATTATTATTCACGAGAAGCTTGGAATGCTTCCTTGTTCCGCGTTAAAACTCAATACCAGTGTTTTCGGTTATTTCCCCACTAATGATTCCAATCCCTTTTATGTTGTTGGGATCAACCTCAGGTTGAATCGAGGGATTCAAAGGGTAAGTTTGACCATCAAACTCTAATACCCTGTAACTTGGTTCAATTCCCCCTCCGGCTACATACAAGATGATATCTTTCCAACCATTTGTTTTCGTTTCACTGATAAGGACTGGCGTTCTAACTAAACTAAATCGGGATATGACCTTATAGCTGCCATTGGCACGTTGTAAAATAAGGCCGCTGCATCCTCCTGTTCCACAAACAGCAGGGCCTGTCAGATAGACAAACGTCTCGGGCACTTCATCCCCGTTCAAGTCGATACGATTATAATAATACCGCACCTTGTCCTCTCCTCGCTTGATCCCAAATTCTTTACTGAACGCCCTTTCCAATTCAGGATCCGGCTTTGATTCTGATTTTACAAAGGTCACATTCTTCAATTGTTGAACTTGACTAGTCATCATGTTAGCTAGAGCTCCCTGTGAAAAAATGAAGATTCCACAACAAACAATCAAAGCAGAGAACACTGCCATACCAAACCTAGGCATGAAAATCCGCTTCAAATTTCACTCCTCCATTCCGTTCATTTCTCTTATTAGAGTGACCTAATTACGATCTTCGACTCACAAACTTGAGACATAGGCAGGGTTCCTGTGTATTTTATCTTTAACGATCCGATGAACCTTCTCCTGGTCTTCCCCATTTGCCCCTTATGCAAAAAAAGCACAGGTTACGCCCCCATGCTCCTAGTCGTTATTCCTCTTGTTTTAGCTGAAACCCTTTATTCTTTAACATACTATAAAGTTGCTCTATATGAGCATGGTCCTTTGTTTCCACTGAAATCTCCAGCAGCGCATTGCCTGGATAGATATGCTTGCCGATCCGGTGAAGGTTGACAAATTGTACGTTTGCATTCAGTTCAGTTACGGAGCTGAGCACTTTTTGCAGCTCTCCAGGCTTATCTTTTAAATGAATGGTAAAATGAGCGAACCGTCCGGATTCAACCAGGCCACGTTCAATAATCCGGGAGATGAAATTGACATCGACATTTCCGCCGCTTATAACTGCAGCAACCTTCTTGCCGGTAAGCTTCACCTTGTCATAAAGCAATGCAGCCAGCGGGCTTGCTCCTGAACCTTCTACCAGCAGCTTATTTCTCTCGAGAAGAAGAAGCATTGTCCTGGCTATTTCCATTTCATCGACACAAAAAATGTCGTCAACATACTCCTTGATGATCGTAAACGTCTTCTGCCCCGGTTTCTGAACAGCTATTCCATCCGCCATTGTTGGAGCGGATTCAACAGCGACAGGCTGGTTCTCTGCAAGTGACTGTTTCATGCTCGGACACGCAAGCGTCTGGACACCATATACCTTAATGTCGGGATTTTTCTCCTTTACTGCCAAAGCGACCCCTGCAATAAGTCCTCCCCCGCCAACAGGGCAAAAAATGGCCTCGACATCCGGCATCTGATCAAGGATTTCCAGTCCAACGGTCCCTTGGCCGGCAATGACCGGCTCATCATCAAACGCATGGATAAAAGTGGCGCCAAGCTTGTCTTTCAGTTCCAAGGCATAAGCTAACGCCTCATCAAACACGGCTCCTTCCAGTATCACCTCTGCTCCGTATTGCCGTGTTGCCAGTACCTTGCTGAGCGGTGCCCCCTTTGGCATGACAATCGTACACGGAATGCCAAGCATCTGGCTCGAATAGGCCACACCCTGGGCATGATTGCCGGCTGAGGCTGCCACTACCCCCTTTTGAAGCTCTTCTGGAGACAAAGATATTAACTTATTATAAGAACCTCTAACCTTAAAGCTCCCCGTCTTTTGCAGGTTTTCTAGCTTCAAATACACTTCATTATTCGAGAGGGTGCTAAACGTTTTAGAATAATCAAGTGGGGTCGAGTGCACAATCCCCTTCATTTTTTCACGCGCTAAAATCACTTCATCCAAATTCATTGCAGACCCACCTTATTTCCTCCATTTTCCTCTTATGTTGCTCAGGGGCAGAGAAAGTATGCGGAGACATGTGAGACAGAGGGCCGGTCCTTGCATCTCAACATTTTTCAACTTTAATGATCCTATCTATAATGTAAAAAGAAGCAAAGGGTAAACACCCCCTTGCTCCTCTGCCAAAAAACTAGTTTTATCTTCCTTTTATTTCAATATGACGGCTCCAGGCTGTTAACAGAACCGCTCCAACCACCATAACTCCCCCAATCCACGGGGTGTGGATCAGCCCGATTGAGTCAACAATCAATCCTCCAACAAATGCTCCAATGGCAATCCCAAGATTAAAGGCAGCTATATTCAAAGCGGATGCCACATTCACAGCGGTCGGAACATAGCGTTCGGCCAATCGTACGACCAAAACCTGCAGGCCTGGCACATTCATGAACGCAAACATGCCCATCAAGAAGATTGTGATCAGTCCAGCCACCTTGAATGGAGCTGTAAACGTCAGAATAAAGAGAATGATTGCTTGAGCAATGAACATCCATAATAATGCCTTTAAAGGATTTTTGTCGGCAGCCTTACCTCCAATGGAATTCCCGATGGCAACTGCCACTCCATATACAAGCAGGATGATGCTTACCACTTTCGGAGAGAACCCCGTGATGTCTTGAAGAATCGGAGTCAAGTAAGTGAAGGCGACAAAGGTGCCGCCATATCCAAGAGCGGTAATCGCAAAAGCCAGCAGCAATGGGCCGTTGCCCAGTATTTTCAATTGATCACTGAATTTAGCTGGCGGTGCCTCTTTCATATTTTTTGGTATTAGGATTGCACTTGCGATAATCCCGATCACTCCTAACAATGCCACTCCCCAAAAAGTCGCTCTCCAGCCGAACAGCTGGCCAATGAAGGTTCCAAGCGGCACACCGGTCACAGTTGCTACCGTCAACCCTGTGAACATAAAGGCAATCGCACTCGCTCTTTTATCCTCAGGGACAAGGTCTGCGGCAATGGTTGAGCCAATTGAAAAGAATACACCATGGGAAAACGCCGTGATGATCCTTGCAGCAAGCAACAGGCCAAAGCTGCTGGAAATGGCGGCAATGGAATTACCGATGATGAAGATGACCATCAAAGCCATAAGCAATGTTTTGCGGCTCATTTTATTTGTCAAAGCTGTTAAAATCGGTGCTCCAAATGCAACACCCATTGCATACCCGGATATCAACAATCCAGCCAAAGTAATCGAGATATTGAGATCATTTGAAATCGTCGATAATAACCCAACTGGTACAAACTCAGTCGTACCGATGCCAAATGCACTGATTGCCAGTGCCAAAAGGGAAAGTGTTCCCTTATTATTTTTTATATGTGAACTCATAAAAAGGTATCCTCCATTGCAGATTATTAAGTTGACCCGCGAAAGGCGCCTTTCGTGTCTGGCCAACATGAATGCAATTATGAAGGATACCGGAAAAGTTGAGAAGTACGCACTTTAAAGTTCCGTAGGCACCTGAAGGTTATATAGGCACCAAAAAGTGCCTTATACTACTTATAGAAATGTAGGGTTATAATGACACTACAATCGATCGGAAAGAAAAGAGGGTGCATTTTGAAGAAATACAATATACCAGTCGAAGCGGCTCTCGAGGTCATCGGCGGCAAATGGAAAGTCGTCATTCTTTGCCATTTGATCGAAGGCAAGAAGCGGACAAGTGAGCTGAAGAAACTCATGCCTGGCATCACGCAAAAAATGCTCACACAGCAATTACGTGAGCTGGAAGAAGATAATGTCATCTTGCGGGAAGTCTATAACCAGGTCCCTCCTAAAGTGGAATATTCATTAACGGAATATGGATGGTCATTGAAAGGGATACTGGATTCATTATGCTACTGGGGAGAGCAGCATATTGAAAAAAATTACCCGAATAAAGAGGATGTTTTGGTTACTCGTGACCCTAAGGAATAAGGAAGAGACAGCGGGCCGATTCCGCTGTCTCTTGCTATTTACCCTAATAGACAGTCGTTCAGGTTTATCGATTAAATAAAATTCACTGGACACCTGACATTTCTTTGCTGTTCAGCTTCTCCCTAAGTGCCTCTGTCTCCCAAACAAATGAAGATAATTCCTTCGCCCACAGCCCATATGTGAGCTTTGAAGGATGGACTCCATCACTAAAAAAGGCGCCATCCTCCTTATTGAATTTTGCCTTCCAATCTCGTACCCGGATTTTCGTATCGCTGTAATGGACCCCATCGAACTTTGATGCAGTAGCCAACAGCTCATTTCCTAAAATCTCAACCAAATTGCCGATGAATACTCTTATTAACAATGGAAATGCCGGAAAGTCCTTAATAGGCGGCATATTGGCAAAAACGATGGGCACATCCTCAAATTTGGATCTCAAGTCTGAAACTAGTTTTTCTGATTGCTTTTGCCAGGACCAGGGATTATTAAGGGTAAAGGCATCATTGGCACCAAGGCCTATCACAACCAAATCCACCTTCTGGTCAGGTATCATCGGAACGATTCTTTCTGTCACCTTTCTTAGAGTATAGCCGCTTTTGGCATACACTTCCCAGTGGATCGTCGCATTCATGTTTGCGGATAGTTCTTTTGCGAAAACTCCAGCGAACCCTTCATCATGGTGCGTGACCCCAACACCGGCGATCGAACTCTCCCCTAGAAAAATAACGCGAAACTCCCTTTCCCCTTCTAATCTCACACTGCCCGTATTCCCGATCGCCTCCGGTAACCGCGGTGTACGGGCTCGGACTCTTTTTCCCTGAAAATATAAAAATGGCAGAAAAGGGACCATGATTATACTTCCGAACATGTATCGTAACCTCAATTTTTCACGATCCTCTCACAGATTCATTCGCTATTAAGTTTAGTCAAATACATATTCAACAAAACAAAGGTTAATCCTTTCCTTTTTTAAAAAGGCTACCGTACAGCCGCCTTTCCTGTCATGCTTCATCAGCCTCAAGTCCTAGCGAAACTTCAAACCTAAGCGCGTCGATTCCTGCCCTTGCCTTTCCTATAATGAAAACACAAGCAAAGATAAAGGAGAATTCAACTTGATTACACATAGAGAAAAAGCGCATGAATGGATTCTGCACCTATCTATAAGCATCGTGGCCATCTATTTTGTATTTGCGCTATTGCCTACAGTACTTCCAATTTACAAATGGCTCTATTTAAGCGCTTTGCTCGTGGTTTTAGCATTGGATGGATATTTCGTCATGACGGGGCGGAACAGTCTTATTAGAATTAATAGAATGATTCTGTATTATTTAGGGGCGATTGTGCTTCTGACATTGACGATCTTTTATGTCTCAAAAGTGATTGTTTTTACCGATGTGTATGGGTTTGAAGGTTTGTTAAAAGAACATCTGCATACAGCAAAATATATATTCTTTTTCATCAGCTTTGCCCAGCCCATCCTCCTTCCGATCCCTGAAGCTGTTACAATCCCGGGTGCGAGCGCGGTATTCGGGCCGGGCGTTGCAGCAGCCATTGCCTTTCCCGGAACACTGCTTGGAATCTCGGTCATGTTTTTTGCCGCTAGATACGGAGGAAGGAAATTCATTTCCAAGTTCATCAAGGAACAGCAGCTAGAAAGATACCAGCAATATGTCTCGAAAAATGAAACGCTGATCATGTTCCTGCTATTCATCATTCCAATCCTCCCAGACGAAATCATCTGTGTAGGAGCAGGCATTGGGCAAGTATCACCCAAAAGGTTCTTACTGATTGCTTCAATCTCAAAATTTTTCACAGCAACGATGCTCGCATACTCAGTGGAATTGGCTGAGAGACTGTCTTTGACACCCCCGCAATTGATGTTTGGATTTTCAGCTATGGCCATTATTCTTTTTGGGATTACCGCCATATCGAAGAGATTTTTAAGCAAAGAACGCGGATTGTAAAAGAGGAACGGATCTACAGAATCCGTCCCTCTTTTTACATCAAAAAATTAAGGCAGGTTAACGCCTCGTGAGCTCACGTACAATGTATACCATTCGTCACGAGTCAGAGTCACATTGACTGCATCTGCACTTGCCTTGATCCGTTCAGGGTTTGCCGTGCCAATGACAGGCTGAATTCCTGCTGGATGCCTCATCAGCCAGGCGAGAACGATGGCTTCTGGTGTGGTTTGCTTTTCTTCAGCCAGCTTTTGTACCAGAGCTGCGGTGTTTTTGACACTTGTGCTTTCCTTATCAATATTTTTCCCGGAATAGAGCCCTTTTGCAAGGGAACCCCATGATTGAATCTGGATATTCTCCATCTGGCAATACTCCAGCGTTCCTTCCGGGAAGGTATTCTGGCGTGCCGCCTCCTGATTGACATGGACACCCGTATCGAGCCAGCCAATTTTATGTAAGCTCATTTCCAGCTGGTTGACGATGATTTTTTCATCCGTATGCTTCTGCAGTAAGCGCATTTGCCCGGCACTCATGTTGGAAACACCGAATGAACGCACTTTGCCGGAAGCCTTGAGCTGATGGAAGGCCTCTCCTACCTCGTTTGGATCCATCAGTGGATCAGGACGGTGCAGCAACAGGATGTCCAGGTGCTCAATTCCAAGCCTTGAAAGAATGCCATCCACACTATCAAGAATATACTCTTTTGAAAAATCGTACCTTGTCGGCAGTCCCGCTTCCTGATTACCGAAACGGATGCCGCACTTCGACTGGATGATGATTTCATCGCGAAGTCCCGGCTTTTCTTTTAAAACCTGACCAAAAACTTTCTCCGCTTTCCCCAATGTATATATATCAGCATGATCAAACATATTGATTCCCGAAGCCAGTACAGCTTCGACCGCTTCATGCGCCTGCTTGACATGTTCCGGCTCAATCGGCTGAGAATCCCAGCTTCCTCCCAGCCCCATGCAGCCAAAAACAAGCTCAGAAGCATTCAATCCATTTTCATTAATAGGCAGCTTTCTCAATCTAGATTCCTCCTGATGTAAAAGTAAAATCCTTTGCAAGCCATTCTACCATATTACGATGATGGATAATAATGAAAGGCCGTGGGTTGTAGCGCGTAACCGCCTTCCGATGAAAAAGTAGTGAGCAGGACTACTTTTGACAGCTTTTCTTCATTTGGCACCAAACCTGTCTTAATTCCTTCGATTTCTTGACAGCTTTATGCTTGTTGAACCCAAACCTGTCTTAATTCCTTCATTTTCTTGACAGCTTTTCGCTTGTTGAACCCAAACCTGTCTTAATTCCTTCATTTTCTTGACAGCTTTTTGCTTGTTGAACCCAAACCTGTCTTAATTCCTTCATTTTCTTGACAGCTTTTTGCTTGTTGAACCCAAACCTGTCTTAATTCCTTCGGGTTCTTGACAGCTTTTTGCTTGTTGAACCCAAACCTGTCTTAATTCCTTCGGGTTCTTGACAGCTTTTTGCTTGTTGGTGCCAAACTTGTCTTAATTTCTTCGGTTTCTTGACAGATTTAAGCTGTTGGCCCCAACCCTGTCTTAAGTTGCCCTTTCTTTTGACAGCTTTTCTGCATTTAACCCCAAACCTGTCGCAAGTCGGGCTTTCTTTTGACAGCTTTTCGGGGCCCTCGTGAAAGCTGTCTGAACTTACTTTGATCTACTTTTAAAAAGAGCTGCGCCCATGAAAAAAGAAGCACAGGGTACGTCCCCATGCTCCTGAAAAAAGGACGTTATTCCTCATGCTTTCATCTAAAACATCCATTACTCACCCGGATACTTCAGTCCCCACTGTCCGCGGATTTCATCCATCAGTTTCATGATTTCCAGGGATTCATCCAGGGGAACGACAGGGCTTTCAAGAAGGCCTTGCCTCAGGCATCTGCCTACTTCTACTATTTCAAATGCGTATCCAGCCGACTGTCTGTCATCGTTGAATGAATCTGCTTCCTCACCATTTTTATATAGGAAGGCAGATTTTGCACTATGGAATGACGGAATCCGAATATGACCCTCTGTCCCAAGGATATAGGCTTCATTCGTTAAGTCGACGCGGAAAGCACCATTAAGGGTGGCCGTCTTTCCACCAGGATAGGATAGCAGGATGGAAAACTGTTCATCCACTCCCGTTTCCCCAATATGAGCCGTGCTCAAAATCTTTTCCGGTTTTGTTCCGAAAATCATGGATGCAAAGGTGACAGGATAAATCCCCACATCCAGCAAGGCTCCTCCTCCAAGGGCCGGATTGAGCAATCGTCCCTCAGGATTCCATGGCGCACGGAAGCCAAAGTCGGCCTTCACCAACAGAACTTCACCGATTTCACCGCTGTCGATCCATTCTTTCACTTTCACAATCGGCGGCAGGAAACGTGTCCACATCGCCTCCATCAAGAACAGCTTTTGTTCTCTCGCAAACTGAATGACTTCTTCCAGCTCACCGCTATTGATAGTAAAAGGCTTCTCGCAGAGCACGGCCTTGCCAGCACGAAGACAGGCCAATACATTTTCTTTATGAAACGGGTGTGGCGTCGCAATATAAATCGCATTTACATCCGGATCTGTCACAAGTTCTTCATAGCTCCCATAGGCACGGGCCACACCATGCTCCTCCGCAAACTTCTCCGCGCTCTCTTTCGTACGTGAACCAACAGCACACTTTTCCGTATTCTCAGCAAAGTTTAAATCCCTTGCAAAAGCACTGGCAATTCCGCCAGTCCCTAATATTCCCCACTTGATCACTTTTTCGTCCATCGTTCATTCAACTCCTTAAGTAACGAGTAGCCCAATAGAAAACAGACCTTGTTTGTCCATTATACTACGATATTTTTCAAGCACACATGGAAGATCGTTAAAAAGCCATTCGCACTTTTTTTGGCGCTTGAACCGCCTGTGTCTCCATCGTGTCTAAGAAAGATTCTTTTTGGAGAGAATTCTACTAAAAGTTATAAGAGGTTATAGATATGTATTTGTTATTAGTCATTGTGGTATATATTATTTTTGCAAAAAAGTTCGTTAAGTGGCATAAGTGGAAAGAATACTACCCTACGGTCCAGTTCTATATTATCTGTAATTTATTGTATAATTTCCTCTTCTATCAACATACTCTATGGAAGTATAAAGCTGTTACAGTTGATTGGTTAAATCACACGCTGATCGAGATTGCCTTCACATTTTTCATTGTCCCTGTCGTCTTGATGATTTACCTGGAGTATTTTCCAAAAGAAAGGTTAAGAGGACTTTTGTATGTGCTGATCTGGGTGGCCTATTTCTCCGGGATTGAATATCTATTCGAGGCTAAAGGTTTGTTTGTCTATGAAAATGGCTGGAATGCTTGGTGGTCTGTATTGTTCAACATCATTACTTTTACTGTAGTTAGGATCCACTATAAAAACGCGCTGGCCGCATTCCTTATATCGGCACCTATTATTGCGGTTCTCCTATTATTTTTTCATCCAGCATTACACGATTTAAAATAGAAGGTGATCCGATGGATTCTCTATCCACTCCCTTATTCATAGTTCTTCTCTTCAGCATCTACATAGGGATGGCACTGTATTTAGAAAAACTGAGGAGAAGAAAGTAAGAAGGAGACCCTGTTTCTGTTCTCCCCCCTCATACTTTTAGACATTCAACCGGTGACTCTCCCCCCTTTTACCCATACGCTAAAAAAAGAGAAACACCGGGGGCGATCCCGATGCTTCACTTAAGTTCATATCGATAACAGACTACTCCTTCTGTCTGTTCGAACCCTTCCTGCAGGTAGAGGGCTTTAGCTTGTTCATTGTCTCCATTCACACAAAGCACACATCTGTTGTACCCTTTTTCCTTCGAAAACTTGATTGCGGCTCTTAACAGGACCCTGCCTAATCCTCTCCCCTGGTATTCCGGCAAAACAGCGACTGGTCCGATGTTCATGATTGGTGAATCTTCATATTCATCGTCCGACCCTCTCACCACTCCAACTGGCTCGTCGTTCTCATAGAGAATCATCATACCGCCATCCAGGTAATCAGACTCTGCCGGCATTTTTGCGACCATCTCGGGTGTAATCGCCGTTTCACTTCCCTTCAGCGTCGAGAACGCCGCATTCCTTACCAGGCACCAAGCATCCTCATCCTTGCCAGGCCGGAAACTCTTAATCTGATAACCTTTTGGAATAGCCGGTTCCCGAACCTCCAAGTCCTCCCTGACCAGCAGAAAAGTATATCTTTCCACGTCAAAATTAAGCTTTTCCATGACGACCTTCAATTTCTCGTTGAGCAAAGGAACAAATAGAAAAACATGATCCAATGACATTGTATGTTTTAAAAATGCCTCAAACAGTCTTTTATAGTCCTGGTCATCATGTGATTCACAATGAAAAATCCGGAATCTTGCCCTATTGCCCCTTCGATGGTAGTCATCCAGAATAAGAGAGGCAGCACCCTTTATTTGCCCATTTGAGTCAGTCATTATATAAGTAGGGTTTTCGGCATCCGCCTTGAAGTTCTCCAGATCTTCATCATACAAAAAGGAATCATCCAGTTCCTTTCGATGTTTTTTACAGTATTCAAAAAAATCTCCCTGTCGCTCCATTTTTAGTGCTTCGACCTTCATGATGCCCATCCTCTCAAATTAGTCATTTAATAAAAAGACATTTCTCTCTGGCCATACTTCAATAACAATTCTTTTTTCCACAGAATATATCCTGCTTTCAAGGTCTAGAACTTAGCCGAATGGGCAGCCGTCTTTTTCTCCATCACAGTCACTCTGAAGATGGGTAAATCTCTTTCTTTAAACTAATAGCAGCCAATAAATGCAAGCCCAATCCTTAGCATACAAAAAATTGATTTTATCTAATATATTCTTTATATTTAACTAGAAATGACCATTTTGATATCAGAAATTAAGGAGAAAATCATGAATCCTAATAATCAGAAACTCTATGATTTCATCACTGAAGACCCTTCCATTCTCACCAATAAATGGTTAAGCAAGAGAGCCAACGATCCTACAAGCGTATACTCCTCTTGTGACAACCATCGAGCTGAGGACCGATTAAGGGAGCAAAATGGACTTTTTATTAGAACGGTAGCCAGTGTACTGGTTACCAGCGAAAACGAAGTGAATCAAGAGATTAAAACTTGGGCTCAAGCCGTTGCGATGGATCGTGTCGAGACAAGAACTCCTCTCCACGAGGTCATTCATCAATTCAAGGTATTCAGAGGTATTTTCTGGGAGCATGTTCACCTGTTCGTCATGGAGAATAAAGGGGAAATTTCCGATACAGAAATCCTGCATTGGAGCACATTGATCCACTCCACATTTGATACCATCATCGAAACCTTTGCTGAAGAATATTATAACTATTACAATGATCGAATTTCTGTCCAAAGTGAATTGATCAATGAATTGAGCGCCCCGATCATACCACTCTCAGATTCTATCGGAGTATTGCCGCTTGTGGGAGATATCGATACCCAGCGTGCAAAGCACATTACAGAATCCGTCCTGATGCAAAGCAAAGATTACCATCTAACACACCTGTTTATCGATTTATCAGGCGTCTCCATTATTGATACAATGGTAGCAAATCAGTTATTCCAAATTATCGACATCTTGAAGTTAATCGGAGTAAAAGTACATATTAGCGGGATCCGCCCAGAAATCGCCCAGACAGCAGTCCAACTAGGCATCAACTTTCATAAAGTACCAACACAGGCAACCTTAAAGCAAGCATTGAAGGCGAATAAGATTGTCCTATCGAATACTATTGACGATCAAAAGTAAAAGCAAAGGAATCAACCTTTGCTTTTTCCTTTTATTAAGCATTGGAATCTTTGTACCAAACCCTAGAAGTCAAACACAGTATCCTAGGCATCCTGCTGCCTTCCCCATCTCTGATCAACACAGAACCCTAGCCTCCGAAACCTTATGATAGAATCTTAGATTTAAAGTAAATGATTTCAGGGTCGCCTTCATCCAAGTTTTTGACAATACCACTCTCGACAAATCCATTTGCTTCAAAGACCTTCTGCATGCTTTTGTTAGAACGATTGGCAGAAGAGAAAATTTTGTCAGTAGGAGCAGTGCGAACCAGATCATTCATCAATTGACTCGCAATACCCTTTCGTCTCTTTGCGGGAGATACAATAACCAGGGATATAAACGTACATTCAAAAAAATGAGTATCATATATCAAAAATCCAGCAACATCCTCATTTTCATTCACTAGAATACAACGCCCTTGTTTAATCGCTTGCTCAATAAAATCTTTTCTGCTTGTATTTCCTATCACTTGACGGTCTACTTGAACAATCGTGTTTAGATCTCTTAACTGTGCCGTGACTACTTTCACAATGATTCCCCGCTTAAAAGATCCTTCTTTAAATAGAAATGCTTGAATTCTCTTCCCACATTATCCAGTGTGCCGTAAACGGTATAACCATTCTTTTGATAAAAATCCAGCGCCTGAAAGCTCAGAGTATCCACCTTTATAAAATCGCACTTGCTCTCTACGGCGATTTGTTCCATTTCTCCTAACAATTGAGTTCCATATCCTGAGCCGCGGAGATCTTCATCGACCATAACATATGTATTTCCAGCCAATTCCAACATACCTCTCCCAAAATGCCCCCACGAACATTCCCATCCTCATCTAATAAAAAGAAATTCACTTCTCGATATCTTCCTCTTAGATCTTCAGGAAAATGCTTTAAATTATATTCATAAAGTTTTTGATTAACATGGCTTTTATTTGTCTCATTCATCTCATTGGTTATACGAAATTTCATATTGCACCTCTTTGTCAATTGATGCTTGGACCCTGTATATAAATCTTAACATAAATTTCCTTTACGTTATTTTGTTCCCAGAGGACGGTTCTGCTGTCTCAAGATTATGCCTTCTAAAAAAATGGAAAGGAGCAGTTTTTCGTGTATTTATTTCCAACATTTCTCAAATTGCAAATAATTAGTAGTATAATTGTTATATATAGATAGCTAATTCGTTAGCTGCACTTTTTATTGGACCGGAGGCGTAAGATAATGGATAATCAATATTTTGTTGGTTGGGGAACCTTAGCATTAATAAATGCTGGACTTGCACAAGGAAAGAATAGGACCGGATTGAATTGGTTTTTGCTTTCTCTTTTATTAGGTCCTTTAGCAACACTATTTTTGTTATTTGCTGAAAAGAGAAGTTAGCTAGGAGGGTGAAAGAGACAGCGGATGGTTCTGCTGTCTCCTAAATAAAAAGCACAGGGTACGCCCCCGTGCTAAGTATTTGCCTTAATCCTCATTCTGCTTCAAGAGTTCCTGCTTATACTGAATCACGCTAAGCAGCTTGGCTCCCCGCAAACTCGGAATCATAGTCTCCAATTCGCTGAGCACCTTTTCCTTCTCCCCGACATGGACCAGCTCATCCAATTCCAATAACCTGCGGTAAAAAGGATTCTTCACTTTATCTTTGTACTTCCTATATGATTCACGATCCCCCTGCTCAATCGCAATCCCAGCAAGGGAATACCATTTATACATATTGTCCTTTAATCCTCTCGCCATCTCTTCCGCTTCATCATACTGCTTCCTTTTTACAAGCAGGTTTACATGACTCAGCTTTTGATAAAAAGGAGATTTAATTTTATACATCCTGTCCTCCGCTTCCTCCAACTCATCATTGAAAAAATAATAATGAAACTGAAATTGCGGATGCTTCGATTTCTTCATAAAGTCCATGATCTTATCCGGATCCTTCTCAAAAAGAAACGGATAAAAGCTCTTGTACATAAAAACTAAGATAATAACAAGATTAACCAAAATAATGAGCCATAGTGACGCTTGCATCAAGCCTAATAACAAATCAGCAAAAAATATCACAATAAAGAACCAAAACATGGTTTACTCCCTCTTTTACTATTAATAAATACCGTTTGTGCCTATATTTCTATCGGTAAACAGGCAACCCATTTCAAGTTTCCGTGCATGGAAGCCCGTCCGTCTGTCCCCATTTGGTTTATATAGCGACTTTTTTGTTTTTATAGCGAGTTTCTCATTTATATAGCGACTTTTTCGGTTTTATAGCGAACTGGAAAAAACAGCCGATTTTTTCCAGCGAAATAAGAAGTTTACTAGTTGTCTTTGCAACTAACCAAATCCCATCTATCAAGGCCGAGGCCAACAACAATAATAAATATTCCCATTTTACTGCCTCCGTGTGGAATTTTCGTATATTAGGCAAGGGTTCCGATTCTCACTTTTGTAAAATGAGAGCTACTGGACCCGCCGCACTTCTACCAAAACAGCTAAAAGCTGAAACCTACTTAGTTCGCCTTTTCAGTTCTTCAATAATCATTAATGTACATAGCATGATAGTGGCACTTAGAAAAATAATGGCAAAGATCAGTCCGGCCATAGCCGAGTTGAAGACACCGCTACTAATGGTTCCATCTCCATCTCCAAGACTTCCACCAATGAACATAGTAAAAACCACACCTATAATTAGAACGAAAGCAGAGTAAAGATACTTTTTCATAAAAAATCCACCCTTTTAAACCTATGTAATTCAGTAATTGAACATTGGCCGTCAAACTTGTTCATCGGATTAAAATCCAGCCCCAACCCGATTCAAGTACATTTTCGCTATTTGCTCCTGACCAATGACTTTCAGTTTGATGTGTTCATTCTCTGATTGCAATGCCTCAAGTCTATTATCAAATTCATCCTCAAATTCCTTTGTTAAATCTCCGATGATAAAAAGATAGGCAATAGAGGAACCTGAGTTTCTTATACATCTTTCCAAATCATCTATCGGTCTTTTCGTCTTCACTGCCCCGATATAGTTCTTGCACTGAACTGGAATATCTTCGTGTAAAATAGACCCATCGATTGGGTCTAGAATCCTCATCGTGAGATCCCAGCCGAGTCCAGAATCGCCCTGTTTCTTGACTTCAAGCCCAGGAGTCGAACGAATAAGGTCTGCAACAAATTTTTCAAAGTAAGCGCTCGGCCATTTGGTAGAAATCCGCTTATAGGTTTGAGTAATGACATCTTCTTCGAGAATTTTTGATTCGAACTCAGCAGTATGTTCAATCTCATTGGCTTTCAAGAACTCTGCATCCCCTTGCAGTGATTTTTCCACAATCCAATCCAGTTCCTCTTTGGCAAGATCCTCATAAATCTCATAATAATGGCCTCGTTTCGAGAGATGGTGCCTCAATGACTGTGATACTGCCTGGGATTCCACATTGATAGACGTATCCGTTAAAAGCTTGCACTCAATATAATGATTAAAATCACTCTCTTGCGGCTCTGTAGAATGATACTCACCTGTCACTTCAGCAATAACGAATTTTCGCAACGGCCTGTTCAACTGAATGATCAGCCGATCCCCTTTCGTCAACCTGTTGATTAAAAACTGCGTGTACCGCCATACAATTTTTTCTTCCGCCGTCCTGGCAGATGAAGGTTTTGTCTTGATCAACCTCAAGTCAGAACCGGCACTGCTCCATCCAAACCTCGCCCGTCCCTCCTCCAGCTCTGTTAGCATCCAATCTTCGTGACCTTTCCTTATTGACACAAACTTAAAATAACGCGACATATTCATTCCCTCCTATTAGCATCCATTTTTTCATAATAACCGCAGAAATCACTGCACACCCAGGCGGGATAAACTGTCTCCAACTGAATGGACCCATCCTTAAGCTCAACAATCTCTTCGAACGCATCCTCCATCATCCTGCAGCCGCACTTTGGACAAAGCTCCGTCTTCATTAAGGCTCCCCCTTATGAATCTAGATAAATACCTTTTTCATCACTTTAATGATAGAAATATCTGATTCGCGGATAGATCCACGATATACACCCGCAGTTGAAAAATTGATTTCCTCGCCCTTGGCATTGTAGGTGCCATCTTCATTCAGTTCTTTGGCAAGAAATCGATTCTGGTACATAATGATGCCCGCTGCTTCCATTTCCCAACAGCCAATCACGACGTATTTTTTATCTCCCCGGGAAAAGTCGTTAGCCCTAGTCCCCTTTGAAAAATCGAAAATACTATTCTCTTCATAATCACCAACATACAGTTGGCCATTCTCAAGAATACCATTTACAAATTTCTCGCTTTGCACAACTGAACCTTCTGTTAGTATGTTCACGATCATCCGCTCCTAATGGTCTATTTTTTAATTGTAGCATAATTTTCCAGTCGAAAATCAAAAGTGTGCTACTGGCTTCTGCTTTCCTTCATATCGTAAAAGAAACGAACTGCTTGCCGAGCTTATATCAGGCAAGCAAAGACTTGATATTCTAGAGAAATTAAACACAAGGGGCAACGCTATGAATCTGCCTTTTTTTGTTCTTGTTAACTGCCATAACCTACCACTGTCTATTCCATTGAAGAGCATCTTTAGTCATAGTATAGTGTACCCTTAAGGCATTTTGTCAGCCATCTAAGGACTATAGAACTAATCCTGTAAAGAGGTTATTTCTATATGAACGGTAAAGACTAAACAACTAATAGGAGAGGTGTAAAGAATGGCATTCGACTCGATTCTTACAAAGGTACTAGCAGGAGCAGTCTTTGCAGGAGGTATAACAGTAGCAGGTATCAACTACAACGGCACAGAGGATATTAACAACATTAAGGGCATGGCCGAGGATATGAGAAATAACTTTGCACAGGCAGTATCCGATAAGGATTACATCAAAGGTAAATTTCAAGACCTAAAGACTATGTACAAAGATGCTGCTACAGAGGCTAACAATACGATCGGCTCTTTAAAGACAGATAAGGCAGACCTTGAGTACTCAGTCAATCAGCTCACTGCTCAGCTAGAAGAGGCTCAGGCAGAGATTGCTAGACTACAAGAGGCAGGAATATCAGAGGAAGAAAAAGCCGAGGCTCAGGCAGAACTGCAGAATGTAATAAATGGACTTGAGGAACAGCTGGACAGAGCGAATACAGAGATTGCAGGACTAGAGGCAGAAGTATCCAGATTGACAGCAGAGACAGACTATACTTCTGAAGACAAGACTCAATATGATGTAGAACCTGTAGAAATCGAGGATAACTGGGAGTCTGCACCTACAGACACTCCTGATGCAATACTGGATAACTTTTACCCAGAATTGGTAGACCAGGATGCCATCGAGCAAAATGCGGAAGGTGTAAAGGCAATGGATCAGGCTGTACCGCAGATTGAAGCAGAGCTGAATAACTTTGACACCTATGTAGACATCATCGGAGTAGAGGCAGTAGATGGACAACTGGCTTATGTCATTACCCAGGATACCAATGCCCAGGTTCTAAAAGATACGGGTGCTAATTCTGATGCAGTAATGAGCCTTGCTATCGAGCTGGGATACGACAAGTTAGACTTTGTGATGCCTAATCCTGAGGGAGAGCCTTTCCTCGCCTTTTCTATAGGTGGAGATGGCTACATTATTAGATAATGTCAACCACGAGAACTGTGATTCGTTTCATTCAAGATTCGAATGCACAACAATTCCTGCTACATTAAGCCTTATCCACCAATAGGATAAGGCTTTCTTTCTTAAAGAAACCGAGTATTCAAGAAACCTTGAACCGCCATACCTGCTTCTATCGGAAGCTGCATCCAAACATAGGCGTGCATGGAACCTTCAATTTTAATGATTTCATGTGAATCCACAAGCTTTGAAAAAGCATCCAAACTTCTCCTGATTTTTTCATCAGCATATTCCTCTTCACTTGGCATAAAAAGAACGGGACATTTTATCTTCTGATAATATTCCTCAAATTGAAGGTCCCAGTATTTTTCCATGTACTCCATCCTTACGTGATTCCGGTAATGACTGGTTACGGTGCCGTCATCCAGCTCTTCTGCCGTACTCTCAAGGTAGCTCAGGAAATGGTCATTCAGAATTCCCATCCGTTCAACCGGCTTCTTCACTTTAGAGAGGAACTCGGTGAGGGAAGGATGTTCAGGCATTCTTCGTTCCATCAGCTTCTCCCTCTGCCTCTCTTTTTCAACAGCAATTTCTTCTGCAGTCCCATTGAAGATTCCATACTCCCCAAACTCATTGTATAGAGCACCCTCACAAACAAGCGACTTCACCATGTCAGGGTGGGACGCTGCCAAACTCAACCCAATCTCAGCTCCCATCGAACTGCCTACAACATGACAGCTCTGGACATCAAGAGCTTGGAGCAGCAAGTATAAATCATGGGCAAAATCATCAACATGATAGCCCGTCGTTGGCTTATCCGATTTCCCATGCCCCCTGAAATCAGGAGCAATAACTCGATACTCCTCACTGAACATGTGCAAAATGCCATCCCACATATTCAAAGTCCCTCCGCTAAAATGGAGAAACAAGAGAACAGGTTTATTTGAATCCGAATACTTCACGTTCAACTCTATTGAATTAGGTAATTTGACTTTTCTTTCTGTCAGCATATTAGACTCCTCGCTTTCCTTTTTGCTTCGAAAATGAACGACTAGAACAGGGATAAGTAAGCAAACAAAAATACCAGAACAATATACTTATAAGCCCTGTTATCTGTAGCGAATCTTTCTTTAATATCCTTCGTTAAAAAAGAGAGCAAAATAATGATCAAAGAATAGGTAAGAACTTCCTTAAGTGAAGTCTGTCCAGTAAAAAAGGTTAAAACCAGAACAACACTCACTATTGCGATTAAAAGAATTGTAATATACTCAGGTTTAAACTTTATGGCGCTTTGCAAATTCATCCTCCTCTATAAGACTATTGCTGATAGAAAAACCGACGAAAAAGCTCATTTTCATGCACGCTTTTTCACACGGATCATACTAATCCGATCCAACCTCACCTTACATATGATTTACTACTCATAATTTTAAACCAATATATAACAATTACAATGAAATTCCCATAATAAGAGACAGCGGGGGCTACTCCACTGTCTCTTAGAATTACATAGAACCGCGATGTGTCATTTGTTTCATTTTCCTATAGTTGGATTAAGCCTCATCAGCAACAAATGAGGCTTACCCAACTTTGCCAGATTAGTCGTCTAACTCGATAAAATCGTTATGCTTGAACACCATTGAAACTACTGTCTCTCCACCTGTTTTGACACCGGACAACGCTACGACCACTTCTTCACCATCCTCGTCTAAATCTCCTTCTAACGTAACCCTGAGCATGTTGTTACCTTGGAATGTTTCTGGACCAGCATCCACTTTCACAACTGTGCAACTTCCTGCAGGTATATCGACAGCCAGTTCTGTATAGGTTCCAGTAGAAATCGTAATCGGAACTGCAACTTCTGGAGAAATACCCGGGTACAAGAAAGGATCACGGCAAACTTGCACAGATAAATTCACAGTAGACTGCTCGTCTG
This sequence comes from Mesobacillus sp. S13, assembly GCF_020422885.1. Classification (NCBI taxonomy): domain Bacteria; kingdom Bacillati; phylum Bacillota; class Bacilli; order Caryophanales; family Bacillaceae; genus Mesobacillus; species Mesobacillus sp. S13. The sequence goes on along the minus strand of NZ_CP084622.1, from coordinate 626,755 downwards.
CAAGATTTTTAAAACCTATCAATAGATACTCTACTGCCGTTCCATCCTGAAACAATGGTACAAAAAACGGTCCTGATGTGAGCTTTTTTCCCAATTTCATTTCCCCCCTTTCCTTGTTGATACTATAATTTATTCACTTCCGTACTTAATGTATGGACAAACTGTGTATGTAAAATATCTATTTTTCCATCAATAGTGAAAAATGGATGCTCAACAATTAGACATTTCTCCGCTCTTATAGAATGGAAGCTTTACAAAGGGACTATCACTTCTACTTCAAAATACATGAAACAGAAGAGTTCTCGTGTTTATTGGTGGGAACCTCCCTGGATCACCCAATCGTTTTGTGTTTACACCATTTTTAGAGATTGCTCATGGTTCGTTTCACAACAAAAGCATAGGGTCTGTGAAGTTCCCTATGCTTGGTAGATATATGAACAATTAATGTTACTATCATCACTCATGAATTTATCTCTTGTGATCGCTAAGCTCCCACTAGTTCACTAGTGTTCTGATCATAAAGCTCCAGGGCTGCGGAGGAGATTTTTTGATAATCTTCTTCTAACCAAACATGTATATCAGACTCATAATCTTTTGCAAAGATTTCAAATGACAGATTCCTAATAATCTTGTAAGAAGCATACGGATGAGGAAAATCAGGGTCATTTTTTGCATCATTTAAGAATTTCTTTAGTAGTGAGTGATCTTTGGTATAGATAAGCTCAACTAGTTTTGCCCGGTATTCTAATTCAGCGGACGGCAAACCAGGAAAGGATTTGTAGTCAGCTATATGCTGAGCTTCGTGTTTTAAATAGGATACCTGAAAATCGTCGTGATCTAGGTTTTCATACCGCTTCGCATTACAATACAATCCATCTTCTTGTGCCCATCCACCGACTGTTCTATTGTTAAAAGTGGCGAATCCCATCCAGCCTTCTAGCAAGAAATCGGACATCATGTGTACAGTCACTTTGATCGATTGGTGAGGAATTTCAACTTTAAAATCAATTGGTTCACAACGTTTCCATATATATGCGCCTCTATATGGAGGAGTAACGCCGCCCAAGAAGTGATAGCCTTTTTTAGCAAAAATAGCAGCCAGCTCATTTTCAGTTTCATCAATCATGAATGGTGACTCAATTTCCAAGAGACTTTTCAATCTATTGTTCAAGTCTGCCTCCGCCTCATGAAGTGAGTCTGCATTGGTCAATACGGTTCGAAAATAATGATGATAGGCAGCTAGTACATCTTTAATCCACCTATCTCCATCAAGAATCTGTTCAGCATATTCTGGATAATAAAACCTTTCCATATACATTTGATGTATTTTTTCCATTTCCTTTGTCTTTGGCTGGATAGAATCAAGGTATTTCATTGCTGTATTTAGATCTCCTTGAAGACACAGTGAATAAAATCGGTCCATTTATTTCTCCCCTTTTAATAGCCTGTTAACAAGAATGCAGCCAGACTGTTAATTAAGTTCAACAAAAAGAGCGTTAATCCTTCATCTTGGATCAACGCTCTGATTACTGATCTCTTTAAAAGTGGTTTTCTGTTCACTAATTCACTGTAATTTCTTCCTCTTGATGGTCGTGAATCTCACCCTTTTCAACATGAACCTTTATATGATAAGTACCTGATTTCGGGAATACTTTTTCAAAATGATAGACACCATTTTCCATTTCAGCCGCTTCGACAAATTCATGGACGGAATCCTCTCCATGCCAAATCTCGAATCGGACTGCTGCTTCTGTTAAAGGCTGATTATCGTTTTTAATTTGAGCTGATAGATTCACTTTCTGATTCACTTTAAAATCTTGGTTAGTATCCAGGTCAATTGATACGTGACTATGATGGTGGTCACCTTCTGCTGGTTCCCCAGTCTCGTGGGAGTCCGTTGATTCATCATGTTGATTCTCTGTTTCACTGCCAGTTCCAGCAGGATTTCCAACCGTTATTTTTTCACTTGGCATATTATGCATCGATCTTGCAGTAACATGAGCCGTTACCATATACTCCCCATCTTCTTGAAAGCTTTTCTTTATTTCATACATACCTTTTCCTTTGTGAGCTGCCTCAATCATTTCCGAATCCTCGTCTCCAACTTTGCGAACTTCGAATTTGACTTCATCAGCATCTTCCACTTTTTCTTCCCCTTGTGTCACTTCCGCCGCCAGAACGACTTCGTCACCTACCGGAATATCTTCTGGAGCAATAAGGTCCACTTCCAATAATTCAGGTTCTTCCTCTTTGTTTACATCCGATCCTGAATTGGTGCATCCTGTAATAAAAATAAAAAATAGAGTAATGAATAGAATCAGAAATTTTTTCATTTTAAACACTCCGTTCAATCAATTTGTTAGTTGTAGTTTTAAGAATTCGTGGATTTGCTTTTATCGGGTTTGCGTTTGTTTTTACTGTTTCCACTGCTTCAAACTCCTTAATCATATTCTGCAAGTGTGAGAAAAGAATGAACTTTAGTTTGAAGTTTAACATTTCTTTAAAGCTATTTTTTTGTTAGTTTTTTTGCAAAGGGATCGCGAAGTATACTTGTAGGTATAAACCATTTAAAGACGGCATTTTATGCGGGTATCCATATTGCCCCAAACAAGCTGGCAGTTTTGTCTGCCAGCTTGTTTAAGATTGAATCAGATCTAACCGCTACCTAAGATTGATATTAATCCTTGAATATGAAAAGTTAATATAATTTTTAATAGATACTCTACTTAACCTGTTTTGAGTTATAGTTAGCGTAACAGGAGATTTAACGATGAGGGTGTGATGAATTTGCTTTTGAAAAAAAGTGCAGTGAAAGGTGAGAAAAACGGGGTTACCTTTTTGAATGGAAAAGTTCGTTTCCAGGGTGTGGCCTTGAATGTTTATAGTTTTGCCGTGGATGGGGTGTTAATCGATACCGGGGCACAATCCTTGAAAAAGTATTTTGAAGCCTTCATCGATGAGGTGGATTTCCATCAGGTCGTGCTGACCCATTTTCATGAAGACCATACTGGCTGTGCCGCCTATGCCGCCAAATCAACACAGCATCCTATCTATTTAAATCAAAATTCCATTCAGTCTTGCTCCTTGAAGGCGGACTATCCTTTTTACCGACAGCTTTTCTGGGGTCGAAGAAAGCCATTCCTCGCTCAGCCGATGCCTGAAACATTCACTTCCAACACCGCAACCTGGGATGCCATCGAAACCCCCGGCCATGCACATGACCATAAAGCACTTTTAAACCGAGAAACAGGTCAATTGTTCACAGGTGATTTATTTGTTCAGGAGCGCACCAAGGTGGTGATGACAGACGAAAGTATCCCGCAAATCATCGACTCTATTAAACGGGTATTGACCTATGACTTTGAGGAGATGTTTTGCAGTCATGCAGGGTATGTAGAAAATGGACGTGTTGCGCTAACCCGCAAGCTTGATTACCTGCTGTCCATCCAAGATGAAGTCATCATGCTTCATGAAAAAGGGGAATCTGCCAATGAGATTTGTAAACAACTCTTTCCTAAAAAGTACCCGATCATAAAGTTTTCCGGAGGAGAGTGGGACTCTCGCCACATTGTCAGCTCCATTTTACGAGGATAGCAAAAATAAAGATTTAGGATGAGAAGCAAATCGACGTACCCTTTGCTTCTCCTGGTACGTCCCTTCAAAGTCCAGATTGTTAAATTCAAGAAGTGGATGAATCCTTCCTAAAAACCCTCCATGCTTCTTCGACTTGGATTCTGTCAGAAAGGCTAGATACTGGATGTCCAGAGATACTGCTGGCAATGGCAGTTAGGATTGGCTCTTCACTGCTGCTTCCTTTTGAAATCCTCAGAGTAGTATCCAATACTTCTGCTTTAAGGGCATCAGCCTTTTCCACTAATGAAGCTAACTGCTGTGGCTGTTGTTCCATATCAAAAAAATCAACGGAGATAGCATCGTACGTTTTTCCTTGCCCTGATTCTATGAAGATCTTATCATGTTCTTTCTTCATGAACTGATGATAAATCGATGGCTTTACCCAGAAGGCAAGAATTCATGCTGTGTTTGAATCGTCTGTCTGTCCTGGTAAAAATCCTTTAAACACCAGAAGCATAGGGTGCAATTCCCTATGCTTCAGAAAAACCAATCTATTGCTTTGTTAAAAGTTGTTCCACTTGTTTTTTCAGTGTTGGTATCTTATTTTGGACAACATCCCAAACTATTTGATAATTGATGGAGAAATAACCATGTATCATTATATCCCTCATACCTGCCATCTTTCTCCACTCAATATGCGGATTAGCTTCTCTAATTTCATCTGGAATATTCTTCGTTGCTTCTCCGATCACTAAAATGTTTTTAATCACTGCGTCTAAGACTAAGTCATTGTCGATTAAATCATCATATGATAGCCCTTTTGTATACTTTAACACCTTATTAGCAGCGATTAGTATATCCTCCAAAAAGATTTCCGGATCCCTATGCATACTTGGCACTCCTTAAAATGCTTGGCTTCAGGGCAGGCTTGATATCATTTATAATGACGAGATCGACTGGTTTTTGAAATGTATCTTCAAGGTAAAACTTCAAATCCATATAGTTATCAAAGGATAAATGAGAATCACTAAATTCAACAATCACATCAATATCACTGGAATCTTTTTGTTCTTCCCGGCTATACGAACCAAACAGGCCAATTCGCTTAACACCGTATTTTTCACTCCAGGTATTTAGATTTTTTGAGAATACATGAAGGATTTCTTGTTGTGATACCATCTTATCACCGCCATTTCCTCATAATTCATACCAACATTATAACATCCCTCTTTTTATTTATTCTCCAGACGGAAGAAAAAACCCTTGCACTACGCAAGATCTCTGCAGATAAAAATTATTCACCCTTGAGACAGTAGGACGGAAATGCTGTCCCTTGCTCTATTCCTCAGGGTGGGTAAAATGGAGCGCGAAGTAAAAACACAATATCTTTAGTTTAGAAGGTGAATATTCATTAAGAGAATATGAAGAATTAAAAAGAGATCTTCGGATTATATAATTCACAATAAAGATACAATCTAGCTAGACACTGAACACTGCCTAACTAGATGGTATTTTTTCTTCAGTCGACAGTATTCATTTCTACTATTTCAACCTACTCCACTCTCCTAGCCGCTTGCTGAATAGGATCCCATACGCCATTATACGGTGGAGCATATGCCAGATCTAAATCAAGCAGCTCTTCGGTTGTCATGGAATGGAATAAGGCCGTCGCCAGGACATCGATTCGTTTATCGACTCCATTTCCGCCAATGATTTGCCCGCCAAGTACCTTATGTGTCTCTTTATGATAGACCAGTTTCAATTTCATTTTTTTATCATCGGGATAATAACCAGCGATATCCCTTGCTGTGATGGTTACAGAGCCATATGGAATGTTCAGCATGCTGGCCTCTTTTTCTGATAGCCCTGTTCTGCCAAGGGTTAAGTCGAAAAACTTAATAATCGAAGTGCCGACTATTCCTTTAAAGGTTTTATGTACATCAACCATGTTCAATCCGGCGATTTGTCCTTGCTTATTGGCATGTGTTCCTAACGGGACATGGTCGTCCTTCTCTTTTACCCGGTGATATTGGGTGGCACAATCTCCTGCTGCGTAGATATCCTCCACACTTGTTTGCATATAGGCATTTACCTGGATCGCACCATTTCCAAAGGTTTTGATTCCTGTTCCTTCTAAAAAGGAAGTATTGGGCTTCACACCTACAGCGACTAGCACCAAATCTGTGTCATACTCCCCTTTATCGGTTTTCACCGATTTCACAAGGTCACTTCCGCCAAATGCTTCCACGGATTCACCCATTTTCAACACAATGTTTTGCTTTACTGCTTCTTCGTGGATCAGTTCGGCCATGTCTGGATCAAAGATTTTAGCTAATTGCTCATTTCTTTCAATGATGGTGACCTTCTTGCCGAGCTCCGCAAAACTTTCGGCCATCTCAAGCCCAATGTATCCGCCGCCAATCACCGTCACATTCTTTATATCTCTTTCCAGATAATCCATGATTGCTTTTGCATCCGGGATGGTCTTTAATGAGAAAATACCTGGAAGTGTCACACCGTCCCACTTGGGAATGACCGAGCTTACACCCGTTGCAATCAGAAGGCGGTCAAAGGCAAGGCTGAATGCCTCACCATTGCTATGGTTTATTCCGCTTACCGTTTTATTTTCTGCGTCTACCTTCTGGACTTCATGAAATACACGAGCATCAATGCCGTACTTCTCTTTAAAATCAGACTGAGTGCGCGCGATTAACTTATCTGTGGACTCAATCTTCCCGCTGATCACATAAGGCAGGCCACATTGTCCGTATGAATACACGCCACCCTTTTCCAATACAGTGATTTCATGTCCAGAACTGTTCCGGACCATTTGCATGGCAGCGCTCATACCCGCCGCATCGCCGCCAATAATAAGTATTTTCATTTTCATCTTCATCCCTCCACTCCTTGTGTATCCATTTATGATTCAGTTTTAAACATTGGGTTTTATCATTTTTAGGATCAGAGTGTTCTAAAAAATCCGTACGCGAATACCGGTAAATTCATGTTAGTTTTCCCAATTTCAGAATCCTATCGCTAATAGTTCTCCAAAAAGAGAAGACTCCCTTCTTTCCGTAAGAGGAAAAAAAATCAATAGATAGGTTCTACAAAATCCCTCTTTGGGAAAAACAATAGTTTGTTGCCGATTTTGCCATGAGACCCCTCCCCATAGTCCACAAATTTATTGATAATGCAGCCTTCATGTTAAAATAATGACGACATCAGTAACAGGAGGATTCAAGCTTGGTTAATCAGTTGGTCATCGAAGCGGAAAGATTTATAGTGAACTGTTATGGAGAGCTGCAAAAATCGGAACAGGAAATTGAAAGCAGAATTCAATTCATTAAACAGGAAATTGCTCAAACTGGGACTTATGAACATACCTTTGAGGAACTTGAACATGGTGCGAAAATGGCGTGGAGGAATAGCAACCGCTGCATCGGCCGTCTTTTTTGGGATACTTTGACTGTGTTTGATGCTCGAGACCTGCAACAGGAAGACGAAATAAAGCATGCCTTGTTCCATCATATAGAATATGCAACGAATCAGGGGAGGATCAGACCGACAATCACCATTTTAAAACCAAAAAAAAACGAGAAGGATTCTGCCCGGATCTGGAACCATCAGCTTGTACGGTATGCAGGTTATGAAACGGAAACTGGTATCATCGGTGATTCAAGCTCTATTGATTTTACAAAAACGTGTGAACAACTTGGCTGGTCAGGGGCTGGAACAGATTTTGATATCCTGCCATTGGTTATTCAAGTCGACGGCAATCAGCCAAAATACTACCCCATACCCGAGAGCTTAGTGCTTGAGGTCCCGTTGCGCCATGAGGAATTTGAATGGTTCGAGGATTTAGGCTTGAAATGGTATGCCGTTCCGTTCATATCCGATATGAAGCTTGAAATTGGCGGAATTGAATATACAGCCGCCCCATTCAACGGCTGGTATATGGGAACAGAAATCGGCGCACGAAATTTGGCAGATGAAAACCGCTACAACCTTTTGCCAAGAATCGCAGATCGAATGGGATTGAATAGGAAGAAAAATGCTTCCTTATGGAAAGACCGGGCCCTTATTGAACTTAATAGCAGCGTTCTCTATTCATTTAATGAAGACAGAGTGGCAATTGTCGATCACCATACTGCGGGAATGCAGTTCACGGTTTTCGAAGAAAAGGAAAAAGGAGCTGGAAGGGACCTGACAGGAGACTGGACATGGCTGATTCCACCAGTATCTCCTGCCACGACGCATATCTTCCACAAATCCTACGAAAACGAAATCGTAAAGCCCAATTATTTTTATCAGGAGAAACCCTATTAATGAGGGACATGTGGGACATGGGGACGGTTCTTCACATACTATCCAGCAATAAAAAAGGAGCCGGATACTGAAATCCTAGCTCCTTTCTTTTGTATTCTTTGTTAAAGTAATGCACCCTTATGTTTAAGTACATTTGTTCACAAACTTAGATGTATAACAGGAATGCTGCACTTTAGTTGGAATTAGAAGTGTTCTTTTTTACTCTTGAAATTACAAAATAAGCAACCAGATATATTAGGCACAAAAAGAGGAATACTATTAAAACTGAAAGTAAGAACTTATCTTGATGCCATACTGTTCCACAACATCTTATTCCATAAAAATAAGGTAAAGGCGGATCAATGTTAACTACTGTCAGCTCCACAAATCCTATTGGAAAACCTATAAACATAGGGAAACTCTCTTTTAACTCGTCATATGTTTTGATCATTTTTCCGTCAAAAAAAGCGGTAGAATAAACAAAAATGCAGGATATAAGAAACATCAATGGTAGAACTACAAACTTTTTTAAAAAGGGTCGCATTTTTAAATCACCTCAAAAAAACCCCTAAAATATCTATGTATGATTATTATGCAAAACTGCACCTTTAGTACAAGAGGAAACCTCGGCTAGACAGTAGTCGAGGTTTCCTTAATTTTTATTTTTTTAAAGCTTTTATAACGTTAAATAATGGCAACAGTGATACCGGTAGATAACAATAATGGCAGCCAAGTTCCGATGACATCTTCCAAAGTAACTCCTCCTTTAGAAGTGTTTACGATTCTACTATAAAATAAGTTTTACCTTATTGCACAAACCTGCACAGCTTGTTTTTAAATAATTTCGAGTTAATAACCATAATTCTGAGACATATCAGTAAGTATAAAAGCAATATATAACAGAGTTATAGTTATTACTATTAATAACGTAAGTTTATATTTCTCCATCATTTAACCTCCTTTGTTAGTATTTAGCCTAAGTTTGATGAAAATATGCTTGAAAGTCAAAAGGATAAAATAAGAAGGCACTCTAGGTGCCTTCTCAATTACTGATTAGTTTTAATTGTTATTGTATGGCTATCGGTTACTGGACCGTTTACGCCATGAACAGTAACATAAGCAGTAACTTTTCCCGATGTAGGGTAATCCATACTAAAAGATGTTGTATAAGATTTTAAATCGTATGCCCAAACAGCATGCCCCCTACTATCTGTGAACTTTACATCAAAATTCGGGCCTGTAGTTGATCCCCCCGAGATACTTACCTTCCAAGTAACAACTTCACTAGTAACATAAGAAGATTTATCAGTATAGAGGTAAACCTCTAATGGCCAAGATTCTGGATCAATACTTGCTTTGGCCTGACTATTAAACGGTAAAAGAACTGTTGATATTAGAAGAATAAAAATAGATATTTTTTTTATTAAGTCTATCATACTTTAAAATTCCTCCAATCAGTAAGTTAAACCTGGATTATAAATAGATGTACTATCCTTTACGTATTCTTCCCCACCAAAGCTTACACCTGCAGCTATTCCCGCACCTTTTGGTAGACCGATTGAGATACCAAGGTCTGATTGCCATTTGTCATGTCCATACCAGCTGGCAAAGCCAGAGTAAGTTGTGCTTTTCACTTTTGATTCATCGTTAGCCTCTAGATAAACATATGCAGTACCAGTTGCATCCCAAGCATTACCTGTTATATCATATTTCCAACCCACACCAGCTAAACGATCCTGATCATATGGAGTAGAGTGTGATGTTGATTTCCAGTAAGGATCATAACATGTTCCCCCACTTGTCCAGGAACAATATTTTTGTTTGTTAGTAAAGCCCCATGATTTAGCGTACCATCCCTCACTCCAAGAAAGTGCAAATCCATCTTGCAGTCTATAAAAAGGCATTTTTGACCAGTTATAGTCTCCAACAATCTTTATATAAGGGTGCCCATTGCTTTGTCCGTAATCGATGGCTACGGTATTTAAGTAGATGTCATCTACTAAAGCCATAGTTGAGAATTCCCCTGTTGCCTCTGAGACTTCACCTGTTTCCTCATCGAATGAATATGCTTTTCTTGAAAAATTCAATACTTTCTTAGCTTCTTTGTCCTTTGCAATCTCAACCTTAGATTCCCAATTTAGATATCCAATTTGTTCTTCTGTTAAACCAAGTTGGAGCAACCTTTTGTTTACCTGCTTTTCGTTCCACTTCTTGCTGTCGGAGTTCTCTACTGAACTTGCTAATGCACTAGTTGTAAAGGACACCAAGAGTACAAAAACCAAAATTAGTACTTTTTTCACTTTTAATCATCTCCTTTTATCAGAATAATCAAATAGTAATATATTTTTTGAATTTTTTGGTATAAAATAATAGGTGGTAGAATTTGTATTTTATAAATATATGAAAAGGAGGTTTAGTATTGAAGATTGGCAATAGAATTAAATATATTAGGACAAGAAGTAAGCTTTCCTTATCTGATCTAGGTCGAGGAATCGTATCTGCAACTCATTTAAGTAATATCGAGAGAGGTAGATTTAACCCTTCCGATGAGATTCTAGCCTCTCTTTCAGAAAGATTAAATGTTAGGTTGGGGTATCTGACTAATTACAATAAATTTGATTCGGAAATCCAAGACTTATTGGTTAATCTTTTAGATTCCTTAATTCTTGGTTCTCCAGATGCAAAATTAACTGTAGACAAATTATCTCAGAAACCTATAAATAATATTCTTCAAGAAACCATCTTTTTAATGTTAATCTCATGTTATAAATACAAATGTAAATTAAATCCAATAGAAGAAGAAAATCAATTAAGTTTTTATGAAATAGATAAGATTAGTTCACTAGATCCTCTCCTAATAAAAAGCTTTTATTATTATAAGGGCCAGAAGCACTTCTATAAGGGAAATTATAATAACTCCCTTAGGTACTTTAACGAACTAATTAAACTAACATATTCATCAAAAGAGTATTCATTTTTACTATATAACCTCGCCCTTCTTGAATATTATTCAAAATTTTATATAAGAGCCGCTAAAAGTGCGGAAAAAGCACTTAGTTATAGTCTCAGCGCGCATAATTGGGAGGTTAGTTTTGACATTTATAATTTACTAATGGTTATACACTGGGAAGACAAGGATTTAGAGATTGCAAAAGAATATGGCTCTAAAGCTCTAGAAATAGGTGAAATCAAAAACTATTCAGAATGCCACAGAGTATATCACAATTTAGGTTCCATACACCTAGAGGAAGGCTCACTGGATTTGGCAGTGGATTTTTTAAATAAATCAATTTCACTTAAGAATAAGATGAGTATTTATAATTTTTCTAGCAAATTCAAATTGTTAAAATGTTTCTTTTTAAAAGGGGCTGATGAGAGATTTAAATCTTTACATTATGATCTTCTTAATAACACAAAAACAAAAAAGGAAGAATTAATTTTAGAATATTTCAACGTTGTTTTTTTGAAAAGAGGAAATACAGGGGATATTGTCAAACGTATTAAAGAAATTATTCCTTTATTAAAGAAACACAATCTAAAAGAAGAATATATTAGTTGTCTTAAAGAGTTAGCAGTACACTATAGCGCGCAAAATTCTTATAAACATGCTTTTTCTTGCTATGAAAAACTAAGTTTAGCTTTGGAGGCTGATGTAATTTGAAGAAAGTCTTAATGATTATTTCAATGTTAATTCTTTTCACCCCTATTACAACCAATAACTTTACAGTAACATACAACAATAATAACAACTTATATGCTGACCCAGATATAAAACCACCAAATAATGATGAACCAGTTGAAGTGCCAGAAGTCTTAACATAAGAATTGAATTGAAATCTAAGGCTATAAAAAAGCTTTAAAACTTATTGGAGAAGAGATTTTCCTTAATGACTGAATCGTTGATGTTAAGGATTAGCAAGGTCAAATTATTAATTCTGTGCCATTTCTCATTGAAAAAAACTTAACGTTTGAAATTGCCCCCTATAAAACATCCACTACGTTGCCTCTAAAGCAGCATGTGGCTTTTATGGGGGTTTTTTATATGGATACTTTGTCTGCAAGTGTAGCTACTTGAGTATAACGGGGTCGTTTTTGAAGTACAAATTTATATTAACATAGCTTTTTGCACGGTAATTCGTAGTTGAATTAACCGATACTTTAGCAGTAAAATAGCACAATAAAAGCTCGGAGCAATTATGCTCCGAGCCTATTTTATAGTAGCACTATGTTGAAGATTAGCTACCCGATAGTTCAAGTGAATTTTTTCACATAATACAGATTATCCGTCTTAAATACAAATCCCCTTTAAATTAATAAAGGGGATTTACTTTATTTATCCGAATCATGATTAAAATATATGGGAATGAAAGACAAACCCTTTTCTTTTCTAACCTTTTCAGCTTCTTCTGGATTTCCAGCCTGAATTTCACTAAGAATACCAGATGTTTGTGATATGGCAACTTCTATAACCTTTGACTTTTCCTGATTTTTCACTTTTCCTATTACAGTTCTATCAATTGAAGAATTTTTTGTGTATTTTTCAAGATATAAATCCATTTCTTTCATTTCATCATTCGACAGTGGTTCTGCTGTAAATCCATTTTCAGCTAACAATGCGTCTATATTGGGTTTTTCACTACCTTCCGCTTGTTTTTCTATAGTTCCACTACCGAAGATTAATCCTGCTGACATGATTCCTACTCCCACTAAACCACAAATTATTCTTTTCATTTTATGATATCCTTTCTATATTCAATTATGTATAAAGGCGATTTTATCATTAAATTATAACATTATTCAGTCCTCTGCATTGGTATTTTTTGTATTATTTTTATGAACTAACCTGCCCTTAGCTTAATAAGGAATTCACAAAAAGGCGGTTAATCCTTCTAGATCAACGCACCCGTTAGTGAAAGCTAAAAATTTATTCATTATCCATAATAATTTCCTTTAACTTTTTACTTTCAACGAAGTATTCTAAAGGGCTATTCTTAAAACTATCTCCCGAAGCGATTACTTTAAAGATGTTATCCCCTTTGTAGCCGATATAATAATCGTTGCCCGAGGATTCGACGTTTATAGTAAAGTAAGATGCTGAAAATTCTTCCTCTAAAGTTCCATCTGTTGGAATAGGGTCAATACTTACTTGATTTTCATTTTTCCCTTCCTCAACTAATAGAAATTTAGCGTTATTATAGGTCTCAATAGCTTCCTTCAACAATTTTTCATTTTCAATCAACCTGATATTGTTCACAAGGGTACCATCTTTATGAATTTTAAGCATTCCAAAAGTAATTTCATCTGGGTTTATGGTTTTCATTTCTTTATTTGAACAACCAGCAGACATAAATAATATTAAAAATATTGTTATAAATTTTTTCATTTATCTATCTCCCTTCTATGTTTACTTTACCAAATAATTGTAAACCTTTTTCAACTATCCTGCTTCGTTTGTTTAATAGGAGTAATGTTAAGCTAAATTCTCAGCTATCCTTTTCAATTCTTTTGCACGAGTTGCAATAAATACACTCATATACTTCTCTAAAAACAACTTATCTGCAACTGTTCCAAATATACCTAGTGGTGACTTATACTGAAATATATCGATCATCATTGTTCCGTCCGTTTGTTCGATAAACTCGTGAATATGAACAAAGGATTGAAAAGCTCCTTTAATCATTACATCCACAAATTTATGAGGCTTTTCCATTATAGTTACTTTCGCAGTCAGCCTTTGTCTAATCCCAAAGTGAATTGCTAGTTCAATAAGGAATTCATCAAAAAAGGTGCTTAATCCTTGTTGGATCAACGCACCTGTTAGCTGAAGATAAGGATATCATTATATATGTTTTTTCACTAATACAAACTGAATAATCGGATAAGTTATATACGCTAAGCATAAGGCAATAAATAATAAAAAGTTTCCTCCTTTACTAATAAAGAAGAAGTCAACAACCCAAAGTATTAACAGGGAATAAAATACAACATAATAACTAACGTAAGCACTACTCTTAATTATTTGTTTGCCCATTTCATCTCTTTGTACTTCTTTTCGAGTTCCCCATGTAAAAAACTGTCCCCAAGCTACTACTAAAGCAATAATTAAAAGAAACTCCGTTACACCGTATGTTGCACCATCTATCACAATATAACTTAGTAATGTTCCTCCAAAATACATAGTAATGGCAATTAAAAATAATAAACCTACAAGGTCTTTCTTACTCATTTTTTCACATCCCCTTTCGATTCATATAAGAAAAGTTGGTCAACAGTCACACTTAAACTATTTGCTAATTGAAATGCGAGCGTCAAACTTGGGTCATATTTATTATTTTCAATAGCGTTGATTGTTTGCCTACTCACGCTACAGAGTTCAGCTAACTTTCCTTGTGAAAACCCCTTCTTTTCTCGATACTCTTTAATCAGATTTTCCATGAATTTCACCACCAAATCGCCAAAGTGTAAAACACTTTTTACACCTTAATGTTAAAACAAGGTAAGTGATGTGTCAAATACTTTTTACACATCACTTACCATATTTATTTACATGTTTATTTCACTAACCTGCATCTTTACTCTAATGTTTTCGACTGAACAGCATCTTCGAACTGCGTAATACCTTTACTGTACATAAAATTAATATTTTTTTAAGTCTGCAATTTATTATATCCTCCTTGTATAGTTAGAAATGAAATTTATTTAAAGGAGTGTTTTTGAATGTTTATAAAACTAACGAAAGAACAACAACAATTAATGATTGCTGACATCCAAGATTTTTTTTCAAGGGAAAAAGGGGAAGATTTAACTGAATTTGCTGCAGAAAGAGTCTTAGACTTTTTCAAAGAGTCTCTTGCTCCTCATTTTTATAATGTTGCTGTTTTGGATGCCAAGCATGTGTTAGAACAACAGTTTTCATCAATAGAAGAAGAGATACTCACCCTTGAACGTCCTATAAAAAGATAGAATTTATTTAGAGTGAATTAATGTTTTAATTCACTCTTTTTGTTGAACTAAAGGAGTCTACTACCCATCTGTGACTTGCTAATTAAACATTACTGCCTCTTATGTTAAATACGGATATTATAAAAAAATGGGTTAACCCGCTCTGAATCCAGGCACCCAGTTAGTTCAAATGCAATCTATTGATTATTCAAGATCTTGGTAGTAATCAAATGTGATGCTATTAGAGAAAGTAGCATACATACTGGTTCAAATTCATCAAATATCCCTTTAAATGAGATAGAATCAACAATAAAGTATATTGCAATAGTCAGAAATACCAAGGTAAAAAGATAAATTAAACTCCACTTAATTCTTAAATTAATTAATTGTTCTTTATTAAATCTTTCATTCAAACCGCACCACTCCTTTTCAAAAAGCTTCTTTAACTATTCTCCTTCTTTTGTTTAATAAGGAATTCAACAAATAGGGCAATAATCCTTCCTGGATTATTGCCCGCGCACTTCCCATTTGAATTTTCCATTGTACTGTTTAAGTCGTTTTTTAACCTGCTCTAATTCATAAAAACTGGTATGTGCTTTTTGGACAATTTCTTCATTTGATTTGCCTTCTATTAATAGAGTCCTGATAAGTTCAAACCTGGTTACTTCAAATTCAAAAAAACCATTATACTCTTTAAGCTGATTTTTTATGTCTTTTAGCTCAACATAGCTGGTTGTTGCCATTTGAACGATTTCTTTGTCTGTTTTCCCCATTTTTAAAAGGGTTCGAACGATACTATATCTTTCACGTATTTCCCCTGTTGCCAATCCCAGTCCATATCCATCATCCCAAGCTATATCGTAGCATTCTTTACAAAGAAGACACGCATCTTGTTTTTCCTTAACTAATCCCAAAAGTAATGGTAAAGAAATGAATGCGATGAAAAATAATGTTTGTTTCACAAAGATCACACCTTTTTCAACTTATTATGACCTTTTAGTTCAACTAAATTTTTCAAATAAACATTATTTTTTCTTTCACTAAACTCCCTCGTTATTGACTATTTAAAATCACCTGGGATTTTAACAAGAACATAATTACTAGTCCACATTTGAGTGGTGGCAATTAATCTCCTTCCGTCTTTTTCAAAGAACAGGCCAGCACCATCTTTTTCTTTAAATTCCCATCCATTTGAACCAATCATTTGTTTGATCGTTTCATCAGCAATCGATATACCTTTGTTCTCACTTCTTGTGATATACCAAATAGAATCGCCTTCTACTGCAATTTCTGCTATTTTACTTTCCGATTCTTTTAGTTGATCAATGGCTTCTTTTGCTGATACATTCTCTATTGGAAGAGAGGGATAGTATAATTTATTTACAAATATGAACACAGCTATCATACCTAATGCTATACCTAGTATAAATCCAACCTTTTTCATCTAATTCCCCCTTATTGGGCCAAACCAAGCCCTTTTATAGATTTGCTCTTCTACTAAAACCACCGTTCTATTTCGACTCCAGACTGGGTAGAATGTCTTCGAACTCATTAGCAGCCTAAATGAACCATTAAAGTTGTAAATACTATGTATAAGTGTTAGCCTGTACAGACATAGTGTTTTTTTCCTATGTAAAGGAGTAAGTACACTATGCTTAGTAAGGATGAATACTTACTATTTATTAGAGAACTTGGACGTCTACAAGAAGATTTCAAAAACTGTAGCGATAACCAAGTACGTAATGCTATTCATCAAGACATTCTTCTACTCCGTAGGGCATTATCTATGACTGCTAGAAAATAGCAGTTTTTTTAATGCGTAAAATGTATCTATTTTGAAACAAATACACTTTCTTCTTAAAAATCCCTGCTTCGTTTGTTCAATAAGTAGTTCAGCAAAAAAGCGTGTAACCCTTCCGCATCAACACTCTCGTTGAATATGAATATATAAGGATGGTGGACTTTTAAACAGGCAAATCGATAAACTCTAGTTCCATTTCTGCTTCTGCTTTCGAACGATAAACCGTAATTTTACCATAGGGTTTCAAGTTGTCTTGCCAGGTTCCTATGTTACTCAGAAAATCTTCTCCGTTTACAGAAATTATCAAGCACTCTAAATGCCTATTGATATAACAAATTGGTGCGTCACTTTTCAAATCACATTGTTTACCAACAGTTCCGATAAACCCACCTTTACTATCTTTTGCCATAATATCTACATATGGAACCGTATAAAATTCTATATGTGGAATATCATCGTCAAAGATAAATTGAATATCATAATCGTTAGCATATTTTTGATACTCCTCATTTTTATGATTAACACTCATAGGATAAATTGTTGTACCTGCTGGTATAACCTCTGTATCTTTTAAATTTATATTTATGGCTCCCATTAGTTCGGTTCTATCTAGATAAACTTTTCGCATCTCAACCTCCGTTTAATCTTATTTTTAGTAAATGCTCATTATTTTTGTTATTCCTTAGTGAACTAAACTGCCCTTATGTAAAATCCCCTAAAAAAGGGCGGCAATCCTTCCTTAGATCAACACACCCTAAAAATTTAAGTACGTTTGTTCACCAACTTAGTTTTAATATATGAGCTGCTTCCTACTTAGCCTTTTCACATCCATATAGAAGTAAAGCTTACAGAGCTAATTGCTTTAGCCTGCAAGCTTCTATAATCTTATGCGCCTCTATTGCTCATACGCTTATTCCAGTTCTGCTTAAATTCTGGGATCGCATATGGAATTACATAATCATCGATCACCTTGTTCACTTTTTCTACTGGAACGAGATTGTAAGAAGATAATTTGATTGTCTTCTTGTTTATCGTTTTGATGGCGAGATACTTCAATGAACTGCCAGTCCATTTCATATCTGTGATTTCATCAATTCGAACTGCCTTGTTTTTTCCTTTAAAATACCCATCCTGAACCGTGTATACTGCCTTACCGGTTAGGATAGCTCTTAACACTTTTATCAACATTGTGCTGATAAGCAAGAAGCCAATGCCCCCAATTATAACTCCTATAAATGCTCTTACTACCCCTGATGTAGGAACTATGTAAAATAAGATGAAGAGGGCATGATACCGCCACCAGTCAACAGACAACCTGCCCCTCCGCTGGTATAGACTACTTCAACTCGATCATCGTAAACTTTTATATTATTCTCTTGCATTTCATTTTCCATATGGCACCTTTTCCAATGACTATATGACATTTTATTGGATTAATTTAGAAGCATAGTTTCTTCCTAAAGCAATTACGAAAAAGAAACAAAAGGCTCCTTATTTCAACTCCCGAATGGGACAATATACCGTCCCTGTGTCCCTAAGTCTCACACTCAGGCTCCTTTATTCCCCATGCGCTTTTCCCAATTCAACTTTAATTCAGGTGTCGCATGAGGAACTAGATATTCCTGTATAACCTGGTTCACCTTTTCTTCACCTACCAGGTTATACGTAGGAAATTTGATTTTCTTTTTGTTTGTGGTTTGGACAACAAGATACTTTAAGCTGGAGCCGCCCCATTTGATATCTTTGATTTCATTGATTGGAACATGATCTTTACGACCTTTTAACAGTCCAGACTCAATCGTTAACAATGTCTTGCCTGAAAGGATCACACTTATGAGCTTGAGTAAAATGGATCCTGAAAAAATCAGTCCGATCAATCCGATCACGATACTGAAAAAGCCTCTTACGAAACCGGAATCAGGCGCAACAACAAACAAAACAAAGGCGGAAAGCAATGTACCAAATAACGCAGATGACACCATGCATCCGGCACCTGGATTCGTGTAGAGGATCTCGACCTTTCCTTCTGAAACTTTTACATTATGTTCTTCCATATAAAGCTCACCTTTCACATAAGAAAAGCTTACAGAGCTAATCGCTTTAGCCTGCAAGCTTCTATAAAGTTATGCACCTTTATTGCTCATACGCTTATTCCAGTTCTCCTTAAATTCTGGGGTCGCATATGGAACGACATAATCATTAATCACCTGGTTCACTTTCTCTTCAGGAACAAGGTTATAAGAAGATAACTTGACGGTCTTTTTATTTGTCGTTTTGATTGCCAGATACTTCAATGAACTGCCAGCCCATTTCATATCTGTGATTTCATCAATCCGGACTGCCTTGTTTTTCCCTTTAAAATATCCATCCTGAACTGTATATACTGCCTTTCCGGTTAGGATAGCTCTTAACACTTTTATCAACATTGTGCTGATAAACAAGAAGCCAATGCCTCCAATTATCACTCCTATAAATGCTCTTACTACCCCTGATGTAGGAACTATGTAAAATAAGATGAAGAGGGATGCCAAGAACATGATACCGCCAGCAGTCAACAGACAGCCTGCCCCTCCGCTGGTGTAAACTACCTCTACTCGATCATCGTAAACTTTTATATTATTCTCTTGCATTTCATTTTCCATATGGCACCTTTTCCAATGACTCTATGACATTTTCTTTGATTAATAGGTCCACTTTACTGCTATCGCACTGGTTCACATAAAAAGCATCCTCATTTTTTTCAATGATCCAGTTATTCTTGCGATCGTTTGTAAATAACACCACATTCTTTGCTACTGGTTCCTTTTGCTCAGTGAACTCCATAAATAGCAGCGTATTTAACTGGCCATTTGTTGTTTTCAGTGTTTGATAGAATTGCTGCTTTTCCCCCTCCATCACAGGGAGACCGAAGAGCTTTTGATTATCTTCCAGCGAGTCCAGCATCTGTTCGAATTCAGGCTGGCTTATTTCAAATCCGCTGCTACTGCTTTGATTACTTATTCGGTAAAATCCAGATATGATCTCTCCCGCCATTTCTGCAGATACTATTTCAAAAACATGTACCTGCTCATCATAAAGCAGAGAATGCTGGAGGACCGTCTTTCCATTGAAATGGAAGGAAACCGACTCCTCCCCGCCTTCTTCCCCATGACGGGAAGCTTTGATTGATTGGTCTGAGTAATTTAACATGGAGATGACCTCTGCCAGCTCTTCCACTAGCGTAAACTTATGATTTTTGTATATCAAGAGATCTTTCGACAGAAGCGAACGAGTCGAGATTTGCAGCAAAAGATCCATTTTTTCATCGTCCAGTTCCCCAAAATAAACCTGCTTCAAGGCATTCCCCTGCTCAAAATATCCTTCGCTGTAAAAACAATAAATTAATTCCTCAATAGAAAGTGAAATTTTATCCATGTTTCCCTCCTAGCCCCCAAATCCAAGGATTGATTTTGCTCCGCTCAAAAGGCCTGAAGCATGTTCTTTTACATTATTAAAACCATCCTTTACCTTGCTGACACCTGAAGCAATCGCCTCGGTTCCTTTATGGATTCCATCTTTAAAATGCAGGGCTGTTTTATCAACCCATGCAGGAGTTTTGTCAGCAATCTTGTCGCCAACCCAGCTGCCTACAAACCCTCCGATAGAAGCACCGACAACTGTGCCTACAGGGCCGAACACACTTAGAAGAGCCCCGCCTGCTACTGCTCCAGCGACAGAGGTTGCAGAAACAACCGTCGTTTTATATACGGCACTGCCTACCACTTTCGCGTTTTCTTCTTTCAATTTCTCGCCGCTATACATGTTATAATTTTCGGTAATTTTAATCCCTGCGCCAATTGTCTCGGCTCCCGCTGTTATCAGTACGGCCAGTGCGGCATTTGATTTTCCAAGTCTTAATCCGTTTTTCAATACACTACCCGCATTATTTTTCACTGCATTAAGCATCGTTCCGCTTTTGGCATCATCCATAAGCTTGGAAACGCTGTTGCTAAGGCCTGCTATATCTTTCGGAAAATAATTGGCCGCCCGCTTATAAATAAGTTCAGATAAGGTTTTTTTGCTAAAGGCTCTGGTAGGACTGACCATCAACCGTGCAAGCATATTCATTTTAGAGCTTTCAATCCTATGAATTATGCTAGCCATAGGCAATCGCATTTTACCCAGTAAAACATCATCGACTACCTGGAACTTGCGCAGTACTCCATCAATATCCGCGAACCTGAATCCAAGCAGGTGCATGAGTCCTGCACCAGCAGAATATTGAGCACCATGCAGGAAGTCCACCCATCTGCCATAAGTATTATTGTACGTTTCATATAAATTACTGGCAAAGTGCCCATCAATCTGTTTCCTTGCCGCCTCAATCGCTTTATTGACAGCGTCTGCCTGGCGATTCACCCGGTTTTCCGAATTCGCATAACGGTCGGCGGATTGAATGGTAAAAGACTTCAGCTGCTTCATATGCATTTCGATTCGGTCTGTGGAAGCCGAAGCACGCCGAAACTGGCCGCTAATCCCATTGCGTCCAAGTATTCGCGGATCAACGCTGCTTCTTACTCCAGAAATCCTATTCTCGAAACTTTGCAGCCTGCTAATCGTTTGACTCAAGCCTGAAACGGAATTATTGATATCATTGATGTTGAATACAATTTTTGAAGACAAGGACCTTCACTTCCCGTTAAAAAAATTTACAAACAACACCAATGAGTTGGTGAAGTTTTCCATACACTTCATTATAGTTGAGAACGTTTTTTAATTAAATATCATTACCTGAATATAGGTTAAAAGGATGATTTAACCAGTTAGAAATCAAGGTCTTTTTACCCAATAGATTCGGTGACTAAACTTGATTTTTAACAAAAGTCCAATTGACCAGTGTAAAATCAGTTCCTCTCCGGCATAGACATACAGTAACAGTTCTGTTCTATGTATCTTTTATTATTAATTCGATTGGTATGGATAGGCAGATTACCAATCGCTCAGCACAACATCCCTTTTCAAGAAATGAAATGACCCCCGTGAATATGATTACCGAGTTTCAACCGACTTTCATATCATATAGCTCCTCAAAATAACGCTCCTGGAACTTCTTGTTCAAAATCCCGGTAAAATAAGCAATCGGATTCTTCACTTCCACCTTCGATTTCAACTTCCTTACGAGCTGTTTGAAGGAGTCAAGGGAAACAGATAACAGGAGATCTGCTTCTTGTTCATAGTTGTTACGGTAGGCAGCGACCATGCTCATTCGCCAGAATTCTTCGATTGACTTTGCGGCTGGGAAAAAGTATTTTACAAGATTGACGAATTCATTTGGTACCCGGTCACTGACAAAAAGATAATTTTCAGGTGTTTGGTCAGCAACGGGTTTTGATTCCTGGATTTTGAATGATTGTTCTTCAGCAGCCTTTTCTTCACGTTTATTATTCTTTTTAATGTTAGTTTCAGAAGGAATGATAGTTTTATATTGGTGGCTCAATTGATCGCCATCCGGTAGTTCATTCATCGGGAAACGATTGAATACATACAGGTTGCTAGACTGTGACCCGTTCTTGCGCGCCGTTTCATATACAGTGAAAATACCAATCTCACTAGCCTTCAAGATCATCCTCTTAAAAGTAGAACGGGAAATCCCCATCTCCCTATACTCCTCATAAATCGCCTTCAGCACCGTCCCAATCTTGGCATTCGCCACTCCAGGAACCTTTGCAGCAAAACGAGCCAGCCGCTTCAGACCAATCAACTCACCCTTACTGAAAAAACGCTTCTTATCCGCCATCCACATCTCAAAATGATTGTTAAACTCCTTCAACGAACCAAACTGTGAATACTCCGTAAAACTCTCAATAACCGCCGATTTAATTGTCATGCTAATGCACCACCCTTTCACCCTTTATATATGGATGGGAGGGTGGAAAGGACAGGGTGGGGAGCTGAGGTTTATGGCGGTTTTGTGAACAGTTAGATAGAAGACTTTAGAGCAAAAAAAATACGATAAGCAGTGTGAACTGCTTATCGTTGTCTTTGGGTTTCAACTATTTAAGCTTATAGGCTTGTAGCAACTTCCGGGAATGAGAACGTTCTATGTCCTTACATATTGTATACATCAATATTTATTATTTGAGACCCAACCCATGTCCCGTATCTTCCTCTCAATCAGAAAGACAGCATCTCCAAATAAAATTAAATCAGCATCTATTCCCTAACCGCAAAATTTCTTTTAAAAACAAACAAATTGGTACTCAAACGCGTACCACTTTGCACAACTAAAGATGATAGCTTTGCCTTATAGTGATTAGGAATGGGTGTTAGCTATGGCAGAGAAACAGGTGAATATCAATATAAAAAAACTGCTAAATGATTATGGCATCTCTTTACGAGAGCTTTCCCGATTAGCAGACATTCGTCATGCTACACTTAGCGAACTGGCTAACAATAAAAGAAAAAGTATTCACTTTGATCACATCAAAAGAATTAGCGAAGCACTTGACATCACAGACATCCGTAAAATCATAGAGATTGAAAACATAGAAGATGATAAGGAATAAAAGGTGAATATTATGAATGCAGACTACTACCTCTCCTGGGATGTAACCCAATTTAAAAATGAATACGGCGATGAAATAGAAATGGAAATAATCCAATATCCAAACGAATATCTAGTCACCGTAAATATTTGCGACGAACAACCACCATACAGAGACATCACCTCCACAGGCACACACCCAAGAAGCAAAAAGCATGCAGCCAAAAAGGCAATGATCCTACTTTACAAACAAGCATACCCAGAATTATTTAACCGCAAATAAGAAGCTAAGCAGACAAAATAACATCCCTATCTTAAAATATTAAAATCCCAGAATGTGATATAAAAACCTTCTAAATATCCCCTAAGAAAACACATGGTCCTCCGGTTCATAAATTGTTAAAATATGCAATTTACTGAAACAGAAGAACCATCCCCGCATTTCCTTATGTAAACCTTTTTTCATATAAATTGAAGCAAAGGTTTCTCAAGTAGTCTTGTGAGTAATTTCTTATATATAAGCTCTTTTCGCGTCCACCTTCTAAAAAGAGTATAAAAAAATAGCACCCTCTTGTGAGATGCTATGTAATTTTTAGTATTTAGTTATGAAGGGTTTTGCTAAGCGTGTACCCCATTAATGTCTTTTCAATGATACCCGTTTCGAATAACTTTTCAATTCCATTGATGATTTCTTCTTCAGAAAACCTATTTCCCTTATCTTCTGACCAGCGCTTAAACTCATCAACAATTTCTTCCTGAGATAACTCCTCTTTCTCTTTCAATAGATAGGTAACGGTCGATAAGCATTCCAATTCATGGGTAGAACGGAGGTTGTTCACATAGTCTGCCGCTTTTTCGATAAAAGGCTCTAAGGTCCCTAATTTTAATTCTACCTGACCACTCACAATTTTATTATAGAGAATTCCGTATGCCTCTTCGGTATTATTTACGCCATGATACTTCTGAAATTCTTTAATATTCCTGCTAATAATGGCAATCGAATTATCGTACGGACCACATTTATGTCTAGTGAAATTGAAATAATTTTCATTAGAAAAAACATCCATATAGAAAGCTGTTTTTTGAAGTCGTAACGTATCAAATTTATCAAGGTGATGTTTTATATTCATTAATACAAGTGCTGATAGACTTAAATTAGGTTCTACTTTTGGTTGAGCTACATAGTTTTGAGATGGTTCGTAAATAAAAATTTTGACCTTCTCATCCACTACTGTTAGCTTCTCTTCAATCAGTTTCTTTACCTCGCTCCAAACAAGACCTCCATTCCCACTTCCTAAAGGTGGTATGGCAATTGACTGAACCCCTAACTTTTCAATTAATGGTACAAGCTCATCTAGTCCTTTTTCTACATATTCCATCTTAGACTTTGCTCTCCACTTATTTTTAGTCGGGAAATTCACTATAATCTTACTGTCTTCCTTATAATAGTGAAGCTTTCCAATCTGTAGTTCACCTGTTTTACAAGCCTTTACATAATCTTTATTGTTCTCTGGGAATTTTAATTTAAACTGATAAGCAATTCCCTTTCCCATATAGCCTTCGCAGTTTACAGTATTAACTAGAGCTTCAGCTGAAGAACTTAACAAGTCACCGGTTGTATAAATAATCACGTTTTCACCTCACTTTCTTTTCTTAGGTTATTCTTAAAGCCATGGTCCTATATTGATATAGGGTGGATTTTGGGTTATCCCTTCAGATTTTAGTTTTTCTTCAAGGATTTTTCGCGTTTCTTCACTCTTTACATAAATACTTTTAAATACCTTTGGTGGAACAATAAGATCGGTGAGACACTCTGCCATTTTCACACTCTTTGTATAACGATCTTCTGTTCCTAGTGTGTGCATTGTATCCCAATCAATGGCATCAAAGCCTTCATCGTACTCAAACAATTGGTATGTTTCTTTATTATTTAGGGGGTGTCGCGGCAGTATTTTAAACTTATTATACTTAGCATTTTCCCTGGAAATGCAAATATAAATGAATTCTTCATCAGGGTATGTGCTTTTCACTGCAACATCGAATGAAGAATAAGGATGAAAATGAAAAGGTATATACTCATCAAGCCCAAGTTCAGTCCGTTTAAAAATAATCTCTTGGTCTGCAACGTCAAAAAAGGGAACTTCATTATCTTTAACTATTTTCCTTGATACTAAACCGTTTGCCAATATGGAGTCTAAGTTCGACAATCTTGTCAAATGATATAAGAGTTTTCCCGTTTTTATATTTCCAATCGCCATGTTTGAATACCACCTTATTATAATACTGCACAATTTAGCAAGCCGTGACTTTTATTCTATTATTATACCATATTGTGGAATGACCACATCGGGAATTTCCTCGCAAAGGTACAGTATCAAAGTCCCTCGAACATCATAAGCGCTCTCTATTTTCATTCTTATGCCCTTCATTGCCATAATCAAGGCAACTACACCATCAATGCGTTCTAAGGTGACATAGGGAGACATACGGCCGGTTCTTAGGTATCATTTGGGAGTCGAAATATCTTTTCAATTAGTGCAATTCTCACCGCTAAAAGAGCCTTATCCACCAAATGATAAGGCCCTACTCTTTATGCAAGAACAATCTTCGCACCAACTTCGCAGGTGTTGAGTGTATGTGGGCAACTTATGAGAGGCAGTTGTATTTTTATAATAATCTCAGAAATAGGAGGGCCGTAATACTTGATAGTTAAATAAAACCAGATAATCGTTCTTATTATGGTTTCGGAATATTAAAATTTCTAAGAAAAGAAAGCTCCTTATACAATAATCCTGTTTGACCATTTAACAAGGAACTATTTATTTTTTTTCAATTTACTTACCCATTCAGTTAAAATTTCTTCTATATCTTCATCTTTAATTTGATGTAAATCCATTTTAAACCCAGAATCACACATATCAAGTATGCTAACAGATTCGTAATCTCTTTCATCATTCCGATCTGTTAGAGGAATTCCACTAGCCCCCCATGTAAGAGCCATAACAGGATTATGAGTTATCCCTGCAATATTAAAAAGGTTCTCTCCAATTTTCTTAAAGTGAATCATTAAAGTTCTTTCTAAAAAGAGTACTATATCAGTAACAAGCGCTTCGTTACAAATCCACTCAACCGGGCATAACAATTCTTCCCCATCATTTGAGAATTCAACCCAAAGTTGGGCAAAATGAACTCTTTTTAACTTTCCATTGTATATTGGATTGTTTAATTTTTGAGTTACGATATGCCCGTTAGTAAATCGCTCACCACTCAAAGTTTGTCCAATATATATTAACTCTTGTTCGTCGCCCTCACCAACTGTAATAAAATAAATTGGAAATAATCTTCTTTTGGCTGAAGGTGTGTCATAGAGATTTGTATTATTTTTAGCAGCAGCCACTACTGATTTAAAAGAGGTGTTAACTAATGAATAATTATCTATTTTAAACTCATGGGCCAAATGCGCATCCTTAAAACCCCATATCTCTATTATTATGGAACTTAAATCAAAAGTATTTTTGTCCGGGAGTTGAATAGGAACCAACTCATTTTCAATACAATGTTTTATTGTATTACTTGGATCTGAATGTCGATCCCTATTTTGTACCTTATATCTCTTTAAACTCTCCAAAAGATCACTCATAGTAAAAACCCCTATCTTATTTATGCAATATTTCACGCTAATGTAACATTAATTTTCAAAATTTGATTTTATATTAGCTATTCTCTTCTCCAATTCATTCAAAACAAATTCAATCTGATTAGTGTTGCTATGATTCTTATACGATCTTTGCATAAATTGATACTTCTGATGAAAGTATTCAAGCGCCTTAAGCGCTACCTCTCGGCCCATAACTATTGCAGCGTATTCATCTGCTTCGAATTCGCTCTGAAGATGTTTTCCTGCAAGCCTTTCCTCTGTGTATATATCCATTACTTGTTGTGATGAATATCCTGCTCCCATTGTCGAGCTTTTATGTTGACATTCACTATGTCCTATCTCATGTAATAATATAAACTCTTGAATATCTGCTGAGCATTTTTCAAATGAATCACCAATTATAATACAACAACTTCCATCTTCAAAGTTTGCCAACGCTGCTTCCATATCAAATTTAGGATCTTGTATTACTGTGTATCCTCTATAATTTGTAACTTTTATGAGATTGCCAGCTTGGTCACGTTTTAATTGGAATTGTAGTAACGTCATTTATTTCTGCCCCTTACTTCTACCATTTAGACTTATGTTTTGTCGTTAGTTTTGCTCTTTATCCTCACATCTTAGGAACGAGGCTACGTGGGAATCCATTTAGTGAGAAAATTTATACCCAGGTGTCTAAATTCATGATGTATATTTTTAATGAAGGGAAATAACTAATGAAAAAATCAAACTAGCTCTACGTGTTTACCATTTCCCTTTTTCAATGCCAAACATAAAACTAATCTTTGGATTTCAGGCAAGTATTCTTCATAAAGAGTGTTATTAAAGACATTATTTTTGTACATTTCGGCAGTGATTGGAATTTCTTTTTTCCCGTTCCACAGCCAGTCTACAGTCACACCTTTACCTAAATTTCCTTTCTCTTCTATATTGTCATCAACGACTATGCCAACAGCCTTAATAATTAAGCTTTTTGTCGATATCGACATTGATTTTATATAGATGAAATCACTAATCCTAATCTTAGATAGCATTTTATGAAGACTTGGAGCTTCTGTTTCGTTCCATCCAATACAAGCACATTGATTAGATAGAAACTCCTTCGTTTTATCTCTATGTCCCCCATAAGCTGCACCGATTCCATAAACCCCCATGTATAAACACCCTTTCTTTTTCAGATTAATGTGTACGATTCCTCATCATAATCAATTACTTTAATGGAAGTTTCTCATTCTCTTTTTTATTACAGTAATATCTAATGTCACAGTTGGGACAATGTTGTTTTGGACGCTTTTTCACTTGATAATTCCTGCTTACTATATTTTTCACAGTTGAATCAAATGTTTCCATTGTCTCCCTTACAGAGCTCGCGCTTTTTTCAAAGCTTACATAAGGAGATTGTTCTGTTTCCCCTGTGTAGTATAGATGCATCTTACTTACTTTTACTTTTTCTTTTTCTTCAACTAAGTGAGCATATACTTCTAGCTGTTTTTGGTAATGAGTTAACCGCTCTTGATCCAGATTTGGTTTCTTTTCCGATTTAAAGTCGATTATCTCAACAGTTCCATCCTCTCCACGAATTAAATCAACTTGGCCTTTAATAATATACTCCTCTTTTACAAGTGAAAGCTCTACCTCCGCCCCTTTCACTTTTGACCAATCACTTTGATGCTTATCAATATAACGTTTAACCTGGTGCAGTGCAGCTAGTTGCTGTGGCGCCCCTAAATACACTCGCTCTCTGTTTGTTAAAAATTTATAATTTGTCTCGAACCATGAATCGATATTTTCAGATGTTATTTCATGTTCTTTTCCGTTTAAAACAGCCTTATGAATATCTTCAATCGTTTGATGAACTAGTGTTCCAAATATTTGTGCTCCCTGCCGGACCGGAGTGAATGATAAGTCTTTAAAAAACTTATATTGAAGCGGACAAGTGTTATATAGATTTATATGAGAGGTGAAAGAATATGTCTCTTTAAAGTTAACATCTTTCACTTTCTCATATTCTATTTGAGCAACAGGTACACTTCTCCAATTTGGCAAACTATTATATATACGACTAAAAGAATAAGAAGGACATCTCCATCTCCCGTTTTGCTCCTGCCCTGTCAACACAAGTAGATTCTGGGCTCTCGAGAATGCAGTATAATACAATCTCCAAAAGTCATAATAATGCACCTTGTGTATTGGCTCGAAAGGCTCTTTCGTGCTGTATTCTAATTCGAGTATTTCCTCTACCTCTGAATAACTTGGTTCAGGATCCTTATTTAAAGAGCCCACCACTACAACCGGAAATTCCAAACCTTTTGATTGATGAATAGTTAAAAAAGATACACATCCACTTGGCGCATACTCCGAATCATCTTCATATTCATTTATTCCGCCTTCTGCTAGAAAACGTATATATTGATTCCAAAAGCTGCGCAGTTTATTATCAATCTTTGCTGGAGTAATAACGTCCATTCTTTCCTGATATTCGAACTTTACAAGGATTTGAGAGAATATAGAAAGATTTCGCCCAGCCCTACTATCCATTGTTTTTCCTGTATAATCATCTAAATATCTTCTAAATAACGGGAACTGTAACAATTGATAAAATAAACCAGAGAAACCATAATTCAGATTCTCAGCTAGATTTTTATGTATTACAGCTTTCTCATCAGCCCATTCTTTTAGTTCTCTATTTTCTGGTTTATTTAATTCCATCAGGAAATGATGAAGGCATTCATCATGATAATTCCAATCAGCTAGTCGAGCATCAGGCCTCCACATTCTAACAGTGCTTATCTGTGGAAAAAGGAACATATACGCTCCAAGTAATAATCTAACCTCTTCTCTCTTAAAAAACATATTCGAACGAGGAGAATATACAGGGATTCCTTTGTCCTCTAGGAACTTAGAAAGTTGAACTACCTTTTGATTCTTAACAGACCAGAAAAGAAATGCCACTTGATTCCAGTCTGTAATTGCTCCTTGGTCTTTTAAAGTCATTAAAAAATCATAGACTTCCTGATGCCAGTCTTTCTTTCTTATATCACCAGAAACTTTCACTACTGATTGTATGTTATGAAATTGTTTTTCGGGTGGTTTTATTTCTTTCTTATAACGGAATGACACACCTTGTTCTGTCCAATTCAATTCTTCCATCCATTTGTTATAGTGATTAATTATGTCCGGGTGTGAGCGATAGTTGGTGTTAAGTTGAATATGTGTACAGCTCTTAAAATTAGCAGGAAACTCCAGTATATTTCGAATTGTAGCGCCTCTAAACCTATATAAACCTTGGTCATCATCACCAACTACACAAAGGTTCTCCTTATTATTTGTCAACTTCATGATAATTTTTTCTTGTATAGTATTCGTATCCTGATACTCATCAATCATGAGGTATTTAATCTTCTCTTGAAGTGATTCTCTAATCTCCGGATGCGCTTCCAAAAGTTTATAAGCTTCCAATTGAATAGTTGAAAAATCCAAGGCATTCTCATTTTCAAGTAGGTCCTGATATAGTTCATAACAGAGACCTAGTGCTTTAATCTTTTCATTTTTAGATTTAATTAGCTTCTTTGAATTGATTAATTCTTCGGATATTTTATTAATTAACTTTAACAATTGAGCCGACTGGTCCCATTTCCGACCGCCTTGGAGAAGTAAATCAACATTTTGGACAGTCTGGAAAGTCCGTAAGTTTTGGTAAATAAAAAATTGTTGATCAAACTGATCCATCATTCGGTAGTTTTTTTTCAGTCTGGTATAATCTCTATTTTCTTCAAGAATCCTTAAACAAATTGAATGTATGGTGCCAATATACATCTCGTTCAAGTTAAAAACGATATTCTCTCCACTCAATCTGTTTGATACCCTCGTCTGCAACTCCTTAGCAGCTTTCTCTGTAAAGGTCGCAATTAAAATTTCTTCTGGACTAACATTTTTCTTTTGTATTAAATAAGTGATTCTTTCAACCAGAGTATGTGTCTTTCCTGATCCAGGACCAGCAATAATCAAGACAGGACCTTCTGTAGTAGTTACGGCTTTCTCTTGCATTGGATTTAATTGATTTGCCAAACGACACATCTCCTTTATAGGGAAAATTTACTATATAAATAAATGTTACAATAAATGTCTATTCTTGGATACGAATATAGAATTTTTTATTAATGTAATTTTGGTCTAGTAATAAAAACCTCCTAATTGTGGGAGTTGGAAAAGAATCTTATATAAAAAAGCTCCTTGCTATGAGCAAAGAGCTGATTAGATTATTTATACTCTCCATCTTCCTCCGCCACCTGCGGCATCTCCCTAAAAAACTCATTCTCCTCATAACTCTGCTGGATATCCCTAACCCGCTCAATAATATAAGCCTCTAACTCCTTATCGGTACAATAAACAAAGCACCCCTTCTGTCCCCGGGTCATCAATGTACGGTAAGTATTACGAATAATTTCATCAGCAAGCTGTTTAGCTTCTTCAGGTTTCTCCTTGAGCATTTTCTTCAAGCCTTTTAATGAGTTATCAGTTTTGGCACGTTTGGTATAATCGGTGATCACTTCTCCATCCCTATATACCAGATCATCGCCAATAATTACACCAACATAATCAAACTCAAGTCCCTGGCAGGTGTGTATACAGCCGATTTCATTTACTGAGCTTTCGTCAATTGCCCATGTTGCGGAGTTATCGAGATTCCAGCTCATGCTAAACTTGTGTTCCGGTAACTCAATATCGTGAAAATTGGTGTTGGACTTCCCTTCCTTGATCCAGTTCCAACAGTAGCCAGCCACCATGCGCGATTTGTTATTCTTTTTGTTCAGCCTTTCGATTTCATCGCGTATCTCGTTTGGATCCTTATAGATGCGGAAATCATAATTTGTTCCGATGTAGTTCGAGTTAGCTGTCTCCCGAATCTGCAACACGTCGTCAATCCAGCTTAGATAACCATCCGAGCCATTACAACGAAACTGTGATTCCAGCTTGACCGTTGACACCTCAGCTCCTAGTTCACCAGCAAACTTCTTGATCATGCCGATACTTCCGATATCCTTCAGAGTAACCCGCTGTCGTTCATCAATAAAAAAGACTGCCAGTTTTGAAGCATTGATAATTTCCTTGACCTGATTTTCACCAAGGTTGCTGAAAAGTCCGGACTTCTCATTCAGGCGATGGGCTTCATCAACTACCAGAACATCAAATTCATTTGCTGGTGCATTGATATAGCTTCCTGATCCAACGAATAAGTTATCGATATGGCCTTTAAGGAAGTTTTGCTTTAGCTTGGTCGCATAAATGTTTCTAGGTGCTGCATTTTTAGTGACATATTGAGTAACTAAACTGCGGTTCGTAGCCTCTACCATCAAGTTAATCGCCAATACAGACTTCCCTGTACCTGGTCCGCCCTCAACGACTAATACCTGTTTCGTGTTTGTCCGCAAGGCTTCACTAGACAGATGCAACGCCGTCTCATAAATCACTTTCTGGTCATCAATCATAACAAACTCCCTATTCCCCTGGAGCATACTATTCAATGAATCCTGCAGCGATTTGGACGGCCTAATCCTTCCTTTATCGATCGTATATAAAATTTCCTTATTATCACCGTGTTTGATATACCTTTTGATAAAATCGCGAAGTTTACCTGAATCACCTTTTATAAAAACTGGCGCTTCCTCTATATAATGTTCATAGACCGGGTCAGTCAGCGGATCCTTTTCGCCCTGGGTTATGTAGTTATGCAGGTATGCACATGGATATAGTTGAATATCTTCCTGTTGTGCATTTTCATTGTAGTCCTTGATCAATGCTGCATAGGACCACGCCTGATAGGAAGGATGAGTAGTCTCCCGCACCCCGCGATTGATCAACGTTTTTACAATCGCCTCTTTTCCTTCAATCTTCTCAACACTTTCCCACTGTTTTAATTCAACAATAACAATCGATTGCCGGGCATTCTGGTCAGAACCAGAAATAAGGAAATCCACACGCTTCGAGGTGTGAGGAATCTTGAACTCAATTGCAACTCCGGCATCCTTAGGGATTTCACTATCACTCAATACTCTGTGCATATACTGCATAGAGTTGTGCCAAGAACGAACCTCCCGCTCATTGATTCGACCAATCTTGCTGTTGTAATTGAAGACAATATTATTCACCAACTCATCATCAAAAACATCTTTCAAGAACTCATCCTTTGTCGCCTCATATACGATCAACTACCCTCGCCCCTTCTGCATTTTTCCATTTGTTGCTCAACGTATTGGTTTTTTAAAAATGTAAATATCTCTCATTTATTTTATCATTCTTAAGGGTGAGATGGTGAAGTCTTAAATAAAGAACCAATTCACTGCTTGATATTTATTCAAAGGAAAAACCTATTCTTAAACCTCCAAAAAAGTCCAAGCTACTTCTAACTGTTATTCAAGAAAATTTTAGGAATATTACGCTATACCTCTTACATTTTCCAACAATTTAATACAATATTATTCATTATCATGACTATATACGATACAATTTACATGAAATTACAAAAAGTTTTATCTTTTGGATTTTAACAATTCCCCAATAAGTAAAAGTGGGAAGAATAATAACTATTATAAAACTTTAATAATATAACTTATTGTGGATTGGGAGGGAATAATATTGACACAGAAAGTAAGAAATAAAATAAATTTTATCAATATTAAAAAGTTTAGAAAGTTAAGGAACATAAAATTAGAACTAGGAGACAGACTGACAGTCATTGCAGGTCATAATGGAATAGGTAAATCAACTATTCTAGGACTAATTGCAAATGGGTCCGAATTTAAAGGACGTAAAAGTTATTTTGATAAGATTTACCAAAGCCAATTTCAGGAAATTTTCCATTTGGATATCAATACTGATTATATTCAAGACAAGGAAAATAAATATAATGTAATAATGGAGTATGACTATAAACAAAAAAAAGTTTATAAAAAATGTACAGTATCAAAACATGGAGATGACCGACTTAAAATAGTTCCTCGAAACGCTAATGAAGAAGGAACACTAACGAACACAACAGTTGAAGATGTAGGAGCAAATGCTAAATTTCCAATTCCGACACTTTACATTGGGATGAGTAGAGTTATCCCCATAGGTGAGTCTGATAAATCATTATATTCCCTCAAAACAAGCAGTAATATAGCTGAGGAAGACATTAATTATCTTAATGAAAATTACAAACAAATTATTGGTAACGAAAATATTAGTGATGAGAAAATTTACAAACAAAATTTACGTCATACATCTAAAAGATCTATTGGACCAAACTTTAAAGATTATCCCTATCAATCAATTTCTTTGGGTCAAGATAGTTTAAGTTCAATATTAACAGCACTTGTTTCTTTTAGAAAACTTAAAAGAGATTTGGGTGATAATTATAACGGTGGAATATTACTTGTTGATGAAATAGACGCATGTCTACATCCTTCTGCACAAGAAAAATTAATTAAAGTTTTGGATAGGGCTTCAAAAGAACTCAATCTACAAATTATTTGCACTTCCCACTCTTTAACAATTATTAAAGAAGTTTTAGGGAGAAAAATACAAACAAGTCAGAACCCGGCTGATAATAAACTTTATTATAATGTGCTATATATACAAAACACCATTAATCCTACTGTTATGAATAATGCAACTTATAAAAAAATAAAAAATGATATGTTTTTAAGATATAGTAATTTCTATGATGATTCTCAAGAAGTTAAAGTTTATTTAGAAGATAAAGAAGCGCTCTTCTTCTTTGAATCTATAATCAAAAATTCAGATTCACTAAACTTAGAGGGCATGCGGTTAGATTATATTAGTGCAAATATCAGCTGTGATACACTATTAAAATTACCCTCAAAAGATTCATATTTTAAAAGCGTAATTATAACTTTAGATGGTGATGTTAAAAAAAGCTCTAATTATTTACAAATAATAGAAGAAAATGACAATATTTGCGCTCTCCCTGGAGGATATTCTCCTGAACAAATGATCCATCTATACTTAGAGGAATTAGTAGATTGCACGGATCATCCTTTCTGGATTGATAACCAAGATTTACATATACATTCCCAATTGGTTCGAGATAATATTATTAAAGGGATAAATGATAAAATTGCTTATGCAAATGATAGAAAAATTAGAGAGCATTATAAAGATTGGTTTAAAGAACATAAAATGTTATTTGAACGAACTCATATAATTAGATACTGGATGCAAGATAACATAGACGATTTAAGTGAATTTTTTTATCAATTCAATATAGCTCTTAACCATATTAGAAATCATTATATAAAAAATGATAATTGATATAACTAGAAATGGAGGTGATTTTTTTGCCTATAACAGATTCACCTTTAAGGTATCCTGGTGGAAAAACACAGATGAAGAAATTTATTGTGGACATTTTGAACAGCTTGCCTTCTAAAGAATCTATGACTTATGTTGAGCCTTTCGCAGGGGGGGCAGGTGTAGCCTTATTTTTACTATTTAATAACTACGTTTCTAAAATCCATATCAATGACTTAGACCCTTCAGTATATAAGTTTTGGCATTCAGTTATATTTAATACTGAGCATTTCATTGAAAAGATTAATAATACTCCTATAACAATAGAAGAATGGCATCATCAGAGAGAAATTCAAAGAAATCAAATGAAATATACTGATTTAGAAATTGGATTTTCAACATTTTACTTAAATCGCACTAATGTGTCAGGAATAATAAATGGTGGACCAATTGGTGGTAAGCAACAAAATGGAAAATATAAAATTAACTGTAGATTCAATAAAGAAAACTTAATTAATAAAATCCGGAAAATCGGTCACTATCAAGATAAAATAACTATTTCCAACCTGGATGCTTCTGAATTCATAAATAAAGTAATCTTAAAAATGGACCCAACATCAACATTTATATTTTTCGATCCACCATATTATATCCAAGGGCAAAACTTATATGCAAACTATTATCAACATAATGACCATTTACAAATAAGTAAAAAAATAAAAGCATTAAACACCTTTTTTTGGATAACAACTTACGATTATTCACCTGAGATTGAAAAAATGTATCAAGGTCAAAACAAAAAAATATATAGTCTAAATTATTCAGCAAATAATGTAAGAAAAGCTAAGGAAATACTAATCTATAGCCCTACCATTACATTACCCAACAGTTTAAATATAAAGTTTTTAACTAATAGTCATTAATATCTTTCACTCCTCACATTACCCGAGGAGTTTTTTATATTAACCGGGATTCGCATCGGAACGCAAAAGAAATAGCCCAAACCTTTAAATAGGTTGAGCTATTTTGAGGATTATTACTGTAATACAGCTCTTGCAAAGTCTTTTAAACTGCTAACTCCTGGTTGTAAACTAATTGAAGCATATTTATGTGCTAGTACTATAGGAAGTAATGCACTATCATAAACATCTACTTTAAGTTCATTAATTAGACTTCCAATTTTCCCAAGGTTAGGATAAGTGCCTAGTTCAAATATTTTCTCTGTAAAAAGCTCCTCATTACGGTTCATGGGATAAAGTACACTTAGAACATAAGGCTGGCTAAACTGATTGAAATAAACAATATCTTGTCCATAATAAGTTTCTGCCCCAAACAAATTATCATTCATTTTTGGTTGTATATATTTATGGCGATAGTCATCACTAATCAACATAAATTTGTTTTTAGGAAGTAACAACAAATCATTAGCTTCACTTGAGTTATCTCTAATGTGTGTCATTAAAAGCGATATATAGTCTACTATTGTTCCAGTTTTTGATAGCCCAATATAAACTAAAGGATTGAGTGAACGAGAGATAAGCTCTTGATTGATTTTATTCAGATACCTGTGGATAGCCCTATTAACTTTAGCAGGTTCACCATAAATAGCTAATGGACCATCTATAATGAAACCAATTTCACTTAAAGCAGCATACTTATGGACTTCTTGCATATCCGGATTTTCTAACACACTCATAATAAAGTTAATTGGATAGAGATGTTCCACAACCTTAGATAATCTGCTTAAAATTCCTGTTGAACCTAACTCTTCATCAATTAGTTCATGCAGACGCAGATAATCTATTAACAGAATATCCTCACCGCAATTTGGACATTTACAGGATTTTTCTAGATTGTTTAATTTACTTTTGGTGATAAGAAGTTCATTTAATTCTTCTTCATTGCCTTTATAACTAGTGCGAGTATCTCTAAAATATTCTCTTGCACACTTTTCGTTTACACAATTCAAGTTATTTCTAACCTCATCCTCAGACAAAATATTATATAATGTATCTAGTAAATTTATACTTTCATCAGAGAATGTACGAGATGAAATAAAATAATCGTTAATACGAAATCTAATGGAATCCCTTATATTGTCTTTTCCTTCAATTTTTGTATTAAAAATCGGTAAATCTAAGGAATGTGTATGCGCTTCTGTAATCTTGTTATATTCGATAGGGTTTACAAGGCCATTCTTAATTATATTTGCATTAGTATTAAGCTTGACCAAGTTCATACTAAATTGGATAAAACCCACTTGAGCACTAGGAAATCGATCACTAACTGATACACTATCAAAGCTTCCATCGACAGAAAATATTGATCTCAATCTCGGCGAGTCTAATGGTATATCCACAAAATTTTCTAGTAATTCTTTTTCAGTAGGAACATTATCATATATGATTTTATATTTAGCTAAAGATTCTTGTACTACAGGATTAGAAAGAATTCGATTATGTGCTAACTTATTTGCTAATTCATTATTAAACGGCATTATTCCCCACCTTCAAACTTTTTAATTTGAACCGGGATTACAAAGTTTTGTGACATTGTTTTAATTCTTGCAAAACCGACATCTTTAGCCTTTAATAAGGATTCTTTAAAGTCACCAAAATCATAGTACTTTGAAAGAATTTTAATTTCATCTTCATTATTTAAATGTGTTACAAACCAATTCTCAGTGTTTGATAAAATATTTTTATTTATTGAAGAAGGCTCCTGAGTAGAGTAAACCAAGCCTATGCCATACTTTGCACCTTCTTTAGCAGTCCTCGGCCAAATATCAGTTAAATCCATATCCTTGCCAATTAAGTTATGAGCTTCTTCTACATAAAGTATAACTTTAGGAGGGAAATTCCCTTTAGTAAATTCATCTAAATTATTGTAGAAAATCTTTTCTACTATCTTCTTAGTAATCCGATCTCTAATTTCTTGAGAGCCATTTGAAATATCCAGTACAATTGTCTTACCGGCAATCATGTCTTTAATAATTTCCTCAACATAATCTTTTGAGTTTTCATTATGGTATACACTTGCTCTAACCTTTTTTATAGAAATGAAGCCTAGGTAAGGTGAATTCTTTGAGTTTTTTTGATTAATAATATTCATCAAAATTGCAGTATCGTCCTTTATTAGGTCCCCTCCACTACTTGAAGGAATTTTTATTAGGCGATCAATTTCATCTATTTTTGCTAGATTAGCTCCAAATTCATCTAAATCATAGGCTTTATTAAGATCGTTAATAATAGCCGCTAAGGAAGTAGATAGCTCTGTTAACTCTCGGCTCCTTGCAGTTAATTTAGCAGGGATACGCTTGCCTTCATCAGTATAAGAAGTAATTTCATCTGTGACTTCTGCTATTAAATTATTTAAATTGCGAGCTGCATTTTGTAATGCTGTTTTACTAAATGGAATTTTCAAAGTTAGAGTGTTTGAATGGCAGCCAATTAAATATAGCAAGTATTTATATAACGTTTTATTACTTTCTGCACGAGTTTTAATATTTCTTGGAGCATCTTCGTCATACCACGCACTAACATCCATATTCATAAAAGTTTCAATATCAGTGGCTTTTGCAGAAGGAGAAACATTTAATAATGAAACTATGAATTCATGGGCTAACACTAAGTTGTTAAAAAAGTTAAATCTTAACTGCTTAATTTCTGATGTTTCTTCTACTTTAGAATTTATTGTGTAAACAATGGAATTTGGTATTTCGTTTGATATAGACACTTTTTTACCATCTGAACTAGAATCTTGAACATTTGGAAATGCGTATTCCCCATTCAAATCAAAAACAATTTGTGAGAGTGTGATATTATGGACACTGCAATTTTTATTGATTGCTTTTATAAGTGTTTTTACAGTATTTGATTTACCAGTCCTTGTCATACCAAAAGTAGCAGTTCTTCTTGAAATAAAATCAAACGGATTAACCATTACGTTCACTGATGGAACCTTGGATTGCATACGGTTGGTTGAAGTATACCTAATTGTACCAATTTCATATTGGTTTGCATTATTGTAATTTGTTGTATCAATTCCATCTCTTTTTAATTCTTCAATAATGGATTTTTTTCTTAATGGATCAATAAAATTCACAATATTTTGAAGAGAGTTAGCCTGTGGCTTATATATGTATAAAGACTTTGTACCAAAATAATTTTCTAAATCCGCTCCGAAATTTAATTCTCCACTTTCTTCATAGAATGTACCTAAAATACGACATTCAAGCCCAGTAAAGCCCATTTCATTTTTTGAATATCTATCAAAGTCTAAGGAAACATTGGCTTGCGCATCTAAATCAGTATCTTTAAGGGACTTAATTTTGTCAACACGCGTCTGTAACCAGATATCTTCATTAGGTATTTTACACTCGGAAATTACTCGAAGTAATATTAATTCTTGATCAATCTCCTCTGCCCCAATGAAATTCTCCTTATTAAAGGGTGCGGCAATCAAAAAACTGTTATGAGGAACCCCGAAAGCTTCCATTTTCCAAAAATCATTTGTAACTAATGATACTTTTTGATATTTGACATCAAAACTAAACCCAACAAAATCTGATTCATTAACAATTTGCATTAAAGGATTGTCCTTAATTTGGTCACGCGCTTGGTTTTCAAATTCATTTTTAAATGACATATATAATCAGTTCCTCCGTATCCATATTTTTATATTATTATACTATATTTGGAAGATGTTGTTGAGATACTAACGATAATTTTATTCAGAATATAGTTTTAAAAATGTAAGAGGAAATTGCACTTGTCTATAAAACTATGGTTTATAAAAAATAAATCAGGTTACTGATTAAAACTTTAGGGCCATAAAATTATCTTATTGAGATATCTATTGTTTGATAGGCACGGATCTGCAGCAGGAGAAACACTGAAGTTGTTCTCTCATCCCATCAATCCTACAAAAAAATCTTTTCCCCCTCATTTATTTGCCTAACCTTCCCAAAAACCCCCTTCGCCACAGCCAAATCAAAATGAGCCGCCCCAACCGATTTAAAAATAGTAATATCGTCAACTCCACGCTCTACCTGTTTCACATGAATTTCACTCAAAGTACCAGAAAGCCGATCAAACGACCATTTCCCTCGCTCCACTGCATCAATGAATTCCCCGGCTTCCGCTTTCATTCCCTCATAATCATCGGCATAAATCAATGTTGCTCGTTCTATAGCTCTTAACGGAATTTCACGCATTTCAGGTAAGTAGCTGCCTACGCCGATGATATGTGTCCCTGCTTTTACATAATCGGCATCGAATACTTCCTCAGTTGACCGGGTCGCGCAGCAAATGACATCGGACTGGGCGACTGCTTCGTTCCGGTCGACTCCGGTATGTATTTTAGCGGTAATACCTGCCTCTTTGAGCTTTTCGCCGAATGTGTAAGTTTTATCAATGGATCGATTGATTAAATAGATGTCTTGAATCGGCAGCACGTTCACAATTCCCAGTACTTGCTCGAATGCCATTCCGCCGGTACCAATGACGGTCAAGACTTGGCTGTCGGGCCTGGCGAGATGGCGGGCTGATATGGCACTTAGTGCTCCGGTTCTCAATCGTGTCAGATAGGAAGCTGACAGTAGGCTTATATGTCTTCCTGTTTGTAGTTCTGTGAGTAAAATAGCTCCCTGTGTGGTCGGAAGGTCAGATGAGCTGTTATCAGGAAAAATCGAGACAATTTTGGTCGCTGCCATTGAGGTTCCATCCGAACTCGGCATATAAAGAACAGATCCGTTGCGTTCCGGGACATTCAGTACTGTCCGATGAGGATTTTCAACACGCCCTTCATGAATGGCTACCAACATGGCTTCGACATCGCGAATGGCATCTTCGATTTTATAGATGGATTGGATTAGTTGTTCGTTCAATATAAGCATATAGAATCTCTCCTTTTATCAGAAAAGCGTAAGCGCCTTGGTCAGCCCCGACAAGCGCTGGAGGGCCGACCGGTGAAGTCGTTCTTTGACTTCATTGGGCGGACCGAAGCGACTCGAGGGGCTAGGCGCTGGAGCTGGACATTTCTCGAAGTGAAATTTATACTTTCTTATCTCTCTTAAAAAAACTCGGCCAAATTATTTGGCCGAGCTCATTTTACCAGTAATCACAGTTGATTCAACGCGGCTTTTCACTGCCCAGATGGCAATCAGTGATACCACTGCAGTGAACATGATGTAGAGTGCAACTGGGACGTAGGAATTATCGAATGCTGCGAGCAGCGCAGTGGCAACTAGTGGCGCTGTACCGCCAGCAACTGCAGCACCGATTTGATAACCTAGTGAGACCCCGGTATAGCGAACCTTGGCATCAAAGATTTCCGAGAACATGGTACCAAGTACTGCGGTAATCGGAGCCCAAATGATCCCCAGACCGATGATCGTTGCCAAAACCAGCATGAGTACACTGCCTTGGTGAATCATCCAGAAGTATGGGAAGGCGAAAGCCATCATCGCTACTGTACCGGCGATATACAATTTCTTACGGCCAATGCGGTCTGACAGACTTCCCATGATTGGGATCAGGATCGTCGTAATGACGGTTGAAACCATGACCGAACCTAACACAGCGGAGCGGCTGAATCCTAGAGTGCTTGTCGCGTACGAAACAATGAACGTACTGAAAATATAGAATGGAGCCGTCTCCACCACTTTCGCACCGATGGTAATCAGCACTTCTTTCCAGTAATAGCGAAGTGTATCGACGATTGGCAGTTTTGGAATTTCACCTTTTTGCTGAACTTCCTTGAATTCTGGTGTCTCATCGATTCCTTTTCGGATCCATAAACCAAAGACCACGAGCAATGCACTGAAGATGAACGGCACGCGCCAGCCCCATG
This sequence comes from Mesobacillus sp. S13, assembly GCF_020422885.1. NCBI lineage: Bacteria > Bacillati > Bacillota > Bacilli > Caryophanales > Bacillaceae > Mesobacillus > Mesobacillus sp. S13. The sequence continues at coordinate 584,809 of NZ_CP084622.1, read as the reverse complement.
ACATGAATTGCTGCTCTGGCAATAAACTCATGAGCCAAAGAGCGAGTGTCCCCATCACCATCCCGATCGTTACACCCATTTGCGGAATGGAGCCGAAGAATCCTCTGCGTTCTGCTGGAGCATACTCAGTCGCAAGTAACAGAGCTCCTCCCCATTCCCCGCCGATTCCAAGTCCCTGGATCAGACGAAGCGTAATCAAAATGATCGGTGCAGCTACGCCGATTGCTTGATATGTAGGCAGAATACCCATTGCGAATGTCGCAGCACCCATCAAGCTCAATGTTAGAACAAGTGTCTTTTTCCGGCCGATTCGATCCCCGATATGACTAAAAATGATTCCTCCGAATGGACGGATGAAAAACGAAAGTGCAAATGATGCATACGCTAAAAGCAAGCCTACTGTTGGATCTTCGTTGACAAAGAATAATTGATTAAATACAAGTGCGGCCATTGTTCCATATAAAAAATAGTCAAACCATTCAATGGAACTGCCAACAAGGCTGGCAATCAATACACGCCAGGTCGTCTTCTTATCCAGTTGTTGCATTTTCCCTTCCCCCTTTTTAAAATTGAAGTGGTACTTCAATTAAATTTTAGATAATGGTTAATATTCTGTCAACTTTGTTCAGATTGACACAATCTCCTTCTATGTTAAAAATAGTAATTAGGAAGGTGGGAGTTTTATGATCGGTGTGCGACTGAAAGAAATCCGTAAAGAGAAAAAAATGACTCTGAAAGAACTTGCAGAAGGAGCCGGTGTGTCCATCAGCTTTCTTTCACAAGTGGAGCGTGGAAAGTCTAGCGTCACATTAGAGTCACTTCGTAAAATATCCGAAGTTCTAGGCGTCAATCCTAGTACCTTTTTTCCAAGTGATAATGAACCTGTGAGTGAACCTTCATTCCATTATAAAGACCTGACACAGCAAGTCCCAAACCCAGACTTTCATCCCATACTCGTCACACTCCCAGCAAACCAAAGTGACGGACAACCCTTTGCACATAGCGGACATGAATTTGTCTATGTACTAGAAGGAACATTGACACTGCAAATAGGCACAAGAATGATTGAACTCCAGCAAGGAGAATCCTGGTTCTTTTCCGCCAGCGAAACGCATTACTGGTACAACCATACAGATCAGACGATCCGGTTTTTGGTTGTGTCGTCAAGGTAGGTCGATTCCGTGGGATGCACATCACACTGCCGCTGTCGCACCTTCGGGACAGCGGGGCCGCCCCTTATCCTAGCCCAAATAAAAAGAGGGCTCTCCCCTTTACTCACTACTGAACATTTGTGCTATCTTTATAGTTTGTAATTCTTTTTGCACAATGCTTATTGATGCTTTTCAAATATTAGGTATGGCATACATAGCCCTCCCCCAAAAATAAAAACTATTCCTTTTTAAAGACTAGTTTTTGAACTCCCGATTAAATAGCTTTACCTTCCCCATAATCCTTTATATTCAGTGACAGAATATAATTTGATTGAGTGCGCGGATAACAAGTAAAGAAGGTCAGGTTACACTCCTTGCTTCTTACTCTCCCACTAATTCTGTATACACGACCAGCCTTTCTTCATATCCTCCTTCCTCATGATTAAACGATCCGGTACAAGTGATTAAGTTGAGGTTTCGTTCTGGACTGTACCCAAAGATTTTTTCAATCGGAGCTTGATCTGGATAATAGGATGCGATTTCTTTCACTTTGAATGTTAGCTTCTCGCCGTTCATTCCTTCAACATGGACGAGATCACCTTTCTTCATTTTTTTTAAATGAAAGAAAGCACCAGGGCGATTTGCCCCATCTACATGCCCGGCCAAGACGGCATTGCCGTTGCTTCCTGGTCTCGGACCTGGCTTGTACCAGCCAACGGTTTCAATGTTTTCCGGGACACCCATTTGGCCATTAGCAAGCTTGCCTACTTTTACAACAGAAGCTTGCATTTGTATGGATGGAAGCGTGATTGTTTTAGGGTCAATACTCTTGATATCAGGCAAGCCCATTTCAGGAGGAGTATAGGTAATTGTTTGGCTGGCAGGCACCTCATTCGTGTCTGCTTCAGCTTGTGGTGCTTCCTCGACTTCTTGGGTAACTGGAAGGATTGGAGCGGCCATATACAGTGTATTTCCAGGGATGGTAGTTAATAGCACGATCAAGTATAGAAGAGCGATTTTTTTAAGAAGATTATTCATGATAAGCCTCCTGTAAATGGGAATAGAGGAGGGGAATTTCCCCTTCCTCTATCAAACTACTTATTCTGCTGATTGTTCTTTGCGCTTCACAAAAGGAATTGCGGCAAACAATAGGATTGGAAGTGCCCAAAGCATCCACATGATTTCCTTTTCCTGGCTCATTCCACCCATACCTGTCTCGGGCATCTCTGGCATTCCTGTGAACATTTCCGGGAATTGTGCGACAAAGGCCGAACTGAACAGATTCGCAGGTGTGAACATATGCTCATATCCTTCGCGAGCCTTCATCCAGGTATTGGTGTAATCGCCTTCATTATAGCTGTTAAAAGCACCGACTAACTGGTCTACATGTGTTTGAAGGCCTTGAGCAAGAGCATCTGCTTCGACTCGTCCTTCCGTTGCTGTGCTGATGAACTTCGAGAAGTCCATACGATATTGATTTAGATTATCCAGTGCTTCTTGCTTTGCCGCATCATCAGTTGCAGCGGTTGCTTTTACATAGTCGACAAAATAGCCGATATGTTCACTCCACATCTCCTTGAACTTCATGCCGGCTTCTTTCCCGTAGACAGAAGCAATAGCTGCGGACAATTCTTCCGTGTTTTGATTCAGCACCTTAACATTGGCATCAAATTCAGGATCGCCATTGATGCCATTTTGCATGGCCTGCTGAGCGAGCGCGAAATGCTCTGATAAGAGGAAATTTAAGTTCGAACGTAAATCCGCAGCTTTAGTCACTGCCTTGGTATTGTTGAACTTATCGGGATTCTGGCTAACGATTGCGCTTGATAAGCCTTTGCTTGTCATATATAGGTGTTCCATAGCGTCACTTTGAATCATATAAGCTTTTTCATAATCGCCCTCGACGAAAGCGTTAAAGCCATTGATCAATTGATCAACATGCGTTTGCAGTCCCTTGGCTAGCTGCTCTTCAGCAAGTTTTCCTTCTGTAGCCGTAGAAATGAATGCGGAGAAATCATTTTTATATCTTTGGAGATTTTCCAGAGCTTTTTGCTTCGCCCCTTCATCGTTCCCCGCTGTTGCTTTTACATAGTCTACAAAATAGCCAATATGGCTGCTCCACATTTCATTGAACTTACTGCCAGCCTCATCACCGTAAACACTGCTAATGGCTGCCGTCAAATCTTTCGTGTTGCCGTTCAATGCTTCAGCTACCTGATTGAAATCCTTCTCGCCATTCGCCCCTTTTCTCATCGCAGTCATGGCAAGGTATGCATGCTCAGAGAACAAGCGGTCAAGATCCGAACGCAAATCAACCGCAGCATTCGTGACGGTCGGCTTTTCCACATGCTCATCTGCAAGCACATTATAACCAGGGACTAATAGAGCAACACTCAACGGAACAGAAACTAACGCTTTCTTAAAATTCATCAAATACCTCCAAAGTTTTTTTAGCCAGCCTAATCTCAAGTTAGGTTCGGAAAGAAAATAGTCCAAAAAGGCTATGTTTGTCACACTCTGTAACTTCCCCGCAATAACAATGTTAAACATTTTCCAGCACATTGGAGGACATAGGAACGATTCGAGGGTTCTCGCGTCCCATTGAAAATTATATTTTCGCGAATGGAGATAATCTTTTTCCCGATAGGCTAAATGGGGTTATGCACTTAGGTCCAGTGTAATAGGATGAACAAATATGTAAGTGAAAGCGGGGGAAGAGGATGGGCGTTTTATCTTAAATCTGATTGCCACTGTCTTAGTGGAACTGGTCAATGCTCTTGTAAACATTCTGCCGATCAATGGGCAGAATACCGGGGAAATTTCAAATACGCTGGATGTGTTGTGATGGTTAGGTTTTCGGGATCTGGGGAGTGATTTATTTTTTATTGTTTATTTGGACATTCAGACAGTTTCCTGCTTCAAGAAGGGATTAACTGTTTTACAAAACGCTTTATCTACTGAGCTCTGTCCTTAATATTGCCTGGGTTCTTTTATGGCAGTATGAATTTTCCCTTCTGAGGGTATTCGTGATGATTGGTTTGCTGCTGATACTTATCAAGCTCTATCATCTTACCAAAAATGAAGATCACACTTTTTGGGATCCGCTCCCCTTCTCGGTCTACTTCGGATGGATAGCATCGCCACCATTGCCAATATCAGCTATTAATTGAAGCATACCGGATGGAACGGATTCGTTTTATCAGATGTCGCATGGACACTGTTCATGCTGGGGCTTGCCACACTTCTGGCTTTATATTTTCACCATAAAAATAAGGATCGCATCTATCCCCTGGTATTTGTCTGGGCCTGTATCGGAATCGGGGTTATAAACGCTGCCTCTCATCAGACAATAAGCATCACTTCCTATGCCCTGTCAGCCGTCTTCCTCATAACAATTAAGATCATGCTGGAGAAACACAGGGACGGTTCTGGTGTTTCATAAATTGTTAAAATATGCTATCCACTGATATGGAAGAACTGTCCCCACGTTTCCAAGGTGGAACATTACATAAAATGTATCTGATTTTGCTCCGAGAATACTTTGTTGGGAGCAAGCTTCTTTCCAAATGCCAGCATGAATATAAACATGAGGAAGGGGACGAAGTAACTTACCGATTCCAACAGAAAATACTCATCTATCCCTTTTTATTATAAGGTTAATATTTTTGAAGTTTTTTGCTCCGCTGAGAGGATCTGTCACCCCCGCTACACTAAACCTCCATCCTCCACCCCGACACCGCGAGCCAGCGCTCATACCGTTCATAATCAGGCATGATTTTTCCGACAAGCCGCCAAAACGAACGGTCGTGATTCATATGGACCATATGGCACATTTCATGGACGACAACATAATCAATCACGTCCATTGGTGCCATGGACAGCTTCCAATTGAATGTCAAATTCCTCATGGAATCACACGTTCCCCAGTTCGTCTTACTGTCCGTGATTCGAATCGAGCGCGGCTTTATTTTGAATTCGCTTTGATAAGATTTAACCCGTTTTTCGACTAATGCCTTGCACTGCTGATAGTAAAATCGCTTCAAAGCCTGTTTGATGCTCTCTTCATTTTGCTCTTTCACGTATACATGGAGCTTGTCTGCTTCGAACACGGCATTGTCCTTTTCGATATCTGCATCCTGGGAAATCAGAATGTGATAGAGCCTCCCCAAATATAGAAACTGTCCGCCTGGTCCGTACTCTTTTTCCCTACCGGCTGAGGCCCGCTCTTTCATTTCCTTCGCCCTTTGCAGGATCAAGTCCCATTGGCCTTCTAGGATTTGAAGCACACTTGCATCTGAGGTCCCCTTAGGAGCGTGGACTTCGACATGGCCGTACAAATCCATATAAATGCCGATTGTTTGCCGATTTTTATAAATCACATCATACCCGATTGTTTCACCCAAAAATGTATGGAGCATGTCATCACCTGCATTTTATTCTACAAATACGCCCCAGCCATCAGAATGGCCGCCGTAAGGCTTGCTTATTTTATCCAGCTTTTCCTGCACTTTTTTTAATTCGCTATGGTTAAGGAGCATCCTTTTCGAGCAACCGCAAGCCCACTCATCTGTCTCATCATCCTGCTCGAGTAAGCCATGAAAGCCTTCTTCCTTCAATACGGGCAGAAGCTTCTCGCCAGTTGCCTTATCCGGTACAGCTATAAAAAACTCGACTGACTGCGGCTTTTTAAAACTGACACCTTCATTAAACAAACTGCGCAATGCTTCTCCATCCGCGTCGTTTGGAAATTTCATCATCCATTCCTCCATTTGTGTGCCCTTCTATGTTGTCATTATCATGCACTTGCTAAATTTCTGCTAATCATTTAATTATGAGATTGGTGTGTTATAATGTAAATAACCTTTTGCTTTAAATTTTTTACTTTACCGGTTCCATGCCCCTGCTCGTTCGTTGAGTAGGGGTTTTTTTATTGCTGTTATTTTTGGAAAATAAAAAAACAGACCCTTTTGGAGTCTGTTTCGGTATGCTATATCAAAATTAAGCTTTTTGAACGTTAGCAGCTTGAGGTCCACGTGCACCTTGCTCAACGTCGAAAGTAACTTTTTGACCTTCGTCTAATGATTTGAAGCCTTCAGATTGGATTGCAGAGAAATGAACGAATACATCTTCTCCACCTTCGCGCTCGATGAATCCGAAACCTTTTTCTGCGTTAAACCATTTAACTGTACCTTGTTCCATGTTTGTTGCCTCCTAGTGCTAATGCACATTGTATTACTATCCTTGCCCAAAGTGATTATTAGAACGAAGAGTCGAACTTTACACCGAACAAAAATAATTCTACCTAAGAATAACAAGATTTAGGAAAAATTGCAAGGGACTTTAGTTGGATGAGAATGTTACGGTTCAACTGCGATGAAAGTCAAAAACACAGGGACGGTTCTGGCGTTTCATAAATTGTTAAAATACGCTATTTACTGAAACAGAAGAACCGTCCCCACGTTTCACGTCCCTATTCTTCTTCAATTAAAAACCAGCACCCCCGCTGGTTCAACTTATCACTTTGTTTTATAAAACCTGTCCCTGACCCTTTTTAAACGTGCATGATAGTTCAGGATATCAAGTCTGGCTTTTTCAGCTTCTGGTGCGATCGGCCGCAGCTTTTCAATTTCCCAGTAGTCTACAATCACATCAAGTACCTGATCAAAATACTCAAGCGGGCCGTAGTTTGCTTCCTTGGCAATGATGGACATCCGGTCTTCAAAGTCAGGCATGACGGCACCCGGCATTTTGAAGTTCATGATCACATTCCCCAGGTAGTAGCAGTAATTCGGCTCCAATTGCAGATGATATTTGATGACATCCCGGTAAAAGGCATAATGCAAGGTCTCATCCTTAGCCAGACGACGCAACAGGCTTGATAAATCCCGGTCATGCGGACCCGCTACCTTTGCCACATTATTATAAAAAACCATGGTTGCGAGCTCTTGCATAGAGGTATACACCATCGTCTCAAATGGCGTATGGAAATCAGGGTTCCAGCCATTTTCAACGGTTTGCTTATGTAGCTCGTGAAGCCGATTCGGATTGACATTCCGTGTGATTAATAAATACGTTTCAAGCAGGTTTGAATGCTGATCCTCTTCTGCTGTCCAGGTATGGACAAAATCCTTGATGACCGTTAAAGATCCTTTGAAGGTCTGATCCAGATAAGAGGTAAACCACGGCAGATTCACTTCGGTTAAGAGCGCTGTTTCAACAGCAGTGATAACGGATTGAGGCAGGGTCACCTGGCTTTCGTCCCATGGAACACGCCTGAAATCCTGCGCCTTGTCCCATGGCAGGAATTCATGATAGCCCCAGTCAATTTTCTCAGCCCTCTTTTTATGTTCTTCGTACAATTCCCTGACCTTTGGTTCGAGTCTGAAATCTAAATGGTTAGTTAGCAAAGCATACCCTCCATGACGAATAAAGTTTGTTTAATAAAACGAAATCCAATCCTGAAAACCTTTTTTACAACTAACTTATAGTACCTGTTACTAATTTCACTATATCATATTAACACTATAGAAAACTAAGATATAAATCCCTCTATGTAATTTTGAGTCTTTTAACCTCTTTTTTATAGGGGGTTTCAGGGACAGTGGTCACGTTCCATTGGGGGAAGCGAAACAATGGAACACGGGTATAAAAAAGAAACACAGCTGCCATTAGCTGTGTTTCCTTCCTATTAGAATTTAATCTTTTCTGCCTTATTGTTTTCTGCGCCACCCTGGTTTAAGGGAAGCATAGCGACGGTAAAACATGCAATCTACTGAAACAAAAGAACCGTCCCCTCGTTTCCTCACTTTACACCCATCCAAAATAAAGGGCAGTCTGGGCAATGACGAAAGTGACTCCAAGTCCAATCACCGTCGGTATGATGAAAGCCATAAATGTCCATTTCTTGCTTTTCGTTTCTTTGTAAATATTAATCAGCGTTGTTCCGCATGGGTAGTGTAATAAGGAAAATAACATCATGTTCAATGCGGTAAGCCACGTCCAATTATGCTCAAGAAAAATCTGTTTAATATTTTCGATTCCGCCAGCGTCCACCAACTCGCCTGTTGAAAGATACCCCATTAACAAAACTGGCAGCACGATTTCGTTTGCTGGCAAACCGATGATAAAGGCCATCAGGATATACCCATCCAACCCAAGCATTTGTCCTAATGGATCGAGGAATTGGACGACATGTAATAATACGCTGATTCCATTTATATCGATGTTCGCCAATACCCAGGTCAAGATCCCTGCAGGTGCCGCGACCTTCACAGCTCGATTAAGTACGGCAAGAGAATTGTTTAATGAGGATCGAATCACCGTATCAAAGATTTTCGGCTTTCTATATGGCGGCAATTCTAACGTATAGTGAGTTGGAACACCTTTCAGGAGGGTTTTTGATAGAATCCAAGATACAGAGAACGTGACAATGATCCCGAATAAGACAATCCCCACAATGACGGATGTGGTAACAAGCAATTTGAATCCACCAGTAAAACTGGCGGCCATAAATAGTGATGCTAGAAGGATGAGTGTGCCCCATCGTCCATTACAAGGGACAAAATTATTGGTCAGGATGGCTAGCATTCTTTCACGTGGCGATTCAATGATTCTAGTTGACATCATAGCTGCCGCATTACATCCAAACCCCATCGCCATCGTCAATGATTGTTTCCCGTGAGCTCCAACGGTTTTAAACAAGCGGTCCATATTAAAAGCCACTCTTGGCAAATAGCCGTAATTCTCTAAAAGAGCAAAGGTGGGGAAAAATATGGCCATTGGAGGGAGCATCACGCTGACAACCCAGGTAGTCCCTCGGTAAAACCCGAGTACCAAAACCCCATGAAGCCACTCTGGAGCATTTAGAAAATGGAAGGCCATTGTAATATACCCTTCCACCCAGCCAAAAAATTCAGCTAGCATGGCGGATGGTATATTTGCCCCGGCAATCGTTAAATAAAACACCGCGCCTAACATCAGCAGCATGATCGGGAATCCCCAAATCGGAGATGTTAATACAGCATCCATTTTTTCTGTTCGCTGATCATGCCTTGTTTTTGAATAGATCACACTTGCATTGATTGTTTCTCTGCTAGTCTCGTATAGCGCCTCAACAATTTTGTCCCTTGTTTGTGATGAGGTGTATTTTTCTGCTTGGCTAAAAAGGTCACTTAACATTTGTTGTTTTTCTAATGCTGAATACTCCATTAGCTTAAGGCCTCCTTCGTTCCATTCCTAATCTTCAATTCTTCCAAAAGGGTTTTATCACCGTCCAGCAATCTTAATGAAAGCCACCTGGCTGGAACGGTATCTCCAAATACCTTTTGAACCATTGGCACAAGTGAATCTATTTTTTGTTCTGTTTCCTCATCATAGGTGATTTTGATTGGGGAACAAGGAATCACACCGCTTATGACTCTTTCAATGGTGTCCAAAAGCATTGGAAGGCCCGTTTTATTTCTGGCCGAGATCTTGATGACAGGAACTCCTAGCCGTCTCATCATCATTTTTTCATTGATCTTAATCCCCATTTTTTCAGCCTCATCCATTAGATTGATGCAAACAATTACTTTTTCCGTCAGTTCCAAGACTTGAAGAGCCAAATTCATATTCCGCTCTAGAGCTGTTCCATCTAATACAACGATCGTTAGATCCGGTTTCTCAAAAACAATATAGTTTCGCGCTGTTTCTTCATCAAGGGAGTTGGAAAAGAGGGAGTACGTACCGGGTAAGTCAATCATTGAGTAGGACTTATCTTTATATAAAAACATGCCTTCCTTCATTTCGACCGTCTTACCTGCCCAATTTCCAGTATGCTGCTTCAATCCTGTCAGAGTGTTGAACAATGTACTTTTTCCTGTGTTAGGGTTTCCTGCTAATGCAATCCTGTACCGATTATCCATGGTTGATCAGCTCCCCTTCAATACGAATACTTTCTTCTTTCCTTAAAGCAATCGAAGTACTAGAGACACGAAAAGCAATGGGGTCACCTAATGGACTTTTTCTAAGAACCTCCACGATTGCTCCGGGTACAAACCCTAAATCGAGCAATCTTCTCCGCATGATTCCTTCCAGTCTCAGAGTAGAAATTTTAATTAAATCGCCTTTCGCCCCATCAAAGAGCGTCAGTTTATTAGTCCTAGCCATCTTTTTTTCCTCCGTCTCATTAATTTTCCCTAATGCAACTTTTTATTTGTTCTAAGTATATGCACATATATTCATATTGTCAAAATTTTTCTGAAAAAGTATGTGGGGACGTGGGAATGTCCCTGGTTCGCATTTGTGAACCAAAAAAATGAAAAAAACCCTCGAAAACTTTCCTATAATGATAAGATGATGCTACACTGAACTTTTTTTTAGAAATGAGGTAGGACTTGTGCTTGTATTTGAAACGGAGCGTTTGAAAATCCGCTGGCTAGAGGTCAGTGACCAGGAGTTCATTTTTACATTGCTGAATGAACCAGGATGGCTGAATTATATTGGAGATAAAGGCATTCGCTCGCTTGAGGATGCTAAAAATTATATTTTGACCGGGCCAAGAAAGATGTACGAAAAATTTGGGTTCGGCCTTTTTGTGGTTGAACTGAAAGAGAGCAAGCTGCCGGTTGGTTTATGCGGTTTGATTAAACGGGATGGGCTGGAGGATGTCGATATTGGATATGCCTTTCTTGCAGAACATCAATCAAAAGGATATGCCTTTGAATCTGCCAAAGGGACATTGGAATATGCCCGAAAACTAGGTTTGGATCGGATCGTTGCCATTACAACCAAAGATAATGCTTCCTCTTCCAAACTCCTTGAAAAGCTTGGTATGACTTTCGAAGGATACGTGACTCTTCCTCAAGACGATGAGGAGCTTAAGCTCTATGCTATTAACATAGCAAAATAATTTTAGATGCATACGGACGTTTTGCTTTCGGGGAAACACAGGGACGGTTCTGGCGTTTCGTAAATTGCTAAAATATGCATTTTACTGAAACAAACGAACCGTCCCCATGTCCAAATTTATCAAATCTATTCTTTAGGCTTTGCCTCTTATTTCATTATTGTTTCTGGAGTAAAACTTTATTGTTATTAATACGACAATGAACATTAAGAATGCGATCAGTGTTGAAATCCATCCAATCCAGCTTGCTATGGATTGATTTTGTGTAACCACGAATATTCCATCACCGGCTTTACCTGTTACTCCATAAAACAATCCATATACGGTGTTTAAACCAAAGTGAATCCCTGTATTAGCCCATATTGAGTTAGTCTTATAAAAAGCATATGTAAGGCTAAGACCTAAAACAAGTGAAAAAATAGTATTTTGTATAGTAAATCCAGCGTACCAAATGTCATCAAAAGCATAAAACACAAGTGTTAGTGAAAATAAAACTAAAATAGGAACACGGTTCTTAAAATGGTAAAATACTAGACCTCTTACAATCATATCATTGATTATTGAGCCTGTACCAAACGCAAAGAGAATGACAACCAAAGATAACATACTGTCATTAATGCCTTTAATACCTTGAAACTCAAGTTTTCCAAAATAAAGGTACATGCTAAATAAAACTGCCCATGCAACAAATCCCGTTAAATATCCTAGTAATAAGTTTTTTCGCCATCCCTTAAATCTAACCAGTCCGTACATATCTAATCCACGTAAATGAAATTGTTTGGCAAGTAAGTAAGCTAGCGGAAAAAACAAGAGTATATGAACCATGCGAATGACATCACTCATACTAAAAATAATGGGGAGAAGATTAAAATATATACTTAGCAAAAAAAATAAAGATAGGAATGCAAGTAGGTTTTTCATGTTTTCTCCTCTAAAGCAATTTAATTACCACAATATTAGTTTATCAAATTTTACCACTAGTGTTGCACTAATTTAGAGACATAGGAGACACAGGGACGGTTCTCACGTCTCATTCGGGAACCGAAATAATTAAGAGAGACCCGAAGCAAGGGACGCACCTTTTGCTCCCAAAAACAATTCACAAAAAAAGGAGCAAAAGGTCCGTCACCCTTTGCTCCCATTGAACGCCTGGTTTTATCAACCTGACTTTATTTCCGATTAATTGTTCATATTAACAAACTTTCCTTCCAAAGCCTCAATAATACCTCTTAGCGGATTTTTGAACAAACTGATTGGCATCTTAACAACCCATGTCAGATTTATTAAAAACAAAACGATTATAGAAGTAAACAATGTCATCTGGAAAGCCGGCAAAAACCTCAGTCAGTTTTATAGAATAAGCCCCTGAGAAACTAGTTGCTATCTTTACAGTATGGCAATTAAAATGAACTTTTTCACACCGCTAAAGCCGGCCGTCGCTTAGTCCCTTCTCAATCTCATCCCTGGTTGGCAATGCGGAAATAGCCCCTCTCCTGGTGGTCGTCAGTGCTCCGCTTGCATTGGCAAACCGCAGAATGTCTGCGTGTTGGTCATGCAATAACTCGAGCAGGCTTTCTGATGTCGCTCCGAGTTCAAGCAGTTTATACAGGAATCCCCCTATGAAGGCGTCTCCTGCGCCTGTGGTGTCTTCTACTTTAACCGTAAATCCGTTTGATCCATATTTTTCTTTTCCGACATACAGGTCTGCTCCGTTGGCTCCTTTGGTGAAAACGACCGCCTGGACATCGCCCTGGAATAAGGATTGGATTGCTTCTTGCTCATCATGGATGCCTGTTATGAACTCGAGCTCTTCATCGGAAATCTTCACGATATTGGCACTTGGAAGGAACTCAAGAATCGCACTGCGGCAATCTTCTGCGCTGTCCCAAAGCGGCAGCCTTACATTTGGATCAAAGCTGATGATTCCGCCCTGCTCTTTCATACGGTTAATGGCTTTCCGGTGCGTTTGCTTCATCGGGCTCTCGACGAGATCGACTGAGCAAAAATGGAGGATATCGCCTCTTCCAAATGAAGAGGCATCGAGTTCTGTTTCTTCTAGCATCAAGTCTGCAGATGGCTTGCGGTAAAAGGAGAAATCGCGTTCGCCATCTTCTCTAAGGGAAACGAAGGCCAGACCGGTATTGGCTTGCTTCGTCCTGACGATCATGTCCGTCCTGACGCCAGCCTCTTCCAATTGTTCGATCAAGTAGTCGCCAAAACCATCTTCACCTAGCTTCGTGATCATCGAAGCGGCCTGGCCATACCTGGCTACCGCTGCCGACACATTCGCCGGTGCACCTCCAGGCATCCGCTCAAAGGTCACGACATCCTTCAGTGCCTTTCCTTTTTGCTGCGGTATGAAATCTATCAAAACCTCACCGATTGAATACAGCATGCCCACTGGCTTCACTTCCTTTTCCCATCTTAGCTTGATAATTCCATTTTACCGCTTCGAAACGGGCACTTCCGTCTTTTGCGAAAAAGCGGATCCCGTCGCTGCCCTCTCCCGGAAAAATGCGGCAGGTGAAAACTTCTTCGCCATCATTCACAAACAGCTCGACAGAGGAGACATCCACAAAAAGATGGAACTTGATCTTCCCTGGCTCCACCTTGCATTGGCGAGTCGTACCATACTTCTCGGCAAAAGCTTCACCAGACTCACTTCGATCCACCACCACTTTTTGCGCTGCGGCATCATAGGAAATCACTGTTCTCTCCGTCTCACTCATCCTGATTTCCACCCCAAACTCAGAAGCATCGACATTATCAAACTCACTAATCATTTCGTACGCAACTCCACTAAATCCTTCAAACGTCCTTGCCTCATCCCTCAGGATACCCGCTGCCTTTTCTTCCTTCTCACGCAAAATCGCAAGCTCTTTAGCCGGCAGCTGAATCAGTTTATTTCCTTTGACTGTCAGCTCGCGCGGAATCGTCAAGCAATGAGCCCAGCCATGTGCATCCGTAGGATACTCAATCTCCGGCAAACCCATCCAGCCGACGAGAATCCTTCTGCCTGATGGATCTTGCATCGTTTGAGGGGCATAAAAATCAAAGCCGCAATCAAGTTCATTAAATTCTTTATGCTCGAAAAGTCGATCTTCCAGATTCAATGGCTTACCCAGGAGATAGCCTGATTGATAAATATTTTGATAGGAATCACCCTGCGGTTCAATTCCTTGCGGGGAAAAAATAAGCACTCCGCTTCCATCCTGCTCAAAATAATCCGGGCATTCCCACATATACCCGAACGATTCCAGATTCGTTTTTAACTCTCCTTCAAACTGCCAATTGATGAAATCGGCTGAACTGTATAAAACAACACAGCCTGTTTCCTCTGTCCTTTGCGCCCCGATGACTGACCAGAAGCGGCCGTCTTCCTTCCAGACCTTCGGATCACGGAAATGATCGGTATATCCTTCGGGAACTTCGTTAATGGCTGGGTTGATCTTACTAATAGCCCCATCCTTGCCCATCACGGCCAGGCACTGATATGGATGGCGAATCCAGTTTTCATCGCGAGTGTTCCCTGTATACATTAAATACAGCTTTTCGTCATGTTCGATTGCACTGCCGGAGTAAGCTCCATGGCTGTCAAAATAGTCTCCAGGCGTGATGCCTACTCCGACATTCTCCCAATGGACAAGGTCCTCAGACTTTGTATGATACCAATACTTCAAGCCATGTACAGGACCGAGCGGAAACCATTGATAAAACAAATGATATTCCCCATTAAAATAAGAAAATCCATTAGGATCATTTAATAGCCCTGTTTCCGGCTGGATATGGAAGCTTTGACGCCACGGACTTGCATCCACTTTGTTTTTCAATATTTCAAGAGCTTCCTGGCTTACATCTTCCACCTTGGTATATCTGCTTTCTCTCGTCCATTCCATGCTGTCTTCCTCCTGAATGAAAACGATAAAGGAGAATCTTTTGATTCCCCCTCAACCGTTTTTTATACTGTAGCGTTTCAAATCGCCGTTGGTCACCTTTTAAGTTCCAATGTTATTCGAAATGCCATTGTTTATATTTCTTATGCTGCAGCGACTTTCGCATCGCTGTTAGTCATCTTCTTTGCGTCCCTTTTGGCAAGCACGATCGTAACCAGGAATGCCACTGCAAACGCAATTCCCATGCCAATGATATAAGGAACGATTGAGCCTGGGCTGATGGAAATGATCCCTGGCAAACCAGCTGCACCTAGAGCGACCGCTTTTACCTTGAACAAGGTGACAAATGCTGACCCGACAGCAGCTCCTGTGATCGCCCCGATAAATGGATATCTTAGCTTCAGGTTAATACCGAACATCGCAGGTTCCGTAATTCCGAGTAAAGCAGAAATTCCTGCTGCAGAAGCTGTTCCTTTAAGCTTTTTATCGCGTGTAACAGTTAGAACGCCCAAAGTCGCAGCTCCCTGTGCCACATTGGACATGGCAGCGATGACAAATATGAACGAACCGCCTGTTTTAGCCATATCGGCCAATAATTGTGTCTCCACCGCAATGAAACTGTGGTGCATACCCGTAATAACGATTGGCGCATAAGCGAGGCCAAATAGTGCACCGCCGATGAAGCCCGTCGTATCATACAGCCAGATCATGCCGTCAGAAAGCAGATTCCCCGCTGCACGGGTAATCGGTCCAACCGTCGTGAATGTTAAAATGCCCGTGATAAAAATGGTCAATAATGGTGTTAACAGATTATCCAGAGCAGATGGTACCACTCTTCGCAAGAAATTCTCTGTTTTTGCCAGGATAAAAGAGGCAACTAATACAGGAAGAACGGTCCCTTGATAGCCTATTTTTTCAATCTCAAATCCAAAAATCTTCCACACCGGTATCTCGCCATTGACTAGTGCGCCACCATAGCCCCAGCCATTCAATAGATCAGGATGGACCATCAGCATTCCCAGTGCCGCTCCAAGATAAGCATTTCCCCCGAAGCGCTGTGCTGCCGAGAAACCAATCAAAACGGGCAGGAACACGAATGCCGCATTTGCAAATGTATTGATCAGGGCCGCCAGATCGGCCATTTCCGGGTAAGCCTCAATAAGCGACATTCCTGAGATGAATAGGTCTTTCGCTGTCAGTAGATTATTTATTCCCATCAGCAAACCGCCGGCCACGATCGCCGGAATGATTGGCACGAAAATATCGGATAACATCTTCACAAAACGCTGAATTGGATTGAGTTTCTTCGCGCTCGCATCCTTCACATCCTTAGTGGACATTTCCGATAATCCAGTCAGCTCCGTTAGTTCTTTATATACCTTATTCACAATCCCTGAACCGAGGATGATCTGAAATTGGCCCCCAGTCGAAAAAGTTCCTTTAACCGCTTCCATTTCATCGAGTTTTTTCTGGTCCACGATCGACTCATCATTCAATACCAGGCGCAAGCGGGTTGCACAATGTGCTGCCGCTGACACATTTTCTTTTCCACCTAGGGCAGTCAGTATTTCTTTGGCTACTTCATGGTAGTTCATTGTAATTCCTCCTTTGTTTGGTATTACCGGTTTGTTTGGAACCGGTTCCAAACTGCGGTAAAGTAAAACCGGTTCGATTTCGGAACCGGTTCCATTAATTTAATTTTATTATAGCAAGCTAACTCAAAATGTCAACGCTTTCTCGCTCAATAATTTTAAAATCGGAAACACTCAACATCTGAATTTCTTCCTCATTCACGAGTTGGACGATTTTATCTGCAGCCATTCCCCCGGCTTCCTTGTAAAAGAATTGTACCGTGGTAAGTCCAGGATTCAGCATCTCCGTGATCTCATACCCGCCAAATCCAGTTATCGAGAGATCCTCTGGAACCTTCAGTCCCTTCGAATAGGCAGCTTTCAAGGCGCCAATCGCTATATTATCAGTTGCACAAACAATTGCCGTTGGACGAAATTCCTCTAAAATAGAAGGCACTTTTTCTAACGCGTCACCGATTTTAAAGCTCGTCTCATAATAACGAACCTTCATCTCTTCAGCCTCTTTTATCGCACCGGCAAAGCCTTGCTTCCTTTTGACCCCTACCGCAATATCTTCTTCCGAGACACCCAGATAAGCGATCCGCTTATGCCCTTTTTGTGCCATGAACCTGCCAATTGCCTTCCCCGCCTCAAAATCATCGTGGATCAGGCTGTAGATCTGTTCATGCTGCTGCCCGACAAGCAGAACAGGAATGCCGATTTCCTGAATCGTTTCCAGGTGCCGCTCGGTCACCTTTGTCGCGAGCAAAATGATTCCCGCAACTTTCTGCTTCGCCAAACTGTACAGACTCTCAATTTCCCGGTCCAAATCCTGGCTTGTATTGGATACAAGCATTTGATAATTCAGTTCCCGCAACTTCTCATCAATCCCAATCAGGGTCTTTGAAGTAGCATAAGAATCAAGACGAGGAACGACCGTACCAATGATATTCGTCTTCTTCGCCTTTAGACTCTGAGCAAAAGTATTCGGAGAATAACCCGTCTCCCCAATCACTCGCTCAATTCTCCTCATCGTCTGCTCACCGACAGAACCCCCATTCAAATATCGGGAAACCGTACTCTTGGCAACACCTGCCAAACGAGCAATATCCGCAATCGTCGTCATCCTTACATCCACTCCAAAAAGCCCGGCCCCACTTGTCCAGACAATGTTTTTTTCATTATAACATGGAGATGCTACTTTAAGAGACACAGGGACGGTTCTCGCGTCTCATTCGGGAACCGAAATAGTTAGGAAGCAAAGGGACGTACCTTTTGCTTCCAAAAACAATGACGAAAAAAGGAGCAAAAGGTCCGTCACCCTTTGCTCCCTGTTTGCTCTCTTATTTATTCACACTCTATTTTTCTAAGTTGTCCCTGATGTTCCTACCCATGCATCGGTATCATATCCCCTCACTTGCCAGTAGCCTTCGTGCACATGATCGATGGCTTCGATTCTGACGAGCCACTTCACTGATTTATAGGCATACATTTTGGGGACAATCAGCCGGACGGGACCTCCATAGTCTGACGGGATCAGCTCTCCATCCATGAGCACAGCGACCATGACATCATCCAAGGATGCCTGTTCAAGGGATAATGAGTCAGTATAGACTCCGTCGCCCGAGTAAAATTTCAGATGGGAGGCGTTCTCTTTCAGCTTAACCTTCTTCATGAGATCTTTCAGCAGGATGCCTTCATACGTGACATGAAGCACGGACCATCCCGTAACGCAGTGAAAGTCACTGACCTGGACTGTCCTCTTCAATTTGACGAATTCTTCCCATGACAACGACACTGGCTCATCAACCAGGCCATCAATCGTAAAATTCCAATTTTCATTCGTGAAGGCCGGTATCTCCGTTACTGTATAAACACGAAATTTGCCATCATACCCTCCACCAATGGGAGGGGACGATTGCGTGGCGGGAATCGGCAGCGGCGAGAGCTCATTTGTGCTGTTCAGCGCCACCTCCTGCAGTGTCGATCCGCCATCATCCATCACTTGTTTCAGCCATTTATAAATAGATGGCCCCAAAAAGATCGCAAGCAAAGTGACAATGCCGTATTTGAAAAATCCTCTGCGACTGAAGGCATATAGTTCTTTCTTTTTTTCTTGCAGTTGATCTGATCTTTTCCGAAACCATCCTGACCTAGTCACGGAGTGGAAAAGGAGGACCGGCAGACCAATCCAGGTGAATACATCATGTACGATCAATGAAGCTTGAACGAGTTCTTCAGGAAGACTCCTTTGAAACGTCAGAACCGTACCGCTAATGATCCAGCCAATGATCAATCCAATGACCATCGCAAGATTCCGCTTCTTCCCAGGTTGTTTTTTTATCACTTTGTAATGGAAAGCAAAATAGCGGACATACAGCAGCAGGAAGGCAACAGTGGCAAAACCGATCCAAATATGGACATCCTTCAACATGACACGGTATGAAGCCAATGGCCCCCTTAATGAAGGAATGAAAAGCAAGATCCCACTTATGAATAAAAATAAGGTAGCATATCCATTCAAATGGTGAAGTCTTTTTAATCTTTTCCACATTTCACAGCATCCACCTCTCGCTTATTCATTAGCCTGAACCTGAAGCGTCTTCCTGGTCCGACAATACTTTTTTGCAAACAAGACGGGCATGATAAATAAATCGCACCAACATCATCATGATTCATGTTCCAATAATCTATAATTATAGACTACTAGCAATAGTATATTCTAATTTCAATGGGCTAGAAT
Source organism: Mesobacillus sp. S13 (assembly GCF_020422885.1). NCBI lineage: Bacteria > Bacillati > Bacillota > Bacilli > Caryophanales > Bacillaceae > Mesobacillus > Mesobacillus sp. S13. The sequence continues at coordinate 565,565 of NZ_CP084622.1, read as the reverse complement.
GGTACGATGGAAGACATATGGACAATTCGAGATTGGTGTAAAACAAAATAAAGGCCTTCCTTGCCAAAGGACAAGGTAAGCCTTCTTTTTTCTATATGATAAGTGAATGGATTTAGTGGTTTATATGAACGAACTTCCCCTCCAATGCCTCAATATACCTCTTAGCGGATTTTTGAACAGATTGATGGGCATTTTCCTTAATGACACGATGGAATGCATTATATAGTCTGTTAAAATCCAGAACGCTGACTTTGACTGCCATCTCCTGAACCTTGGTAGCTGGCAACGGGATAAGGTTTGGATAACTGTACATGAAACTCACCCATTGTCGGTCGGCGACCACTTGAATAATATCACCAGTAAGAAGTACTCCTTGCTTGTTCACATCATTTTCCCAGTGTAAAACACTTCCCCCATGAAAATGGCCACCCAAACGATGCAATGTTACGCCACCATCAAGCTCCAAAGAATCCCCAGACCAGAAGATGATCCTGTCACTGTGCCTAGTGACCCACTGGCGATCGTTTTCGTGGATATAAATGCTTGCTCCGAATACTTCAGCCCATTCCACCTGTGTCGAATAGTAATGCGGATGGGACAATGCGATGGCATCGATTCCTCCTAGAGAATGGATTTCCTTTTCTGTCTCTTCGTCCAGATAGGTGATGCAGTCCCATAGCAAGTTGAACCCATCATTCTGAACTAAATAGGCTGTCTGCCCAATTGCAAACGAAGGAGTAGTGGTAACGCTGTACAGTCCTTCCTCTTCTTGGACAATGGTATTTTTATAGTTCCCTGAATCTACAAGCTGTTGAAGCGTTGTCCATGACTGTCCATCCGGGTGAATGTACTGTCTTTCGTCAGCACAAATCGGGCAGGATTCAGGAGCATGAGCAGAATGGGGATATTGGACACCGCATGTATTACAGATAAAATGGTTCATTTTGAACACCTTCCTATGACTTTTTCTTACCTTTATTATAAAAAAAACATTAAGCGTTCTCGTCGGAAGGATGGTGTAATCTATCTACAACTTTTGGATGAGATTTCCTGTTAGGTCTTCATTGATCTTCAAATGACCCTGCAAGTAATGAATTATAACTTAATAAATGGTAACATTGTTACAAATACCCAATTTGAAAGGTGACCTCATGATATCAAACTATAAAGATATAATCTCAACACAGGAAGAATTTGAAGAATTTCGTTCATCGATCGGAAATCCAAGCGCGAGGGCAGCGAATAAAGTCATTTCTTTTATTGACGACCATTGTAAAAACTTTATATCAAAGTCTCCCTTTTTAACTATGTCCACTTCTAACGCTGACGGCCAGTGTGATGTTTCACCACGCGGCGATTCTCCGGGGTTTGTGGCCGTTCTTGATGATCAGCATCTTTTTATCCCAGAACGGCCTGGAAATCGAAGAATGGATTCTGTTCACAACATCATTGCGAATCCTCATATCGGCCTGCTCTTTCTCATACCTGGACTGGGTGAGACTTTAAGAATCAATGGGAAAGCCTATATCTGCCGTGATTCTGACCTTCTTGAAAAAACAGCCGTCAATGGCAAGACTCCATTGTTTGGTATTTTAGTAGAAGTCGAGGAATGTTACGCTCATTGTGCCAAAGCTTTTATCCGATCAAACTTATGGCAGCCGGACTCATGGCTGCAGAAAGAAGCCCTTCCTTCTGTCCCCAGCATGCTGGTTGCACACGCAAAGCTGCCAAACACGACCCCTGAACAAGTGGCAAAAGAATTAAAGGAAGGATATACAAACAGGCTTTATTGATCAGACGAAGCATAGGGACATTGCCTTTTGCCTCCAAAATAATTCCTTCCCCTTGCTCCAATTGAGCGCCTGGTTGATCAACCAGGCGTTCTTTGCTGTCTGCCCATCGCAAACGAAGGAGCAGTGGGTCCTTCCTCTTCTCAAGCAATGGCGATATGTCTCACAATATTGATTTAAGTTTACAGCACGCAATTTTTAGGTATAAGTAACTAAAACTTTTTTCACCGGAGGCGACTTGTTTGGCGAATGAGGAAAAAGTCATTTATCAAGGGAAAGAACATATTATTGTGCATCAATATGAATCTGGCTATGTTGAAATCAGAAATCCAGCAAACAGGAATATTGAACTCGTACACCAGTCAGAAATAGAATCGCGCAAATGATTCACATCCCTGTAGAAATGTATTGTTCGTCTAATAAGCTATGGATCATCTGCTGTTAAGTTTGGAATGGAATCCCCTACCTTATTTGTTCCTTTAACCGAGATCAATGAATAAGCACCGGGAACAAAGGACCATCAAGTATCCTTAAACACGCATTCATGTTTGTTTAAGTAAAGTTATGTGTATATACTATTGAGAAACTTTGTATGGGAGTTAAAGATATTGTTTATCTTAATAGAAGAAATCAATTTGCAGGGGTAGGGTAAAAATGTCAGCTAACAGCATGATCAAGGAACTAAAATCATTTAAGAATTTTGAAGAAGCCGCAAATGATATTCTTCAAATCATGAGTAAATTCATCGATATCAATACACTGTTCATAGCTAGAAATGATCAGCGAATAAATGAAATTGTCAATGTATTCAATAAGGACGAGGTTTTATTAGAACAAGGTGATACTTTGCCTTTCGGAGAAACCTTTTGTAAATTGAGTGTGGATCACGGAAGAGAAAGCCTCTTTATCCCGGACCTTCATAAAAACGAGCTTACGGCGGCTCTTAATGTGACCAAAAACTTAGGGGGCGGCTGCTTTATCGGCATCCCCATCTATTATGGCAATGGTGAGAATTATGGCACCATTTGTGGTCTGGATAAAAAGCCAATTGAATTAAGCCAGGAACATATAGAGATGTTTGAAACGATGGCATCTTTACTTACCTATGTGCTCGATTTGGATTATGCGAACAAACAGATCCAAAATTTATCGGCACCGTTCGTCCCCATAACAAATGGAGTGGCCATTTTGCCTGTTATAGGCTTGATGAACGAAGAACGTGTAGAGCATATCATTTATGCTGCTCTTACTAAGAGTAAGGAGCTGTCCCTTCAATACTTGATCATTGATCTATCAGGAATTATCCAGATTGATGCCGTCGTTACTTCCTCCTTGCTGAGAATCGCAAGCATCTTGAAATTGGTCGGGGTAACACCGATTTTAACAGGAATAAGGCCCGATTTAGCATTAAAAGCAATAGAATATAATAATAACCTTAAAGGAATTACGATTGAAGCAAGCCTTGAAAGAGCATTAAACAGAATTGGATTTTCTGTAGAAAAAAGTGAACTAAATAAAAATCACACAGCTATATAGTTCCTTTTTAATGTACAAAAACACCCTCCCCCTTCCGTTTTACAAACAAATACGGAAGGGAGAATGAGGGATGTCCCACACCCCTAATTCCATTACACCTTGGATTTTGCCTCGCTTACTCTCATATTGATCGCGTGCTCGATCAGCACGATGTCCTCCATGATATACTCCTTAAGCCGTTCATCCTCACATTTTTGATAATCCGCTTGCAGCCGCTGTAGTTCATTTTTCAGTAATGCCATTTCGATGTCGTTCATCTGTAAAATCCCTTTCGTAGTAAGGTTGATTTCTGACGTATGTGCTGCAACAAAAGGAGCCTAGGTATGCTTAACTGTTAAAAAAAGAAAAAGCCGAAAAGAACAGGGGTTTAACCTGCTCTTCTCGGCTTAGGTCTGGCACAATGTGTCCAGATCACCACTGCCTATGCTTTATTTGGTTTTAGGATTATAGTGATGACACTCTTATCAAGATGAAAATCCCAGTCAACAAAGATATCCTGGATTTTCGAATCAAGTATTTCAGAAAACTGGGTGCTTCCAGTCAGCATACCGCCTTCAAGCTGTCTTTTTGCTACGCGTAATGTCTCATGAAATCCAAGGGAAACCAACTGCTTTTCGATTGGCACTAATATTCCCTCCCGGATGACAATCAATGACCGGGAGCTGAGCATGTAAGAGTAAACACTGTCAGGTGCTTTTTCTGCTTGCTCGCTTATATGGATGATTTCCTTGTGGACCTCATCTCTGCCTTCATAATCAGCCCTGGAGTCTGCTCCCTCTTCCGGGCTATCCGGACTGATGGCAACAAAAACTCCGGAAAGGTTCTGCAAATTCCAATCATAATACATATGCTGTATTTCCATATCAGTTAAAGCTTTAATTTGCCCGCAAATTTCAGGGTCCAATGATTTCATCAAATACTCCCGTGTCGTCAGGACGGTAAGTTCCTGTCCCTGTTCCAGAAGCGCCTGCTCCATTGGTGAAATAAACCCGCTTATATACACCAATACATACGGCCGGGATATTGTAACATGAATCACTTCTGGCCCTTTGCCAAATTTATCACGCAGCAGCTTGCCAAAATTATTTGCCAATTTTGTTTGCTGTGCTTTAATATCCATTTTAGGGTCCACCCTTTTTAAAGAAAGAAGCATCATATCCTCTTTCCTTTTTTTATTTTATCATCAATTTCAAACAACATAAAACTGTGAATATGCTTTTTACCAATTTTCCCCCATTTTTTCAGATAAAAACACAAAATTCAAAGGGATTCGCTTGATCAATGTAGAAAGGAATGTAGAAAGAAAATATGTAAGTAAAAATGGATGATAAAATCGCTGGTTTTTTCAATAGCATTTTTTACATTTCGTCAAAAAAATAAATGGACTAGGGATATCATGCCTGAATCTGAGAAGGATGACGAGAATGGATTTAAGGAATAAGGAAAAAGATCTGGGGAGTTACATAGGAAGAATTCTACGGGAACATTTCGGCAAAGGTCCTGGTTCTGTATTCGCTACTATTGCCCATCCCTATATCACCGTGTATATCAAAGACTTTCTGTCTCCGATGGAAGATAAATTAATGACAAACGAACAAAGCAAATATGTGGAGAAAATCAGGGATATGCTGATGCAGACCCTGACTGAGGAAATCAAAGCTTTCCTAAAAATGAATCTTGATATTAACCTGAATGAATTTCATTATGACTGGAATCTTGACAGCCATACCGGCATGTTCATTGGCGTTATGGAAAGTCAGATGGATGAACAGGAATACTTCTACAATAACCAGGATGAGGTCCATGACGAAATCATTAAGGTGAGCATAAAAGCGGAAAAACCACCCGGCAGCATTACTTCCTGTATGCTGAACCCAAGAACATTGGTCATCATTAGGAATGAGATCTTGATCAGTGTAGAAAAAGAAATGATCAATTTGGGCTTTACCGAGGCCCTCACCATTGCCAAGCGTAACCTTGAAAAGAGGCTGTTGAACGAGCATACACCACAGCTGGAGACGTATCTCGAAGCCAAAGTGGAAAACGCTTTTGTGTCATGGAATTTCGATATCGATAAGAGCTTGGTCGTATTAATATTAAAACCGAATAGCTGACGGCAGCAATGAGCTGGGCGATAGAACCAGACATAAGCCAAAAGAAGGGATTAACCACCCTTCTTTTGGCTTTTTTCTTTTTTAGGAAATCTTTCGGCAAATTCACAAGGGAACCTCCAATAGATAGCTTTATTGATAGACACAGCAAAAGGTGGTGGCAAAGGAATGGTAGAGATTATTCATAATAAGGCCCTAGTTCCCATCCAATTTGAACAGGACATTTTCACAGCCCGCGCAATGGGCAGGACTTTTTCTAAAGACCTCTGTTTTGATTCTATTAACCAGGCGAGGATCGTCACCGCAATATCAGAGCTTGCAAGAAATATATACAAATATGCCGGAACAGGACAGATCTGCTTTGAGCAGATTGAAAAAGGAAATAGACATGGTTTGAAAATTACAGCCAGTGACCAGGGACCTGGAATCAGGGAAATCAGCAAAGCCATGGAACCAGGATATTCAACATCAGGCAGCCTCGGAGTCGGTATTCCTGGGATAAAAAACATGATGGATGAATTTTATATTACTTCCTCGCCAGGCAGTGGAACGAAGGTGACTGTCTTTAAGTGGCAATAGAAAAGGCGGGACATAGTAAGTTATCATGACCGCTGCTGGATTCCCATATATATAGTGTAAAAGCTAACGGGAGTAGAAATCATTGGACAAACAAAATAGCAGGTTTAGGTGGGTTGTGTTTGTTTCCGTATTGTTCACTTACTTATTAATGTCAAGCCAGCGAACAGCTCCGGGATTGATTACAGAGCAAGTGATGAGGGATTTTCAAGTAACAGCAACAACGATTGGGTTACTGACGAGTATGCAATTCTTTGTTTATACGAGTTTGCAAATTCCAATGGGGATTCTGGCTGATCGGTTCGGGCCCAATTTTTTTCTGATTATCGGTGCCATCATTACTGGGTTAGGCACGATCCTTTATAGTCTTGGGACACATGAGTTTGTCCTGTTTTTTGCCAGAATCCTTACGGGAATTGGAGATGCGACTATTTGGGTCAACTTGGTATTGATATTAAGCCAGTGGTTTAAAGTGAAGGAATTCGTCCGATTGATCGGTTTCGCGGGAATGACAGGAAGTCTTGGTTTCCTTCTGGCAACCGTTCCTTTCTCCGCTTGGATTGACTTACTTGGCTGGAGAGCAGCCTTTTTTTCTGCGGGCATAGCCTTATGTTTATCCGGAATTCTTCTATATATTGTACTGGTAAAGAAACCAAGACAACTCTTTCATCATGAATCAGTAGCTGTAAAAGAGGAACTTCAGCGTCAAAACATTTTGTTGTTACTGAAAAGAATCGTTATGAATCGGCAGGCATGGGCATTATTCTTCTGTCACTTTGGGGTGGTTGGCGGCTATGTAGGCTTTATTAGCTCATGGGCAGTGCCCTATGGGATGAATATGTATGATCTGACTCGTTCAGATGCTAGTCAACTGATTATGGTTGGTCTTGTTGGAGCACTTATAGGAGCTCCACTGACCAGTTGGATTTCAAGTCGGCTTGAAACAATCAAGCGTCCTTATGTCATGGTTCATTTTATTGTTTTCACAAGCTGGTCAGCTTTCCTTTTCTTCAAAGGGAATCCTCCATTTTTCATGCTCGTTACGCTTTTCTTTATCATCGGCTTTGGATTCGGGGCAAGTGCCTTAACCTTTGCTGTCGTTCGTCAATCCTTTCCTATGAGGGAATCCGGCCTTGTATCTGGATTTGCGAATACAGGGGGCTTTCTAAGTGCTGTTCTGCTGCCAGTCATTTTCGGAAAAGTATTGGATCATTTTCAGGCTGTTTCAGGAAATATGACGGAAGGCTATTTTTATGGCTTCATCATTCCCGTCATCTTTTCTCTCATTGGCTTGTTTGGAGTGAGTTCGATTAAGGAGATGCGTCAGACTGAATCGGCAAAACCAGAATCCTCCCGTCTAAACTAGGTCACCTTCACCTTAAATGAAAAAAAGAGGGTGATCCCCTCTTCACTCACTACTGATCAATTCTGCTATCTTGATAGTCTGTAACTCTTTTTGAACAAGGCTTATGGACGTTATACTACTCTTGGAGCGTTGAGTTAATTCACTAGGCAGCTTTTCAATTCTATCTATAGAAGCCACTAATTCTTTTTCCATACTTTCTGCCTCCATTTCAGAACCGCCTTCATCTTCTTTCCAAAACTGGATTGCATCTATCGCAGATTTACCCATTTCCTGTATTGAACTAAAAAGGGATCTAGTTTTATTGACTGTAGTCAAAACACTTGAAGATAGTTCAAGAACTTTGTGAGCTTCTACTGTAGAACTTCTTAAGTCCTCAATTTGATAAATCAAGTTTGAGTCTAACTCTTTTTCAATTTGAAATAACAGTTCAATATCCTTTTCCTTTTGATACTCTTCGAATAAAGAATTTAACTTTCGATGAGAATCACTGATTTCTTGTTGAATAAGTGTTAAGTTCTCCAAACGAAATAGTAAGCTATCGATTTCATCAAGCTGAATCTGCAGAAAAGCTAAATCAGTACTGATCTTACTAACAGATGGAAGGCCCACAAGAGTGTTGACCCCTCTAACGACTGTAATGGCTGTGCCAAATTTGCCTATCGCATCCCTTATAGGGGCTAAATTCCCTTTTAGCCACTCCACATTATTAACTAATAAATTTATATCCTGATTGTATTGATCCAGATCGCTAATTATTTTTGGCAGTTCGGTTTCAATTACTTTTAACGATTGATCTCTAGCTTCATTTACTTGTTTTTTCATAGAAATGATCTCTGTTGAGTCACCAACACTATTGTTGACAGCTATTTGACTAGTTAAATATCCGGTGGATCCTGAAATTAAAATTGAGGAAATAATGGTAATCGGAAACAAATACTTTTGAAGCATCGGTTTTTGGTTGGCTTCAACCCTGCTCTTCTCCACTTCCATATGGGCCCCTCCCCTCCACTACGGGAGTTTTTTAATGACGTCCAATGTTGTCCTGCACCCAAATTTTTCAATAAAACATACTCTAAATGTCGAATGATCTACCTTATAAATGTATTATACGACGTTTTCCTCAACTATTTAGGCTATATAGGAATATAAAATGTTCTTTCATGTTTCTTCATTATCTATCAGACTGGCAATTCACGAGACGCCGGAACCGTCCCCTTGTAGCACATTTTTCCTGGCTTTTGATAATTCTCCAAAAACTTATTCGGAAATTTTGGGTAAATAGGTTTATAAATCGTCTGCCAGGGTATACGTAATTTGTTTTAAAGTTATTTTTTCGGGGGTAAGACAATTGAATAACATAAATGAATTAAGAGAAGAAATCAAAATCTACTTTAACGATCATGGTAAGAGATTCGAAGAGAATTTACTCTCTCAAGCCGTTAATGTTTCGGGGAAAATCACTGAGATTTTAGAAAAAGGAAACATCGACCTATTAAAAAATGCCAGGAAATTAATTTTCTACATAATCGATCAAAATGATAAAGATTTAATCACTTTTGCAGAGGAGGAAGGTATTGCCTGGGCAGGTCATTCATTGACTCTGTCATTAAAATTAGAATGGGTTCAAGCGATCAGAAGAACTTTGTGGAAGATTATTGGTCAAATTGATGAAGACAAGAACCTGACTGATGGAAAAAATGATTTTTATGATATGGAGGAAGTCATAAACGAACAAATAGACCAATTCCTTAATAGTTTCTTTCTCAGCTACTCAAAATATAAAGATCAAATGCTCCATAAGCAAAGGGAAATGGTCGAACATTTATCTGTCCCAATCATTCCAGTAAGTGAGACTGTTTCTGTTCTACCTTTAATTGGGACAATCGACTCCTTTAGAATTAGGATCATTGAAGAGAAAGTTTTAAACGAAATAGCCATCACAAGATTCCAAAACTTAGTGATCGACCTATCAGGTGTAGCCATGATGGATAAGGACGTGATCGACTACTTTCAAAAGATCCTGACTGGTGTCGCCATGATGGGCTGCAAAGCCATCCTGACCGGACTCCGACCAGACCTTGTAAGAAAAATGATACATGGCGGAATACTTTTTGAAAAAGATACAGAAACAAGAGGGACACTTAAAGAGACATTGAAGAATTATCTTTAATGGCTGGAAAAGACCACCCGGTTTCATTCAAATCTTTCCAAAGTTCCATTGGGATCCCCCTTGTATAAAAGGTGGTGTCTTGTAACTTCCGCTTAACTTATTAGAAAATCGCAAAAAATATTTTTTCCACAAAACTGCACATTCAATAGAAAATGTCACCACTGATTGGTGACATTTTCTACATTCATGATATTCTCTTTTTAATTGGCATCAATAAATCATCACTGCAGCAAACCCTACTTCAAAATGGTTAATACTGTTTCCTTAAAATGATTATAAACCTCTTCCCAAAGAGCTTGGTCCTCTGTATATCTTTTTCTTAAAGAACCAAAGGCTTCTTTTTGTTTCTCTGCAAAGGTAGGATCATCTTTTGGTGGCAATGCAGCACGAACTTCATCTACTATTTGCTGAGCTTTTGGAGCACGCGGTCCCCACTTTCCAAGTAAATGCCCTTGATTATTGAAGACTAAAATCATGGGAATAGCACGTCCACCATTTGTTAAGTGACGATCAATCAAATCTGTATCTGCATCTCGTAATGCGACGCGCATTTCAGTATCTGCAGCTTCAGCTAATTTGCGAATGACGGGATTAATCATCATAGCATCGCCACACCAATCTTCGGTAATCGTTAGGAAATGCAGTTCATTTTGTTTTAACTGTTCAGCAAATCCATCTGCTGGGAGTTGAAATTGTTCATAAACAGCAAAACTTTCCTCTTTTAACATGCCCATTTCATCCATATACGTTTGAATCGATTTTCCCTCTTCAAAATACTGTTGTTCTGTTTTCATTAACTTTTCTCCTCTTTCTATGTAAAATCCGTTTGCTAATGTATCGAAGGCATCCAGACCGCCATCTGTGCTTTCAACTTATACCATATTATCTTCCTAGTCGAACCATTAGCCCTATTTTATAACGTTTTCCTAAATGAATAGCACCATTTATCATAATCTAATTTCTCTTCATAAAAACGGTGAGCTTTGTCTCGCTGAATACCTGATTCTAATGCCACGTATTCAGCTCCATTTTCTTTTGCCCAGTTATGTATATAACTTAATAATTTCTCTCCGTAGCCGGATGAACGGTAAGCAGGATCTGTTACCAGATCATAGATAAAAACGTGACGCTTATTATAGAAGTTGACTCTCCAGCTTAAACCGGCTAAGGATACAATCCGATTATCTATAGATAAAGCATACAAAGAATACCCATCTTTCCTCATTTCTTCTAGTAACTCCAAGTATGTCTTTGGAGTCAAATCCGTACGTAACTGATTCATAATGGGAAAGGCTTCTAACCATTGTTCTTTATCCGTTAATTCTTGTATTGTTTCTGTCGCTGAATTCACATTTGCACCCCTGAAAATTTTTATATAATCAAATTCTTCCTAGCATTAATTCGGGCTGTTCTCTCTTAAAAACTCTATCAATTCTTTTTCACTATAAGTTTTATAAACAATATCTTTAGTATCGAATACAACGAATGCTGGGGATTTTTTTAATTCCAGAAATTTATATTCTTCATTTGTGTCTTCTAGAGAGGTTCTTCCATTGATCACTTTGACATTCAATATCTTATGCTTATCTAGTAATTTACGATAATAGTCAGCACTTTTTTCATCAACCACTAATAAAGCATACTTATCTTTCTCTGCGGAAAACAAGGTGCGGCCGGATGCTGGCTCTACATTTGATACATTAGAGCAGCCAATTAAAAATGTCCCCATCACGATAAACAATATAGATATATTTTTGATCCTTGCCAATTTTTATCTCCCCTCCGCAATCCAAAATGCCTTCTTTAGTTTAATGTATGTGAATAATATTGATTCATTAAAGAAATAACGATCTTTCTTTAATAAGTATTGATCTCACTGTGTTTGAGAAATAAATAAACACGGCTATCCCTTCATGAATCGTCCCATCAGTATGATTATAATGAAACTACCTTACTACCGATAAAACTGTATGTTCAATCTGGCTGCTGTCCTTTAACTTTCGTAACTGAGGAACAACGAATTCGGGTACTATTTTGTACTGATCAAGTTCATCGATCTCAATCCATCTGTGAACATATCCATCTTCCAATCCTGTGAACTCACCTTGATGGTGAACTAATGGATGGTCCTCAGGAATGTCCACAAGGTAATGCATCCCTAATTCCTGGATTTTTTTATTCTCTGTCTCTAAAAAATACTCCACTACCCAACAGAGCTTCAGGTGGTTTACTTCCAAATTGAACTCTTCCATTAACTCTCTTTTTAATGTCTCTTCTGTCGATTCAAAGTGCTCCACTCGTCCTCCTGGCAAAAACCAATTTTCACTATCAACCGGCCTTTGAAATAGGACCCTGCCTTTATGTTGGATAATAGCGGCTGATCTTAAATGAAAGCTTCTGTCCTTATCGATTGAAAACTTGATCATCATTTTGGTTCCACCCTTATTTTTAACTTTGCCACAATCCCGCACCTTCAAAACAATAACAAAATGTCACCGTTGACTGGTGACATTTTGCCCTAAGCTTTTCTCTTTTTAACGGGTATGTATAAATCAACTCTGCATTTTCCTTCAGGATCTTCGGATGGGTTATTCATGTTGTATTCGAGGTTATCTCTCTCATAATCGGCTGTATAATCACTATTTGGAAGCCATTCGCCAAACATGTATTGATAAGCAGAATGGAGCTTTTCAGGTTTTTCGTAAAAATTATACAGGGCGTACTGCCCTCCATCCAACTTCCTGAATTCCATATCTTTATGGTTTTCTTTTTCAAATCCCTCTGGCAATGTAACGCAGGCATCGTGACGGCAATCCTTGCTTTCCACTTGATTTGGATTATCTAACGATATACCGATAAACGACTGCTGTGGAGGGTACAGACCATTGCCAATCGCCCAATCGATCAGCCTTCCCCAGTGTTCTTGGGGCTCAAAATAACTCCCCGTCCGTCTAATATACGCTATCTCTTTTTCAGGTAAGTTCTTAATTAAGATATTCATTTTCAGATCCCTCTTTGAAAAAATTTCATCAAACTGCGAGACAAAGCGGAGGTTTTTCTGCCCCTCCTATTCATTATTCATGAAGTTTTGTCTCTCTAAGTACTTCAGCACGGTTTGTGAAAATTCCTGATGCGATTGCTTCGTATACTTGGCGATCGTATAAATTTGGGCAAGATTCTTCAATCCCAATTCTTCCGTCATTTCTTTAAGTTTTGGGACGGCCATGTAACGGTTCCATCCTTTTTCATTTCGATCTTGATAAATTTCCTGAATGTTTTCATCCGAATAATCCTGATACTGATCATAGTGAACAAGTCCATGCATTGGCAGACGGTCACGCGGGGCAGGATTTTCTGCTGGATACCCTAATGAATAGCCAACAACGGGTACGACATTTGGCGGCAAGTTCAACAGTTCACCAATTTGATCACAATTCGCAAGCGTAGAGCCCATATAGCAAATGCCCAGTCCTTCATTTTCAGCTGCTAAAGCACAGTTTTGTGAAACCAATGCTGCATCAATGGCCCCAATCATAAAGCTCATGTAATTATCAAAGTGTACAGGGGCATCGTTCAGTGTAAGCCATTTCCTCATTCGATTAAAATCCGCACAAAATGTTAAAAGGATCGGCGCATCCACCACCATCGATTGCTCCATATGAGCAGAATATAATTTTTTCTTCAGTTCTTTATCTTTCGTGACAATGATCGAATACGTTTGCATATTTCCGCTTGATGAGGCACGAATACCTGCCTCTAAAATCCGGTCTAGCAGCTCTTGGCTGACTTCCCTATCTTCATATTCACGAATCGACCGGTGCCAGTGGATTACATCATTCAATTCCAAAACAATCACTCCTAAGTGTCGGTTTAAAACAAAGGGACGGCTTTCGATTTCTCACTTTTTCATCGAGACCTAATTATATATCTACCAATATTTCGTCCTTTAAGCCCGCCAGCCGTTCCTCCCAAGCTTGTATATGTTGCAGTCTCGTCTCCTCATCTGCACCTGCCGGGAATAGGAACGGTTCTAAGACGGTCATCCCACAATAGTAAAGCTTCTCGTGCTGAATATTGAACAAGCGCTCTTCGACTTTGCCTTTTATTCCATTTTCTCCATACTCCGATAGATCCTCTGCGCCATGGGTCACAGATACAATGGCCGCTTTCCCCTTTAAGTTCCCTTCTTCATAACGTCCTGGACCGTAGGCAAAGCTGTACGAGAACACTCGATCAAACCATCCCTTCAATATGGCAGGGGCATCTGTCCACCACATCGGATATTGAAAAATGATTAAGTCCGCCCAGCTTACTAACCTTTGCTCTTCGACAATGTCAGCTGCAAAGGTATTATTTTTCAGTGCATGATATTGTTCAGAAATATAATTGAAACGGTTTGGATTTTTAAGGACAAGGAAATCATCTTGATCTGCAATTGCTTTAAATTTCTTTTTATAAAGGTCCGATACTTCTACCTTATGGCCATTCTGTTCCAGGATTCCAACCGTTCTGTCTTTCAGTGCCCCATTCAATGATTGTCCGTCCGGATGGGCGAATACGATGAGAACATTCATTTTCTGATCCCCTTACTAATTTTCTTTTTTGATTTACAGGAACCCCCTGTTCCGCTGTCTAGAACACTGACACCGTCCTCACGTTTCGATCATTGATTCCTTTATTGAATTTCAAGTAAATATTGTTTTAATCGCTCTTTTGTTTCAGAGGAAAGCGGCGCCGATTTCCTAGTGTCCTCATCCATTTGCACGATGACGGTTTCTGCCACTGCAGCAAGCTTGCCATTTTGATAGATTCCTTGAAATAAAGAAAAGGAACTGTTTCCGACTCTTGTAATGGCACTGCCAATTTCCACTGTCCCAGGCCATCGTATTTCAGAAAGCAAGTCCAGCTTCAGACTCGCTATGACAAACGACGCATTTTCAGCATGCAGCGGCTCCTTTGCATAGAGAAGCTCCGTTCTTCCCGTTTCCAGAAAGGTTGAAAACAGTGCGTTATTTACATGTCCCTGACGATCCGTATCTGCATATCTGATTTTGTCATATGCCTTTAATGGAAAATCTTCATATTCCGGTTTCATTTGCATCACCATCATTCCTCCTGCCTCTTTGCTTCTAGAGTCATTTCCTATTGATACATTCTTCAACATCTCGAGTGATAAATCCTTCTTTAACAAACCTTTACTCTATTTCTTAAACCGCTCAGATCTGAGGTGGATAATGGAATTCTCCCTTTAAGCTTCTATAACTAATTTCACCTACATTGTTGACTATTCAGTTGAACTGTATTATATTTTTATTAAGTTGAACTATATAGTCGAACTGAATAGAGGTTGAGGTTATGAAACACAAATTATTACCGTTGTCTGAAACCATGCATTATATTTTATTGGCTCTGCGTGAACCGCTCCACGGCTATGCCGTCATGCAAAAAATCGAAAAGATTAGTAACGGCACTGTTGCTTTAGCAGCTGGTACATTATACGGTGCAATTGAAAACTTGAATAAGCACGGTTGGATTGAATCTGTCGGAGAGTCAGGCCGGAGGAAGGTTTATATGATCACTGCGGAAGGAAATGCGATTTTAAAAATGGAACAAGACAGGTTGCTGCATATTTTATCCCTGTACGAAGGAAGTGAAGGCAATGAAGAAGTTTAAGATGTTTGTTGATATTGAAAAAGAGGAGCAATGGCTGAACGAGCAATTACAAAAAGGCTATCGCTGCATAAATATTAGCGGATTAGGAATCTACACTTTCGAAAAGACTGACAAGAGATATGTAATGCGACTGGATTATCAAGAATATTTATCAAAGGAAAAACTAAATGAATATAAAGGGATCTATGAAGACTTCGGTTGGAATCATTTAAAAGGAACCTGGCTTGGGGGAATTCAATATTGGCAAAAGGAAGATGACGGACAAACTGAAATCTTCTCCGATCGCCAATCGAGGAATAATTACTATAAAAGATTGATGGGTTATTCATCTAGTTTAGCGATCGTGTTTTTACTTTTCTCTTATACGATTTACAAAGATTCAGGATTATATTTAACCGAAGGCCTTTGGAGCATGAAAGGGTCATTATTTTGGAAAGCATTCCTATTTGAAACTCCATTTGCCCTTTTAAGGTCATTCCCCGCCTTAATGGTTGCTTTTTATACTATCAGTTACTATAAAGCTTACCGAAAGTATTCTATGTTAAAAGAAAAGTAATGCCAGGGGTTAAAAAAGTATTGTGAAGTAAAGTACTTAAACTATTGACTATGGATTGTAAATTTAACAAAGGGGGTAGCTGCAGCGCCTCCTTTTCTTATTGAACAAACTGTGAGGTTAGTTTAGCAAGCATCTTAAAACAGGGGAATTTTGTATTTATATAGAATATCTTAATTGGATAAATGAAATGGACAAAATTAAACATAAAGGAAGGTGTCTTGTATTATATTTTCTATTTTTTGGGGAATGCTTTCAGTCTATTTAAGTGTCGCAATTGGTCTGTTAGCTTTTAAAAAGGCAATAAAACACAAAACAGTGATTGGCTTTTTTGCCACTCTTATTCTATCCGTTTTGTTGATTTCTTTAGTTCTTCTTTCAAGGGGAGAGATCGTTATCATCCTTAGTGTCGTTATTTATTTTGTTTTCGTTTATAGAGGCAAAAACAATAAAGTTACCTAGAAAGGTAGACCTTCCTTATAGTAGGATGGTCTTTTTTATTTTGATTGGCATCCTCCTTTCGCCCCTCCTATAAACTGGTGATTTTTGGTACAAGCTAACTCTATCACTAGTACTAGATACATAACTAGGACTATTGCTTTGTCCTTATTTGGGAAATTAATTAGTTCGATTACCTGTTTATGAGAGATTTTAAGGATCTTAAGCCTGTGAATACTGATAAATAGAACAAGTAAGTTGTCACAACTTAGGAAAATTTTGAAAAGAGTATAATATAATTAAGAATAGCTATTCCATTGCCAATAGTTTCTACATACGAGTGCAAAAGTGATAGATAAGCTGCTATTAAGGCAGATTATTCGACTAACGAAGCAGGTTAGCTCAACAAGGAGGCTGATAATTATGCCTGTTCATGAATTTGGGATAATTGATAATATCGAAGACGTTAAAAGTCAATTTGATTATGAACCTCTAAAATACAAGTGTACTTCTGTTGATGATGAGATAATTGATACCTTAAATGATCAATTATCTATCGTAAAAACCTACTTTCATTCGCTTGATCGTCCAGAGTATGGTTTAGCTTATTGGGGAATTACAATAATCCCACTTGAATCCTTATCCTTATTCTATGACGTGGTTACATCCTCACCATCGTATAAAAAGTCTGATGAACTTGTTGAATTGGTTGCAAAGATAATACAGGCCAAGGAAGAAAAGAAATACATGATACATTTTGGTGTATAATTCTTTTTGTTTTTATTCCTTGTTGAACAAACGGTGCAGGATTGTTTAATAAGAAATCGGAAAATACTTGGGGAGAAATGAGGATTTGGGCTCAGTAACGCTCGCTCATTTATCTTTTCATATTGTTTTAATAACTAATAGATGCTTATAGATACGAGCTTCTTAGGCCCATGACGTTTTCTAGGTTGTATTAATAAAATGCTTATTGAGTTCTAATACTGAACATTTATAATATTATAATTAAAAAAGGAGACCACAGAGATACACTTGGTCTCCTTTTTCTAATAACTGATTTGTTTGAGAATTCTATTCTCTAAACAATTAAAAATGCGCTAATACCCTGAATTACACGGATCAATAGGTTGAACTACTATTCCAGTACTACGTAAAAGACCAGTATAGTTACTAACACGATAAAAATATGTGGAATTCGCTCTTTTACATGTAGTATAGGTTGCATAAGCATCAACGTAGTTATACCTCTTGTACCATATTTGTGTTACTTCAGCGGACCATAATGTATTTACTACGCCAATAACTATTTGTGACCAAGCAGGTAGCATTAAAGCAGCAGCAACAAAAGTTACCATTAATGATTGATGAGTTAATTTTTCACTATTGCTTCCATAAGATGTTGAAAGGTATTTCCATTTAGAACCACCACCTCCAGGGTCTACAGAAGCATAAGTAGGACCTGAATCTTCAGTGGATGTTAGAGATAATTTTCCGTCAGCCACTTTTCCGTCAATATAAATTTTTTCTTCATCCTTCACATATTCTACTTTATTTAGTACTTCACCTTCACTTGAAACAACAACATTTGTATAAACATCATCTTCAACCACTGTTTTTACAAACTCTACCTTACCAGTATCTAAATATTTTAGTTGAAGCAAATTATCTCCATTTTCATCTTGGACAACTGTATATTCTACGTTGTCTATGATAGTTTCTTCATTATCTTTCTTTTTAGCAGCAACCGTATCAAATCCAAAATTTGAAAAAATTAAACTCAATATTAATAAAGTAAAAGTTATTCGCTTTCTCATGGCATTCTCTCCTAATTTATAAAACTATTTTTTTGTTCTTGCTTTTTTTTTTACAAAATAATTAGTAACTATTAAGAAAAGGCTGGTAAACACGCATAAGTTGAGAATAATGCCATTTCCCACGTAGTAATAAGTAGCAACTGCTAGTAACGCTACAGTTAGGGATATAAGAGCAAATGGATTTCTATCGCTCAAGAAAACACCGGCTATGCCTAGTAAAATAGAAATGGAAATAAGTAATGGCAGGGTGCTTTGATCTACCGGATACCGACTGGCTGCTAACATTAATGTAGAAAAAGCAAATAAAACACCAATCCACTGAAGAATTTTGGCTGCAGTTTTGATTTTAATGAAACCTCCTTCTGTAATAATTCAGCTATTACAAAAAATTTAACAAGCAGTAAGTAGAGGGCATAATAACTTGAGGGATTGTTTTGGCATACTGACCTCCTTTTGAAAAAAATGTAAATTTATTCTTACTAAACTAATACTACTAAAGTATTAGGTGTATAAAAATTGGGAAAATTTAATATATCAAATTAAGACTTTTAAATTTTTTTTTGCATAATTATTTGCTTTAGAG
Organism: Mesobacillus sp. S13; assembly: GCF_020422885.1. Lineage (NCBI taxonomy): Bacteria > Bacillati > Bacillota > Bacilli > Caryophanales > Bacillaceae > Mesobacillus > Mesobacillus sp. S13. The sequence goes on along the minus strand of NZ_CP084622.1, from coordinate 546,952 downwards.
ATTTACTCTTATATTTGTAAACTACTATTGTTTATTGATATTGGGAAATTTATCAATTTAGGTGATGGGATAAAATATCATCTCTAATTTAATCTATAATTTTAAGTAGATTAAATTAGTGCTGCGTCGCTTGCTTATTATCCTTGGGCTCCTTAATTAAAAGTACTATATACAATGCAATTGTAAAAAAAATTGTATTTGTGAAAGTAAAATGAATGATAATTCGCTTAATAAGTAATACCTGGTGAAGTGGTTAGTCAAACTTGAGCTATGAGGTTGACTGTAAATAGAACAATCCATGTTATAAAAGCGGATAGGTTAGTCCAAAAGAATTACCCCCCGTTTTTTGAAAGTCTACTTGAACAAACGAGGCAGCATTCCTGTAATAAGTTTGCGAATAAATGTTCTTAAACATAAGGGTGCGTTGATCCAAGAAGGATTGGCGGCCTTTTTTGTTGAATTCTTTATTGAACAAACGAAGCAGGTTAGTGGAAGAAGGATTTAGTAAGAATTAAATCAATGTGCCGTAAAGAATTATATCTTGCGTTAGCGATCAATTCTGTCTGCAGCATTAATCTTTGAAAATAAAGACTCTAAGAGGAATTATTTGGGTCAATGTATATTTTCTTTTTCTGATGGTTGTTCCGTACGTTAGCCATCTTGAACTAATGGAGTAGGTTCAAAAAAAATTTCTTAATTAGTCCAAATATTTAGAAATAAAACATATAATAAGTGGAAAGAGTTTCTATTAAATAAACGCCTTAAAATAGAATTATTATGGAGGTATTCAGGTGAGAGCAGCAATTTATAGTAACTACGGTTCCCCTGAAGTTTTGGGTATAAAGGATATTGAAAAGCCATCCATCAAAGAACAAGACAGGGTGTTGATTCGTGTTCACAGTGCATCTGTCAATACTATGGACTATTTGTACCGAAAGGGTTATTTACCAACAAGATTGGATAATGGACTAACAAAACCCAAAAATTCCATACTGGGCATAGATGTTGCGGGTACTATTGAGGTTGTCGGTGAAAATGTTCGCAAATTTAAGGTGGGTGACCCGGTGTTCGGGAGTTGCTTCGGGTCCCATTCTGAATATGTCTCTCCACGTGAAAATTTCCTATGTCATATGCCGAAAAATATAACTTTTGAAGAAGCGGCTGCTATACCGTGTGCTGCTCAAACTGCGTTACAAGCATTGAGAGATGTAGCACAGGTAAAGCAAGGACAAAGAATCTTAATATATGGAGCATCTGGAGGAGTAGGGCATTTTGCTGTTCAACTTGCAAATTACTATGGGGCTGAAGTAACTGCCGTTTGTAGCACCTCCAATTTAGACTGGGTTAAGGACCTTGGGGCTCATTATGTCTTGATTATACTAAGGAAGATTTCACTGATCATACAAATAAATACGATGTTATTCTGGATGCTGTTGGTAAGCGAACCTTTTTCAGTTGCTTACGTTCTTTAACCGAGAAAGGTGTTTATATTACTGAACACTTATTTTTCCCTAAATATCATCCGTTTCAAGTGATGATAGGATCATTCTTAGGTAAAAAAAAGGCAAAGATTCATTTTACAAAACCCAATGATGGAGACTTGGCTTTTTTATGTAGTCTTGTGGAACAAGAAAAGTTAAAACCTGTTATTGAAAAATGTTATCCCTTGGAACAGATTGTAGAGGCTCACCAGCACATGGAAAGTGGGCGTACAAAGGGAAAGATTGTTCTAAGAATCACATAGGAAATATACATAATAGGTGAATTGATGGAGTGAATTCCATTTAAACAAACAGGACATTTTTATTGATTGGTGAAAAAATGAACTTAAACTATCGGGTGCATTGATCCAGGAAGGATTAAGCACCATTTTTGTTGAATTCCTTATTGAACTATAGGTGCAGTTTAGTTGAAGAAAGGATTGGCTAAATATAAAATATTGCCAAAATAGAAAAATCTTGATTAAAGTCGAAAGTAGGTGAAGATTATGAGTGAAACAATAGAAGAGTTGAGACAAAGAGAGTCTCTAGACCTTGAAACAATTAATGCATTAAAGAAGGAAGGCTCAAATTTCGAAAAAGAACATTATTTGGAACACTATTTTTTCTTGAAAACTGAGTCCTCAATTGAGGAAATTGCCAGAAGGCTAAATGATAAGGGTTATGATTTGTATGAACCAAATTTGGTTGAAGAGGATCAACAAGAACTGTTTATGTTTAAAGTAGCAAAAAAATGTTTTATAGAGCCTGATAAGATATTCGAAACAACTAAGTATCTTACAGAGTTAGCAATTCAATTTGGAGGAAGTGCCTCCTGTTATGACGGCTGGGAGACACAAGTAATAAAATAAATCATTTGTTCTCAAGGGTGCGTTGATCTAGGAAGGATTAACGGCCTTTTTTGTTGAATTCCTTCTTAAACAAACGGAGCAGTTTAGCTTAAGAAGCATATCAATTATAGCGACATTTCCCCGGATTTAGGAGGATTCATAATGGATTGGTCACAATGGTTGCAAGGCGGACCTTTTCTTGAAGTTAGCTTCCTATTGGAACTTAAAGAAATGGAAGCGAAATCGAAAGCAATACAGGATATTATAAATAAGTTGCCAAAGCTAACGAATAAGGTTGAAATAATTGACGAAAATGTTGATGAAATTATTGATTTTTTTGATAGAGGCTGTCCCTATGATGAGGAAGATCCAGAAACAAATTTTATACATTCATTAAGATTAAGAGTATTCGTTCACTTACCAAGGAAACGAAAAGCGACTCTACAAATTGAAATGGTTTCTTCAAATTCAATTATGGTAAATTTCTGGTTTTATGGGTCTATCTTCGATACCTTTGAATGGGACCAAATTGGAATAAAAAAAGAGGAAATAAAAGACTTTACTAATTTCCTTATCGAGTTGTATTCCCTTTATGAGTTTAGGATTGGTGCAATTGCAATCGAAGAAGATGTTCTGGAGTTATTCGGATGCGGGGAAACATATCCTAACGAATGTTATTGTTACGAGAATTTGAATCCGGACTGTTTCCTTCAAGAAGCATCTCGGTTTATAAATATAATATGGAATGAAAAGTGTGAGGAATTAAGCCGAATTCCACATAATCATAAAAGGCTTCATAAAGAAGGGATCCTTATTGAAACGGGGAGTTTTAACTTAGAATCTTAAATACCCAGATGAAATAGGCACCTTTGTTGAAATCCTTATTAAGCTATAGGTGCAGAATACTTTAATAAGGGATGTGGGTTTTTATGGTAAAATCATCTTGGGTAAAGGGGGAATAAAATTGAGTAAAAAAAAGAAGCTACTATTTAGATTTTCAATAGGTTTGAATATACTACTCGTCGCAATTGTAGCTTGGGGAATTATAAAGGTTAACTTCGTAAAGGAGCAAGTTCTTGTTACAGAAGTCCAAAATAATTTAGTAGAATTGGAAGGCTTGATTGCTAACCAGATGGATAATAATTGGCCTGAACCTAACCTGGTTACAACTGAATTAGGGGATGTAACTAACGGAATTTGGCTTGGAATGACTACTGGAAAGCAGTTAGGAACGCTTTCTAAAAGTGACAAGGAAATCCTTGAAAACTTGTATTCCAAATTAAATCAATATCCTAATGATAAATTATATAGTTTTGTTGATTTAACTGAAGAGGATAAACAGAACTTTGAAGACTTACGGAAAACACTTCGTGAAGTTGGATTAGGATTAAATATTACTATAAGTGCCAATATGGATTCTTTTATGAGCCAAGCAGAGGAATTAAATGAAAAGATTGAATCCCCATTAAATTAATATATATTTGATATTGTGCTAACGGGTGCAACGGAAAAATGATTAAAACATATGCTGAGTTAAAAGGGAGTTTCCCTATGGTAATAGGTTTCCCAATAGGATTTGTGGAGCTGACAGTAGTTAACATTGATCCGCCTTTACCTTATTTTTATGGAATAAGATGTTGTGGAACAGTATGGCATCAAGATAAGTTCTTACTTTCAGTTTTAATAGTATTCATCTTTTTATGTCTATTATATCTGGTTGCTTATTTTGTAATTTCAAGAGTAAAAAAGAATAGTTCTACTTCCAACTAAAAGGGCAGCATTCCTGTAACTACGCTCCTATGTGAAGAACTGCACTTAAACTATAGGGTGCTTTAGTTAAATAACATAACACAAAAAGGCTTAGAGTAGAAAATAACTCTGAGCCTTTTTGCCCGTGAAATATACTGCTATTGGCCGTGCGTTTAGCACTGTGATTTAACGTTTTGCACCTCACAAGTAAACCCGTTAGTATTTTGTACGGTTTTTCTTATATTATTGTAAGATATTTGAGTTTATCGCGTCTTATATGTAAGGAGGTGAGATGGTGACACAGCTTGAGGATATTTATAATACATACTTTAAAGATGTATTTTTATATGTGTATAGTTTATCTGGCGATAAGCATATCGCTGAAGATATCACTTCGGAAACTTTTATGAAGGCATTAACATCTCTAGACAGTTTCAGAGGGAATAGTGATATCCGTGTTTGGTTATGCCAAATTGCCAAAAACAGTTATTACTCTTATTTGCGTAAGAATAAAAGCTTGGTGGATCTTGAGTCGGTTCCAGAATCAGCTAGTGGAGACAATGTAGAACAAGAAATAGCCATTTCAGAAGCGTCTATGAAGGTACATGAAGTTATCAAGAATTTGAAAGAGCCATACAAAAAGGTCTTTACTCTCCGTGCATTTGGAGAACTGTCATTTAAGCAAATTGGCAAATTGTTTGGAAAAAGTGAAAACTGGGCTTGTGTTACTTATCACCGTGCTAGAGAAAAAATTAAAGCGCGATCGGAGGATTATCAATGAGAATTAGCTGTAATATGATTAGGGATATACTGCCGTTATATGTCGAGGATATGGCAAGTCAAGATACTAGAGATCTAGTTGAAGAACATATAGCTTCTTGTGAAAACTGTAAAAAACGACTTGAAGAAATGAGGACTTTTGAAGAACCGCCAGTAGATACCGATATAGCTCCCTTAAGAAACATACAAAATACATTGCGAAAGAAAAAGCTGCAAACGATTATTCTTTCAGTCATGGTAACATTGGTTTTTGCAGTGGTTACAATCGCTTATCTGACAACCCCAGCATACATCTCTTATAATGAAAATGCGGTTTCAATTATTGAAAAGGATGATGGAACTGTACTTTTGAATTTTAGTGAAGAAGTCTCTGGATATAATGTAAATCAATATCCAGCAGCAGACAATTCAGGTTATGTCTATGATATAACTACATGGGAAACGATTTGGCAACAGAAAATATACAAAAACAACCTGGACAATACGGTCTTAAACCCGAATGGGGAAACGGTCGCTTCGATCTACTATTACAATACCGATGGAATTGAAAATACTTTAATTTATGGAGATCCAATAACGGATGGTTCTGTCATGACGTTACCTCGGCTTGTTTTAAGCTACTATGTGTTGTTTGCTATAGGATTTTTACTTATTTGTGGAATTGGATTGGTCATATTCCGTAAGAACGAAAAAATAAGAAATGGACTAGAAAAAATGATTCTATTGCCTATCTCGTACCTGTTTGCTCACTTACTTATAAAAGGTCTTCACTCTGCCACTTACCTTGCTGGACGAGACCTTTATGTAATATTACTTGTAACAATTCCTTTATATTTCGCGTTGTTAGCTGGAAGGAACATATTAAAAAATATATCAATCAAGAAGCCGAAAAGCGCTTTATAATAGTTGTTGCTTTTACCGGTACCAATCAACAATTTTTTTTTTAATTACAGTTCTATTTCACTTGATCGGAAAGGTTTCCTGATGGATCCAGATTTCTAAAACATGGACAAAAAGTATCCTTTGAATTGGTTGAAAACCCAAATTCTACTGCCCAGGGGCAAGTTGCAGAAGATGGACTCATTATTTCTGATTAATGAGTCCATCTTCAACAAACGGGTGCTTATGTAAAATAAGAACCATCATATCTTGGAACCGATCATACAATAAATCAGAAAAATGGCGTGTTAAAACTAATGATAGTTTACACGCCATTTTCATTGTCAGTTAAAGGATATGCACCCTACTAAAAAAATTTCTTGTGTTAGGCTTTCTAATGGTCTGGTGGTGTACCTAAATGTCCATTAAACAGGGAAGAACCTCGCCCTATCCCTATGGGAGATATCATATTTGCTCACACTGGAAGCAAAAAAATTGTTCCCATGCTCAGGAAACGGTTCTTCCGCTATATCACAAGCCTAAGAATATTTCTCTAGTAATCTCTTACGCCGTACCCAAGCTTACCCCAAGCTCTTTTAAATACTGTCTGTATGCAATGCTCATACGGTCACACACTAGTGAAAGCTCGACTTGCAGATCAAGCGGCAGCTCTTCCGGTTTTTGGTTTTCAACTACCGGTTTATCCTGTGCGAAAATCTCATTTTGGAATTCGATGATTTCGGCATCGGAAAGGCCTGTCTCATAGTTAAAGGAGAGCATTCCATAGGCTACTGATGTGTTTTCACTTTCAGGACGTACTGTTAAAAGAATGGTCATTTCCGTGTTATTTTCACGATCCCTTTTCGTAAATTTAACCATCAAAGGACGAACGATTTCATAGGTGTAATAGACATATTTCGGCTTTCCTGATCCATCAGGGTCTGGTTGATAGATTGGTATTTCGTCTGAAAAAATCCGATTATCGGTCCTATTCACTGCATAGTCTTCGATGATTCGATGACTATCGGTTCCTAAGAAGCCCTCATGGACCACCGCCAGATGGCCTACATCCAGGAAGTTCTCAATGATGCGCGGCGGCTTTGCCTCAACGGATTGTGGTCCCCAGATGACATTATGCCAGCTGTCCCCTTCCATTTCTTCATATCTGAAAAACTCTGGCAGATTATTGGCTAGATTCACCCAAATGAATCCATACTTCTCGATACATGAATAGGAAGTGGCTTTTGCCTTTTTAGGGATTGCACGCCCTTCAGGCAGCTGCGGAATGTTCACACATTCTCCGTCCTGGTTATATTCCCAGGCATGATAAGGGCATACCAGGCAATCATTTTTAACTTCTCCTAAAGACAAAGCTGCTCCTCTATGTATGCATAAATCCTTGAATGCATGTACACCTTCACTATTCCTGAATATCGCTAACCGTTCCCCCATAATGATGACCTGGACAGGCTTTTCCTTTAAGTCTTCAGCTCTGCAGGCAACAATCCAGTCTTCGCGCAATACATGATCTTGCTGCATTTCCTTCTCCTCCGTATCCACTTTTATGACTTCATTGTAATGGGTATTCATTCACCGGTCAACCAAAAATACGAACATTAAAATATATTAAAATAAAATTATTCGTTTTTTTGTATACAACTTTTATTTATTTTTGTATAATCCAGTTGAAAAGTAAACAAAACACGAATTCACTCAAGGAGGAAGACTCAATTGGAGAGGAAACAGGATAGTAACATTATCATTGGTGTCGATGATAAAATCAGCTACAGCAAAGCATTTGTTTTAGGCTTACAGCATGTACTGGCAATGGATTTATACATAGCACCAATCATTATTGCAGGGCTTTTAGCATTGAGCACCGAAAACACCTCTTTTTTCATACAGATGTGCTTCTTAGCCACTGGGATTGCTACACTGATCCAAACTGGCGCGGGGATTAAATTACCTGTTGTACAAGGACCGTCTTATGTTCCAATCGGAGCCATCGCGGCCATTGGAGGAAAGCTTGGCCTCGGCGCCATAGCAGGAAGTCTGATACCAGGCGCGATTATCATTGCTCTTCTAGGCTACCCATTAAAGTGGTTCGCAAAAGCAGTCCGTAAGATCATCCCTCCACTTGTAGGCGGAACGGTGATCATCATTGTCGGGATTGCATTAATGCCAATCGGCCTTAATAATATTTATCATTCTCCTGGTAACATAGGCGATAACATTCTTGTGGCTGCAATCTCTGCAGGAGTCCTCGTCATTTGTATGTTGCTTGGCCGCAAAAGACATGGGCTCGGAACATTTTTCCGTCTCGTTTCCGTCATTATTGCGATTATTGCCGGAACAGTTGCAGCGAGCTTCTTTGGCGGAGTTGATTTCTCGCCAGTTAAAAGTGCAAGCTGGTTCTCCTTGCCAACATTATTTCCATTCGGAAAACCTATTTTTGATGTAAGTGCCATCATTACCATCGTGTTTGTATACTTAATTATCTTGATTGAAACTACAGGTACATGGTTCGTCGTTTCTACAGTTACAGGAAAAGAGCTTGATGAAAAGCGCCTGAACCGCGCTTCTGTCGGTGAAGGACTTGGGTGCTTTGTCGGCGCACTGTTCGGAAGCACTCCGATGACAGGCTACTCCTCTAACGCAGGATTGCTTGCAATCACTGGTGTAGCCAGCAGATTGGCCATTATGGCGAGCGGTGTAATCCTTGTCTGTTTGGGGCTTATTCCTAAGCTTTCAACTGCAATCACCTGCATACCTGAGCCTGTTATCAACGGAATTTTTGGCATCGTCTGTGTGGCGATCGTGACAAACGGCATGAAAGTGATCCAGCCGCTCCATATTGACGACCGCAACATGATGGTCATCGGCCTTCCAATCCTGTTGACCATTGCCGCTACCCTTTTGCCAAAAGAAGTCCTTTACAGCATGCCTGACTGGGCGAACTATATCTTATCTTCCGGAATTACTGTCGGTGCACTGGCAGCCGTGCTGCTGAATTTGGTCATCCCAGCAGAGAAACCAACTACACAAGCATTAGAAACAAGCAAAGAAGAAGCATATAACGTCTAATACTTAAGGATACAAAAAGAAGCAAAGGACGCTGAAACAGCACCCTTTGCTTCTTTTTTCATCCATTCTTCACTATTCCTGCTTTCAGGATTGCTCGTCATGCATTTCATATTTATCACTGGAAATGGCCGCTTAAGGATCTTTTTCTTGAACCATCCAGGCATGTCCCTGCTATCCAACTATTCAAGATGGACTTCATCTCCAACATGGATTTCACCTGTTGTTATGACAGCAGCATACACGCCGAAATGATTATTTCTTTCTTTCGCAACCGCTTCAAGCAATGATGAATCCCTTTTTGCATTTTCGGGATCAACGGTAATGATCATGCATCTTTCACAATGCCTTTTCACTTCCAGTGCCACTTCATTTCCTATTGTCATCCGTCTCCCAAACCATTCCTCTTCAATAAAAGGTTTGGGATCTTTTAATGCAATGAATAAATTGGGGCGAAAACGCCTAGAATCAATCTCTTTGTCCCAAATTTGTTCCAAACCCTGTAGTGAAGCGTCCGTAACCAGTTGAATATGCTCTTCTTCAATGGCGCCTTGAGGAACGTATGAAGGTCTGTATGAAGCAAAAGCAATTTCCCGTCCGGATTTTGCTTGTATTTCTTTCTCCAATTCCTTATTGCCCCATTCAAGAACTTCCCCCTCAGGTGTCACGATTTCGACTTTAGGGTACTCTTCTATCTCTTCTTCTCCTATAAACCTTGCCTTGTAACGAGCCATCTCTGGGAACTGCGTAATCGTTAAAAATTTCCCTAGCCTTGTTTGGTCAAGGATCGTATGACTGCGGTCTCCGTACAATCCATATTCCATAACCTTTGTCTTCTCGACGCTTTCTCCATAAAAGGATTTAACAGGGTGCCGGACTATTTCTCTGATATGACCAATTAGCACTGCATTGCCTCCTAGTTTTATCCCTATTTTATCCCCTGTGCTGATAAAATCACAACTCCTGACAGCCTCACTGGAGACAAAGGGTAAGTCGCCACTCTTCTTTTTCAAAAAGAAAGGATATCATGCCTTACTTAGCGAACAGTTATTAACCTAGAGAAGGATAAAAATCAAAAATCGATGATGTGAATTTGGGCGAAAAAAACTTCGGTTTGTCCCGTTCACAGATCAACAAGAAGGAATGAATCTTGATGAAACTATTAATGCGGTTCCATATTGTTTATCATATCAGTCTATTACTCTTCATCCTGTTAATCCCCAGCCACTCGACTGATGCCAATATCGGGAAAGTGATTTTATTTCTGACGACAATTGCAGGGCTGATTTTCCTCGTTACTTTTTACGTGGTGATCTCGTTCAACAAGAACATTCAGGCTGCCAAAAAGTTTTCCTATGGAAATGTTGCGTTGATGGCGGCAGAGGTCATTTTCTTCCTGACACTCGGTCATACCTTATATGATCATGGGTTTTCGATACGGATTTTCGTCTTCATTTTCATTAGTTTTTTCATTTTGTCTCAGCTGTTAAACTTCAGAATTATGAGCATTACTGCAAAATCTTCATTTGAATTAATGGAAGAAGTTAAATTGTTTATGCAGGTCGGAAAGGCCATTGAAGAAACACCATTAAGCGGGGCCATTTCGAAGCTGGATTATCTGTTCTATGCCTTCTGTATGGCCGTGTTTATTGCAGAGGATATTTATATTTTTGCTGGAGCGGTCATCGTTATTCTGATTTTATCGATGAAGTCCCTTAAGATCATCAAACAGGAATTTACCAGCCATGAACTGATTTCAGCAAACGAAATGCATCTCGCCATCCTCGCCTATCACGGTTCCTATCTCGCGGCGATCCTCTGGGCGGTGATGATGCCGAATCTTTCTGTTCTATTAATTGGCAGTCTATCAATCTTACCGTTAAAAATATACGTCCGGCGAATTGCCGAAAAAGTATATGAAGAGAAGAGAATGAGTATGAATAGCTAGACACAAGGAACGGTTCTCCTGTCCCACCTGTCTAACACGCTTCCCAAGCAGCTTCATTAGCTGTTAAACTATACATAAATTTTGAGACTTTTTATGGACGGAAGGTGCACCATATTGAAAAAGCATGGGATTATATCACTGGGCGAAGTAATCGTTGATTTGATTGCCACGGATCCCTCCAACACAACGTTTCATCGATTATTAGGGGGAGCCACTGTTAATGTGGCAGTCGGGGTTAGCAGGCATAGCATTCCATCGTATTATTTATGCAAATTGGGAAGGGATGAAACCAGTAAATTTGTTGAGGGTAAATTAACGGAGGAAAAGGTTGATCTTTCTTTTTGTTCTTATACTTCCAATAAAAAAATCTGCTCGGTTTATATCCACTTAGATGAGCTGGGAGAACGGTATTTCCATTCCTATGTAAACGAAACACCTGATGAGTGGATCACAGCGGAGGAACTTGATCGGGGCCTGTTTCTAAAAAGTAAGATGTTTTACTTTGGATCTGGTACTCTTTTTCACCCCATTGCAAGGAAAACAACGGAACAGGCTATCCACTTTGCCAGAGAAGAGAATGTGGAAATAGCATTCGATACCAATATCCGGCTGAAACGTTGGGAAAGTGAGAACCACTGCAGAGAAACGATCCTAGCCTTTGTTCAGAAGGCCGATATCGTAAAAATGACGGAAGATGAATTGAAATTTCTAACAGAAACCTCCACCCTTGAAGCTGGTTTAGAGCACATTGCCAAATTGCAGATCCCTTTCCTGTTTGTCACGAAAGGAAAAGAAGGAGCATACGCCATACATAAAGATAGCGTCGTGCATGTCCCTGGGATTTCGGTTGAGGCGATTGACACAACCGGTGCCGGTGACGCGTTCATGGCGGCCCTTCTATCCCGTTTCCATGATAAAAGAAGCCCTCAAAACGAAGCGGTATTAAGGGAGTATACGGAGTTTGCCAATAAAGCTGGCGCGCTATCTGCCACTAAATTGGGCTCTTTATAAAAGAGTAAAGGGACGGTCCCCATCAAGAACCGTCCCCACTTCTTATCATTTAAATTTCTCATGATCTTCCAGCCGTTAGACTCGTTGACACGGGTTCTCACGTCTCATCCAGGAACCGAATTAGTTAAGAAAAGAGACATTATTATTATTCAAGTCCTTAACAGCACTAAACGATTATCATCATAAGCACTTTCTTGACAGCTTTGGGTCCTGCAACCTGAAACCTGTCACAATAACCACGTTTTCTTAACAGCTTTGAGCATCTTCCCATTTTCGCACCTATAATGTCTCTATTCCTAACAAAGGGACGGTCCCCATCAAGAACCGTCCCCACCCTGCTTATGATTAAAATCTCTCACGATACCACTTAGCCGCCGCTTCGACTTCCTCACGGGACAACTGATGTCCTCTATTCTCCCAATGAAGTTCAACATCCGCATTTGCTTTTTCCAGTAAAGATTTTAGCTCTTCGGATTCCTGTGGCGAGCAGATTGGATCGTTTGTTCCAGCAGCTATGAATACCGAAGTTCCTGTCAATTCTGGCAGGTCAATGCCTCTTCTCGGAACCATTGGGTGATGAAGCATGGCACCTTTCAATGCATCTTGATAGTGGAAAAGCAGGCTTGCTGCGATATTTGCTCCATTTGAATAGCCAACAGCAATTACATTGTCGCGGTCAAAGCCGTACTTTCCTGCTGCTTCATCCAGGAATTCATTCAATTCCTTTGTACGGAAAATCAGATCCTGTTCATCGAAAACACCTTCCGCCAATCTGCGGAAGAATCGTGGCATCCCGTTTTCCAATACATTACCGCGGACACTTAATACAGATGCTTCATCATCGATCATTCCGGCAAGAGGCAGCAGATCCAGTTCATTTCCTCCTGTGCCGTGAAGCAATAACAATGTTGGTTTTGTCGGGACCTTTCCCTTATTGAATATATGTTTCATTTTTTAATTCCCCTCCAAAATACGAACTTCTACCTTTGGCAGCATTTCCTCAAATTCTTCCCGTCTTGATTCCAGCCACGATGGCAGCATCAATTTTTCACCTAGCGCATCCATTGGTTCATCCACTGTAAAACCCGGTGGATCAGTCGCTATTTCAAACAGAATCCCTCCGCCTTCCTGAAAATAAAGAGCTTTGAAGTAATTCCGGTCAAGAATCTCTGTTGGATAATAACCTTTCTCCACGAGAAGATCTCTCCACCTTTTATGCTCCTCTTCATCCTTCGCTCTCCAGGCAATATGGTGGACCGTTCCTGCTCCCATCAATCCACGGACGGACGGAGTGAGCTTGATATCGATGGTATTGCCAATCTCAGCTTCTGATTTGAACCTTAGGAAACTTTCTTCCTGGCCAATGTTCTCTAGTCCGAGGATCTCCTCCAGGACTTCTGCCGTTTTATGAGGCTGGGCCGAAATCAATGTGGCTCCGCCAAACCCTTTGATCGCAACATCAGGAGTAACTCCTCCGAAGCTCCAGGTATTTACGGGACCGTTATTTCGTTCGACCAGTTCAAGTTCAAGTCCGTCCGGATCCTGGAATTGCAAATAGTCTTCGCCATACCGTACATTATGGATGAATCTGACGCCAAATCGCTTCAACCTCTCCTTCCAAAATGGAAGAGAACCAGTTGGAATAACATAGCTTGTCACTCCGACCTGTCCCGTGCCGATTCGGCCTTTCAGCTGGTTAGCCCATGGAAAAAAGGTGATGACAGTTCCAGGATCCCCGCTTTCATTGGCAAAATAAAGATGGTACACTTCAGGTCGGTCATAGTTGATTGTTTTCTTCACAAGTCTTAACCCAAGTACGCCTGCATAAAAATCAATATTCCTTTGCGCATCGTTTACCATCGCCGTAATATGGTGGATACCTGATGTTTTCTGCATTCCTCACTCACCCTTTCCTCTATGGATTTACTTCGGCCGCTCGATTTCAAAAATCTCTCCGATTTTCGCGTAATGGTTACCAGCCAGCCGGCTGACAGCAGCCAGCCCAGCCGGGTCAATTCTTCCATTCTCATATAAGTTTTCCTTAATATGAAACTGAACGACTTTTCCAATGATAAAATCACAGCCTGGTGATTCGCCGCCACCTAATTCCAACGCCTGTTCCAGCACGCATTCCATCCTGATCTTCGCTTCCTTCACACCAGGCACAGAAACTTTCACACTGTCTGCCGGGGTTAACTTGGCCAACTGCACCTCGCTCTGCTCAGAAGGCAGGCTTGCGGCAGTCTGGTTTATTTTTTCAACATTATGCTCGTCAACAATATGAACCACAAACTCTCCTGATTCAAGGATGTTCCTTGCTGTATCCTTCTGGTTCCCGCCTGACCGCTGTATGGATAAAGAAATCAATGGCGGATTGGATGATACAATATTGAAGTAGCTGAATGGCGCTCCATTCAATACCGCATCCTTGGACATGGTCGTAACGAAGGCAATCGGTCTGGGAATGATGCTTCCAATCAGGAATTTATAATTATCCCTCTCGGAAAGCTCGGCAGGGTCAATTGTAAGCATAGCCACCATCCTTTCTGGTTCGTCTCAATCCAACTCTCTAACTTCAATCGGAATTAGCCCTCTCTCAATCTGGCTTCGATATTGTTCATATTGCTCCGGCAGCATCAATTTTTCACCCATTGTTTCCTGATCTTCATCATGCGCAAATCCTGGAGGATCCGTTGCAATTTCAAACAGGATCTCCCCATGCTCCCTGAAATAAATCGCGTTGAAGTAATTTCTGTCCTGTACAGGAGTGACACCATATCCATTGGCTGCCACGTATTTCTGCCAATCCAGCTGGTCTTCGTCATCAACCGCTCTCCAGGCAATATGATGAACCGTTCCTACACCCATCACACCGCGTCCAATCGGCGTCAACTTCAGGTCGATAACATTACCGATGTCTGCTGAAGAACGGAAGCGGATGAAATCTCCTTCTCTGCTAACAAGCTCAAGGCCCATTACGTTTTCCAGCAGTTCAGCGGTTTTTTCCGGCTTGGTGGATAATAGAGTGGCTCCCCCAAATCCTTTAATCGCCACTTCAGACGTAACTTCACCAAAGCTCCAATCATTGAGTTCTCCTTCTTCTCGCTCAACAATCTCCAGATGAAGACCATGTGGATCATCAAATTCGAGATATTGCTCGCCAAAGCGTTCCATCGTTGTGTATGCAATATTGAATTTTTCCAGACGCTTTTTCCAAAAATCCATCGTACCCTTTGGTACCACATAGGAAGTCACTCCTACCTGGCCGTCACCAATGACTCCCTGGCTTGCTCCTGCCCATGGAAAGAAAGTGATGATGGTTCCCGGCTTTCCGCCTTCGTTCCCGAAATAAAGATGGTACGTTTGCGGATCATCAAAATTGACTGTTTGCTTGACCATGCGCAAACCCAAAACACCAGCATAAAAGTCGACGTTTTCCTGAGGATGGCCAACAATTGCGGTAATATGGTGAATTCCCATTGTCTTTTTGCTCATTAGATTCACTCCTTTTTAAAATCTCGATTCCAAGATAAAGTATTATAAAATTGCATCAATGGCGTATTTACCAGGTCCAATAAGCGCAAGTCCAATAGCTACAGAAATTAACGTTAAGTTATATTCATATCCATTCGCAGTCGACCACAAACCGTTAGGTGCATGCACCTTAACAATCGCCATCAGCATTGTTCCTGCAATCATCAAGGCTGCAAGCGGTGTTAAAAATCCTGCACCTAGTAATATTCCCCCGATCAGTTCGGCTAATCCCGCGAAAAGCGCCATCGTCACACCTGGCCTCATGCCAATCGATTCAAACCAGCCACCGGTTCCTTTCAATCCATACCCTCCGAACCAGCCAAACAACTTTTGTGCGCCATGTCCAATAAACAAAATACCAATAACCAATCTTATTATTAACAATCCTAAATCCATCATTATTATTTTCCTCCTGATTTTATCTCGAATTCGAGATATTTAGTTAAAAAAATTTATATTCAACAGTTCTTCGCCCGATAACCGATTCTTTTCAACAGTGAAATGGTCTGATTAACTTCGCCGGCATCCAGGTCCGCAAAAACCTCGGTTATTTCCATTACATGCTGCGGGAAAATATCATCCATCAATGCTTTTCCCTCAGTTGTTATTACCGCATAGGTCACACGCCTGTCCTCCGGGCATCCCCTGCGTTTCACATAGTTTTTCTGCTCCAATTTATCGACTACATAAGTAATGCTGCCGCTTGAGATCAGAACCTTTTTTCCAATCGCCTGAATAGGCTGTTCGCCTCTATGGTACAAAAGCTCCAACACAGAGAATTCCGTTGGATTCAAGCCGAATTTCGCTGCATCTTTCCGAATCACTTCCTGGATGGCCTGAGCGGCACGAATGATCACTGTAACAGCTTTCAACTCTTTTTTTTGCAGTTCCATTTCCATTCTCCTTGCCAATGGTCCTGCTGGATCCATACGAATCCAGCAAAACCACTAAGGTTTGAAGTCATTTATGCTGATGGGTTCACTTCTAATTCCACTTTGATTTTGATATCTTTTCCTACTAGGACACCGCCAGTTTCTAATGCCGCATTCCAAGTAAGACCGAATTCTTCACGGTTGATTTTCGTTTCCGCTTCGAAACCGTAAACTTCTACACCCCATGGGTTCGTACCTTTACCGCCATACTCAACATCAAAAGTTACTGGCTTCGTTACATCCTTGATTGTTAAATCACCAGTTACTTTATAGTCATCACCGTCTTTCGTGATGTTTGTGGATTTGAATTCGATCGTCGGGTTATTCTCGACATCGAAGAAGTCTGCTGATTTCAAGTGATTATCGCGGTCTTCATTGCGTGTGTCAATGCTAGCCACATCAATTTTAAATGCGATTGAAGCTGTTGTTAAATCTGTTAGGTCTGCTGCTTCAACATCTGCTGTGTATGATTCGAATTCACCTTTCACCTTCGATACCATCATGTGTTTCACTTCAAATCCGATTGCTGAGTGTGATTGGTCCACTGTCCATTTTGCCATTTTAAAACTCCTCCTTGTTTTTTATCTCGAATTCGAGATATTAGTATAAAAAAATATGTCTTGAAATAATTTATTTTTAATTCGAGATAAATTTAACATGAAATCCATTTGTGTGTCAATAACTATTTTAAGAAGACCAGATTGCTTTCTTCCTATTCCTGGCTTGTTCGGTCCGCAATTTTTTGGGCGTTACATCTGCTCCTTCAGGATCGACCACCGTAGTATTCAACAGCAGCTCCTGCATCGATCCGCGAAAAATATCCAGGTACTTTTGTCGTAACTCATTCATTTCACCCACTTCGCTCTCTGTTAATCCCTCATTCTTTTTCTTTTGAGCCAGTTCATTGATCCTCTTTAAAATATCCTTCATTCTATCCCTCCTCTGCACCGAGAAAATATCTTGAATTAAAATATCTTGAATTAAGAATAACTATTTTTATCATTTTTGTCAATGCCCTGTTATCCTGCATTTTGGTGAAGGTTCGCACTTTCATAAGCGGAGATTTTCCGGCTATTGTTCATAGAGGGTGCGTAAGAAGGACAAATAAGGGGAGATATTCCGGTTAACTGCCACTAGTCTTGCAAAGCTGTTCCAAATAATGGTATTTAACCAATAAAAGGTTTTAAACAGAAAAAATCCTCCTATGTAGAATGGTAACAACAAGTTGCTAAACACCTATTCTACAAGGGGAGGATTCCTATGAACTCAAAGAGTTCTATACCCAATCAAACTTTACCCGACTCAACTGTAGTTCAAAAGTGTTTGGCACTGTTAAATCTTGAGAATTATCGTGACCCCTTTATGGACCATAAAGCACACAAACTTTTTTCTGGCCATGTCATTACCATGACGGTAGAAGGAATGCTTATGAGACGTGAATCCCTATGGGATTTGAGTGAGAACCTTAAATCCAAGAAGGTGTTCAAGGAACTGCTGGAGCTTAAGAGTATACATGGATCTTCTATTAACAGAAAGCTTATGAAGCTGCCAACCGGTCTCCTGCAGGAGACTGCATTCCGAATCTTTAAGCAGATTGACCAACATCATAAACGCCTGCCTGGCTTTGAGAAGATAGGAAAGTTGGCCGCTGTAGACTCTTCTCAATTCTCGCTCCCTTCCAAGGCGGGTGAATGGGCTTATTCCACCAAGAAAAACAATGGAGTAAAGCTTCATCTCTGTTTGATTGTCGCGGATGAAAATACCTATTATCCTGGCAAATCGATTTTTTCTACTACCGGAGTAGATGACAAGGAAGTCGCGCTTGAACTGGTGGTCGACCAAGCTGTCACCTACATCTATGATCGAGGATACATCAGTTATGTTCTCTATTCAGATTTAATCCAAAAGAATCTAAAGTTTGTCGCCAGGGTAAAAATGAATTCAAAGCTGACAATCGTGAATAAGCATGACATTCATGGTGAACCTAACATTGTTTTAGACGCTGAGGTTCAGGTTAAGAAGCCCAAGACGGAAGAGATCATCTCATTGCGTCTTGTAGAATTCCTTGATGACGAAGGCAATAAATACAGGGTAGTCACGAACCGACGGGACATTACTGCAAGTGAAGTCGCAGAGATTTATCGCCAACGATGGAAAGTCGAGCTCTTTTTCAAATGGATCAAACAGCACCTTAAGTTGGTGAAGTTCTACAGCCATAAAAAGGAGGCTGTATGGAATCAGTTATGGCTCGCCATGATCGCTTATGGGCTTTGTGAATTGGTCAGGATTCAGACTTGTTCTAAAAAATCCACTTGGGAAATACTCAAGTACCTTCGTCAATACTGGTATGACTCATGGGATTATTTTATAGAAGCCTTATTCAGGGAGCCGAGCAGAAGATCCAAAGGAAGGCGAAAGAAAGGAAAACCCGGCCGGCCAAGAAAATATCCCAAGAAGTTGAAGACCGTCCAAATTGTCCAAAGATAAACGGATAATAAGATGCTAACTAACTTGCTTGGTAACTTGTTGTTTTAAACAGGTATGCCTTTTTTTGTTTCCAACGCTAACTAGCTAAGTAACTAAGTTTGAAAATAAACTAAAATTAACTAAATTTGGTGTCTCGTTGCAAAGCTAGTGGTTAACTGCGAAAAATAAGACAAAATTCAACGATTTGGATTAAATAAACGGAAAAACGACCCTTATTTTTAGAAAAAGAAAAGCCGTTTCCAATTTAAGCGGAATTTTCCCGTTTATATTTTTAGATGGAAGAGAAATTGCACGGTTCTTACGTCTCACTCTGAAACTGAAAGTCTCAAAAAATAAAGGGCCCTGATCCTCTCTAGAACACCAGACCCTCCCTTTTTTCACTATCACACAAGGACTGTATTAAGCATCAGCTGCTATTTCCCCAAGTTTTCTAAACTCCCCTAGGAAAACAAAAAATGCTCCTATAACCAGAATTGCCGTGCCAAACACAATGATACTTTGGGTAGAATAGCTCTCCATTCCGCACCTCCAAAAAGCATTCGCCCAATATCGTATTCTCTTTGTATTTAATGGTGCAGGTCTTCTCACGAGACAAAGGGTAAGGGCCTTGCACCCAACTTGTATAACTTTTTATTCAACGTCGAGTGACAGAATCGTGCTCAATCGAACTTAACTTTTCTGCATCATTTTCGATACAAAAGAGGCATAATGATCAATTGGTTTCCTTCCGTTCATCATATATTTTTTCGTTTTATTAAAAAAATATTGAATAATATTAAAGTTTCTTTTAATATTATTTATATAAAAGGAGGATGAAAAATTGAAACCCAATGAGATACCACAATGGATTCTTGCCTTGGATCAAGAATCACTCGAATTTATCAGGAAATTCGTTTTGAATTCCGGCTCGTTAAAAGAAATCTCTATTATTTACGGAGTTTCCTATCCAACAGTACGGACTAAGCTGGATAAGCTTATTAAGAAGATTGAGCTGAATAGTAAAAAAGAGGATCTTGAGTTTGTCAGTATGATTAAAAATCTGGTGCTGGATGAACAAATCAGTTTAGACGTGGCAAAGGTGATTATTGAAAAATATAAATTAGAAAGGGTTGATTCTTAATGCCTGCTATCTACGGGTGGTTGATTGCGTTTGCTGTGATTGGCGTTCAATTTTATTTATCAAGGAGAAGTCCTATACTTTTGGGAGCCATCTTACCTGTTATATATATAGCCTTTATATCGGTTTGGTTTTTCAAGAGATTTGGCGAAGAAGATACACTTTCCCTTATCTTAGCTGCTGTTGGCGGATTGGCCTTTTTGCTAAGTATCTGGATCGAAGGCAGAAATTTTCTGAAGAAGCAACGCCAAAAGGAGTTGAAAAAAATACAATTACAAGATATGTAACCCTGAAAGGAATAGATGATGACAATTATCGATTATGTAATAACAACAAGCAATAAAAATTGGAAAAACGCATGGCTTCATGTAAAAACATCTTTTTGGAAGTATTGGTTCTTCTACTTTATCATCGTTGTCATGGCTTACCTGATTACCTCATCCATAAATCCGGATATGAAAGAGCTCCTTTCAGGCTTAGACGTAAATTTTAAAGAAGATGCCCCCGGAAAGGGATATTGGGAAACTACCCTTTTTCTTTTCAAGAATAATTGGCTCGTTTGCCTGCAAATCTTGGTCCTTGCTTTCATCCCCATTCGGTACCTATACATACTGCCGCTCATTTCAACATGCGCTATGATCGGTATGACTTTGTATCTTGTACAGCAGGTTGATTTAAATGTCGTCCACACATTCGGATTCGGTTTTCTGCCGCATGCGATTCTGGAACTGACTACCTTTATGCTTGCCGCCATTTATGGAAACAAGTTGAACAAAACGATTGTGACCAAACTGACCAATGCCTTTCGTAAAGTTAAAAAGAGCACAATATCATTCCGTCTCCACCTCAAAGAAGCTTTTTCCACCTTCATTCTCATTATCACACCTTGCATTTTCATCGCTGCTTTTATCGAAGGATTTGTTTCTAAATTTTTATTAACGGCTTTTTAGAGACATTGCGCGTATCTTCCGCAAGTGAAACAGAAAAAGGGAAGTGCCTATAATCAGACGCTTCCCTGGTAAACAACCCTACTCTTCCCCTTTAATCAGCCTTTCCCGATCCACAAACATCGGAGGCTGCTCAAGCCAGCCTCTTTCAATGATCATCTGGGCTCCATCTTCGGAATAGGTTAATGCCCTTAGAATAAACCCGCTGTACAAAGCCCCAACATCCCTTCTCATACTCATGGACAATGCCATTCCGTAAGCAGCTATGCCCAATTGGGAAAGGATGCCTATCACAAAGAGCATCAGCTGGTCAGAGTATGGCGGATCGATCGAATCACTGACGGTCGAATCCCAAGTCATTGAATTGGGAACATTGCTTTCCATCAAAACATGATGGCTCTCCCTCAAGATTTTGCCGCACAGCTGGACACCCGAATAAAAATAAGTTTTCAAATCAGGATCCTGGGCGACCTGGGCAAAACCTAATAGTGTGGCTTTCCCAAGCTCATTATGAAGGGAAGTCAAATAGAGATGATTTACTTCATTCCCCAGAAGCGGCCGCTTTTTTCCGAACCAGCCTGTCAGGAAGTACTGTTGATCAACGAAATCCACTTTCTTTGGATAGTTCATGTATGGAGGGCGGATATAGACCCCCTTCTTCTTCATCAGTGTGGTTATCTCCCGGTTAATTTCCGTTGCCTGGCTGTGGAATTTTTCAAAAAGAGCGCGGATATCATCCCTGGATGAAGTGGCAATGGCACTGGAATGGCTCGTCAATCCAAACTTGCTCATATGCTGCATATACTCCATGTAAAAAATATCCGAAAAGAGCCGTGGAGCAGACAAATTCACATGCTTTTCGACCGGAAATCCTTCTGGCCTGGCAATGCCCTCCTGCTCATAAATCGTGCTAATGTCCTTCAAATGAGATTCCGCTACTTCTATTGTAAATTCAAGAAGCGGCTTTACTTCTGGATCTTCGACACTGTGAAGAAAGTGAGTCAATATACATATGACGACACTGTCGTTAATATAGGTATCCCATAAATTCGATATCTCCGCGCAAGTTAAATGAACCTTTTGATCGGATGCTTCCATACATACCCCTCCAGAAAAACAACATAATGTTATCAGTAGTTTTTCCTGTATCATCCAAATAATGTATATTAATTTTTGAAGCGTGGAATCGTCCCTTTGTAAAAAAACACCGAGGTTCGAATAAGAACGTGTAAACAAGTTTCACAAATTCCTATTTCCTATAAACTAAACTGAAGATTTATTGAAATTGGGGAGTGAGAAAAATGAATGATGAACTTCAAAGCTTGTTTAATGATTTGATTCAACTTGAGCATGTTTCTTCCACTTTATATCTCGCGATGTCTGCTTCGATGGCGAAACAGAATTATACAGGGATCGCACATTGGTTAAGGCTGCAATCGGAGGAAGAGCGAACCCATATGCTTACGTTATTAGACTTTGTCGTGGACCGGGATGGAACTGTCCAAATCAATAGCATCCCTGCGCAGCCAAATGACTTTGGCACTCCGTTAGAGACCTTTCAAAAAGTATTGAGCCATGAACAGTATGTCACAAATACTTATCGTCAAGCCTACAACTATGTGAATTCAATTGACCCTCAGGCTGCTTTGATCATCCAGGACTTTTTAAGGGAACAAATTGATGAAGAAGCACAGGCCAAAACCATTATCGATCGTCTCAAGCTAGCGGAAAATAATCCTTCGGCTCTTTTATTGATCGACCAGGAATTAGGTGCAAGAACAAATGCCGCAACCCCACCGGTAGCGGGTTGAACGTGGCACCGAGCGAAGAACAAACATAACGAAAAATTCGGTTACAATCTAAAGCAATGGGACGGTTTACATAAAGGATCGTCCTTTTTTTAGTTGAGGAAATAGCGAAGTTGACGCAAGAGCCATTAAGAGAGTAAAGCAGGTTAAAATTAACGGACTCAGTTAAGTGGTTATACAGCGGGCAAACCGTATCCCTGTTTTTTTAAACAACCTCAGGGTAAAGAAATACTATTAACCTGACATAAGGAGATGTAGTAATGAGCATTAAAGCGCTAGTTTTAAATTGCAGTTTGAAAGACAGCACCCAGCAATCCAATACACGTGCGCTAATCGACGAAATTGTAAATATATTTAATGAAAACAAAGCAGAGACGGAAGTGCTCAGGATGGCTGATTATGATATCGGTTATGGAATTACACATGAGGCAGTTAATGATAAGGATCAATGGCCTGAGATATTTGAGAAAGTAAAGCAGGCGGATATCCTTTTGCTCGGCTCACCGGTTTGGCTTGGCGAACAGAGCAGCCTGGCCACTTTGGTTGTAGAAAGGTTGTATGGCGGAAGCAGCATTACGAACGAAAAAGGCCAGTACATTTATTATAATAAAGTGGGCGGAGCGGTTGTGACCGGGAATGAAGACGGTGCGAAAAACGTCTCAAGCTACCTAATTTACGCATTGTCGCATATTGGGTTTACGATTCCTCCAAATGTGGATACCTATTGGGTAGGTGAAGCGGGCCCTGGTCCATCCTTTATTGAGGCAAACGGAAGAGAGAACGATTTTACGATGAAACACGCAAAAACAACTGCATACAATTTACTGCATTTTGCCCGGTTGCTGAAAGAGTATCCGATTCCTGCAGAAGGAAATGTGAATGATAATCAATAGTAAGCTGTCTCGAAAAGTTTGAATGTAAAACTCAAATAATATGCTAACTTGCAGTCCGCTTCCAATAGAAGTGGATTGCTTTTTTGAAACCCATTTAACATAAAAACGTATATATAAAATTCACTACATATATTCTAAATTAATCATAAGAAGTTCTTAAACTATCATGCTAGTTTGTTCAAACATAAATCCAACCAAAAAAGGCCGCTAATCCTCCCAGGATCAACGCCCTCATCTTAATAAAAATTTTATTGGTTGTCTTCTAACCAATCCTTTGCCTCTTCCATATCATATGTTTTTAATTCCAACTTTTTTAATTCGCCTCCGTTATTTTTAAATATCAAAATTGCCGGTGCTTTTTCTATATCGTATTTTGGATATTTTTCAAGTGCTGCCTTGAGACTAGTAATATGCTCATATTCAATTACATTATTGCCGATGTATTTTGTGAATTCCCCACTTAAATTCTCTTCATCAGAAACCAATATCATTGAATAGGTTTCCGGTTGCTCTTCAGAAGAACAAGCTGCCAAGAACATGACCAATACCAGAAAAACAACGTTTAGATACCTCATAAGTTTCTCCTTTATAGATAATAAGAAAAAAGAGTGCTACCTATTATTAATCGCACTGTAGTTACTTTAAGTATGTTTATTAATTGCATAACTTCTTCCCATTGAAGAAGGTGAAAACTTTATCTTGTATTTACCGCTGAACTGTAATTTCACTTGTTCTGTTAAATCTGCACCTTGCCTATTATGTTCTTCCTCTAACCCAACACCATTTTCAATTAACTGATCTGAATCCCAATCAATCCATTCCCCATACTTCAATGCCCACTCGCTCAATTCCCTTTTTAATTCTTTTGAGATTGGAAGATCATCTAAATCAAAATTACAGCCGCAATGATCACACCAGATTGGATCTGCTCCAATATCACCTTCGACCTTTAACTCGTATGTTTCTTGTTGTTCACAAAAACACTTCATTTTTGGCTCCTCCAATAACAATTTTTCTATTATTAGTACATATTCAAGGTGCTTGGTTGCCTTTTCTATTAAGTACATATTCAGGTTGCATGGTTGCTTATCCTTCTTCAACAAACCCCCCTCAATAAAGGAAAACCTCTATAGCAATCATGTCCTCTGAAGACTCCATAACAACAAGAAAAGTCATGGTTGTATAAAATGCAACTTAGAAATGAGGCATATTTTTAAACAATGTTTAATTCTTCCAATCAAAACCAATAATTTAAATACCATATAGAGGTGATAAAATGACTACAGTTGAACTAATGGATAAATACGCAAAAGAAACTCACGAGATCGTAAAACAAGTGATAGAGCTATGGCAACAGGAGGTAATTTTCTCCTGGAGATGGTGGTTCGGAGTTATTGTAACAATCATCACTTGGTTTCTATGGATTAAGTTTCATAAAAAAGAGAGTAGATATAGATTATTGACAGCCGGATTTTTTGTGATGACTATTTCTGTTGCACTAGATGCGATCGGCGTCCAAATGGGGTTATGGTCTTATCGTTACGAAGTCTTCCCTTTCATACCTGCTTATTTACCTTATGATTTAGCACTAATGCCTGTCATAATAATGAGTTTAATACAATATAAGCCCCACTTTTCACCAATAAAGAAAGCAGTAATCTTCGGTTTATTAACAGCATTCATTGGTGAACCACTAATAGTAGTAACAGATATATACAAACCCATCAATTGGAAATTCTACTATTCGATACCGATTTATATTGTAATTTATTTAGTTGCATATTGGCTTACAAAAAGAGAAAACTTTGAAAAACTAGATGATTAGCTCACCTAATTGGGTGGCTTTTCCTCTCACAGTTTGGGATCAAAAGCTTATTCCAAATTACTGTCAGTTCAATAAGAAATTCAACAAAAAGGCGCTCAATCCTTCTGGATCAACGCAACCGTTAATTCAATGTATGATTATAATAGACTAATCGATAAATTCTAGTTTCAGTTCTGCTTCTGCTTTTGAACGATAAACGATAACTTTATCATAGGGTTTCAAGTTGTCTTGCCATGAACCTATAGTACTCAGAAAATCTTCTCCGTTTTCAGAAATTATCAAGCACTCTAAATGCCTATTGATATAACAAATTGGTGCGTCACTTTTCAAATCACATTGTTGATCAACAGTTCCGATAAATCCAGAAGGTCCCCTCAGAAGTCTGAGCTTACTATATTTCATTCGAGCTTATTACTTAGATAATCCCCGAATGTGATTTCCCCCATTTTCCGCAAAGAATTTGTATTTTTACCCTCAGAGAAAGATTTGTACAGTTTTCCTGGAAAAGAAATACTTAAAACTTTATTTGATTCATTATTTTTTTGATTTTCAATTCAGCCATTTCTTTTAATGTCATAATATCTGGTCCGCAAAAATCCTCTGCTCTTCCTTGGGGATCTTTTCCCACTAAACCTATTAGATGACTGGCAAATTCACCAGCATCAACACTTTGGAATTTAAAGTTTCCAGGGACAATATATCTTTTACAGAGTGGTTTTGATATAAATAAATTTTCGACAAAGTTGTGGAACTGAGTTGCACGTACAATCGTATGAGGGATAGAACAATTTTTCAACAACTCTTCTGCTTCATATTTTTGCTTATAATATTTAAATGGTATTTCATCTACCCCAACAATCGACGGATAAATAAGATGTTTTATGTGTTTTATTTTACCTAAGAACTCCTTAAAACCTAAAACCTCGACCATTTTTGAATTTTTAATCGGACTTGTTGCTGCGTGTATAATTACATCTACATCTTTTACTGCTGCTTCTAATCCTTCACCAGACGATAAATCGCTATAAACCCACTCGAAATGTCCTATTCCTTCAGGTTTTCTTCTAGATGTTATTTTAACTTTATAATCAGAAGCTTTTAGTTGCTTAAATAAAATTGAACCTAGTTGTCCTGTTGAACCAGTAACCAATATCCTCAAACTAAACACACCCATTCCAATGGATTTCCTCTTTATTGTCTTATTCAGAAGTTGGGTTCTTAATTCAATTATCTTCCGTTTGTTCCATTAGGAATTCAACAAAAAAGCGTTCAATCCTTCTGGATCAACGCACCCGTTAATTCAATATAAATTTTGTTCTGGCGAAGGACTATCAGACAGACAAGTCGATAAACTCTAGTTCCATTTCTGCTTCTGCTTTCGAAAGATAAAGCGATTATTTCCTCCCCTCCATTTATGAACTCATTATCACCCACCGCATATTTAGAACAATCACCTGGGTTTCCCTTGGACTGGCGGGAGGTGTTTTATATTATTATTGTTATTTTTCTTACGGCTGGAGTCTATCAAGATTGCCATTCGAAGTATCATAACCTTATCTCGACTCCCTTTTTATTTCATTTCACCACCTTATGGTTTGGAAGCCCTATTGGATTCCGTACTTCTTGCACAACCCTCGTTTCTCCGTTCCTCCCTCTTAATCAAACGTTTGATTAAATTCAAGACACCCCTTGATAGCCGTCGTTTTTGTGAAGTCTCCCCCTTCATGACCTCTTGTATTGAAATTCTGATGGTTCTGTTCATTTATAAAAAATAGATTTAAACACTTGAATTTTTTTAGAAAAGGTATTATTATTTGTTTAAACGTTTAAGCTTTTAAACATTTAAACATAATAGGAGGATTCACATGAATAAGACAGCTTTAATTACCGGAGCAACGAGCGGTTTAGGATATGATTTTGTTGGCATGTTTGCACATGATGGGTTTGATTTGGTTCTGGTGGCGCGAAATCAGGCAAAGATGGAGGAGATCAAGAGTCAATATCCTCAACTGAACGTCACCATCATCACCAAAGATTTAAGCAGGCCTAATGCTGCCAAAGAGGTATATGAGGAAGTCAAATCTGCAGGCATCACGATTGATACTTTAATAAACAATGCTGGCTTTGGTTTAATGGGCAATTTTGATAATCTCGATATCCAAAAGCAATCTGAGATGATTCAATTGAATAACACCGCACTGACAGAATTAACGTATTACTTTTTGCCAGAGATGAAAGGAAGCTCTCATAAGGCGAGGATCCTTAATGTTGCCAGTACCGCAGCCTTCCAGCCAGGACCGATGATGGCCGTTTACTATGCAACAAAAGCGTATGTGTTGTCCTTTTCAGAAGCGCTGGCTGAAGAACTGGCGGGCACGAATGTGACGGTCACCACTCTATGCCCCGGAGCGACAAAAACCAACTTTGCTTCTGTTGCGAACGTGGCAAAGACCAAGATGTTCAGCGGTGCCATGTCTTCACATGAGGTGGCGAAACAGGGCTATCAGGCATTGATGGCAGGCAAGCGTGTCGTCATTACTGGGGGTACGAATAAAGTCGGTGCCTACGCAGCCAAATTCCTGCCAAGGTCCCTAGCCGCCAAAATCGCTAAATATGTTGCGCAAGAAGCATAACTGCGATTTAATAAAAGGTAACGACTCAACAAAGGAGAGCATTCAAAGGTGGAAAAAGCAATTGAAGTTTTCCGTTCATGCATCCCGCTTTTTACAGCCTTAAGTGACCCTGCAAGGCAGGATATCATCTTATTATTAGCTGAGCATGAGCGCTTAAGCGTGAATGAAATCACCGAGCACGCAACCTTGTCACGGCCGGCCATTTCCCATCATTTAAAAATACTCCGTGAGCATAATTTGGTCGAAATGAACCAACAGGGCACACAGCGGTACTATTCCCTTTCCCTGGATCATTCGGTTGAATTATTAAAAAAGCTCATCAACACCGTGGAGAATGAATGCCTATAATACGCAGAAGCAAAGGGATCTCCCTTTGCTTCTTTCGTGTGCCTACATATTTTTGCTCTGCTGAAGAAGCTTGGATTTTCCGGAACGCTCCCACTCTTCTACTGTTTCATATGCTTTTTCAGGAGTGTATCCCTTCCCTACCAGGACTCCCATTAGAATGAATTCTTGAAGAATATGCGTGGCATTGATCCCTCTTTTCACGTCTTCTAATCCTTCCTGCACCAAATACTCTGTGTGCTGCACCCATTCATCTGGAGTCTTGCCAAAAACAACTGTATCCCCATTGCTGTTCGCACCGCCTTCACTTGCAATTGCATCGGCTTTTGTCACGTGGACAGTTCCGAATGGATGGTTAGGCGGCGCGTAGATGGAGTAAAGCTTTAACGGCGTATTGCCGGTATTGGTCACATTATGCCATGTTCCGGCAGGAATCATGATCGCAGAATCGTCAACCACCGGGCGCTGGAAGGTTAAGTTCTCTTTGCTCTGACCCATCTGAACCATCCCCTGCCCTTGCTCGATCCGCAAGAATTGATCCACATCAGGATGAATTTCCAGACCAATATCATCACCAACATCAATGCTCATCAACGTGACTTGCAAATGTGTTCCTGTCCATAAAGCCGTTCGATACGTGTTGTTCTGTATTGTAGCTTCATTGATATTGACCACATATGGATTAGGCCCATAATCCGCTAAAGGAATCATTCCGTTCCCGTTAGGATAGCGGAAACCATGGTAACCGTTCACATAATACATTCCATAAGGGTAAGCCCACTGACCAGACTGTCTTCCATCGTAATAATTCGGTCCATAATATTGATTAGAATAACCATTTGGTACATAGTACATTTTTGTCCATCCCTCCCCAGTTCATCAACATATCCTATGCAATGTATATAGGTAATGTACTTAGGTTCCATTCATCCAAGCCTCGGAAACTGCCTCCATACATGCATACTTTTTACACTTTTTAACAACATACATATTAATTGGTAAAAAGGAGGGCTACTCTTGGATTTACATTTCATATGGAAATCTGTCGTTATTGTCATCGGTGGCATCCTCATTCTCCGCCTGGCAGGAAGAAAATCAGTATCCCAGCTGACAGTGGCCCAGACGGTCATGATGGTAGCGGTTGGTTCATTGATCATCCAGCCAGTAAGCGAGAGGAATATATGGATCACTTTGGTCATTACCTTGTTGATGGTCATCACCCTTCTTGTCATTGAATATATCACCTTAAAAAACAATGTTCTGGAAACTTTTATCTACGGGAAATCCCGCCTCGTTGTCGAAAACGGCGAGTTGAATGTAGCTAACTTGAAAAAATTACGGTTGACCGTCGATATGCTTGAGGTCCGGTTACGGCAGCAAAACATTCAAAATTTCAGTGATCTGCAATGGGCAACGATTGAATCGAACGGTCAATTAGGATATATGCTGAAGCCTGAAAAACAATATGCCACTAAAGAGGATATCCAAATGCTTAAATCGCTGATTGAGAGCAGCCAACCACCAGGCAACAATCAAAACTCCACACCAGCAAGCGATTCGGACAATATTTTTACAGAAATAAAGAATCAAGGTCATAGCAAAGGCCACCCTGAAGAGTTGGAATGAGGAAATGGCGGGAACAAGTCAGCTGCAGACTTATTCCCTTTTTGATTTGGCTCTCCAGTGATTGTTGCAAACCCCCCATCATCCTAATTTCGAGGATGAAAAGGCCAGATTTGTGAATTGCTCTACTGTTTTGATTTTTTCCAATAAAAAACAGCTATTAGCAATAACTTCCTCCCTGCTATAATACTATCGATAACAAATTAAAGGGGAATGAGAATGACAAATCAAGAGTTTGAAATATTGGTCAACAAGCTGGAGAAACAGGCATCTGCCAACCCGAAGCTTTACAGATTCAAGGTCATCATGCTTACTGGACTTGGTTTTGGTTATGTTGCATTATTTTTGTCGTTATTTTTGTTTTTGATGGCTATTTCCGTATCGATGATTGCTGACGGTGATTTTACTTTTGGAAATGTGAAAGTTCTGCTCTTGACCGGAACTCTGTCATTCTTCATTATTAAAGCCCTGATTGTGAAGATGGAAATGCCTGATGGGTATTATCTTCAACGGGAAGAAGCTCCTAAGCTGTATGAGATGATTGATGCTTTACGTCATAAAATGAACACGCCGCCTATCGATGAGATTGTCCTTGATAGTGAATTCAATGCCTCTGTCGCTCAAATTTCTGCATATGGCATGTTCGGGAAAAAGCGGAATGTCCTTGTCATCGGAATCCCGCTTCTCACCACACTTTCTCAGCAGCAATTTACAGCTGTTCTGGCCCACGAGCTAGCCCATAT
The DNA here is from genome assembly GCF_020422885.1 of Mesobacillus sp. S13. Lineage (NCBI taxonomy): Bacteria > Bacillati > Bacillota > Bacilli > Caryophanales > Bacillaceae > Mesobacillus > Mesobacillus sp. S13. The sequence goes on along the minus strand of NZ_CP084622.1, from coordinate 516,288 downwards.
CTCAAACTCGGATACTGCGCTTGGAGCGAAGATCTACAGGCTGAGAATGAGCTGGGGCCGTTTATTGCAGTCACTGGAGGAAAACGAACAATTCGGCACGTTTATATTTAAGAAGTTCTTCCAGTGGTTTTACCCACGGTTTGACGCTTATACTTTTGCAATGGCAAGACAAGAAGAATATGATGCTGACCGTTCGGCTGCTGAGATGACCTCTCCGCAGGCAATGGGAGAAGCCTTGGCAGCTACTTCTGTGGCAGCACCCTACTACTACCGTGATTTTTACAGTGAACTGTTCGAGGAGTGCGCCAAGACAAACAGTGTTCCTCAGCCATATTCGAATTTTACCGAAAAGTTCATCTCACTCAATGACCAAAAGGCAACTCAATACTTCCAGGAACAGCTCGATGAAGAGAGCTATATGACAGATACCCATCCATGCTTGAAAGACAGACTTTCTGCCCTGGGTGTTGAAGCACGTTTGCCTGAAAAACAACATGAATCCGCGCTGGACTATTTCTTCGCCTATCCAGGTCGAATCGTAAGTGACTTTAATAAGATGTGGGTCGATCACAATGAGGATACGTGGAAAGAAGAAATCGAAACCTTCAATGATTCAAAGCAGCGATTCGATGAATTATCGAAAAAACAGGTTACCTCTCTTGATGAACTCCTGGAAAAAGCTTATTTAACTGTTGAATTCAATAGCCTGGAAGCGGCGATTCCTTTGTACGAAGAAATTGCTGAAAAGCATCACCACGAGCAAAGAACCGCAGGAGCGCTATTGACTCTAGGAGAACATTACCTGGAATCCAGTGACACTGCGAAAAAAGGGATTTCACTGATCAACCTTGCGATGTCATATGATTGGGAATTGCGCCTGCCCGCTCTTGATGTGTTATGCGGATACTATTATGACACACAGCAAAGCGAGTTATTTGAGCAAACGAGAGAAGAATTGGAGAAGTGGGCTGATCTCGTGGAAGCTTCCAATGAAGAATGCGACTTTATCCAGCCAACAGACAACTTTACTGCCCATGACAAAGAGCCCGAAGAAATCCTCGCCGGATTGGAGCAGCTTGCCCAATACAGGGAGATTGCCCATGCATACCTTGTACGCAAACAAATCAAAGCCATTCCTGAGCGTAAGCAGTATGTCCTTGGCCTTGAGCTGAACCTTCCGAAGGGCACGGATCTCGACGAAGCAGAAGAAGCCTTATACGAAAAGTATATGAATGGCCTGGGCGAGTTCGAGGATACTTGCGTCATCATCCTCAATGACAAAAAGGATTTGCGCAAAAGCCTGCTTAGCGTAGAAAATTCCCAGATTTACTCTTTGGAGGATAAGGAACAAGCCTCCTGACCGAAAAGCGGAAGCGGCTTGGTCAGGCCCGACAAGCGTTGGAGGGCCTGACAGTGAAGTCGCCCTTTGACTTCATTGGCAGGACCGAAACGTCTCGAGGGGCTAGGCGCTGGAGCTAGACACTAATTTAGGTGAGAAATCTATACCTTCTTATCCAGTACGAAAAGCGGAAGCGGGTTGGTCAGCTCCTACAAGCGTTGGAGCTGGACCATTCTCAAATTATACTCTAGAGCAGCGAAGCCCTCGTGACTTCGCTGTTTTTTATAGGCACCTCAAAAAAACCGCAAATTTGGAAAAGAAATCATCTTTCTCCCTCTCTATAATCTTGTTAGGGGGGAGATGAAATTGACATTTATCAACAAAATGGATTCGTATCGAATCTATCTATACACACGTTTTTGGTCTCAGTTCTTTTTTACGTTTATCTTCACAGTTAACTTGCTGTATCATGTGAAGGTCGTTGGGCTTGATCCGTTGCAGCTCGTTCTGGTTGGAAGTGTTCTGGAGGCAGTTGTGTTCCTGTTTGAGATACCTACTGGGTTTGTGGCCGATTTAAAAAGTCGCAGGCTTTCTGTGATCATCGGATTTTTTTTGATTGGGGCCGGGTTCCTCATCGAGGGATCGTTTCCGTATTTCGTGGCTGTATTAGTGTCCCAGGTGCTTTGGGGGATTGGCTACACGTTCACAAGCGGAGCGCATCAAGCCTGGATTGCCGATGAAATCGGCGAAGAGCGTGCTTCCGAGGCGTTTGTGAATGGCGCTAAAGCTGGCACCCTTGGAGAAGTGATCGCGATTCCTTTGAGTATGCTGATCGGTTATTTTTTCATGATCAACCTGCCGATCATCATTGGCGGATTATCAATGATGGGATTAGCTGTTTTCCTGCTCCTTTTTATGAAAGAAGAGAATTTCAATCCTGTTCAACATGAAAATACATCCACTTGGAAGACGCTGAAGACAAATATGAAAGAGATGGTCCATTATACAAAGGCCAGTTACCTGATGCGGATTCTCTTCCTTATTGCCTTATTTTTCGGGTTATATAGTGAAGGGTTCGACCGGCTATGGATATCTCACTTTCTCGAAGAAACGCAGCTTGCTTATATGACAGAAGGAAATTGGGTCATCCTGATCGGCAGCATCCAATTTGTCGTGATGCTCCTTTCATTTGTCGGCCTTCATTTTATCAGCCGGAGTTCTCTCCACCAGAAGTTAAACACCATCTATGCATCCTTGCTGATCGGATGTGTTCTGATCATCGCCTCGCTGGCCGGTTTCGCTCTTTCGACCGGCATCATCGGCTTGCTGATCTTCTATCTGATCATCCAAGGAACAAGGTCTGTCATGGCACCACTTGAGGATACATGGCTGAATAAAATCATTCCTGATTCCTCAACAAGAGCGACGTTCTTCTCGGTAAAAGGACAGGTTGATGCGATTGGCCAGATTAGCGGAGGGCCGGCAATTGGATTGATTGCCGCAAATTTTTCGATTAAAATCGCCATGCTCACAAGTGCCCTTCTTTTAACGCCAGTGATTTATTTATATCGGTTAGTCATAAAAAAATCTCGAGGGTGATATCATCCTCGAGATTTTTCTTTGATTGGAATATGAATTTGCATATACACTTTTTTAAAATCCCAGTAATGGCAATTCTCATCATAGTATTCAAAATCAAAGCCCTCTTCATCCACTTCATAAGCGGAGTGCGGGAACCAATCCTCGAGTATGTATCTCCACGTCCCTTTGATTGCCGCAGCGAATTGGTCAACCTCAACCAAGGGCGTACGGAATATCGCATAAACAGCCTCAGGAATTTGGGTAGATGTTATTTCCGCCGGCAAGCCTTTTTCATCGTCATAGTCTACAGCAAACATGTATCGGCACCTGTCTTCATCGAGGCTGCGGCTCAAATTGATGCAATACTCTCCATGCTTTTTTGGTGCCAATTCTTTGTACAGGTACCGTTCGATCGACCCGTCTGTCAAACCTTCCTGGTCCCAAAAAGCCGGCACATTGCGGTCAGCAGGAAAATTCTCGATACTGAAGATTTTCCCGGCAACGTCAAAAGCACTCCGGCGGACAATCTGGGGCTGCAAGACAATGCCACCCGTGTTCTTTTCGTGAAGGCTCATCAGATCCAGTTTTTGAGGCAGTGATGTCGGACCATGCTCCTTATAAAGGCTCGGAGGACTTCCGAAACACTTCTTGAACGCTCTCGTGAATCCAGAATGAGTTTCAAACCCATAATCCATGGCAATTTCGATGATCTTTTTTCCTTTCACCAATTCATAAAGCGCAAACTGGAGCTTCCTTTTGACCACATAATCCATCAAGGTATAACCCGTCTGCTTCTGGAAAATCCGCGAAAAATGATAAGGAGAATACCCCACCATTTTCGCCATTTCCTCAGCACTAAGTTCCTCTTTAATATGGTCTTCTATATAATCAATGACCCGTTGAAGTAAAACTAACTGTTGAATCATCCTCACCACTTTACGATACTTGGAGATCAAGTTATGTTCATTTCTTCCTATTTTACAAAACTGACAGATAATGTGCACCATTCGGGAATGAAATAATCATAGAATCTTCGATGGCGCAACTTCAACCGCAATCCGGCTCATTCCCCATTCTTCTGTCACCCCAGGCACACATTAAATTCAGGATTTCCTTTAAGGTCTCCCCTTCCTCACTTAGTGAGTATTCCACTTTAGGAGGGATTTCATCGTACACTTTGCGGTTGATAATTCCGTCTTTTTCAAGCTCCCTAAGCTGCTGGGAAAGCATTTTCTTCGTTATCGCAGGCATAGCCCGCTGCAGTTCACTGAACCGTTTTTCTCCTTCTTTTAGCAAGCATAAAATGACCACTTTCCATTTTCCGCCGATCACTTCAAGAGTTGCCTCAACAGGGACATTGTATTTCGCCATAATTAAACCTCCTACTTCATGATAATGACACACCATATAGGTCAATATAAAATACGGTTACTAATAAGTTACCAGGTTACATAAAAGTGCCGTCTTACCATCACAGCATCTACTCATTATACTTAAAAAGGACTTTTAGTAAAAAGGAGAGAACCAAATGAACAAACCATATCCACGTTCTTTTTCACATATAGGCTTATCGGTACCCAATATAGAGGAAGCTGTCAGCTTCTATACGGAGGTGCTGGGATGGTACGTCATCATGGAACCATCTGATGTAATCGAAGACGACAGCCCAATCGGCCAGATGTGTACAGATGTTTTCGGCAAAGGCTGGGGGCAGTTCAAGATCGCTCACCTGGCTACATCGGATAAAATTGGCATCGAGCTTTTTGAATTTCCGAGCAACGAAACACCGGAAAACAACTTCGAGTATTGGAAGACGGGAATTTTCCATTTTTGCGTCCAGGATCCAGACATTGAAGGTCTTGTTGAAAAGATTGTCGCTCACGGCGGTAAACAGCGCATGCCAATCCGCGAATACTACCCAAATGAAAAACCTTATAAGATGGTATACTGCGAAGACCCATTCGGCAACTTGATTGAAATTTATACACATAGCTACGAATTGACCTATTCACAAGGAGCTTACTAAAAAGGAGAGTTGATCATGAAGGCATTATTGTTAGAAGACAAAGGAAAAGTTTTTGAAATGAAAGTAGGCACAACGGAAAAACCTGCTCCCGGAAAAGGAGAAATCCTCGTCAAAATAAAAGCAACTGCCTTGAATCCTGTCGACTATAAAACCGGCAATGGCGGCAACCCGAATTGGACATACCCTCATATTATTGGTCTAGATTCAGCTGGAATCGTCGAAGAAGTGGGTTCAGATGTTACAAATATCAAGGTTGGGGACAGGGTCGTCTATCATGGGGACTTGACTAAAAAAGGCGGCTACGCAGAGTATGGGGTGACAACAGCACATACCGTTTCCATCATTCCGGAAGGCGTTTCATTTGAAGATGCTGCTGCTTTGCCTACTGCCGGTTATACAGCGTACCAGGCACTATTTTATAAAATGCATGCTGCTAAAGGGCAAACCATTTTGGTACACGCTGGAGCTGGCGGAGTGGGAGGCTTTGCGATCCAGTTAGCGAAAAATTCCGGACTGACTGTTTTAACAACTGCCTCATCCGCCAATCACGAATATGTCAAAAGCCTTGGAGCCGATTATGCCATTGACTACCGCCAAGAAGACTTTGTTGAAAAAGCGTTGGACATCACAAACGGTCTCGGTGTCGATTTAGTCCTCGATACAGTCGGCCGGGACAATGCAGACAAGTCACTGAAGGCTCTCGCTTTCAATGGACAAATCGCTTTCATTGCCGGACCTCCAAACGCAAACGATGCAATTTCATTCGCCCATCCACTATCATTCCACCAGGTCGCTCTGGGGAGTGTGCACGAATCGAATCACTTGAGAGAGCAAAAAACGCTCGCAGAAATGGGCGACCATATGCTTTCAATGCTACAGGATAAGAAAATCAATCCCATGGTTGAGAAAGTGATCCCATTGGAAGAAGTGCCAAAAGCTCTGGCTGAACTTTCAACCCGGAGAGTGAAAGGGAAGATTGTCGCGAAAATCTCTGAATAGAATGTCCATAACATTGGGAACCAAAATTCAGGATTGATTCGGTTACAGGTCGTTACCTTTTTTAAAAAAGAAAAAAAAAGGGACGGAGATCGTGTTTCATTCTACGAAACTTGATCACCGCCCCTGTTTTTTTATATCCTCTGTACCTTATTTCAATCAGTTAAGGCTGAAGTTACTCCAGCTAAGCAATCTTCACTTTAAGTAACCTTTCCATAGCCATATGCAAATTCGAGGTTACTGGGATGTCCGAAACGTCAACACCTAGATTCACCATTGTTTGAGCGATTTCTGGGCGTATACCAGAGAGAGTAGCCTTAATCCCTAAGAGTGACAACGCCCTGACGACCTTAATTAACCGATCAGCAACCATGGTATCAATGATCGGCACACCCGAGAGGTCAATAATTATATGTTCCAAAGATAACTCACTGCCTTTAAGCAGAGCTTTGTTCATTAATTCTTGAGCTCTTTGTGTATCTATATCACCGATTATAGGAAGTACGCCAATCTTATCTGAAATTTTAATCACAGGAATGGACAATTCCAAAGCAGAGGTTTCCGCTACATGGATCCGAGTGTAAAAAACTCGTGTGTAAGAGATGCTTAACCAATGTACAGCACGGTCCACTACGGCATCAAAATTGGATATTAATTCGTAAAAATCAGCTATCGGCAAATTAAGCTTTATCGCTTCGTCCTTGATCATGTGTCCTATAAGATTTCTATAGTCTCTGACTTCATCAAGAGCTAGTTCAAGAGGTAGGTTATAGTTCACTAAAGTGTCTACTGCTTCCCGCCCCCATTCCTTCAATACGCTGAAAGAAGTTTCTAAATCACTTGCAACAGAAAGCGCATAGATGTCAATGATATTCTCACGCCACTCTTGCAGCAGGGAATCAAGTTTGGTAGACGTTTGGTGGGAATCTAGTTGAGTTTTATGTTTAATGAGACTTTGTTTTTCCGAAAGAATCTTATCAGATATATCCTGAAGATAATTAACTCGTATTTGTTCGCTCATGGTATCTCACTCCCTAGAAAGGTATAGTCTATTTTAGGGTAACATATCATCTCTATAGGATAAATGACTGGAATTTTGTACCATTCACTTTTAAAAAACCCTACATATAAGGGTACGTAAATGAACTAATTGTTCCCTTATACAGCCTCTTCCCTTCGACGCAAAAGAGCACCTTATGAATTTATCTTTATCAGCTTAAGAATACTATTTATCACGATCTCTGGATTTTCAAGATGCACGGAATGCCCAGTATCCGCTTCAATCTGTTCGGTATTATTGGTTAAATTGATCACCAGCTGCTGATCCTGCCTCCAGGCTTCAGGTTGTTTTTTGGCACTGATTACAATAACAGGTAAATCCGAACGTAAAGGCTTGGCATTTAAAAGTTGCTTCGCGGACTCTTCAGCATCCAAATATTCACGGTAAACAGACTTATATGCACCTAACGTATATCCGATATATTCCAGTGATTCATCATATTCCTTGGCAAGAAACTTCCTGCCAATCTTCTGTTTCAGCATTCTAGGTATACCAACTAGTGAAGTAATATATCCAAAAGTTACAAGCCTTCTGAATTTCTTGATTCTATTGATATTTTCTTTGGACAACATATACTGATTCTCATGGGCAGCATCCTCTAAAACTAGACCTGCAACTTCATTTGGATACATACTTGCAAATAGCCTCATCGAGAGACCGCCAAAAGAGTGGCCCACTAATATATAAGGTGGTTGTATTTTAAGATGATCAAGAATATCTTTTATTTCTTCCACACTATCCAAGGACGTCATCGTTCTCCTCTTGGTTCTGCTCCATCCATAGCTGCCTCGATCATAAGAAACCACGCGGGCAACCTTAGAAATCTCTGGTTGAACATAGCACCAATCAATGGATATTGAACTGAACCCCGCCTCCAGTATTACCGTGATAGGGCCTTCACCTGTAACAATGGCATGAACCTCAGAAGATTTCGTCTTAATGATCTGTCCAGGTGGTTTAACTTTATTTTTCCTTTCGATTGCAAGGTTCCATAATGTAAAAGGAAACCCAACAGTGCCTAATGTATTCCTGATTAATGTAGATAATATCATTGTCTTCCTCACCTTTTTCCAGAGATATTCTTGAAGATGCCTATAATTAAAAAACTAGTTGTCTTTTATTTTACAGGCAGGTTATGATATTCCTAATTTACCAGATTCTACATTATTGGAGGAATTTTTTTCATGGAAATCAAAGCTGATGATTTAACAGGTCCTGAGATTATTTCGTTGATTGGGGAGCATTTGCATGGAATGGCACTTCACTCCCCACCGGAGAGCATTCATGCTCTAGACCTGGAGAAATTGAAAAAACCGGAGATTTCCTTCTGGACTGTTTGGGAGGACGGTAAGCTGATGGGCTGCGGAGCACTGAAGGAGCTAGACCCTCAGCACGGTGAACTCAAATCAATGAGGACCGCTTCTGCCCATCTTCGTAAAGGGGTCGCGCGAGCTGTGCTTCAATACATCATTGACGAAGCCAGAAGACGTGGCTATAAAAGACTAAGCCTGGAAACAGGATCGATGGAGGCGTTCCTCCCCGCACGGAAACTTTATGAAAAAAACGGCTTCCACTACTGCCCGCCATTTGCGGATTATGTGGAAGACCACAATAGTGTGTTCATGACGAAGGAATTGTAAGCAGGAAACATGGGTGGTCCCGACTTTTCCCTCCATATAAAAGTACCCTGTGAATTTATGCGAGCTTCAGCCACCTCATAAGGGTATGATTACGGCTTTATCGTACCCTTATGCGAGTTCTCCCCACCACATAAGGGTACGATTTCGGGGTTATCGTATCCTAATGCAGGCTCTCCCCACCACATAAGGTTACGATTTCGGGGTTATCGTATCCTTGTGCGAGCTCTCCCCGCCACATAAGGATACGATTTCGGATTTATCGTATCCTTGTGCGGGCTTCGGCCTTCACATAAGGGTACGTTTCCTTACTAACCGTACCCTTATGCAAGCTTTGACCTTCAATAAAGGCACCTTTCCTACTAATCACACCTTAATATCGAGGCCGTCATGGATTGTAAAACTTAATCAACTCGAGGTGCAAAACGCTAGTGCTAGACAATTTAAAAAGGGACACCGGCGTGTCCCTTTCATGTCAAACTCTAATCCACAATCGCCACTACTGGCGGCTTATTGAGATAGTTTACTAGATTTTTGACATCGCCCTGCACTTCCTGGAATTCTGGGGTTGCCAACGCCTGTGCCAGGACTTCTTGATTTTCAAACTTCAGCTCAGCAATCAAGTACAACTTTTCATCCGTATACATGGACTGAAGCACACGATGAACCTCAGCACCTTTTAAGTTTGGAACCTTTTGAACAAGCGGAATATGAACCTCAAAATAATGCTTTTCAAATCCTGCTTGGTCCTTCGGCTGATCGTAAATAACAATAACCTTCGCCATTTCCTTCCCCCTTTTAAAAAAGAATCACAGTTTCATTATAAGTAACCAAACGTTCTTAATAAAGAATTACCTTTCGACAAAAAACTTTAACACACATACCCAATATGACGCTGTGTCACATTCAACATTGACAAGTGACACAGTGTCATTTATTATTTAATCATAATATGACACCGTGTCACATCACTGAATCGAGGTGATCATCATGCCAAAGCAAACATTCTTTAATTTGTCAGAGTCTAAAAGGAAAAAGCTGATTGAATCAGCAGAAATCGAGTTCGCCAGGGCTCCATTTTTTGAAGCTTCAATAGCCAATATCATCAAAACCGCCGGCGTATCCAGAGGAAGTTTTTATCAATATTTTGAAGACAAAGAAGATTTATATTTCTATTTGTTAGAAGATAAAGTAAAAAAGGCCAAATTCTATTTCAGCGGTTTATTGGAAAAACATCAGGGAGATCTGATTGAAGCCGTGATTGAACTTCAAAGTTACTTCTTGCATGCCTTATCAGATGAGGAGGAGAAGCTTTTTTTAAAAAATGCCCTGCTCTACACAACACATCGAGTAGAGAGTTCCTTTACAAGTATTTGGGATACACAGCTTGATAACGAGGAATTCAAGAAGGTCGGGGAGTTGATAAATCGGGAATACCTGAATCCAACTGCAGAAAAAGAGCTATTACATATCTTCAAAATGGTTTCTGCACTGGCATTCAACAACCTGATCGAGAAAACAGTAAAGGGCTTGTCCGATGATGAGGCAATGGAATCCTTTAAACTAAGCATGCGTTTACTGAAACAAGGTATATACAAGTAAAACCCAAAATAATTGAGGTGCAGGTCAAAATGACAGTTACGATCTATGGACTAGGATGCAGATCAACAAAGAAAGCCAAACAATGGATGATAAATAACCAAATCCCATTCGTAGAAAGGAATATGGCGGAGGAGCCTTTGACGGTTGCTGAACTTCAAGAGCTTTTACGAATGACAACCGATGGTACTGATGACATCGTCTCTAAGAGATCCCTTCCTTATAGAACCTTGGATATTGATTTTGATAAACTTTCTTTATTTGAATTACTGGAACTTGTCCATGAACACCCTCGGCTGCTTAAAAGCCCTCTTATCGTTGAAAAAAAGAAGCTTCAAGTTGGATATAACGAGGAGGAAATCCGGCAATTCCTTCCGAGAAAGGTACGTAATTTTCAGTGGCTGCAATGGAAAATGGAACACTTACAGCCTTTAGAGGGTTAACATAGAAGTTATTTATTCAGAAGTGGTACCTATCCCCTTTTACAGTTTCATCCACTTGGGGAATTATAGACTATAACCACAAGGAGAAGTCTACAAATGGAAAAATTGGCTCAGCAATATAGAATACATCCTAAACAAATGGTGAACGAACTTAAAAGGTTTTCTTTGAGCTATAAATTTGCTTTGGAAGAAATGAATACAAAGATCAATATTTTAAAAGAAGAGTTCATTCATATCCACGACTACAACCCTATAGAACATTGCAATTCTAGGATAAAGTCTCCCGAGAGTATCATCAAAAAACTGAGCAGGAAAAACCTTAGCTTTTCGATAGATTCCATCAGGGAAAACATCAAAGACATTGCCGGAATCCGAATCATTTGCCCGTTTATCACCGATGTTTATAAAATAAGCCAGATGATTGAAAAGCAAAGGGATATAGAGTTGGTTGAACGGAAGGACTATATCAAGGATCCAAAACCCAACGGTTATCAGAGCCTCCATCTTATTATTAAAATTCCGGTTTTCATGTCTGACCGAGTAGAGATGGTATTTGTGGAATTGCAGATCCGAACAATTGCCATGGATTTTTGGGCCAGCTTGGAACATAAAATCTATTATAAATATGATAAGGAAGTTCCGGAAAGGATCAAAAAAGACCTAAAGGACGCAGCCATATCAGCCGCTGAGCTGGATAAAAAAATGGAGAGCATCAATAATGAAGTCGCGAATTTGAAAGTGAAAGAAACTCATGATACAGACCTTCTAATCTTCAATGAAGCTGTGAATGGATCAAAGAGTAATTTTCAATCCATCATTAATGGCTTTTTTGTGGATGCTTCCAAAGAGGGGAAAAAGTAGGGATATCTATAAGCAGGGACACTGGACAGTTCTTCAATCCCGTGTCTCTTCGGGATAATATCATAAAATCAAACCGTCGAAAAAGCAAGACACAGGGTCTCAAAGGGGACCGAAAGCGCCAAATTTTGAAGGATTTTACCTTAGTGAGTCCCTGTCGAGTTATATCTGTGTCTCTATGTATTTTATTTACTTTTGAAAAAATAGGAATGAAGAATCAGCGCGACAAGGTATTCCGGTTTTTCATCTTGTACCTCTAATACTTGTACATTGCTGATGATATGGTTCCGTTTCATTGTGCCGAGCAGCACTTTGTCTTGGGTAAGTGAAATGGTTGATGTAACCGTCATTGCTGAAGACACAATAGTCGTGTCAAAGAAGTTGAGCTTGATTACTTCATTTAGTTGCAGTGCATTCCTCAGATTCACCTGTGTTTGAGCTTTGCCAATGAGCTTTCCATTTTGATAGATCTTCCATTGATCCTGTTGGGTGAACCACTTTTCTCGATACCATTGTACGTCGTATACATCATTATCGATTTCAATTTCTAAAGAAAGATACCAGTTAAAACCGAAAAGATCGCCAAAGATATATTTCCACTTCTGCGGAAAGTACCGTTTTATGTATCCTCTTTGAACTATCCCTTTAAAAAGAGGTTTCTGAATGGGTAATGATTTTTGGATATTGTAAAATGACCAGCCTTCGATATTTTTCGGCTGATAAGCACGCTCTTTCTCTGCGAACCTTTTACTGAGCAAATATATAGCAAGTGAGCCTACTGGAAGCACCAGAATCACCGCAAACATCAGTGGCTCAAATGCATCAAATACAATATACCGAGCTAGAGTTGTAAGCAATAACAGAACAAAGAGAAATAATAGTTCAATCACCAAAGTCACCTCTAATGATTTACGATAAAATTCTATAAAAGTTTCAACTTTTTGTTTTCTTACATTTAAACGGCATTCCTTCCAGTACAGCCACAAAGCAAGTCCAGTTAGAGGAAATTCCTAATATGATGTCATGTCTTCATCGAAAAATAAATAAGAGGAGATTTTCCGGTTAAATACAGAATCGAGCTGTTTTTGGGGTATATAAGCGGAAACTTTCCGGTTATGCAACGCAAAACCTCCCATTTTTGACTTTTTGAAGTCAATAGGCGGAATCTCTCCGGCTATTTAGGCTATTTTCAAAGCTATTTACTATTTAAGAGAAATTTCTCCGGCTATTTACGTTTCTTAATATGATTCCATAACTGATAAGCGGAGTCCCCTCGATTCTCGATGATTGCAATCCAGTAACTGAAAATATTACCTAAACTTTCATCTAGGTAAAGGATGATTAAGTTTTAATTAAGCCAAAAAAACAAGAATTGACGCATGCCAATCCATACGTCAATTCATGGGTCTCTTATAAGAATTTGTTTACCTAACCAATCCATCCCCAACCATGACATACTTCCTGGTAGTCAATGCCGGCAAGCCCATCGGCCCTCTGGCATGGAGCTTCTGAGTTGAAATCCCAATCTCAGCACCAAACCCTAACGCTCCTCCATCTGTGAATCTAGTGGATGCGTTATGATAGAGCGCTGCTGCATCAACTAACTGAAGGAATTTCTTGGCGTTCTCAGTATTTTCTGTAATGATTGCTTCAGAGTGTTTGGTGCCGTACTGGTCGATGTGCTCGATCGCTTCATCCATATCATTAACAACCTTGACGGCGATGTCGAGGCTCAAATATTCATCAGCCCAATCACTCTCATTTGCGGGCACAACATTCGGCAGAACCGAAGCTGCTGCTTCATCACCATGTACGGTGATTCCATTCTCCTGGAATGCGGCCGCAAGCTTCTCATTGTTTTCCTCAAGCCATGCTTGATGAACAATGAGTGTCTCTGCCGCGTTGCATACAGCCGGGCGGTCTGTTTTGGCGTTGATCATGATGTTCAATGCTTTTTCCGTATCCGCTTCTTCGTCTACATACAGATGGCAGTTCCCTACCCCGGTTTCTAGTACAGGAACCGTCGCGTTTTCAACGACTGCCTTGATCAATGCTCCGCCGCCGCGCGGGATCAAGACATCAATATGCTCTTTCATCGTGAACAGCTGCTGTGTTGCTTCACGGTCTGCTGTGGCAATAAATTGGATGGCGTCTTTAGGCACCTTGGTGTTCTCAAGTGCCTGGTGCATGATGTCGACGATGGCTTTATTGGAGGACAGTGCGGATGATCCGCCTTTTAAAATAATGGCGTTTCCTGATTTGAGTGCCAGCCCTGCTGCATCAACGGTTACGTTCGGGCGCGCTTCGTAAATCATCCCGATGACACCGAGCGGGACGCGGATTTCATTCACATTGAGTCCATTTTCCAAGGTCCAGTCTGAAAGTACGTCGCCGACTGGATCAGCATGCTCAGCGACCTGGCGAAGTCCTTCCGCAAAGTCTGCAATTCGTTCGCGTGAGAGGGCCAGGCGATCCATGAATGCGTCCTCGAAGCCTTTTTCCCTTCCGTTCTGCAGATCTTTTTCGTTCTCCGCTAAAATGGTTTCATAATTATGATCCAGTGCGTCAGCGAGAATCAGCAGTGCATCGTTTTTTTCCTCAGTGGAAAGGATGCTCAGCTGCTTCGCTGCCTTTTTCGCTGCAATCGCTTGTTCCTCTACTGTCGTTGCTTGAGTCATTGTCAATGTCATCAAAACGCCTCCTGTATATTTTTAGACTGATACTGGCAATGCAAAATCACGTGAACAGACAAATGTGTCCTGTTCGATTGCTTCTTTTCGTTCACATTCTTCTTCAATAAGTGTCTCTTCCAATTTTCCGCTGGAATAATTAATCCGTCCGAGCCCGATCTCTTCTCCGGTTTCATCCATCACTCTGACGACCGCTCCCTCGCCGAACCTTCCTTTTACCTGAAGGATGTCAGATGGAAGGATGTTTTTCCGATCCTCGATGATGGCTGTCCTTGATTCCGGGCAGATGATGACTTCACCCTCAGGTCCAGAATGGAAGGCGATCCATTGCTGGTTGTTGTCGAGGTTGAATCCTTCCGGGTCCTGGTTAAAATACGTTCCCTTTGCCGTTCCGCTCACTGCATTTACCAAAATGTCCTTGCTGTCGGCCTTCCCTAAAAACGAATCGATTCCAGATGCCATCGCAATTTTCACCGCGGAGATTTTCGACTTCATCCCGCCTGTACCGACTGCACTTCCGGAACCGCCTGCGGCTGCTTCGATTTCAGGAGTGATTTCATGGACCTTATCAAGCAATTTAGCGTCTGGGTTGTTGTTCGGGTTATCGTCATACAATCCGTCGATGTCGGAAAGGATGATCAGCTGGTCGGCCTCAATCAGCGCTGCAACCTTTGCTGACAATGTGTCATTGTCACCAAAACGCAGGCGATCAACCGTGACCGTGTCATTTTCATTGATGATCGGGATGATCCCTCTCTCCAACAGGACATTCAACGTATTTTTCATGTTGTTGTAGCGATTCTCATTCGCGAAATCGCTTCTCGTGATCAAGATCTGCGAAGCGACATACCCATGAGATAAAAAGAGTTCTGAGTAAGATTCCATTAACAAGCCCTGGCCTATTGAGGCGGCTGCCTGCTTTTCCGGCAATGAAGTCGGCCGCTGAATACAGCCAAGTTTTCGGTACCCTGCCGCCACTGCGCCAGATGATACAACGGCTGTTTCATAGCCAGCATCCTTCAAGGCCACAATCTGGTTCGCCAGCTTCTCCAGCTTCCTGCGGCTGATTTCCCCGTGCATGCTCGTAAGCGAACTGCTGCCAATCTTAATTACAACTCTTTTTATCTTCCTGTCTTGCTCTAACATCCAATACCTCCTTGTGAATCCGTCTGCAACAGATGAAACAATCACTCATTCAAAAAGTGTTCGTATACCGTTCGTCTTTTGCCAACGTTATTAATGTTAACATCCTCAGGAACACATTCAAGGGATATGGGGGCATTCGTGAGCATAAGGCCGAGATAGTGAATGGAAGCGGTAACATTTTAAAGATATGGGCCATTATATGAGGCTAATCATGGATAAAGCTCTCTCAGGGGAATATTTGGAGGTATATCGGAAGTATTGAGACAAGCTTGGGATATTTTATTCGGTATCACGTTCTAGATAGAAATGCTCTAGGAACTGAAAGTATCAAATAACTTCATTAAATCATCTTCTCTTTTCCAAAAATAGAAAAAGTATCCTTACAAAACCTTAACATTCACTTTACAATCGCTCGGTATACTGAATGTAATAGGTCGATCGTATCATAATTGGAGGTAATGATTTTGAAGTTCACAACCAAGTTTTCCTCTTTCACGCTAGGCACACGCTTGCTGCTCTTATTCTCCACCCTTCTGATGATTTCGGTTGTCACTGTCGGAGTCAGCTCCTACATAAAAGCAAAGAATATGGCTGTCGAAACGGTCGAACATCGCCTTCTAAGGGAAGCACAATTAATAGGATTCATAGCCGAGAATCTGAAATTTGTCTATATTAGTGATGATGATTATTTCAGGCAGCAGTTGGAAGTCAATGTCCGCTCACAGCAGAAAAAGCTAAAAGATGATGGAATTGCTTCTGATTTCTTCTATATTAGTGAAGGAGAAGCTGCTCCCTTCAATGTAAGCAAGAAGTCAGAGTATACCTTTTCTGACAGCCAAATTAAGTCCATCCAAAAGTCCAGGAACGGGGTGTTCCATTCCGCATTCAATGGACAAGACTATACAATTGCTTTTAATGAAATGAAAGAAATCAATGGGATTTATGTCATCGTGATCCCAACCAGTACATATATGGAACCCGTTAATGAAATGGCTTTTTTTACAATCATCGTCATCTTGATCAGTCTATTAGCTTCAACGATTTTGATCAGCCTGTTTGTCAAAAAACTGACGAAGCCATTGAACGAGCTTAGAAACACAATGAAGAAGGTCCGCGATGGCCATTTGCAAAGTGCTGCTGATATAGATACCTCTATTCCCGAAATCAACTCCCTTCAAAAAAGCTACAACAGCATGATTGAGCAGATGATGCAAATGGTGACCGAACTGACAGCCACGACAAAAGAGTTAGGAAATACCGGCAATGAGCTCAAGGATTCTTCTCAAAGTTCACTGGCGAGCAGCCAGCAGCTTGTCGCAGCCATACATCTTGTCAAAACCGGAGCACAACAAACTGCCGCAAGCTCAGAGACAAGCGTTCGAAGTTTTACAGAAATGAAAGATATGATTGAAGACATGGTAATGAATATGGACAGTGTGTTCAGCAGCTCAGAAGCAATGAATGCCTCCGCTCTGCATGGTGAAAAAACACTGCGTGAACTAATCTCAATGATTCATTCATTTGAAAAGGACTTCAATCAATTAGCCAATACAGTCCATCAAGTGAAAGACTATTCGTTATCGATCACCAAACTTGTTGGCATGGTAAAAGCAATTGCCGACCAGACTAAACTGCTCGCACTCAATGCCTCGATTGAAGCAGCCCGCGCAGGTGAAGCCGGCAAAGGTTTTGTGGTTGTCGCTAATGAAGTCGGCAGCCTTGCCGAACAATCAGCAAAAACCGCCGAGGAAATCACTAAGGCTATCGGTAAGATGGAGAAAATTACGATTGGGGCAACAGCAGAATTTGATGAGATGCATACGAAAATCATAACCAATCTATCAATGGCAGGCAGCTCACAATCGTCCTTCGACGAACTGATGGACGGGATTTCTGCCGTGAGCACCAAGCTTCACTCTGTGCAAGGAGAGCTAAAAAACCTTGAGAACACCCTGCCGCAGTTAGCAGAGGGAGCCGATAGCTTCCTGTCCGTCTCACAGGAAACCCTGGCAAGCGCAGAAGAAATGCTTCTGGCAAGTGAGACTCAGGTTGGCCAGATGGAAACCACCGATCAAATCGGAATGAAGCTGAATAACCTCGCCAGTTCATTAGCCGAGATTACCAACCAGTTCAGACTTGGAAGTAAAGCCTGATCCATTTTGGATCAGGTTTTTTTTGGTGAATATGCACGTATTTGGCCGATAGAAGAGCTTTATCGGACATTCAGATGGCCGTAACCACATAATGTGGCCGATAGAAGGGTCCTATCGGACAATTGGATGGCTGAAGACAGAAAAAGTGGCCGATAGAAGGGCTCTATCGGACATTCAGATGGACGTAACCACAAGAAGTGGCCGATAGAAAGGCCCTATCGGACAAGCGGATGGGCGTAACCATAAAAAGTGGCCGATAGAAGGGCCCTATCGGACATTCAGATGGCCGTAACCACATAATGTGGCCGATAGAAGGGTCCTATTGGACATTCGGATGGCCGAAGACTGAAAAAGTGGCCGATAGAAGGGCCCTATCGGACATTCAGATGGCCGTAACCACATAATGTGGCCGATAGAAGGGTCCTATTGAACATTCGGATGGCCGTAACCATAAAAAAGTGGCCGATAAAATCAGCTATTGCCCACAACGACATGTAAATCAGGACTTGGACCCTGCAGCCTTAAAAAAGTCTTAATAAAACACCTGCATTTCCTTAATATCCTCCAGTTACTCTATTAGTGTTAGTTCCTATTAATCTAGAGGAGGAGTCAGAATGAAGAGCAATCTTTCTACAGAAGAAGAAATAAAATTAAAGGAATTGAAATTACAATTAATGCATGCCCTTAACCCAAACGAGCACCACACCATTCTAAAGAACATCGAACAATTGCTCAACAAAGCAAAATATCGCAATAGATTCATTTCGACATTGAAGGATAATGAAAGTTTGTAAGTGTGATCATTCCTTCAGGGCTAGCCTTAATCAGAAAAACGAATCACAAATACGGCACCATCTGAGAGTTTGCCTTATTATTTTGCAACCATTTCCGGGACATGAGAACCCTCCCCATGTCCCCCATAAAATTCATTCCCCATCCGTTGAAGGCTCTTTATAATAGTAGTTTTTTATGTTATTACCAGAGTTATTACCAAGCCCATTCTTAACTGGTGAAATGAAGAAACCCAAAATAACACCCATAGAAAATGTTAAAGCTGATAACGTAAAGATTTCTCTTTTTCCCATTTTTCAACTCCCTCTCCTATTACTAACTTTTCCATTGCAAAATGTGCGCTAATCATAGTGTATAAAAGAACTATTCTGCAAAGGCAGAAAAGATTCCTACTAAAATAAAGAACTCCTTCTCCTTTATACCAACACTGATCACTGGAACCATTAGACTCCCTGATATGAATTCAATTCAATATATAAGCCCTTTTCATTTAAACGAAAAAAGAGGATAGACAGAAGTCTATCCCCCTTTCTTTATTCAACTTGAGAAGTGTCTTTACGCCTTAGTGATCTTAATCTTGTCTTCATTCTCTTTGCGAAGATCTTCTACCAGCTTGCTGATTTTCGCATTTTCTTTTTCAGAGATAACCTGCTGCTCGAGCTGTGGTTTGATTTTCTCTAATTCTTCAGGCTCTTGCTCTTGGGCTTTTGCTAACTCTTTATATTGGTCATATCTGGCCTGGATTTCTTTGTCTGTTACTTCTACCTTGCCAATCTTGCTGTCCAGGTATTTGTTGACGGTCATTTGCTTTTTAAGCTGGTTCTTTAGTTCTTTTTCTGTCATTTCATTCTTTTTCAATGCTTCTTCAAACTTTTTTTCGTCTTCGAAGTTGCCTTTGATTTTTTCCAGTTCTGCATCGATTTCTTTATCTTCAATCGAGATGCCATCCTTCTCTGCTGTCTGGAGAAGCAGCTCTGCATTGATCATTTGGTCAAGAACCGATTTTTCAAGTTCTTCTTTCTGCTTGTCATCCATTTGATCAACCGGCATGCCCTGCTGTTCGTAAGTTGCTTTTGTAGCCTCAAGCTCTTTCTCGTATTGTTGCTTTGAAATGCCTTGTCCATCTACTGTCGCAACCACATCTTCTTTATTTTTTTTCTCAGTATTCTCTTTTGAGCTATCATTGCTGCATGCGCCAAGCACAAGAACTGCAATGCTCAATAAGATCATACCTGTTAAAATACGTTTCATCATCAATAACTCCCCTTTCACCCAACATGTCCGTCATACTACCATATTACCTGAATGAATAGGGAAATTGTAAGGAAATGTTATCAGAATGTAATATTTTTAAGAGAGTTTCCTTCTTTCCAGTAAAATTGTATCCCGCCATACACCATCCATTTTGCCAATACGCTCCCGCCGCCCTACCTCGCGAAAACCATGGTTTATATGTAATTTAAGACTGCCTATGTTTTCAGGGAATATACTAGACTGCAAAGTCCAAAACCCACTCTGCTCACTTTTTTCGATCAATGACCTTAACAGTAGGCTGCCCATCCCTTTTCCATTATAATTTTGGCTAACATACACACTCACTTCCCCAACACCTGCGTACACACTCCTGCTGGATACCGGACTTACCGCAGCCCATCCCACAACAGCTCCATCTAATCGCGCAATAATCCGACACTCCGCATTATGGCCAAGATCCCATTCTTCCCATGAAGGAGCTTCCTTTTGGAAAGTTGCATGTCCGGTAGCAATCCCTTCAAGGTAGATAGCCCTCACTTCTTCCCAATCATCTGCACATATTGATTCAATGTTAATAGTACCTTCCATATTATCCACCTTGTCTTTCGTACTTAGTCTTATCGTAGCCAATCGGTACCCTTATAGAGGGGAAATCACTTGCATAAGGGTACCGTTCGTTTCGTTCCGTACCCTTATAGAGGTGAAACCACTTGCATAAGGGTACCGTTCATCTCGTTCCGTACCCTTATAGAGATGAAATCACTTGCATAAGGGTACCGTTCGGCTTGGTCCGTACCCTTATAGAGGGGAAATCACTTGCATAAGGGTACCGTTCGCTTCGTTCCGTACCCTTATAGAAATGAAATCACTCGCATAAGGGTCCCGTTCGGCTTGATCCGTACCCTTATAGAGATGAAACCACTCGCATAAGGGTACCGTTCGGCTTGATCCGTACCCTTATAGAGATGAAATCACTCGCATAAGGGTACCGTACCCTGTTTCTCAACTATCCAGTTGGTGGGGACGGCGCTCCCTCTTAAATACAACAAAAACGGCGATAATCCTCCTGGATCACGCCGTTCAACTAATCTTTATCATCAGTGAATATTTTAAGAGCTCCAAATATCATCAAAATCGGAATCACAACTAATACTAATCTAAGAACATAGATTTCAAGGATGATACTTGCGACTGCAAAAGGTATGGCAATCATCGAAGTCATCGCTATGAACCGAGTATACCTAATGGCTTTCCTCGATATCTCCGGCTCCTCTCTATACATCCAGCGACTGCCGAACAAGATGCTTTCTTCAGGACAATAATATGTCCAAATCAACAAGCCATAGATCGGAATCAACATAACCACTGTAAAAAAAATCGTTGTAACCATTACCTGCCTCCCCAGGAATCAGCGTTGGGACCCTATCTAATGGTACGCACTTTTTCTGAAAAGGTTTCATTTTAATTGGATGAAGCAGAGATGCTGCCCTACGACAAGCTTACAGGATCTCTCGTCAGGCTGACACACAGATCCCAGACTCTCTCGATATTCTCCTGGTCATCTGCGTATTTCGGGTAAACATTTTGGTCCATCAGCTGCTTGATATCCTGTGTAAGTCCTGCAGAATAATGTGAGGACTCCATCACCTTTCTTTTATCATTGATCAGCTTGCCTGTCACAGTCTTGAACTCATCGGATGTGCATATGTAGTAATAAGTGTCGGCCATCGTTTCACGAGGTGCGCTGAATACATTCTGGATCCTGGCCGCAAATCTCCAGCCAGACTGTAATTTATTTATGGTTTCTTTTGAAAGTTTAATAGCTGGAATTTGCACGGCATTGACGCTGATTCCCTGGCCCCTCAATTCTTCAGCCATTTTAAAAGTCAGCAGCAACAACGCCATTTTAGTATCGCCGTAAAATTTATACGTGCTGTATGGTCTTTCGTCCTTGAACTCTCCCTGAAGATTATCGAACTCAATCTTCCTTTTCGGATCGAAAAAATGCCTGATATTCGTCGTGCAGGAGTGAAGGACCCGTGCATCTTCCGATTTTTCAAGCATACCAATCAATTGCCTGGTGAGCAGGAACGGGCCGACTGTATTCGTGGCAAAAGAAAGCTCGATCCCGTCCCGGCTAAGCAAGTATTGTTTCTCTCCATGATTTAAATAGGCTGCATTGTGAATCAGAATGTCTAGTTTAGGATATTTATCTTTAAACATTGTGGAAAATTGACGGATGGATTTAAATGAAGAGATATCTAGCTGCAGCAGGTCGACATGTGGATTCTTAGATGATTCTATTATTTCCTGTTTTGCACTCTTGCCCTTCTCAAGGTTGCGGCAAGCCATTACGACGGTGTACCCCTCACTTGCAAACTTGATAGCCGCCGCCTTGCCAATACCAGAGTTAGCTCCTGTAATGACCACGATTTTATCGTCCATAAGAACCTCCTATGTAAAAAGGATTACACTCTTTATCATATCTTATCATCTCGCTAGCCAGAATACATTGCTGAAAAAAGTTATGGACTGAGCGTGATTGGTAAATAAGATTTCTTAATCAAACGTTTGATTGAAAAGGAGCGAGACCGCGTCACTCTTGACTTCCATCTATCCTTAAGAAGATTTAAAAATTAACTTTCGTTAAAAACCCCTACCTCAAACACACCCAAATGTTTATCCCCTGCCCAAAAGGCTAAATGTAGTTATGCACTTGTCTTAAGTGGAATAATATAAACAAACTACTAAAATGAAGGCTGGGGATGAAATGGGACGTTTTATCTTGAATCTGATTGCCACGGTGCTAGTGGTACTGGTCAATGCGCTTGCGAATATTCTTCCGATCAACGGGCAGACGACCGGGGAAATTTCGGATAAGCTGGATGTGCTGTTCACTCCAGCGGGATATGTTTTTGGCATCTGGGGATTGATTTACATCTTATTGTTCATCTGGACAATCAGGCAGTTCCCTGCTTCCAGAAGGGATTTGCCGGTTTACGAAAAGGCCACTCCACTTTATCTGCTGAGCTCCGCCCTTAATATCGCCTGGATCCTCTTATGGCACTACGAGTTTTTCCTGCTGACGGTTTTCGTGATGATCGGATTGCTGCTGACTCTCATCAGGCTTTACGATGTCATCAAAAATGAAAAGCATTCTGCGTGGGATCTCCTTCCCTTCTCTGTTTACCTCGGCTGGATCAGCGTCGCCACTATCGCCAATATCAGCTATTACTTGAAGGATATCGGCTGGAATGGATTCGGTCTTTCGGATGTAGCCTGGACCCTGATCATGCTCGTGGTTGCCACAACCTTGGCCATTTATTTTCAACATAAACATGACGACCGTATCTATCCGCTCGTATTCATCTGGGCCTTTATCGGAATTGGTGTAAAAAACGCCGCCTCCTACCCGACAGTCAGCACCACTTCTTATGTCCTGTCCGGTGTCATTTTGGTCGTGATCATTTTCAGACTGTTTCGGAAGCACTGATTTCGACACTATGAAAATTTGAGCAACTGGATCCAACTCCACACTCATTATGAATATAAAAAATCGCACCTGCGATTGCTGGCTCCATCTAGCAATCGCAGGTGCGTTTTACGTCTTAAAAAAGGCTACAAATAAAACCTAAGGAATAATCGTAATATGCGGCTTACTGAAGTGGCTTGTTCCCCCGCTGCCGACCAGTACATATCCATTCTTAGGGAATAACACAATCCTGGTTGAACCATCAGAAAGAATCAAGTCTACTCTTGCTTTATTTTTCAAGGCTGTATATTTCACATAGCCGCTTCTCGTCACAGTGGTCTTCCAGTCGTCATCAAACTCGGCTCGCAGCACCCTGTTTGAGTAGGTCTGGTTGGTTTTTGCTGGCTTCATTCTTGTCTAACCTCCTTGCATGAAGACACTCTCATTATTCTATTCACCTTGAGATCTTTCTGTATAGACAAGAATCCACAAACGAAAAGAAGCAAAGGGACGTTATTCCCCTTGCTTCCCTTTAATTCTCTGGCATGATCCAGACAATTTCACGTATTCGGACAAAAAAGGTGGAATCATGCTCCTGGACCACCACATGGTCGGGCTTGGCATCCCTCACGATTCCACTGACAGATCCGCGCTTTGTATCCAGGACGACTCTTTTTCCAATAAGACTGCGAAGTGCAGCATAGACATACGGTTCAACGACAACCACGTTCATTGGCCCATTTTGCGCTCCTTGTGAATACATTCCATTAGGCATCATAATACTTCTTCCCTCCAGGCAGGTCACATTTCACCTAGTTATACTATGAGCACTTCGCCCGGTTTGTTCCCTGCTGAGGGTGAACTGAATTTACTGTTAATATATGGTACAATAATAAATATCAAACCATAAGAGGTGATATCTTGGCTTGGATTCTGTTTTTCATCGCAGCTATCACAGCTCTATGGGCTGTCTTTAATGTAAAAACAAAGCCCAAATTCAGCTTGATCGTGACTGCACTCGTATCTTTTATCATATTCTACTTTATTGGAAAGACTGGAAACGAGGAAGTCTTCATTCTCGCATCCATCCTCTTTTTCATCATTGGAAATGTCCTGTTTTTCCAAAACAAGTGGAGACAAGCGTAAAGGGACGGTTCGCCCGTCCCTACCGTTTCTTGAAACTCCAAAACCGATCCTGTGTCCCCATTTACTTCATCTTTTCACTCTTTGTCGATGATTCACATCTATCACAATATCTCCTACACCCATGGCAATCAAACCATTTAGCAAAGCGAATAATGGAATGACTAGATCTCCGCCGCCATTTGAAAAAAGAGACATAATGAGTACAACGATACTAAAGAAAACGAATGACATCCCCAATAAATATAATATTCGACCAACAAACAATAAGATCCACTCCCTTTAAAATCTACCTACCTTCTTTATAGGCTTAACATCACGAGTTCTCCAGCGGAAACAGAGGATACTCCCATCGATGAGTGCATTCCTCCAGCATATAATAACCTCGCTCTTCATCGGGTACGATGCGGGTACACTGTTGCCGCGGTATCGGCCCCTGTTCTCCTTCACTCGTTACCTCAATCCAGCTCTCATCTGCTGCTTCATCATAGCGTGTGACCAGCCGGTTTCCATTCACAAAGATTGTGTGGCCGTCTTCTTGATTCTCGACCTTTTCAATGAAAACTTCGATCTCCTCTAAAATTTCTTCTTCAGTTTCTTCTATATTCTTTTTCTCACCCCTGGCTGATTCGGAACCACCAAGATGCACTTCTTTCATCCCCTGCCAGGCAGGAAAACGTAACGTGTTTTCGGTGACCCACTCAGCTCGGTCAACGCCAAGGATTTCTTCGGCCTCCAGCCCTGGATGTTCAGTACCTTGTATGACCATTGTGATCGATTGTTCATCAAGGAGCTTGCCCACTATCCCAAACCTTGTTTTGTAAAAATGGTACTGGTAAGTCGATTCGCCTAATGAGAAAAGTCTGTATTCAATCATGATAGATTGCTTGTTCCATGGAGAATCAATCTTCGTATAGCTATAATCCCATAGCATGACCATAAAACTATGGAAAAGTAACGCCGGTAAAATGACGATCATACCAACAATCGACAACCTTTTTCTAAGTTGCGTTGAACGATATGCGACTGCTGCTAACACCAAAAAATTCACTATTAATGGAAAGATATATCCCGTTGGCTTTAAGAATAAAAAGAAGTAATCCGTAAAATGCATGATGACAAGCAATAAGTCCATCGCACCCAGAAGATACAATGCCTTTTTTGTATTCATTGTTTCTCCTCACTTCCTTGCAACAATCCTAACCCGCTTACTCTCCATCCTCTTGCTTGCCTTCATTCCTTCTTTTCTTCCAGTTTTTCAGGTTAATAGCTGTCCTTATTTTTCTCGCTGCTTCTTTCCCTACCATTAAAGCACCGACCCAGAATAAAACCTCTGCCATGACGAGAGCACTTGTGATACTGAATGCTTTCATTTTTCCTGAAATGGGCAAAAAGGGAATTCCAAGAGGCATCACCCAAACGATAAAAGATGCTATGATCAAGATCATTCCTATTCTATATACCAAGGGTTTCGTTGCTTTTGATTTCGTCTCCATCAGTTCCTCCATCGCTTTACTTCATAACATCTAAGTCCTTACCCAATATTTTAACAAAATCAACAGCACCACACCCATACAACCACAAAAAAACGCTAATCCTCCTGGATCAACGCTGTTCTGGCTTTTCTTTATAAATACAGCTCTGTTGTTCCTCCAACTTGTTACCTAAAACCACGGCTCCTCCTTTTTTCGGGCACATGTTCCTCCAACTTGTTACCGAAATCCCAGACTTCTCCTCTTTTCGGGTCCTATAGGACTTCTGCAGGTTCTGCGGTGCCCTAGATTTCATCTTCGAGATCCTTAAAAAATAAAAGCATCCATAAAGGATACTTAGTTATAAACTTTCAATGGCTGAATATTGACTTTCAGCACGATGGTTGCAGGATCGTGAACCATATTTATTTTATCTACCATGTATTCCTTTTTATTGATCGTGACCGTATTGCAGGCCCGCAAGGCAGAGATATATTGCTCCCACTGCTTTACGCTGGCACTTAAGAGACATTTGTCTTTAAGATAATAATCCACTCTGTTCGAAACACGGTTCAACTCTACACCCCCTTTTGATAGAGTTTATGAACCATGTGACCTAATCATGACAAGCTATCAGCAAGAAAAAAGCATAGGCTGCCTTTTACATTCTGGTTATCAAGAACCAATGTTTCGCGGTATAATCCGATTAAGGATTCTGAAAGAAAGGAAGTTGGATGATGGCAATTACTTATGAGCTTGTACCTGAAGAGCAGCTTAGCATTGTGAAAAATCTCTGCAACGAGTTGATGGTCTATCAGAAATCATTAGCGACGGTTCGTCCTGAGCTTTTTGACGGCATGAGCTTTGAAACGAGAATGGTCCCTTCTGTAAAAAATGCAAAAGCGAATCAGATCATTGCCGCAATGGATGGCGATGAAGTTGTGGGATACGTGTATAGCAATGTTTCCCCGAAGGAAGTGTATTCCAACGAGTTTGCTACTTTCTTTGACATGGACTCGGTTAAAGGGAATGATGTCGGCTGCCTTTCGCAGTTCTATATCAAAGACGGGTACCGCAGCATGGGCATTGGTTCAGTCCTTTATGAAAAATCAAAGGAATGGCTCGACTCCCAACATGATGTTCATGACCAGTTTATCTATGTATCCAATGGGAATGATTCTGCCCTTTCTTTTTACAAAAGTAAAGGGTTTAAAATTAGCCATCAAATTTTGGATGGGTTCATCACTGTTCTTAGGAACACATAATGGAAAACTCCTTCAAGGGACACGAAAAGGTCCCTGCCCAGTCCAAGAAAAAAGCGAACGGCTCCGCTGTCTCACATTTCGTGAAACCCGTAACTGTTCGCTTGCTTTCATTATTTCTCCGTTTTAAACGTTACTTCACCAACGCCAATGTCGGCGTCCAGATCGATCTTTATTTTTGCATCTTCGTAAGCTTCATTTACATAAGTTCCATTACCTTTTGAAATCAAATCTTCAAATGATGCTGAGCCGATTCCTTTATCTACGCTGACTCTTACTCCAATATCCTTAGGAAGAATAACGGTCATTTGCCCTACTCCAGATGAAATCCGCCCATCAAAACTTTCTTTCCAATCTCCTCCGAGATCAACGGTTATTTCACCAACCCCTGCGTTCACTTCAAGGTTTGAAAGCTGCAATCCCTTCAGGTCAAGATTGGTGTCTGATGCCCCGGCATTTACGACAAGGTCAAGTGGAACATCCTCATTCAGCTTCAGATCCCATTCATTCTTCATCTTGCCAATTTTAAAATAGTCCGGCTGAGAAATCTCCACCTTGCCAAGCTTCCCGTCAAGGTCATAGGAAACTTCAGGTTTCATTTTTTCCGGCTCATAGATTGCGTTTCCGTTAACCCATTCATCCGCACCGTCCGCCACATCCATTTTACCGGCTCCAAAATTCAGAACAACCTCAAGCTTCTTGGCACTGTCCTTCTCAACAACGACTTCATTATCACTAGCGCTATTCGCAAAAATCATATTATTGCAACCTGACAACAATAAAACCGCAGACACTGCCGCTACACCAAAACCCATCACTTTTTTCATATTATTTCGCCTCCAACTGATTATAGGTTAATCATAAGCTATAACCTACGATCAATTAACAGGCTGCAGCTTTAATATGGAGTCAGCCTTAAGACCTATAATTGGAACATTTCACCAATAGTCTTACCCATTGAAATAGAGGAAGACAATGAGAAAGATGATCAGACCAATCATGAAGACCGAACCAAGACTAGCACTGAACACCACATACACCTTGGTGTGAAGTATCACATGCACAAATAAAACTATAAGCAAACAGAAAAGCGCAAAAATGACTACATTCAAATTCTTATTCCTATTCAAAAAATCAGCACCTTATAGTCCCAATTTCGTATGGCAGTTGTCCAAATCCATTTATTCTTTATATATTTTTGTGATACAAGTTTTATTCATGATTTCCTTCAACACCTTCCCTTCCGAAAAAAGCTTATTCTAGCACCTGGCATAAAAGTATAAATCATCAAATTAATACCATAATGGAGAAGGAGTGCCCAACAGCTTTGTAGAAAAATACATCCTAGAGATTGTTTTTATAATTAGGAGGTAATCATGGGTAGATTAGTACATTTTGAAATACATGTAGATAACATGGATCGTGCAAAAAAGTTTTATGGTGAAGTATTTGGATGGACATTTGAAGATTACAGCGAATACGCTGGCATGCCCTATTTTGGGGCGGTGACTGGTGGTGAGGATGAGCCTGGAATCAACGGGGCTTTAATGCAACGTCAAGGTCCTCCTCCAGAAGCAAACCAGCCTTTAAATGGATATGCCTGTACAATGGGCGTAGAAGATTACGATGCGACGGAAACAAAGATCCTTAACAATGGCGGCGTAGTAGCATTGCCTAAATATGCTCTGCCTGGCATGGCGTGGCAGGGGTACTATAAAGATACAGAAGGAAATATCTTTGGCATTCATCAACCAGATGTAAATGCGAAATAGATGGCTACCAATCAGAAGAGGCACTTAAACGGGTAGATTTTGAAGCCAACATGCTAATTAACAGTGCTTTTAGTACACAATAATTAGCAGGCATAAGTTAGACAGCATAGAAAAATGCTTGGCACGGTTCCAAGCATTTTTTTGCGCGGTATTTTCTCTAACATTTTACCCATTACATCAATAAGATAACTCGATTCCTTCATCATCAAAATACTCGAAATCGGTTTGAGGCATTAAATTAGCTTCTACATTGTGAAATAAAAATGCTTTCATCTTATCCATTGTTATCAATGTAGCCTCATGATCTCCCAATTTCACTTTTTCTACTTCTGTTGAGACAAGTCCTACAATGTAATCATCATTGCCTGAAGACATACCGATATTATTTTCATCAAGATTTCCGACACCAATTGTTTCGTCAAAACGCCATCCATATTTATTCTTATTTATCCTTCCTGCAGCTAAGTAGTTCTTATGAGCTTCACCTACTTCTGAATAGTAAAAAACATAGGCAACACGATCGTAGAGCTTTGTATCAATGATTTTTAAAACCTCAAATTTAGGGTTTTTAACATTACTTAATGCTTCTTCTGGCGTTGAATATGAATTATTTTTTTTACTATTCTCTAAATAAAAAAAGGCAAAGCCCACCATAATAACAATAAATACAAAACCAAACATTACTTTTTTCATCGTATCCCCCTTTATAGTTGAGACATTGGAGACAAAGGGAACGGTTCTCTCGTCGCAAAAAGAACCGTTCCCATGTCGCAATACTAAAAATCATTATCATAATACACTTAGAAAAAGGACACCTTATTCACAGGAGGTGTCTGTTGAATGAAGGACAGGACAATATTAAATTTACTGACCGCATTCGGAATATTGGGAAGCCTATTTTTTTTATCACGCAAGAAGAGAAATATAAAGGACTGGATCCTTATCTTTTTTATAAAAACATTTGTTTCTACAATATTTGATGGACCGCTGATCAAAGCTAAATATATGCAATATCCACATCGCTATCTTCCTAAATTATTTGATTCAAATATTGTATTTCTTTACATATTATTTCCCTTATCATGTGTCATGTACAATCAATTCACCGATAAAATGAAACCATTGAAAACTATTTTAAGCGTTTTTCTTTTTAGCGGGCCAATGACACTCGTTGAGAATTGGCTCGAAAAAAATACAAAGTTAGTGAAATATAGTAAGGGCTGGAATGGCTATATAACATTTAGTGTTCTTTCGTTTACATTTTTACTTGTTAAAGGATGTATCAATGGGATTAGATTTTTAGAAAAAGAAGCTCGTAATCCTTAAATATTGTATGGGCATTCGAATTGGGACACCAGAACGGTGCCCAAATCCCTTTTAACAGAACGAATCTTATTTTTATGTACCCGGTTTCTACGGCTATTCCCTAACCGGGAATATATCCTGTCTTTATGTGCCCGGTTTCCCTGACTCTTCCCTTATCCGGGAACATATCCTGTCTTTATGTGCCCGGTTTCCCTGGCTCTTCCCTTAACCGGGAACATATCCTGTCTTTATGTGCCCGGTTTTCCTGGCTCTTCCCTTAACCGGGAACATATCCTGTCTTTATGTGCCCGGTTTTCCTGGCTCTTCCCTTAACCGGGAACATATCCTGTCTTTATGTGCCCGGTTTCTACGGCTCTTCCTCTAACCGGGAACATATCCAACGAGACAGCAGGTCGGTTCTCCAGTATGTCGCACATCCCTAAGTTTTTTTCGATTAAACAGAGGGACAGTTTCCCGTCCCTCAAAATACATGTTACTTATTATCCTCGGACACCAGAACCGTCCCCAGGTCCCAAGATTCATCCATGTACTTCAAGCTGTTATAACCGGTAATTAGGAGCTTCATGGATTTCTCTTCAACATTATCTACCTTCATTGTCATTTCTGTGACGAAATAGCGTGGCTGCTCTAATTTCTCAAAATCGACTCGTTCGGTTTGCATATCATATTCGACGCCGTTTTTATCAACAATTACTGATTTGGATTCCATATGGGTTACATTGGATTGCTGATTTTTGTCATTCACTAAATCCATGTGAAGGGATTCAAACACCCGATTTTCCAGATCATCACTCCGTACGATCACTTCGATAGACTGACCAACTTTGGTCTTATCAATAAAGATGGTACTGCCCGCATATTCAATTTCCTGCGGGAATGTCCCGCTTAGTTCGATGCTCTTATGATCTACAATCGATAGATAGATCGAGTCTAAATTGGCTCTGATGTCTTTGACTTTCTCACCATAGAGCGGGTCAAAATAGGCCTGGAATGCAGTCCAGTCACTGTCCAGCTGGTAATCCATAAAGTGGCTGCCATACCGGTCGGACTTCACTTTTTTTTCATTCACCTCTAGCGATTTGAAATTGAGGAAATCAAGCCTCTTCTCTTCGTTTTCAGTATTAATGCCAAACTGTAATAGAGTGCTAGTTGGGGCTACAATCAACTTATCTAGTCTGACGGCGACACCCTCAAGTTCTTTTTGCTCATTGATTTCGTATTCAGTGGCAGGCTGTTTCGTTACAGGAACCTTGAAGCTCCAATCCCCTGCCTTATAATCACCTGAAGTAAAGCCGAATGATAATGAAGCATCGTTAGCCAGTCTTTGAAGCCTGGTAATCCTTAACTCGATTTCCCCCTGATCCTCTTTTAGCGGCCTTAGGGCTACCTTTCCATAGAAGACATTCTTCTCTTTTTTGTTCATCTCGGCCTCGACATCTGGAAAAGAGTAGCGTGGATAGGATTCACGATTCATCATGTCAAATTCGTTCACGACTGCCAATCCATCAGCAAAAGTCATGAAATACTGCTTGTCTTCCTTCAGGTCATGAATTTCATAGAATACAAGCGTCTGGATATCATCCGCAACCACGCCCTTTATCTTCACCCTCACCCCGCCACTTTCAGCTTCCAGATTCAGCCTCTGGCCAAAACCCTCCTGGAGGAAGGCGCGTAACTGCGCATCATCTTCCGTCCAGGCATAATAGGCCTTTGGAAACGCACCGGTAATGAAGCCAATCGCTAAAAGGAAGGCAAACGCACTTGCAAAGCCAAGAGCCCACTTTTTGTGCTTTTTATTCTTCTGCTGTCTATGTACCTTCTGATCTGCGAATCTCTTTTTCACATTCTCCATTAGTTGAGGATCCACTTCCAGGTCATTGACTCCTTCAACATGGTTCAATCTCGTCATCGCGACTTCCTGGAAGCTGGCCAAATCCTCCTGACAAACACTGCAATTGTAAAGATGAATCTCGAACTCTATCTTTTCCGGACGTTCCATGCATTTTTCCAGGTAATCGATATAATGTTTCTGGTACTGCTCACAGCCATGATAGTCGATTCCATCTACTTGTCTTCTTACCGTCTGAATCCCCAAGAACAATAATTGCTTTATTTTTTCATCCGTAACTTCAAGGATTTGAGCCGTCTCCTCAATGGTAAGACCTGTTACATATGTAAGAACAAACGCATCCTTTTCAGCGCCCGCCAGTTGATGTATGGCAGCAATTACATCCGGGGCTGGTTCCGTTCCCTCCGAATCTTGCACATTTCGATCAGCAGAAAGCCCTCGGATGTTTTGAATAAAATTCGACGTGACCCACATCTTGAATGTTGAATTCCCCTTATACCGCGGCCATTCCTTATGCACCTTCAGAATACTCTGGTAAAAAAGTTCCTCCATCTGCTGCGAGTTGTGAGTATAACACCAGCCAAGACGATAGAAATATTCACTATGCCGTTCAAACCAATCCACGACAGATTCAATGCCCATCTCTTGAATCGCCGCAATCGAAATCGGCTCCATTTTTTCCAGCATCATTATTAACTTCCCCCCTTTAGACAAAAGCCCGTCCATCCAACGCCCAGACTTACAATCATAGACATTCCACATCTCAACTATTAGAATAATCAGTTATTTATAAAAAGACAGGTCCTTAAGAGCAACAAGCTACTGCTTTCTTCAAATCCTTGTCGCGTACCCAGATCTCGCCTTCTCTGATTTCATATTTTATCCCCGCATCATCCAGACGCTGGATTTGGTTATCCGTACTATCGGTCCAGTGGGTATACGATTCCTCCGAGTTGCAAGCTGCTAAAAGAACCAGGACGCTAAAGCTTAAAATTAGTGTTTTCTTCAAAATACTCATCCCTAACTGCTTATCGTTACTTCAACGATACCACAAAATGGCAGGCATAGACATAGTTTGGACGACCGGTTAGAACATTAATGGAAAACATCTACTATATAACCCTTGCATTGCAAGATACCTTCATGTATAGTAAAAATATATCTTGCAATACAAGGTACTGTTTTTTCACAATGGGCTTGCAATACATAGGAATATTTTTTCACCCAATTATCTTGCAATACAAGATCCTATTTTTTTACACAAATGTCTTGTATTACAAGATCCTGTTTTTTTACACAAATGTCTTGTATTACAAGGTAGCGAATATCACTTACCCACTTCAGCTGCCATGCAATATGAGTACCTAAATACTTCGCAATTCAAGTTACTGAAAGGAGCCCGTGAGATGGCTGATACGACGCAAATGCTTAAAGGGATTCTCGATGGATGCCTTTTGTCCATCATCAAAGAGGGCGAAATTTATGGATATGAACTGGCTGCCAAACTAGAGTCCTATGGCTTTCATTCTTTTAGCGAAGGAACGATCTATCCCCTTTTGCTGCGTATGCAGAAAGAGGGCCTTGTGAGCACAACATTAAGGAAATCGACTGCTGGGCCGAAACGGAAATATTATTCATTGACGGAAAAAGGCGAGCAGGAATTGGAGCAATTTATCCTTCGGTGGGCGCAACTGAGCTCCTCGGTGAACAATGTATTGAACAAAGGCTATTTTTCGTCATGATAGTTGTTAAAATCCTAAAGCTGATTTTAACGTAGAAAAGAGCCTATATAAAAGGGGGAATTAAAGTGAGTGTTTCGAAACAAGCAGAGCAATTTTTAGTGGAACTGCGAATGTATTTGATTTCAAAAGGGAAAAACGACCAGGAAATCAATGAAATCACCGAAGAACTTGAGGTCCATTTGATGGAGGCGGAAGCAGCCGGCAAGGATGTCAGCCATATCATCGGGGACAGTCCGAAAAATTATATGAAGAGCATTGGCGAATCCATGAAAACCGATTATCGACAGCTTGCAGGCTTGGTTCCCTTGATGATCTTGCTGCTGGCAGCTTACATGAGTATCGGCCCTGCCATTGAAGGAACTTTTTCCGTATCGCAGGGGACCATCTGGTTTGCGCTAGTCATCAGCTCCATCAGCATCCTGGTTTACGGCGCATTCTTATTCAAAATCATGCCGAAATTCTTCCATTCTAAATGGGGTTACGTTATATTCATCGGAATCTCATTCATCGTAACCGGAATCATGGTCGCATTGATGTTATGGTACAAAACACAGGAATTCGAAGAGGTCTTCGTCGCAACGCCAGCGCAAAACATCCTGATCATTGTCCTGTGCGCAGCTATTTTCATCGGGGCCGCTCTCTACACGAAAACTTGGTTCACGGTATTGATTCCTTTATTCCTCTCCATGGGACCTATTGCAACAAGATTCATCCCAGAAGAAGCAAACAATGACCCGCTTTACATCACGATCACCATCATCGCCTTCGTACTCGCTTCAGCTGTGGCCATCGCCATCTTTATTTTTCAGAGCAAAAAAGAACGAAAAAAGGTTTAACTACAGCAAAAGGAGCTCAACTAAGTTAAGCTCCTTTCTGCTTTTTACTGAATCCCATGATCAGGATAAATCAATTCATGGTCCACAAAAATCCGGCACTCTACCGTGATTGCACCGCCAAGGCTGACCTTTATATACTGGTTTTCACCTTGATTATTTTTAATGACCCCGTTCAACGTCGCTCGATCAAACGCAAACCCCAAATTCTGATCCTGCAATTTTCCGTCTACATATAGCTTTTCCCCACTAAACCACGTATTCTCCACTTGTATATGATGACCCTCGTATGTAACTTCAAACACTTTTTTCATATCCATCCCCCCTATCCCTATCTCTATATACGGATAGGAAGACTAGAGGTTCCCTAAAAGTGGATGCACGAGTCTTCAACTGGAAAAAATCAGCGGGAATTTCCAAGTCGCCAATAAAATTCGAAATTCGCCAATAAACAAAACAGGCAGGTGTTTGTTGCGATGTGTAAACGATTTGATTAGCACTTTCTGATCCATTTTTTCAAAAATCACTATATATTCGGATTTAATAAACCATTTTCCATCATAATGAGCACCGTCCCCATGTCTCATGAATGCCAAGCCACCACATGGAAATACTATGAACATCATTTTTATCAGGAGGAAACACATGAATGTAATGTCGGGTACTTATTATTGGCCTGCCACTTTTCCGGATCCACCTTCTTATCCGCAGTTAGAAGGAGATCTTGAATGTGATGTCTTGATTGTCGGTGGAGGCAGCTCAGCTTCTCAATGCGCGTATTACCTGGCAGACTCTGGCCTGAATGTCGTTGTCATTGACAAAGGGAAAATTGGCGGCGGCAGTACAAGTTCGAATACGGCGCTCATCCAGTATTCTGGAGAAAAAATGTTCACGAATCTGGCTAACTCTTTTGGAAAAAAGTATATTACGAGGCATTTAACACTGCTTCAGGAAGCGATCAATCACATTGAGGCGGCAGCTTCAGCGACTGAGATTGATTGTGAATTCACCCGAAGAGATTCGCTTTATTCCGCAAGCTGCAGTGAGGATGTCGATACGCTAAGGAAAGAATACGAGTTTTTAAAAGAGCAAGGGTTGAAGGTAGATTTTCTCAAGAAAGAAGAAATCGAACAGAAATACCCTTTCAGCAGGGAGGCGGCCATCTACTCCTATGGGGATGGAGAGCTGAACCCTTTTAAATTTACTCATGCGTTAATGGACCATGCTGCAAGTAAAGGTATAAAAGTGTTTGAAAACACCGAGATGAACGGCCATCATCATGATCCAAAAACGAACAGAATGATAGTTTCCACTAAAAATGGCCATACCATTTCTGCAGGCAAGGTCATTTTCGCGGCAGGGTATGAAGGAATCGACATAAAGAAGGAAAAGCTCGTTTCCTTTGTCAGTACGTATACTGTTACTTCAAAACCTGCCAGCGATCTATCCTCTTGGTACAACCGTACGCTTTTATGGGAAACA
Source organism: Mesobacillus sp. S13 (assembly GCF_020422885.1). NCBI lineage: Bacteria > Bacillati > Bacillota > Bacilli > Caryophanales > Bacillaceae > Mesobacillus > Mesobacillus sp. S13. The sequence continues at coordinate 480,361 of NZ_CP084622.1, read as the reverse complement.
GCTCGGCCCTATATCTATTTGCGGACAACGGCAGATCACCGCATCATTGTGGGCGGGCTTGATGACAATACAAATAAACCCGCAGACCGGGACAGCAAGCTGATTCATAAAAGAGATAAGCTGGTGGATGAGTTTAACAAGATGTTCCCGGAGATCCAATTTGAACCTGAGTATTATTTAGCAGCATTTTATGGAGGGACAGCGGACGGACTTCCGATTATCGGAGTATATGATGAATATCCGAACAGCTATTTCCTCTTGGCGTTCGGCGACAATGGAACCGTATACAGCCAGATGCTCGCGAAAATTATTGCCGAAGACATCGTAAAAGGAAGCAGCCCAGACCTCGAGCTGTATTTACAGAACAGGCCTCATGCAGGAAAAAACTAGAGGGAATCAACAGCAGTCAAAATAAGATGGCTCCTCTTACACATAGAGGAGCCATCTTTATATCTAAAATGCAGATGTCCAACCGCCATCAACTGTAAGAACGGTCCCGTTCACAAAGCTGGACTCATCGCTTGCCAGGAACAAAGCCGCTTGTGCGATTTCTTCCGGCTTGCCGGCTCGAGGTGATAAAGAGTGGGTCATGCCTGCACGTGACATGCCGAATTCATTGATGTTCGTCATGCTTGAACCTATATTGGTCTCAACTGCACCTGGTGCAATGGCATTGCAGCGAATCCCTTTTTGCGCATACATAAAGCCGGTATTCTTTGTTAATCCAATCACCGCATGTTTGGATGCGCCGTATGCTGCTCCGGCATGCGCACCGCTGAACCCGCCGGTGGATGCAATATTAATAATGACCCCCTTTTCCTTTTCTAGGAAGATCGGCATCGCTTTTCGCATCGCCCGCATAACGCCTTTCGTATTCACATCGAAAACTTTGTCCCATTTTTCATCCAGAATGTCACCAACCGGTTCAAAGCCATCCATGATACCGGCATTGTTCACGAGGATGTCCAGCGTGCCAAACTCCTGAACCGCTGTATCAATCATATTCTCCACATCAGCCAATTCCGCCACATTCACTTTCAAAGCCTTAGCAGTTCCACCGTTTTCGGTAATTTCCTTTGCAACGGCCTCAGCACCATCACTATTAAAATCAGCGAGCAGAACCTTCGCCCCTTCGCGAGCATAAAGTTCCGCTATCGCCTTCCCCATTCCTGATGCCGCGCCCGTTACAACCGCCACTTTTCCATCCAATTTCATAACCCTGACCTCCTTTGTCATATAACAGCAGTATCTAATCACTACCTATTATAAATTGCCTCTTTGCATTTTCTATAACCATATTGTGAATAATTAGTTAATTCGAAGAAAATAAAAAAAGAAGCATCAGGCATCTTCCACCCAATACTTCCCGGCATCCCTATCCGACAATCAATCTCTCTTTCGGATAATGGCATTTTGGCTCTAGTTTTCCACGGTTGAACAGGAAGATAAATGATAGAATCCCTATTCTTCCTATGAACATCAAAGAAATAATGACAATCTTCCCTGCCGTGCTAAGTTCAGGAGTGATTCCCATCGACAAGCCGGTTGTCCCGAAGGCCGAACTGACTTCGAACATGATTTCCATCATCGTGAAGTTTTCCGTCGCATTCAATATCACCACTGCCGCAAAACAGAGCAGCATAGCCAAAAAACTAACCACTACCGATTTCCGGATATCTTCCTCATGAAGCTCACGCCCAAATACCTTGATCGCATTATGTCCTTTTGCGAAATTGAGGATCAGCAATATGACCACCGCAAAAGTAGTCGTCCTGATGCCGCCGCCAACAGAACTTGGGGAAGCACCGATGAACATTAAAAAGCAAAGCAGCAATAAAGTTGGATTAGAAAAATCACTCACATTCATCGTCGCAAGCCCGCCATTCCTTGTTGAGGATGACTGGAACCATGCATAAAAAAACGATTCATGCCAGTTATAGTCCTTGAAGAAATGATTATATTCAAAAAGCAGGATCGCAAATGCACCAAAAAACATAAGCGCAAAGAAGGTTAATGTCGTCAGTTTCGTATACAACGAAAAATGAGATCGATGGTGCTTTTTACGGTTCAAAAAGTATTCCTTCACTTCCACTAATACCGGGAATCCAATCGCCCCTAAGGTGAGTAGAATGATGTTGATGGTTTGCACGAAATAATCATGCGCAAAAGGAATCAGTGAACTTCCTGTTATATCAAAACCAGCATTCGTCGTTGCACTGACCGCCGCAAATAAGCCTTGGAGATAGGCTTCTTGCCATGTCGGGAAGTAACCAAGAAAATACGTTCCTAATATAAGGGCCCCAACGGCCTCGATCAAGAGGATGATGGCCAATATTTGTCTCATGAGTTTAACGAGACCGGACATCTGCGACTGATTCTGGTCGGTCATGATTAACTGGCGATCTTTAAGACCGATCTTCCTTCGTAATATCATCCAGAAAAATGTACCAAGCGTCATGATCCCAATCCCGCCAAACTGGAGGATGAACATCAATATGAAAACGCCAGGTGTACTAAAGGTGTCCGTAGTAGATACAACCGCCAGGCCCGTTACACTGACGGCACTGACTGCTGTAAATAATACATCAATGAAAGTCCAATGCACTCCCGGCTTGAGAGCAATCGGGAGACTAAGGAGCGCCGCTGAGATCAACACAGCAAATACATAAAACAATACAATGATTTGCGCAGGCTTCAACCAGTTCCTTTTAAGAATTTTCGCCAAGAATACCCCTTCTAACTATTTCAGATTAGTTTTCATTAAAACACAAAAAGACCACCCTAAACAAGAATGGTCAATGCCTATCATTAACCCTTCTCTCTTCACGGCTTACGGAGTTAGCTGTCGGATTAGGGATTGAGAGTATCCCTTTTTAGCTGCATTCGCTAAAATTCACCCCAAGATAAAGTCTCTTTATCAAATATGGTTCCCCCGCTCAAAAGATTCAGCATAAAGGCCTTTTATTAAAATGAATAAGTATAAAATACTCCTATCGCATTAGAGTGTCAATCTCTTTTTAGAAATCGAAGGTGACATTTCATCTAAAAAATGAATGCCAAAGGCACTGTTCCATGAATGAACATTGCCCTCACTTTATTCAGAGCGAACTGGAAAAAAACGCTCGAAATTTCCAATTCGCCAATAAAATGAAATTTTCGCCAGTAAAATTGTGAAAACCGCCAATAAAATTATTTTTTCGCCAATAAAGTTGTGAAAACCGCCAATAAACTTATTTTTCCGCCAATAAAGTTAATAATTCCACAGGAGATGCCACAAAGTCTATCCACATATGCCTATTTTAGCCACCACCGCCAACTAATCAACCGAAATCTCAATCTTTTGATTGTATTCTTTCACATAATGAATCCCTTTGATCAGCAAATACTCTGGCATGGACTTCGTTTCAAAGACCATCGTCCGCTCGCTGGTGATTCTATCTGTCTTTTTGTTCAATCTCTGGCCAATGGTTGTTTTTATAGGAGTCACTTTGTCACCATTTTGAATCGAAACACCATCTAGCAATAGATTCTCGTCTGTCTCAATCGTGATTTCGATTCCACGCTCAGTAGCAGCAATCCGTTTAATCCTAAGGTCGTTTCCGTCAAGGTCATGCTGTGTATTTTCTGCAACCAGAATCTGTTCCTCTATTTTTTGGTAGCCAACAAACTCATTAAAAGCTAACTCAAGAGAATGAAGCTCGTCAGGAAGACCATCGAAACGCAAATCGAACTTGCTTCCGTTAAACGCGCTCCTTACACCATATCCTACATTGTCGATGGTGTTACCATTTGCAATCAACTTGACTCCTTCGAAGCCGAACCTGATCCGGTCAAAATTATCCACGTCCATTTTTCCTTCGATGACGGTCGATGTGGGTGTTGCTGTAATCGTCTTGAAGGTAACCGTCCCTTTATCAACCTTTACTGTTTCCTTAATCGACTGTTTTATCTGTGTCTGCATCGCTTTATTCGGATCATAAGGAAATGTGATGCTCCCCTCTTGGTACTCTTGCCCCTGCCAAAAATGCAAAGTCAATTTCTTCGCAAATGGACTGACTGGATCAAAATACATCGTCCCTTTTATTTCCGTACCTTCATCATTCAGCAGCTCCATGCTGCCTCCTCCATGGGCATTGGTGAGGAAGCCAGTAATTTTATCAGAAATAAAGACATATTCCAGTGAATCCGCAATCCCCTGTGGATTTGACAAGGTATAGTACATAACCAATTGATTGGCATCAGTCATGATTCCATCAATGATCAGCTCTGTTCCATCAATCAATGTCGTCTTTCTTTCGATGATTTGCCCCATGCCTTTTTCATTCAAATCCTTCATGGTTCCTGTCATGATCTCCTCATAACCGAAAATCTTTTTTCCATAAAAGGCAAAGGCATTGTAATTATAGCTGATCAGCATAAAGCACAGAACGCCTACAGCAGCCATCATAATATATGGATTTTTTCGTTTAGACTTCCTTGTAGGCTTTGCATCAAGAGCGCTGCGCATCCTCGCTTCGAAATCCGGCGGAGGTGTCATCTCAGCTATGCGCCTCTTCTCCTCACTCAACACTTCCTCTATCTTTTTCAATGCCTTCACCCCCAAAATGATCCTTCATTTTCCTTAACCCCTGAAAGACCCTCGATTTCACTGTTCCAATTGGAACATCGGTCAAATCCGCAATACTCTGATAATCCAGATCGAGAATATACTTCATTTGAATCGCTTCTTTTTGATTCTCACTCAAAATCGCTAACATCTCGGCAATCTCTAAAGGCTGCACATTCGACCCAAAAGAAGGCTGTTCCTCCTCTTTGGAGGACTGCCAGTTTTCCATCAGTACAACCTTCTTTTGGTTGCGAAGCGTTGTTTTACAAAGGTTAACAAGAATGGTCTTGCTCCAGCTGTAAAAAGCCTCTTCCTTCTTCAGCTGGCCGATATTTTCATACAGCCGGACAATCATCTCCTCCAGCACATCCATCGCATCATGCTCATTCCGCATATATGTAAAAGCAAGCCGGTACATGGCGTCCTTCTCAGCCATAATCAACTCCATCAACGCATCCTTACTACCCTTTTTGGCCTTTTTCACCAGCCGAACAATATTCATTCCCTCACCCCGCTCCTATGTAAGAGTCGTAACTATGTAGAAAAGTTCATTTTTTTTAAAAAATTTATTACACGATAACAAAATCTTGAACATGGTAAATTCATATTTCATTTAAATGAGGAAATAATACCAGCGAGGTGAAAACATGGATAAAGATAAAATACAGCTTACATCTTCCGAGATTGGAAGCTTATGGGGCGAATATGTAAACGGAACAATGATCGACGCAGTAAATAAATATATGTTAACCATTATTGAAGATGAAGCGATCAAGGCAATATTCGAGGATGCCATTTCGAAATTCGCTCGTCAAAAGAAACAACTGGTTACTTTTTTAGAGAATGAAGGTTTTCCTGTTCCCGTAGGATTTAGTGAAGCAGATATCAATAAAGGGGCAAAAAGGTTGTTCTCTGACATCTTTTGCTTGAATTATTTACATATCATGACACTCCACGGGATGACTGGCCATATCACCGCTTTAGGCGTTTCTGTCAGAAAAGACTTACGCGATTTTTACGACTCATGCGATAACGACGGAAAAGAAATGTACCACAAGACGATCGAACTATTACTTGAAAGAGGCAGTTTTCAAAGAGATCCTTTATTTTATCCTGCTAAACATCCTGAATTTATTGTCAGCCAAGATTTTACAGATGGCATTTTCGGAAAAGGCAGAAGTTTATCTGCCACAGAAATTATCAGTATCTCTTTCAACATAAAAAAGAATATCATGGCGAAAACTCTGTCGATTGCTTTCAGCCAGGTTGCCCACTCCAAAGAAGTGAGGAAGTTCTTAGCAGATTCTGAAAAAACAGCTGACCAGCAAATACAGGCCTTTGCCAAAATCATGCACGAAGATAACCTGCCAGTTCCCCGTTCTTGGGAAACAGAAGTCACTACATCTACAGAAGCTCCTTTTTCAGACAAACTGATGATGTATCATACCGGCTTCTTATACCAGGCTGCGCAAGTATATCATGGCACAGGTTTGGCTTCCGCCATGCGTACCGACCTGATCACAACCTATGAAAGCATCGTTCTCAAAAACCTCATGGTGACAAAAAAATGGTTCGATATCATGGAAAAAAATAAATGGCTGGAACAGCCCCCGCTTGCTCCCAATCGAAAAGAACTAACAAATGGAAACTAAGAACGTTCATGTCCTTCCGTATATGGGGGGACTTTTTTATAGCCATTCATTGCTTTCGTTTATGTATGAATTGAAAATAAAACGATAAAAAAGCAATGGCAACCATGGCATAAAACGATATAGAACGATACCAAACATTCTTCAATTCTTTCCAGAAACTCATTCCGCCCTGGTCTGCAGGCAATAAAGAATAGACCGATACTTCAACATAGAACATTCCAAGGAAAAATAAAAATGAAGGAACAGATATCATCCATATTAGACGGTACCGCAATTCGTGGGCCCCCTATATTTGCGACATTTCAGATCAACGCATCTTGAATTATTCCCATCCTAATTGAATTCACCAAAAATGGATATATTCCTCCAGGATGTAAAAAAGAAGCCGCCTATTTCGCAGCTTCCTCATTGGTACGGTCATCATCATTTCATTTTAGCCAGCTTATTGGTGATCTCCGCGATCTCCTTCTCGACCTCGTAAAGATTCTTCTGCATCCGGTCCCTGCGAGCTGTTAGCACGCTAAGCTGTTCTTTCAATTCCTCTTTAGATCCGCTCATTCCATCGTCCTCCATGGGCTGTTTTTAAGGGTAGGAAAAAAGGACTTCCCCAGAATATTATGTACAGTTGGAAGAGCTCTAGTATGGAAATGAACATATGGAAAAAAACCTCAAGACCGGACAACAAAAAACAAGTAAGAAACCAGAACACCTAACCATTGGATGGTGGCAAATAAAAGAATCGTTTCGGTGCTATAGTTCGGTGCGCTTAAGAGCATGATCATGAGGAACGGGACCATCAAGATGGATAAAACTCCCGCCAGAAACAGGCTTTTCGCTAAAATACTCACTTGATATTCATCGTATTCCTTCATCCTTTTCACAAGAATAAATACGACAATAACCACCGTTAACCCAATGATCAAATAGCCAATGAATTTCATATTGCCTGCTTTCAAAAAGTCTGACCACCCATTCCAAAAATCGGAGTTCAGCGTTCTGCCATGTGAAAGTATGCTGACGAATTCCATATGCCCTGCTGTAAAAATAAAAATGAATGAATAGATAGCAGACATGAAGCTAATGAAAAGAATATTGATCACCGGATGTCTCAGTATACTCACTTTCGCTCACTCTCCTCAAATTCAAATAATTCCTCGATCGTCATATTAAAAAATTTCGCTAAATCATAGGCCAGCCAGATAGAAGGATCAAATTTATTCTTTTCAATCGCATTGATGGCTTGACGTGAGACGTTCACTTTTTCTCCTAGTTGCGCTTGCGTCAAGCCGAATTGTTCCCTGTAGTGTTTGACTTTATTTTTCAAGATGGATACCTCTTTCATTGTAAGGTTAACCTTACATATAAATTACAGGTTTTCCGTTTTGGTGTCAAGTAAACCTTACATATGCTTTTTAAAAAAATGCTTTCCAATTTACTGAAAAGCATCATTTCACCTCTTATGCATGCCTCGCATCGTTTCTTTTTCAATCCTTATATTCTCCAGGAAACCTGATGCTTTCAGCTCTAAATGATAGGAAGGATCATCTTGATTACGATAGGTTTTATGCATTCTTGCTACGAAAATACCGGGCGAATAGCCTCCTTGAACTGATTGCATGATAATCTGTTCGTTATCTGTTTCAATTTGAAATACGTCACAAACATCATCAAGGCACTGCACTTCATAAGTATCTTCCATCCAACTAGCAAAATCAGCTTCATTCGGCTTATTTACAAGCGCGATTACTGCAGCAATTACAACAACCATCAATAACAGCAGCCACTTCCGCTTCCTCATACCATCCCTCCGCTCACTTTTGCATCACTCTTAATAAAAAAGCGATAGAAGCTTAAATAAAGCTCTATCGCCCAAAGTCTAATCCTGGATTCTCATGTTAGTGTATGACTCAGGTTGTCTCTGTGGTAATCGTTGCCCTTTTCCTTGCCCTTAGGAATCGGACTAGATTCAAGACGATTGTTTTTGAGACTGCATAGGTTGGAACGGCTAACACCATTCCCAGTACACCAGCCAGATTTCCAGCCGCCAATAAAATAATAATAATCGTTGCCGGATGAGTATCCAGTGTTTTACCAAGGATAAGCGGCGAAAGCAAGTTCCCTTCGATTTGCTGGGCCGCAAGGATGACGATGACCACCAACAAAGCTTTTGTTGGTGAATCAAAAAGACCAACCAGCACAGCAGGCGCTCCGCCAATAATCGGTCCCACATACGGGATAATATTTGTGAAGGCGACGATTAACGCCAGGATCAATGCATAGCGTAGATCAATGATTAAATAGCCGATAAAAGCCAAAATCCCAACCGCTGAGGCGACTGTCACCTGACCCTGGATATAGGCCGAAAGTGTTTCACCCGTTTCCTTCAGGATTTTAAGCCCCTCTTCCCGGTAATCTTTCGGAATGAACTTGGAAACAGCATGCGGGAACCGGTGTCCATCCTTGAACATGTAAAACAATAAAAACGGAACTGTCACTAGAATGATCGCGATATTGGTGACGATACCGAGCAATCCCTTTAAACCATTGGTTAGCTTATTCGGCAAGGTATTTGCATACTCAATAACGCGCTCCTGAACCGTATCAATCATTTCCCGCTGCTCATCCCTGAAGCTTTTAAACTCCGAAGATTGAACAACATCGTAAAAATACTCCGTCGTCTTATCCGCGAAAACAGGAAGATCATTCGCAAGCTCTGTCGCCTGCTTGGAAACGGCAGGAACCAAATTGCCAATTGCCAGAACAAGCAGCGCACCAAACACCACATAAATGATCAAGATAGCTGCCACGCGTGGTACTTTCTTTCGCTGCAGAAAGTCAACCACCGGATTTAGCAGGAAATACAGAAAGCCCGTGATCAGAATCGGAAAGAACACCGTCGAGATAAAGATCCCAATCGGTTCAAACATAAAGGAAATCTTTGTTGAAACATAAATGATTGAGGTGATAAGTAAAATTTGAATCAGCCAAAATTGCAATTTTGATTTTTTCAACGTATGTACCTCTTGCCTTAGGTTATTTTGGTAAAATTATACCAAGTTTTTGAGCTAAAGTATATCCGTCCCTCGAATATCAGCCTCGATCTCCTCACTCAACCGCTTCTTTAAAAATGAAATGCAAATTGGTGTAATGATTGTCATAACGCCAATGGTCGTAAATGCGACACCCCAATTAAAGTAATCAAGCAGAATCCCAAAAATCATGGGTGAAAAAATCGTTGCACTGAACCCCAGCACAGATTGGATTCCGAGGGCGATCCCTGTTATTTCCGGATTGGATATCTCCGTAATCATCGTGTTGTAGATGGGGGAATCAGCGATAATCGTAAATCCATATATGAATACTATCGGGAGCAAAATCCACATGCTCGCAGGTGTCAGCCAGCCAATCGCCAGTGAACAGGCAATACTTATATAGATAAACAACTTGATCGATTTTAACCGACCGAAAGTATCAGACATTCTGCCGCCAATGAAACTGGCAATCCCGCCAATCATCACAACAAATGCTCCGATAAAATTGCCAACTGAAATCGCATTCGAGACATCATGAGTCTGGAAGTAATACACCATAAAAGGACCTATCCACGCCCACATCGCATATAATTCCCAGCAATGCCCAGTGTAACTGATGTTCACCAGCAGGTTTTTCCTCGTGAGAACACGTTTTAACAATGCCATGCTTAAACGCTGATTATGGATATGGATATTTTCCGGAATCCTCGAAAAATAAATTAACGAAGCCGCGAGGATTGCAGAGCAAGAAGTTATGAGAATGACACCTTTCCAGCCCACCAGATTAATGAACAAGCCAGAAACCAGGAGGGAGAATCCCGAACCGACTACTAATGAGCCAACAAATAATCCCATAGCCGTCCCCCGTGCCCGATCGCTCGAAGTCTGTGCAACAATCTTCATTCCCGGCACATAAATCCCCGCAATCCCGACACCCGAAATGAATCTTAACAATAACGCAGACCAAAACCCTTGTGCCAGAACACTAAAAAGAATACCTGAGACCCCAGCAATCAACGCACCGTACATAAACGAGTATTTCGGATTATAACGATCACTCAAAAAACTGTAAAAAAACACCGCCGCCACATAGCCTATATGAAAAAACGCCACGATAATCCCAGATTCCGTCGAGGATAAATCCCATTCTTTTTCGACTACAGGCATAACCGCCGAAAAATTAAACCACACCTGCATCGCCAGAAATTGAGCTATCGACAGAGTCCATAAAAGACGAATCATCCCATCACCCACTTAACTTCCTTTAACATTAAAATAGCGAATTTTCCGAATTTAAACAAGATGAGTTTACTTAATATTAATCTGATGACAGCATGGATGGCTCATCCTGACCTTCTTCTGATATCTTTTCTTCGTTTGCACCCAAACCTGTCTTAAGTTGAGCTTTCTTTTGACAGCTTTTCTTCATTTCACGCCAAACCTGTCTGAAGTTGAGTTTTCTTTTGACAGCTTTTCTTCGTTTGGCACCAAACCTGTCTTAAGTTGAGCTTTCTTTTGACAGCTTTTCCTCGTTTGCCCCCAAACCTGTCTTAAGTTGAGCTTTCTTTTGACAGCTTTTCTTCATTTCACGCCAAACCTGTCTGAAGTTGAGTTTTCTTTTGACAGCTTTTCTTCGTTTGGCACCAAACCTGTCTTAAGTTGAGCTTTCTTTTGACAGCTTTTCTGCGTTTGCCACCAAACTTGTCTTAAGTTGAGCTTTCTTTTGACAGCTTTTCTTCGTTTGGCACCAAACCTGTCTTAAGTTGAGGCTTCTTTTGACAGCTTTTCCTCGTTTGCACCCAAAGCTGTCACGATTATTTCATTTTCTTGACAGCTTTACCCCTTCAGCTCCCAAACTTGTCACGATTACCTCTTTTTCTTGACAGCTCTACCCCTTCAGATCCAAAACCTGTCATGATTACCTCTTTTTCTTGACAGCTTTTTCCCGTCAGCTCCCGAACCTGTCATAATTCCCGTGTTTTCTTGACAGCTTTACCCCTTCAGAACCCAGACCTGTCAAGATTACTTCATTTTCTTGACAGCTTTACCCCTTCAGCTCCCAAACTTGTCACGAATTACCTCTTTTTCTTGACAGCTTTACCTCATCAGCTCCCAAACCTGTCACAATCCCTTCCCACTATCCACCTGCCCACAAAAAATAACCGCCCGGAGGTTTCCCCCTTGAGCGGTTACACGAATCAAATGTTATGCAACTGGATTTACTTCTAGTTCTACTTTGATCTTGATGTCTTTTCCGACGAGTACGCCGCCTGTTTCAAGTGGGGCATTCCATGTCAGGCCGAATTCTTCACGGTTTACTTTTGCTGCTGCTTCGAATCCGTATACTTCCACGCCCCATGGGTTTGTGCCTTTGCCGCCGTATTCCACGTCAAATGTCACTGGCTTTGTTACGTCCTTGATTGTCAGGTCGCCAGTTACTTTGTAATCATCGCCATCGCGAGTGATGCTTGTGGATTTGAAATCGATTGTTGGATAGTTTTCCACATCGAAGAAATCTGCTGATTTCAAGTGGTTTTCGCGGTCTTCGTTACGTGTGTCGATGCTTGCTACGTCAATTTTGAATGCGATTGAAGCTGTTGTTAAATCTGTTAGGTCCGCTGCTTCAACATCAGCTGTATAAGAGCCGAATTGTCCCTTTACCTTTGAAACCATCATGTGTTTCACTTCAAATCCTACTGCTGAGTGCGCCTGATCTACTGCAAATTTAGCCATTCTCAATTCCCCCTGTTTTGTTTTTATCTCGAATTCGAGATATAACTTCAAAAAAATAAAAATCTCGAAACAATTTACTTTTAATTCGAGATAAATTTATCATGAATTCGACATAACTGTCAATACACTTTTCAGATATTTTTTTCAGGATAAAAGTGTTTTGGCAATCTCCTGATGTCGAGCAACGTCCCAAATCATAAAGGACACAAGTAGGATCAGATATAATACTACATACCAACTAAAATGTTTCTTCGGTTTTAAAGGAGTAAAGAATAGCGCAATAAAAACGGCAGCAAAAAGAGAAATGAGATAAATATTCACTTCCCATAACCGCTTCGCCTCATTAATCGGCACCATTATTTTAAGCGCTTCATGAGCAGTAACCTGCCTTTCGACCACTTCCTTATCCCAAAATCCTTCTTCAATTATCATCATCATCTTTTCCTCATCGAACTGATAATGAACACCTGAAAGATTGAAGTTCGTTTGTTTCGTAAAAAGCAAAAGCAAGCCTGCCACTAGAAAATAAACCACTAATGGGAGAAACCGTTTATCGAATTTTATAATGGGGACCCCTCCTTTTCTACAAGCCTAATTTCTTCTATCCTCCATTTTTCAGTTCTATCGTAAAAGCCATCGCTCTTAGTCAATACAAATTGATAATTATCTTCCAGGTCCTCCACTGTAAGATATGTAAGAACGATTCTTCCTTTTTCAATTTTAAATCCACTTAGGTCTAAAACTACACCGGGGATCCATTCAAGATTGCTATATTTGAAATTAATAGTGCAAGGGCAATTGTCATCTTGATCAAGGGTGCCAAAACTTGTAAAATTTCCAAGAGCAATTAAGTCAATTACTTCTTTAAACTCTCCGGCAGCTTTATAGGTCTCAACGACATCGATCGCATCCAGGAAGTCCTGATATCGAACAGAGGATTGTGATGCAGCTACTTCTTCTTCCAGGTTTGAAAGATTGACGGCCAATGTATCATTTTCATTCTTCAAATCATCCGTCATCCTCGACCGTCTTTCGATTTCTTTTTCTAAACTAGTCACTTTCGTTTCAAGACGATTTTTATCCTCCTCAAGCTTCGCTGCAGAATCTGCTGTTCTTGCATTATCCATAAGAGCAATCGCCGTGATGACTAATAAGATGATAAGAGCCGAAGTTTTAAAATCTTTCTTCCAATTCATTGGTACCCCCCCATTCAAAAAGGATGATAATAATATACTACGAATCTACCACCCATTAGTTTCAAAATAATCCAAAAATATCCACCTCATTCTTTACGAGGTGGATATCGTTTACTTCAGCTCAAAATAATCCATCGTAGATGTCTCTTCAAAACCGCATGACTTATAAAGGTTAAGCGCATTCGAGTTTTCCGCCGCAACCTGCAGCATGATCTCCTGTGCTTCGGCTTCCTTCAGCTTTTCGATGGCCAGCAAAAGAAGCGCCCTCCCATATCCTTTACGGCGGTGCTCCGGCAGCACGCCGAGACCAAAGATGGCACCGAGCTTCGATGTCAGCTGCAGATTCACTTTCCCGATGATTTGCCCTTCTTTTTCAACAAGATAAGAAGTCATCCCGCGCTTTTCTTCTTCCTCTGGCAGAATCATGTCATCCGTACTGACTTCCTCTTCCTTTGGCAAAACCATGCAATCCGATCTGATTTCCTTTTCCTCAGATAAAACCATGTCCTCCGATCTGATTTCCTCTTCCTCTGGCAAAATCATGTCTTCCGCACTGGCTTCCTCTTCCTCTGGCAAAATCATGCCATCGGAACTGGCATCCTCTTCATCGTTAAAATAAATCGCATTCTGCCGGGCGATTTCTTTCGCATCTGCATTCGTCGCTTTCCTGAAAGCAATGCCTGCCAACTTATCTGAAGTAGCGGCAGGATTCTCTTTTTTCAAAAACATCTCATACTCCGAATGCTTGTACTGAGCACCAACTGTAGCAATGAATTTCTGCCCTGATTCTGAGTTACGGTCACTCAACAGCAGCATGCTGCCAGAACCTCTGCGCTTCCATTCTGCCATTACAAGCTCGAACAATTTCCTAAAAACACCCTGGCGCCGGTAAGCAGGATCCACCATACCGTTCACTTCCCACGGACCGCCGAAACTCGAAATCCCCATATAGCCAATCAGCACATCGCCGTCATAGTACATGAACTCATTTATATCCTGAACACCTTTGCTGCTGTCAATGCTGACCCCGAGCTTGTAATCAAGCTCCAGCTTCAATGCAGTCTGGTCATGTTGAATGCAGAGCTCCTCAAGCTTATTAATTGTTTCATAATCTCCCGCATCGATATTTCCCTTCAGTTTAATCCATGGTTTATGTATTTTTTTCACCCTTAGCACTCTCCATATCCCTTACTTCTCTTATTCATCGTATATTTTATTCTATGAAACACCCTTTCACTCCTTTTTCTTCATACTATTTCATAAACTCAGGTTTATCCCCTTTTTACTTCGGGTAGTTAGATAGAATTGAAGATGATCCTCCTTTTTGTAAAAAAATTTTGACAACCCTGTAAAAATTCTTTGCTCTTGTAAAAAAATCTATTAAATGCCGAAATACATAATCAAAGCGCTTGGCCCTTAGTAAAATATGGGGTCAGGCGCTTTTTTGCGTTTTCTTCAAAAATTGGCACGCTTCTTGCAACTATTAAATTTGTACTAGTTATTTAGAAGGAGGTGCAGAAAAATGAGTGATTTATTGAACTACATAATAGAAAACCAGGCTTCGATTTGGACGTATAGTGCCGAGCATTTGCAGCTTGTAGGTTTGTCCATATTGATTGCCATAGCAATCGGGCTTCCCCTTGGGATTTATCTTACAACGAACGAAGAACTGGCTGAGACCGTTCTCCAGGTGGCGAATATCATCATGACGATTCCGAGTATCGCGCTTTTTGGAATCATGATTCCAATTCTGTCGATTATCAATCAGGGAATTGGCTTTGTTCCAGCAGTAATCGCGCTAATTTTATATTCGCAGCTGCCGATCATCCGTAATACATATGTAGCCATCAATAATGTCGATCCCAATATTCGTGATGCCGCCATCGGGCTGGGAATGAGTACAACGCAGCGTCTTCTGCGAGTTGAAATTCCAAATGCCCTTCCTATCATCATGGCAGGAGTCAGGCAGGCCGTTGTCATGAATATCGGAATCGGCGCAATTGCAGCGTTTATCGGAGCTGGTGGTCTTGGTGTATTGATTAACCAGGGGATTTCAAGATCGAACACAACCATGGTACTGGCAGGAGCCATAGCCATTTCTATCCTGGCGATTGTGACAGACGGACTATTGGGGATTCTCCAAAAGCGTATGACTCCAAAAGGTTTTCAAAAATAAATAGAAAGAAGATGGGGTGAAAGTATGATTAAGTTTGATCAAGTCACCAAAGTGTACGGAGATAAAGTGAAAGCTGTTGATAATGTAAGCTTTGATGTACCTGAGGGCAATATCGTCGTTTTCCTGGGGCCATCTGGCTGCGGAAAGACGACAACACTAAGAATGGTAAACAGGCTAGAATCGATTACCGATGGCAAAATTTTCGTCAATGAAACAGATGTGAATTCCTTGAATGACATCGAGCTGAGACGGAATATCGGCTATGTCATCCAGCATAACGGCCTGTTCCCTAATATGACGATTGAAGATAATGTGATGGCTGTCCCAAATTTATTAGGCTGGGACCGAAAAAAGAAAACAGACAGGTATAAATACTTAATGGATCTGGTCGGCCTGAATCCAGATGAATACCGGAAGCGTTACCCGCATGAACTTTCAGGAGGACAACAGCAAAGGATCGGTATCGCCCGGGCGATGGCTGCAGACCCTCCTGTCATGTTGATGGATGAGCCGTTCGGGGCACTGGATCCCGTCATCCGCACACGAATTCAAAATGAATTTTTGCAAATTCAGAAGGAAGTAAAAAAGACGATTCTTTTTGTCAGCCATGATATTGATGAAGCCATCAAAATGGGAGACGGAATCGCGATTTTCAAAGAAGGAAAACTGATGCAATATGATTCTCCAAGCGAACTGCTTGCCCATCCAAAGAATGAGTTTGTCCGTGAATTCGTCGGCAAGGACCGCGCATTGAAGAGTTTAAGCCTTCATACCGTGAAGGATTTGATTTCTGAACGGATGCTGCGAAAGGTGGACGGACCGGAGAAAGCCAACAAAAAGACGGTTTCAGTTGAAACGAATCTAAGGGATGCCTTATCTATCCTGCTCAACCAGGAAGCTGATCAGCTTGTCGTCCAGGCAAACAATAAGCTTGTTGGTGCGATGCAAATTGATGATGTAGAGGCGTATTTGCATCAGCATATTAAGTAACGGGGGGAGAAAAAGCATGAAGAATAAACGTTTTGTATCTTTTGTCATCAAGCTGATCCTCTTCACCCTTGTCGGGAGCTTTTTCGCCTGGTCGTTCAAGTCAGGTTATTATCAGCTGATCATGGACGACGCGGAAGGATTTATCTTTCTATTGAAGCAGCATATCAACATGGTGCTCCTGTCCTCACTGCTGGCAATACTGCTTGCGATTCCGATGGGAATACTGGTTACGAGACCTAAATTCCAAAAGCTCCAATGGCTATTTATGAATACTGCCAATCTTGGGCAGACGATTCCAAGTCTTGCGATACTGGCATTGGCGATGACCTGGATGGGGATCGGTTTTAAACCGGCAGTCTTTGCTCTGTTTCTTTATTCCTTGCTGCCGATTTTACGGAATACTGTAGCTGGAATCAAATCGATTGATCCTGACCTGCTGGATGCAGCGAAAGGAATCGGCTATACACCTGCCCAAATTCTATTGAAAATTGAGCTGCCTAACGCTGCCTACCCTATTATGGCAGGCATCCGGACAGCAGTGGTCATCAATATCGGAACAGCTGCTTTAGCCTATCTGGTTGGCGGCGGCGGATTAGGTGACTGGATTTTCACGGGAATCATGATGAGAGATAACTCTTATCTCCTATCTGGGGCAATCCCGGTTACTTTGCTCGCTCTATTGGCAGATCAATTAATCAGGTTCATTGAAAAACTCGTTATTTCTAAAGGGTTAAGACAAACAGTGACAGTTTCAGATTAAGTCAGAACAAATTTTTTAGGGGGAAAATAAAAATGAAAAAGATTTTATCATTTACCGTATTAATCGCTTTAATGGTTTCACTGCTCTCCGCTTGCAGCAGTGAAGATGACACATCCGCTTCTGCTTCAGACAAAAAGGTTGTCGTCGGTGCAAAAAACTTCACGGAACAATTCGTCCTTTCGAAAATCCTGGCCATCTATTTAAAGGAAAATGGCTTCGAGGTTGAGGAGAAAAACAATATGGCAAGCCAGGTTGTCCGACAGGCATTGGAGAATAAGCAGGTAGACCTTTACTGGGAATATACAGGAACCAGTCTCGTAAACTACAACAAGCTTGATCCTCTTTCCGATTCAGTGGAAGCTTATGAAAAAGTAAAGGAAGTAGACAAAGAAAACGGCCTTGTTTGGCTTGATCAGTCACCATTAAACAATACGTACACATTGATGATGAGAGAAGAAAAAGCAAAAGAACTCGGTATTGAATCAATCAGCGATCTAGCAGCCTACTTGAATGACGGCAACAAATTGTCTTTAGGTGCCGACGCTGAGTTCGCGACACGTCCTGATGGAATCAAGGGTGTGGAAAAAGCTTATGGATTCAAGTTTGGTTCTTCCAACATTAAAAAAATGGACGTTGGCCTATTTTATCAGGCCCTAAGAGACGGACAAGTTGATGTGGCTACAGGCTTCTCAACCGACAGCCGCATCAAAGCTTTCAATCTCGTAAACCTTGTAGATGACAAAAACTTCTTCCCTGCCTACAATGCGGGAATCACCATTCATGAAAAAACGCTTGAAAAGTATCCTGAATTAGAAGAACTTCTCAAGCCTTTAGCTGAAAAAATCAACACAGAAACAATGACGGACCTAAACTATCAAGTCGATATTGAAGAAAAAAGTGAAACAGAAGTTGCCAGAACATGGCTGACAGAAAACGGCTTAATTGAAGAGTAATATGTTTTTGGGGAGGAAATCAGCAATGGTTTCCTCCTTTTTAAAACCTTCATGAGCTAGACCACTTTCTGGTTTTTACATCTTTATGCTCCTATCACATTATACTCAATACTAAAAATGGTTCTCGAAAATACTAACTTCTTCCTTTGTCCTGGAGACCTCCCATAGCAATGAAATAATATGGTATAAAGGTAATAGATTATAAGCTTCCCCGCCTCATTTTTTACTATGAAGGCATGCTGTCAGAAAGGTGAAATCGAATGAAAAGACTTTATCCATCACGATTAACCAAAAGGTTTTTATATCTTACTACCATCATCATTTTTATTCCTCTCCTGATCATATTCATTCTCGCTGCCACTTCTTCAAGAGATATCATAAAAAATCAGACTGAGAATCAGGCGATCCAGGTGACAAGGGTCATGTCCGACAAGACAAGTGACCTATTCAACCTGAAAATCCAGCTGCTGGAGAATATCGTTGAAAATCAGGCTGGAGAGACGGGTAAGTTGGAAGGCGTATTGACCAACCTCGTCGTAAATGATCCTTTCTTTAAAAGAATCCAGATTGTCAATGATGAGAAGGAAAGAATCGTCTATAAAGCTCCTTTTATCGAAAGTGATTCCAAATTGAACTCTGCTGAAGCCAGCTTGTATGCTGAGCTGAAATGGCGCCGCAGCTCTTTTGTCGCTGACTCAATCGCAAAAATGAACGGAGAGCCAACACTTTTGTTTATCGTTCCATTCCAGTCTGATGATGAAGCAGAAGTTGATGGAGGGCTGATCGCTTATGTAAGCCTTGTATATTTACAGAAGTACTTCAAGCAAAATGTCATTGGTGATCACGGCCACAGTTTTCTTTTTAACAATGAAGGAAAGGTATTGTTTGATACAAACGATTTCAGCAAGTCAGGAAGTCTGCTTGGTGAGTATCCATTTGCACGGGAGGCTTTCCTGGACCGGACTGGGGTCTACAGGGGCGAACTATGGGGTGAAGACTCCCTCGTAGCCTATAATCCTGTCGATCGTTTGCCATTTTATACAGCTACCTCCACTCCGCTTACAGAAGCAAATGCTGTCATTGATTCTTTGAAGGATATTTTATGGAAGGGCTTCATCCTGATATTTTTAGCGGCACTCACCTTGCTCATTTTCAGTATCCGCTGGATCATCAAGCCGATCAAAGCCCTCACCCAGCAGGCAGCAAGCTATGCAAAAGGCGGAGACTGGTTTGTTCCTGTACTGGAAAAAGAGGATGAGATCCAAACCTTGTCCAGTACCATGAAGTACATGGCTGAAAGCTTAGTGTCACATGAGCGCCAATTGCAGTTAATTCTGGAATCCTTC
Organism: Mesobacillus sp. S13; assembly: GCF_020422885.1. Taxonomy (NCBI): domain Bacteria; kingdom Bacillati; phylum Bacillota; class Bacilli; order Caryophanales; family Bacillaceae; genus Mesobacillus; species Mesobacillus sp. S13. The sequence goes on along the minus strand of NZ_CP084622.1, from coordinate 460,917 downwards.
CCTTTCGGCGTCTTTGCGATCAATCCTGAAGGCTTCATCAGTTCAATGAATACAACTGCCGGTGATTTATTGAATATCCAAAAAGAAAAAGTCGTTGGAAAGTCGGTCTCTGTCCTGCCGCTGTCTTTTCGAAATCATTTTGAGCAGTGCAAGCATGTATCAAGGAAATTTGACGGGCTTGAAGAGGACTTTATTTTTGAAAGTAAAGGCGGAAAGAAAATCATCAAGCAATCCAGTTCCCCATTATTAGATGAAAATGATCAAGTCATCGGGGTACTGATCACCTTTTGGGATGTTACAAAGGTCCGGCAGCTGGAAACTCATATTCAACGTTCAGAACAACTGGTTGCAATCGGCCAGATGACTGCCGGGCTGGCCCACGAGGTAAAGAATCCACTCGGAACTGTCCAACTTGCAAGTGATCTAATCGCAAGCGAAATAGAGGAAATGACAGCTTCCAGCGAGAGTGAAGCTGCTTCCGTTCAAATCATATCCGAAGCGGCATCGGATATTCAGGATGAAATACAGCGCCTGGACCATCTCGTTAGGAGGTTCCTTCAATTCAGCAGGGAAAACAAAAAGGACGAATCTGTTTTTAACATGAAAACAGTAGCTTCCGAAACCCTTCAGCTTTTATCCCATCAGTTCAGGAAAAAGCAGATTCACGCCACTCTTGAGGCTGATGGTGAGGATTACTTTGTTAAAGGGGACAAAAACCAAATGATTCAGGCTCTCATCAATCTTTTTATCAATAGTATTGAGGCGGTTTCCCATCATGGCCAAATCACTGTTTCCATGGAAAAGCCGAATAGTGATACTATTGAAATACAGATCAAAGATGACGGAATTGGAATTCCCCAGCAGAAGATCAAACGTATCTTCAATCCCTTCTTTTCTACCAAACAAGAAGGTACTGGACTGGGGTTATGGATTACCCATGATATCATTTCTTCCCATAACGGCCATATCGAAGTAGAAAGTGAAATGGGTGAAGGAACGTCCTTCCTGATTTCATTGAAAAAGCACGAGAAAGGCGATCACTATGAAAAAAACAATCTTGTTAGTTGAAGATAATGAAAAATTCCGCCGCCTGACAAAGCTGACCTTACAGAAGGAAGGGTATGCTGTCATCGAAGCCGAAACAGGCAAAATCGCTCAAAGGCTTATGGAAAGCGAGAACATTGACCTTGTTTTACTGGATTTCCTTCTGCCAGACACGACTGGGCTAAAGCTGCTGGAAAAGTGGGCGCCTGCTTTCCCTGATGCTGTTTTCATTCCTTGTACTGCTTACGGAGATATCGAGGATGCTGTCAAAGCGATGAAAATGGGGGCTTATGACTACTTAACAAAGCCAATCAAGGCTGATGAACTAAAGGTCGTCATCAAACGGGCATTTGAAATGAAGCATTTGAAACAAGAAAACAAAGAGTTAAAGCAGGCTGTCCAGCAAAAATATGACCTTCATGGGATGATCGGCAAAAGCCCAAAAATGCAAGAGGTCTACTCGTTAATCGAAAGAGTCGCTAAGCAGGATATCACCATACTGCTAGAGGGAGAAAGCGGGACCGGGAAATCTCGCGGGGCACACGCTGTGCATCTCGAGAGCACCCGGAGGTTAGGTCCATTCATAAAAGTCAATTGCGCCGCCATCCCCTCGAACCTGTTGGAAAGCGAATTATTCGGCTACGAGAAAGGTGCTTTTACCGGTGCTGTCAGGTCCCAGGAAGGCAAATGTGCTGCTGCCGACAAAGGCACTCTATTTCTGGATGAAATTGGCGAAATCTCACTGGATGTGCAGGCAAAGCTCCTGCAATTCACCCAGGACAAGACCTTTACACCGCTCGGCACTTCCAGGGAGGTTTTTTCAGACGTTCGGATCATCGCGGCCACCAACCGAAATTTATGGGAGATGGTCCAGAATGGTGAGTTTCGCGAAGACTTGTATTACCGATTAAATATCATTGGCATCAAATTGCCTCCATTACGGGAGCGTATCGAAGACATTCCCTTGCTCGTCGAACAATTTCTGGCACAGTTTGAAGAAGAACATAGCGGCAGCTATTCAATTTCCAAAAACCTTTTAACAAAACTCACTTCCTATCCATGGCCAGGCAATATCCGTGAATTGCAAAATGCCTTATCCAGGGCAACCGTCCTCTCCCGGTCAGGACAATTGATTCTCGAAGATTTTCCTGAGGAGATCCAGAACCATTTTTCAGCAAAAGAGGCTGAAACATCTGATGCTCCTATCGAACTGACTGACGATTTTTCCTTACCGGAACATCTTGAAAAGGTTGAAAAAGAAGTGATCGAAACCGCTTTGACAAGCGAAAACGGAAACCAGGCACGTGCTGCCGAAGCACTTGGCATCACAAGGCAAGGTCTACTGTACAAGATAAGGAAATACAAAATTCTCAGAAATAACAATGACCTATAAAAAAGGCTGCCGGGAATTCCCGGCAGCCAATATATTTTAAAGGGGGAGTTAAATCAAGTTAAGCAGCGTTGCGTGTTATGTCTTCTTCCCGCTTGAAAACTGTTTTGCGGATGAATGGAACAACCCAGCGGTCTAAACCGTATTTACCTGCGTTGAATCCAGCGGCAAGGATGATGAATCCGAAGAAGATGTCAGTTGGGTTATGAGATACTGTTCCGGCAAGGAAGAAACTGAAGTTCATCACCAGACCGAAGAACATCGCAGCAGTTGTCAGAGTTCCAAGAAGCAAACCAAGACCAACAAGGAATTCCCCTAGTGGTACGATAAAGTTGAAAATGTCTACATTCGGGATTGCGAAACTTTCAAGGAAGTTCACGTACCATCCATAAACCGCGTTTCCGTCTGGGCCTTTAACCGGGTTCGCCACGGCGTTTTTCAAAAATCCAGAAGCATCAAATCCAGGGCCAGTCAATTTACCCCAACCTGCAGTCATCCAGTTGTATCCTAGCCAAACCCTAATGACAGTCAGTATACCAGCAGCAACATTGTTTTCCCTTAGCCATTTTGCAATCATGTTCCTCACTCCAATAAGTTAATTAGTATTAGTACACTTATAAGATATCAAATATATCTCGATAATAGGGCTTTTTGTGAATGTATTCACAATTCTGTTGAAATGTTTTGAACAAATTATGTCAACCAATAATCTACTCCTTATTAGGTTCGCTAAAAAAATATATCCTCCCTGCATACTGCGCCAAATTCAAGCCATCATAAGGACGAATAACTACAATAACAAGGAGTGAATAGCGTGAAAAAATCATTCATTTTAGCAGGATGTGCTGTTTTTACAATGGGGCTTGCCGGATGCGGTGCCAATAACAACGCAGCTGACAATAACCGTGATCAGCAGGTCGAAATCTCGCAGGTCAGACGCGGACCAGCTACCGAAAACAACAAGCTTCAGCTGGCAGATCGTGCAGAGCGCCAGGTTGAACAGATGCCAGAAGTAGACGACGCACGCGTCATCATCTCAGAAAACAATGCATACGTAGCTGTCAGACTTGCGGACAATAACCTGGAGAGCGACGGTAATGCAGAAATCAATGATGCCATGGATGGAAACGGCAGGAATTTTGCCGAGAATGGACGAGTAGACCAGGATGATAGCCGTGATGGAAACGATGGAATCATTGACGGCAAAGGTGATGCAGGAAATGGAGATCGTCAAAATGCTGGCAACACTAATGGCAACAATATTTTTGACAATGATAATAATAACGGCATGGGCAACATGAATGGAATTGGCAATACAGACATGAATGGAAACGCAGCTGGTAATGTCATGAACGGCAATGATGGGCAGCTGGAACAGCAGATTGAACAAAGAGTACGCCAGGCGAATAACAGAATCGACAATGTATACGTGTCGGTTGACCGTAACGCATACGACAGAATGGGAACATTCGCCGACGACATCCGCACCGACAGAAACAGGGATGGCATGTTCGAAGACTTCCGTAATGCAATGGACGGCTTCTTCGGAAGATAACACTTGAAAGCATAGGATCGGATTCCTATGCTTTTTTATAATTACTCAGTCAGTTCTGGAGGAACTATGTATAAAAAAGGCTGCCGGATTTTCCGGCAGCCAAATTATATAAAAGGGGGATTTAAATCAAGTTATGCAGCGTTTCGTTTCACTTCTTCACCGCGTCTGAATACTGTTTTGCGGATGTAAGGTACAACCCAGCGATCTAAACCGTATTTACCAGCGTTATAGCCTGCGAACAGAATGATGAAGCCGAAGAAGATGTCAGTTGGGTTGTGAGATACTGTTCCAGCCAAGAAGAAGCTGAAGTTCATCACCAGGCCGAAGAACATCGCAGCAGTTGTCAGAGTTCCAAGGATCAAACCAAGACCAACCAAGAATTCACCTAGCGGAACGATTGTGTTGAACAAATCAACGTTCGGTAGTGCGAAGCTTTCAAGGAAGTTCACGTACCAGCCGTACACCATGCTGCCATCTGGACCTTTAACAGGATTTGCTACCGCGTTTTTCAAGTATCCAGATGCGTCGAACCCTCCAGTCAATTTACCCCACCCAGCAGTCATCCAGTTATATCCAAGCCATATTCTAATAACAGCCAATAGACCAGCAGCAACATTGTTTTCTCTTAACCATTTAGCAAACATGTTCCTCACTCCAATTAATTATTTATTATTATTACACTATTAAGATATCAAATTCGGCTCAAAAAGAGACTGCGTTGTGACATTAGTCACAATTCTGTTGAAAAGCTATGAACGAATTATGACAGAGGTGATTTTTGGATTTAATGAAGGCTGATTGTAAATTCCAAAATGCTTGTCTATACTAGAATCAAGAAAGATTTCAGAAGATTCGATACAATAAAAGGACGGTAGTGGATATGAAACTCGGTGCATTTTCTGTAAGCTTGACTGTTAAAGACATTGCAGCTTCAAAAACGTTTTACGAAAACCTTGGATTTCAAGCCTTTGGAGGAGACATCAGTCAAAACTGGCTGATTCTTAAGAATGAAAATTGCATTATTGGTTTGTTCCAGGGGATGTTTGAAAAGAATATCCTTACCTTTAATCCCGGCTGGAATGAGAATGCCGAAAATCTGGAAAGCTTCACGGACGTTCGCGAACTGCAAAAGCAGCTGAAAGGAAAAGGGATTAAGTTTTTGACTGAGGCAGAGGAATTCGGAGAAGGTCCGGCTCATTTTACGATTGAAGATCCTGACGGCAATCAGATTCTAGTTGACCAACATAGATAAAAGAAAGGAGACCTTTTGAGGCATGTACGATCTAAAAACAAAGGAAAATGACAATAGTGTCATCGAATTCATTGAAAACGTCGACAGTCCCAAAAAGCGTGAGGATGCTTACAGGTTATTAGATATCTTCACAGAAACGACAGGTTACCAGGCAAAAATGTGGGGGCCTAGTATCATCGGGTTTGGATCCTACCATTACAAGTATGATTCTGGTCACGAAGGTGACGCGCCTCTTGTGGGTTTCTCGCCTCGGAAAGCGAAAATCAGTTTGTATTTTGCCACCGGTGACACAGATAGAGAGGCATTGCTAAAGGAGTTCGGCAAGCATACCTCTGGAAAAGCATGTGTGTACATAAACAAAGTAGCTGATATTGATGTAGAAGTTTTAAAAGCACTAATCAATCAATCTGTTGTATTTTTAAAAGAAAGATATTCCACTACATAAGGAGACATGAAAATGGAACCAATCACAGTTCCCAATCTTTCAGCCAGACCGTTTGGCTTCACGGTAGAGCGCAGAATGTCCTCTTCACCTGATGTTCTTTTTGAGGCATGGACAGAGAAGTTTGACGAATGGTTTGCCGCCCCTGGAACGCTGATCATGAAGGCTGAAGTCAATTCTGTATTTTTTTTCGAAACAGTCTTTAAAACAGAAGAAGATTCTGTTGAGCAGCGCCATCCGCATTATGGCAGATTTCTTCGGTTGATCCCAGGCCGACTGATCGAATTCACCTGGATAACAGGTGCTGGAGGAACGGAAGGTGCCGAAACCGTGGTGACCATCGAACTTGAACCAAGGGAGAATGGCACTTACCTAAGCCTGACTCACAAAGGATTTCCTCACGAAAAATCCCAGAGCCGCCATGATTCGGCCTGGGGAATGATCCTCGAACACCTCGATCAGAAGATGATGGAAAAATAAATAGCTCCATATTCCAGCTTTCCTTCTGAAACAAAAATGTAAATAACTGGACTCTTAATAGTCATATAAAACGGGAATATAGGATTTCAAGAGGAGTTATTTTCGAATGGAGGGAAACGAAAATGAAGAAATCAACCAAAAGCTTTGTACTGGCTTCTTTGCTTTCAGCTGGCGGTGCCGTATTGCTGACAGCTGCTTATCGCAAGAGCCAACGGGACGCGATTCGTTTTCTTGAGGATATAGACATGAGAAACAGCGAGAAAATCGACCAAATGGAGAGTGTCGATGCGGGCATAGACCCAGCAGAAAGAGGTCTCACCCAGCTTGATTCCGCCATGCGCGCAGAATGGCAGGCCAACGGTTTCCCGCAAACACATATGGAAATGGAAGAACTAGCAGAGAAAACTGATGCTGAACAAAATATAAACTACGCACCAACTTTGTAAACAGAAACCCCACCTAGATCCTGCGCCACTCAGACTGTGGACAAACTCATTGAACATGAGCTTGTTTGCAGTTTATTTTTTTGGTGAAGTAAAAATGGAGACACTTTTTTGCGTGTGTTTTGAAAAATGCGACATCCATCAACCTTATGGAGACACATAATCGCGCATGACCTGAAAAATGCGGCTATGCCCCGTCCTTTTAACCATAAACAAAAACCTCGCCAATTTCCCGGCGAGGTTTTTGTTTTACGCACTCTGCGTGAGCCTTTTTTCTTTTTTTCCATGAAGAGTATAGTAGATAAAGACTCCAGCGATGATCAGCGGCACCATTGCCAGATATAATCCGCGATAACCGTAGTCCGGCACCATGTATCCAAGCAGGAATGGGCCGACACCTATTCCGATATCCATCATGATGAAAAAGGTCGAGGTGGCAAGCCCCATGCGATGCGGCGGCGTCATTTTGATGGCGACCGTCTGGGCGACAGATTGAAAGTTTCCGTACCCTAACCCGATGAGCGCGGCAGCCAGAAGGAAGACAGCACCTGAATTCGCCTGGCTCAAGGTAAACATCCCTAACGCAAAAGCCATCATGGCTGGATAAGCAACGAAATTCGCTCCTTTTGCGTCCATCAGCTTCCCTGTGAAAGGACGTGAAAACAAGACGGCCATTGCGTAAACAAAGAAGTACATGCTCCCCGCCTCTGTCAGATCCGCTTCCTTCGCGAATGACGCGATGAACGAAAGGGTCCCAGAGTATGCAAGCGCAATGACGAACATAACGATCGACACTGGCAAAGCATTGGGTTCAAGGTATTTCGCCAAATTGAATCCCCTGCTGCAGGCATCTGCTGCACTACTATCCACAACAGGTTCTTTTACAATCAGGGCTATCGGCAAACAAAGCATACCGACTATGAGCGAGAAAATGAACATGCTTTCGTAGCCATATTGGCTGATCATCGGCAGACCGATCAGTGGGCCGATCGCTGTCGATAAAATCACGCTCAAGCTGAAATAGCTGATTCCTTCGCCTTTCCTGCTGGCCGGAACCACCTGTGCCACTATCGTTCCCGTAGCGGTGGACGCAAACCCAATGCCGATACCGTGGAGAAAACGGACAACCAGCAGGACATAAATATTGGAGGGAATGAGATAAAGAGCAGTAATCACAACGAAAAACAAAATCCCGCCAATCAGCATCCTTTTACTGCCGATTCTCGCAACCTCTTTGCCCCCATACAATCTGGCAAAAAGAACGCCGATAATGAAAATACTAGAGGCCAGGCCGGCCATGCTCGTTGACGCATCATAAGCATCGGTCGCATAGGAAGCCATCGTCACAATCAATAGATACATAGAAAGCATCATCACGAAATTCACAAGTGAAACCGAAATGAAATCCTTCGTCCATAATTTTTCTTTCTGCATATATTCACCTTCTAAGTTGTACAACATATTTCGAAAACCGAATTAATTATACCGTTTTTACAAATGTATGTCTATGGAGGTGAACTTTTTGAACATGAAAAAGACTGAATCCTCACCGGATCCAGTCATGCACAATTATTTTGGCAGTAATACTTTATCAATAACATGGATGACACCGTTCGACGCTTCAACATCTGGAGTTACGACATTTGCATCATTTACCTGAACAGGGTCAAGTGAGATGGTTACATTTTTCTTCGCAAGTGTCTGTGCCTGCATGCCTTCTTTCAAGTCACCGGACATGACTTTGCCAGGAAGCACATGGTACAGCAAGATATCCTTAAGATCCTTTCTTGCTAGTAACTGATCTGCTGTAATCCCTAAATCCTTCAAAAGCTTATTGAACGCTTCATCTGTCGGAGCGAAAACGGTGAACGGCCCTTCCCCTTTCAACGTTTCAACAAGACCTGCTTTCTCGAGGGCAGCTGCTAGAATTTTAAAATTACCTGCAGCTACTGCCGTATGGACAATATCCTTTTTGTTCCCCGAGTTGTCCGCAGCAAAACCAGGATTCGCTGCTGACATGACCATCAACACTGCAAAAAGCACAACCGCAAACTTCTTCAACATGAGAATCACTCCTTTTTCCAATAGAGGCATGTTTAACCTCTGTATTTTACAAAAGGTAGTATTCTCCAACATTTATGATTTATCCACAAATTATAATGACTGATTTGATAGGATTCTGTGCATTTACTACATTTCTTCTTTTTGATCTTTCGGCAATAAAAAAACAAAAGATTTCGCTATCGCCTTTTACAAACTTACTCCTCTTTCAGCATATTGATGTGTTCTATATGACCTTTCGTAGGATAGTCACCATATTTGGGCTTAGAATTTTTCTATGTGACCTTTTCCAGGTTCCAGCTTCGTTTTGGGCTTATAGAATCTCCCTATGTGACCTTTTTCGGCTTCCCGCATCATTTTGGGCTTATAGAATCTTCCTATATGACCTTTTTCAGCTTCCAGCCTCGTTTTAGGCGTATAGAATCTCCCTATGTGACCTTTTACTGAGTAACCGCCCCTTTTTGAGCTTATAGAACCTCTAAAGCTTCCTTTTTCATCTCTTTCCAAAATCACCACATAATCAAGTTCTTGAAACTTCCCGCACACCCATACGTAGATTCACTATAAGCATTTTTGAAAGGGATGATTACTATGAACTATGCAAAAGAATGTCCTAAATGCGGTAGTACGGAAATCGGTAAAGGTAGGCAGGCTGGATATGCAGTTATGTATCCCGAAAACAAGGTGATGAGCCTCGGCTCTGAGATTCTCCACATTATTTGCACGGACTGTGGATACATCATTGAAAGCTTTGTAAAAAAGCCGGAAAAATTCAAATAAAGGGCTGCCAGCAATATATACTGGCAGCCCATTTCTTCTATTTTTACTCAGACATAATGTTTTCCATTTCTTTAAACTCTTCTTTTACCGCTTTGCCTGGTCCAGTTGTGATTTTACTTACCACAATGACGGCAATCAAGCTTAAGAAGAATCCAGGGACCATTTCATACAAGAATGCTGACAATCCATCGATACTGATCCAGATGATGACGGTCAATGCACCGACGACGATACCGGCTAGCGCACCCCAACGGTTCATCTGCTTCCAGTACAGGCTCAGCAGCATGACTGGTCCAAATGCGGCACCGAATCCAGCCCATGCATTACCGACCAATGAAAGGATTGTATCATTAGGAGTATAAGAAAGTGCAATACCTACTAATGCGACAAGCAATACGGCTGCACGGCCGACAAATACCAATTCTTTGTCACTTGCTTCGCGGCGGAAGAACGCTTTGTAAAAGTCCTCCGTCAATGCACTTGAAGTAACGAGCAGCTGTGAAGAAATGGTACTCATGATCGCAGCCAAAATCGCAGCTAGCAAGAATCCAGTGATATAAGGATTGAACAGGATGTTCGCAAACATGATGAATACTGTTTCAGGATTTTCAAGCGTTACATTGTTCACTTGTACATAAGCGATTCCGACAAGACCAACAGCCAAAGCACCAATGATGGAAACGATCATCCAAGTCATCGCGATTCTGCGCGCAGGCTTCAGCTCATCCACTGATTTGATCGCCATAAAGCGCACGATGATATGAGGCTGGCCAAAGTAACCAAGACCCCATGCCAATAGAGAAACAATACCAAGGAATGTCGTACCTTTGAAAAGATCCATCAAAGTAGGATCGATTGAACCAACTGTGTCCATTACGTTTCCAGGACCGCCAAGCTCTGTAAAAGCAACAACAGGCACCAAGACAAGAGCAAGGAACATGATGACACCTTGAACAAAGTCAGTCAAACTAACAGCAAGGAAACCACCGAACAGAGTATAAACAATAACTACACCAGCTGTCACGAACAAGCCCATACGATAATCAAGCCCGAATGCCGACTCAAACAAAGTACCGCCTGAAACTAGACCCGCTGAAGTATACAGCGTAAAGAAAATGATGATAACGACTGCAGATACAGAACGCAGGATTTTCGTCCTATCTGAAAAGCGGTTTTCAAGGAAATCGGGGATTGTGATTGAATCATTTGCCAGCTCCGTATACGTTCGAAGTCTTGGAGCTAAGATGAGGTAGTTCAAATAGGCACCAATCGATAAACCAATTGCGATCCAAGCACTGGAAATACCTGATGTATACATTGCGCCAGGCAAACCCATCAGCATCCATCCACTCATGTCGGACGCACCAGCTGAAAGCGCCGTTACAGACGGTCCAAGACCACGTCCGCCAAGCATATAGTCTGATAGATCAGACGTTTTGCGGTATGCATACAATCCAATCAGGATCATTGCGATAAAATAAATTGCTAAAGAAACAAATACTTCAAAAGACACCAAATCTCTCCTTTTCGTTTTCCCTAAACGAAATAATTAACATAGTGGTTTACATATCGGCTAATGTTGAAGAATGAAATTGAATTCTCAAATATAAATGGTATAAAAGCTAACCAGCCGTACCACACAGAAAAAATTCTTATGTTAATTATGTCGTCCAAGTTTTTCCTGCCCTCATGGGGCTTACGGTTATTTAACCTAACAAACATCCAGAATTGTTTCAAGGATGTTACATGATTATGTGAACAGCTAAAAACCGCGTCATGACTAACATCAAGGTAATGGTAACGCTTTCAAAATTTATTGAAGTAAATATATTATGAATATTCAGAATAAGTTATTCAGCAATTAAACGAGCACAATTTTGCAAAAAAAAAATCCCTTGGATCAGGGATTTTCTCTTGAATATAAATTGCATGATAAGTTGATGATTTGCTCGATTTATTTAAATAAATGTACGGTTGGATCTTACTTGCACGTTCTTTTAGGCTAAATTCACGATTAAATGGATTATTTGCACGTTCTTTTAGATTAATTGCACGGTTAAACAAATTAATTGCACACTCTTTTATGATAATTGCATCCTCGACAGCTGGAATTGCACGCTCAACAGCCGGAATTGCACACTAAATACGATTAATTGCACTTTCATCCATATTAAGGAAAAAACCTCTAATACCCTTAATGTGTTGAATAAATAAACAAGTAAATTGCCATCAACAGGCTGCTGATCCCAAGCACGGCCAGGGATCCATAAAACACTTTTCTCCATGTTTCCCCGATGAAATAGATGTTCAGCAAAAAGTAATAAATCAAGGCACTTCCTCCGATGAACAGCAAATATTCCTTGAGATATTTTGCTGGCATGGGGTTTGTGACACTGGTCAGAGCCAGTCCGGCAAAGATGAATACACCGATGATATTCAAGATCTTTTTGAAATCTGCTTCCGGGGTCCCCTCTATTTCAACATTTTGCGATGTCTGCATTTTCGTTTCCATCCTACCACCTCAAATAAAAAGTCTTATTTCTTTTACGGTCCAAAACAAGAAATGTTCCGTCAAAAATGAAGTTAACTTTTCCCAGCCGAGACATGCACCCTTACCAATACTTTTCTCCTACATATTATATAAAGACCAACTAAAAGGAGGAGGTTATATGAAACTTTATTTAGATCCAGGCCATGGCGGCTCGGATCCTGGAGCACAGGGAAATGGTCTTCAGGAAAAAGATTTCACTCTCGATATTGCACTTAAAATTCGTTCCATTCTGGAAAACAACTATGAAAATATCGATGTCAGGATGAGCAGGACAAGTGATGTGACAAAAAGTCTGCAGCAGCGGACAGATGAGGCCAACGCTTGGGGCGCTGACTTTTACCTATCAATCCACATCAATTCCTTCAACGGTTCTGCCAGTGGATATGAAGATTATATCTATATCGGGCTTTCGGATAATTCAGCAACCGCAAGATACCGGGACATCATCCACACGGAAGTGATGAAGCTGAATCAACTCGGTGACCGAGGAAAGAAAAAAGCAGATTTCCACGTACTGCGAGAATCCACGATGGATGCCATGCTCTCTGAAAATGGCTTTATCGACAATGATCAAAACGCAGCCCTTATAAAACAGGAATCCTGGAGAACCAATGTTGCCCAGGGGCATGCAAACGGCATTGCAAAAGCGTTCAACCTTTCAGAAAAAAATACGCCACCAGGCGGGGGATCATCTAATCCTGGAACACTTTATAAAGTGATTGCAGGCTCCTTCAAACAAAGAGCGAATGCCGAGAAACGAGCGGCAGACCTGGAATCAAAAGGATTCGAAAACTTCATTGCCACATCGGAGATTTCCGGCGAGACCTGGTACCGTGTACAAGCTGGTGCTTTTACAAAACGAGAAAATGCCGAAGCTCGAGTCCGGGAGATCGAGAGCAAGGGGATCGATGCTTTTATTTCGACTGATTGATATGTAATCTGTGGCCGAATCCTAAATTAGGATCCGGCCTTTTATTATATAAAATTACTCTTCAAAACTTTCCTCCAGCTCCGTGATCAGTTCACCAACATACGAGACTGCCTCGCGGATCGGCTCAGGCTTGGACATATCGACTCCAGCCTTTTTGATCAATTCCAGTGGCTTCATCGTCCCGCCAGCTCTCAATACGTCTAGCCATTTTTCCACTGCCGGCTCGCCTTCCTCAAGAATTCGTTTTGAAACTAGAGTTGAGACCGTTAACCCGGCTGAATAAGTATATGGATACAAGCCCATATAGTAGTGCGGCTGGTGCATCCAGGTCAATCCGGCACCTTCATCCAGCTCGACTGAGTCTCCCCAGAAGTTTTCAAGGACTTCCAGCTTTAACTTGGACAATAGGTCGGCAGTCAGCGGTTCACCTTCTTCAGCCAGATCGTAAACCTTACGCTGAAGCTCTCCCTCAAGCAAATGGGTAACAAAATTATGATAATACGTCCCCAATAGCTGTAGGATGATCCAGCGTCTTTTCCGCTTGTCCTCCGTATTCGATAACAAGTGGTTTCCGAGCAGCATTTCATTCATCGTCGAAGGCGCTTCGATAAAATATCTAGATGGCCGGGTATTGACCATCCTTTGATTCTTTCCTGCCAGGTAAAAATGTCCTGCATGCCCCAATTCATGGGCAAGCGTGAAGGCACCGCGCATCGTATCCGGCCATGTCATCAGGACATATGGATGTGCACCGTAGGGACTCGAGCAAAAAGCACCCGTACTCTTGCCTACATTATCAGCATAGTCCACCCATCTCTCCGATAAAGCCGTCTGGATCATTTCGCTGTACTCCTGCCCCATGATTTCGAGCGCTTCCTGAACCGTTTCAGCGGCCTCATCATAGCTGGTCTCTATTTTATAATCAGGATCCAGCGGCGCTTTTAGATCAGCATTCGTCATCTTATCAAGCCCTAAGACGCGTTTTTTCAGTTTAGCATAACGCCTCATATGCGGAGCAAGCTCTTCCTGGATGATGTCCAACTGGTTATCATACATCTCCCGGGTGACCTGCTGATCATGCAGCAGCATGTCGGTGACAGAATCATAGTTCCTTAACTTCGCCATCGCCACCTCCTGATTCACCTGGGTCGCGTAGGTTGCTGCGAATGTATGCTTATACTGATTCAAGGCTTTATTAAAAGATTCATATGAATTGTGGCGCACGGTTGCTGTCGGTGAAGAGGCATATTTCCCCGCGTACAATGCAAATGATAATGGAATCTCATTTCCCTCATCATCGATAAAAGGTTCAAACTGCATATCAGACAATTTCCCGCGATTGTAGATATTATATGGGGAACTAAACAGTGACCCAAGAGCTGCAAGTGTTTCCTCTGTTTCCTCTCCGAGTGCATGAGGCTTGCGATCCTGTAAATCATTCAGATACTTCTTATAAGGATCCAATCCGGGCTCCTCTTTTAAAAATTGGTCTAACTTACCCTCCGGAAGCTTGATGATTTCCGTCTCTATAAATGCCAGCTCCGAATTGACAGTTGACTGAGCATCACTTGCCTTAGCACCATCCTTCTGTCTTTCCGGATCGGTATGGTCCACCGATTGCCGCAGATTGGCGTACATTGACACAAGGTTGAAACGTTCCAACAGCTTCTCCTTGGCCTCAAGGCATTCCAGCAGCTCACCTGCACTATCGCCAAGCTTCCCCTTATATTTAGTGACTTCCGGCAAGTCATCCTTGACCGCCTTCAGCTCCTTCTCCCAATCACTTTTTGTTTTAAAAAGAGCACCTAAATCCCAGGTTTGCATTTCATCGACATCCTGTCTCTTTATTCGCTCATTTGATTTTTTTGCCATACTTTCGCCTCCTTGCGGTTATTTCGTCTATTAAGCTATACCACAACAAACATCCTCTACACGTTGAATTTGATGGAAGCCCCACACGAAGAAGCCTGGCACTCAACAAATGCCAGGCTTCACTTCTCTAAATTAAATTTCCATCGTCCATCTTTCTTCCTGCGTTTTTTTCAGCTGCTTTTCCGTCTCCTCAGGATAAACATTCCGGAATTTATGGTGATCTGCAGGGATGATTTCTACCATTTTCGCAATCATATCCTCAGGATCAAATTGGTCCTTCAGTCCTTCCTCTTGCTTCTTCATATCCTCTTTCCTGGTAAAATTCTTCTCCTCATCGTACCACTTCCACTTTTCCTCAGCCGCTCGCTTGTTGAAACCTGTTTCGAATGCTCCAGGGTTAATCGTCGCTACTTGTACATTGTGCTTTTCCAACTCCGACTTCATCGTTTGGGCGATTCCCTCGATCGCATGCTTCGTCGCCGTATACGGTCCGACATAAGGAGTGGCCGAAATTCCTGCCATCGAGCTCATGAAAATGATTTTTCCGCTTCCTTTCTCGACTAGCTTCTTAGCTGCCATTTGCACAGTTTCCAGCGTTGAGAAAACGTTCACCTCAAAAAGCGCCCGGATCCGGTCCATCGGCACCTCAGCCAGCGGTCCGCCTTCATTGATCGCCGCATTCGCAACAAACACATCAAAATCATACTCCTTGATTTGCTCACGATCCCGCTCATTGGTAATATCCAGCTTGAACACTTCCATATCAAGCCCCTGCTCCTCTGCCTCCCGCATCAGATCCGTCTTCTGGGAAGTCAGCTCAGTCGTCGCAATCACCCTGTGTCCTTTTTTCGCAAGTCCAAGTGAAGCCCCACGGCCAAGCCCGCTGCCAGCTCCTGTGATAAAAATCGTTTTAACCATTTCCGATTCCTCCTAGCGATTTCAATTAATAGTTTCATCTTCCCGGGAGGAGGATAGGTAAAACATAGAATGAAAACCAGTGACAGAAAATGCTAGTATCCTACTTTGAATTGATTTGCTCTCTACTATATGTATTTTTCCCTCCTATCAGTTACGTCACCATAACAAATCGGTGAATTTGAATACACCATTCTCTCCCTGTATATTAAGGTAGAGAACAATAGGAAGGGTGATTACGATTCAAAAGCAAATACAGCTAAAAAAGAGACCAACTGGAGTCCCTACACATGAGCATTTTGAATTTGTAGAAGGACCTATAGAAAAACCAGGTAAAGGAGAAATACTTTTACAGACCATTTATATTTCGGTCGATCCTTATTTACGCGGACGCATGAATGACACCAAATCCTATATCCCGCCGTTCAAATTGAACGAGCCTATCTCAAGTGGCGTGATCGGAAAAGTGGTTGAATCCCAGTCAGATCTTTTTGAAGTGGGCGATTTCGTTATCGGCTCATTAAACTGGCAGGAATTTTCCATCGCAAAAGAAAATACAGTCCGTAAAATTGACCCGAACCTGGCACCAGTTTCGGCATACTTAAGTGTTTTAGGCATGACTGGCCTTACAGCATACTTTGGTTTATTGGACATCGGCAAGCCGAAAGCAGGAGAAACAGTCGTTGTTTCCGGTGCTGCTGGAGCTGTCGGTTCCATCGTGGGTCAGATTGCAAAAATCAAAGAGGCAAGAGTCGTTGGCATTGCTGGCTCCGATGAGAAGGTCCGTTATCTTCTGGAAGACCTTGGATTTGATGCAGCCATCAACTACAATACACAGGATGTAGGCAGCGCCCTGAAAGAGGCATGTCCTGATGGAATCGATGTCTATTTTGAGAACGTCGGCGGAGAGATTTCCGATGCGATCTTCCCTCTCTTGAACAACTTCGCAAGAATTCCTGTCTGCGGAGCGATCTCGGCGTATAACCAGTCAGAGCCAGATGTAGGGCCTCGAGTTCAAGGTTACTTAATCAAGACAAGTTCATTGATGCAAGGGTTCACAGTCGGAAACTATTCATCACGCTTTGGCGAAGGTGCCAAAGAATTGGCGAGCTGGCTTCTAGAAGGAAAATTGAAATATGAAGAAACGGTTACAGAAGGTTTTGAGAATACAATTGACGCATTTTTGGATCTGTTCAAAGGAGCGAATCTCGGAAAAGCGATCGTAAAAGTTGCAGATACTGATAAATAATAGAGAAAGCCGTTCCGGAGACATATTCCCGGAACGGCATTTCTTTTACCAGTAAACTTCACTGTTTTCTTTTCCAGCTAAAACTACTATACCCTTAGCAAGCCCCTAAACCCTCTTGCAGCATAATAGGAATCGGCACCATTGTGGTAGACAAAAACAGTGTCATAGCGGCGATCACAAAATAGTGCTCCGCCAAGCTTTCGGATATTGTCAGGTGTTTGCACCCAGCTCGACGTCTTCAAGTCGAACTTTCCTAGTGTCTGCAGCTCCCGGTATTGTTCCTCCGTTAAAAGCTCAATGCCCATCGCATTCGCCATGTCCATCACACTGTTTTCTGGCTTGTGCTTTTTCCTTGATTCCAATGCTTCACGGTCGTAACAAACACTTCTGCGGCCTTTAGGGCTTTCGGCTGCACAATCATAAAAAATATATTCTCCCGTAGTTTGATCGAATCCAACCACATCCGGCTCTCCCCCGGTAGCCTCCATTTCATTGAGCGACCATAATTTATCAGGGTTGCTTTCGAGCTTAGCTACCACGTCAGCCCAATCAAGTCCTTCATGTCTGCTCATATTTTTCTCAAAACGGGCTATCAAAGTTCCCAGTAGTTCTTGCTGCTGTTCCCTTGTCAGCTCTTTATTTTCCTTTGCCATATTGATGTTCCCCCTTGTCATATTCTCTCATGCCAAACTTCCTCTAACGTGCTCCTGAACAGCTGGTCAAGCTGCGGTGTAAAATCCGTCAACTCCACATTCAGCGTTGTGGTATATTCTTTCAGGCGCTCGATTTCCCCGTTCAGGAAATGGTTGATAACGTCAATCTTCAGTCCGTAGTCCAGTTCATCCCCGCTGATTTTCCGTTTTAATAAGGTATGAATTGCGTCCTTCAATTCACCTTCCGGCAGCAGGTCCTCCAATAACCTCGGAAATTCTAGCGGCGGAACCTCATTGTATTTCTCGATCCATTGGGCAGCCAGGACCGGTCTTAGCACATTGATATAGTTTTTTATCTTGACTGGTCCTTCCGGCAAGCACTTCTTGAAATTATTACTCGCCATATTCAAATAATGATGCAGACAGGAGTTTGGAGCGAAAACAAGTTTGCTGAGCTCCTTCATCTTATCAATGGTAGAGAAAGCCTGATAATATACGATTCCAGAACTCAGCCATTCCATCAGCGGCGGATTCGATTTTCTGAATAACTTTAAAGCCTTGGTCAATTCCCAGCCGGTTATATCAAGCAAATCATTAATCGGCAAATCGATCACATCTCTTTTTTTGCCGATTCCCATCTGGTCGATACTCAGATAATCTTCTTTTTTATGTACATAGATGAACCGGACATCATAATCGCTGTCCTTCGACGGAAACCCCCAGGCTCTGCTTCCGGATTCGACTGCATATAGGATTTTCACATCGAAATCTTCCTCTATTTTTGCCAGGGACTGTAAAATCGTTTCCTTCACAACCACTCTCTCCAATCACTTCGAAGATTTCATAGCCCACCTTACGGCTAAAAAGAGATACAAAAATGCAACATACAAGACCACACCGCTCATATATAAGACAGGATCTCCTGAATCCCTATTCATGCCGTGGAGCAGGTCATACTCTTCAGCTGATATAAAATATGACCAAATCACTAATAAAGTAAACATCAACAAGAAGAAGGCAAGAATAGCTTTTTTGTGAAAAATCAACCTCTTGAAACTCACCTTCAATGCTTCGAAAAACGGAGCATCTGCGCTGCTTTCCATTTTACCGTTAAAAGGAGTCAGGAAATAGACCATCAAGCCTCCCCAGACAATCGCAAAAACGACTATTGCAGAGAATGGCACTATAATTCCCTCTCTTTGCCTTCCAGATACTTTTTATACGCACCCGGACTTTTCAAATGCTCTGGAACGACTTTAACCACCTGCTCTTGAACTGCCTTCGACTCAGGCGAATGGACCGCCAGCCTTTTACGAATATCATTCAGCAAATAAATCCCCCGGAATAAACTGCCTGCAATCACTCCAAATGCAACAATCCCGCCAATAATCGGTCCCATGACGAATAAAAAATAGCCAAGAACCATGCTCAGTAGGATGGATAAAAACAAGTACATGCCCGTTCTCCCCTAATTCAATAGAATAAAATTCCCGCGCAGCTCGCTCTCGCTGATGGCTATCCTGGTCGACAAGTCCTTTGTTCGCAGCACATACTCTTTGACACCGATGAATTCGGACTCAACAATCATATAAAATTGTGTTCCTTTCTTAAAACCCTTGAAATTCTTTTTCAGCATATATCTCTTCATTCTCGTTGCTCCTGTACTAGTCGTCTTCGTTTATTTCAACAAAAAGAAGCGTGAATCCTCCATGATCAACGCTTCTCTTGATGTTTTTCTATTGATAAGGCACAGTTAGACTCGGCAGTTGATTAAAAAAACAACATTTTGCTATATCCGAGCCATTGAAAAAAAAAGCCACTATTTTTATGACAAGTTTCAGGTGTTAGAGCCCTAAGCTGTCAAGAAAGCGCAGGTTTTATGACAGGTTTCAGATGATAGAGCTCAAAGCTGTCAAGAAAGCGCCGGTTTTGTGACAGGTTTTCGGTGATAAAGCTCAAAGCTGTCAAGAAAGCGCCGGTTTTATGACAGCTTTCAGGTGATAGAGCCCTAAGCTGTCAAGAAAATGCCGTGTTTATGACAGGTTTCAGGTGATAAAGATCAAAGCTGTCAAGAAAGCGCCTTTTTTGTGACAGGTTTCAGGTGATAGAGCTCAAAGCTGTCAAGAAAGTGCCGTGTTTATGACAGGTCTATTTCAGCCTTACAACATGGCTCCTCTACCGTGAAGCTTTCGGCGGCTGGCACACTTCGCACTTACGCTGATGGTTGTCCTTGAATTTCTTGAAGGTTTTTTCAAAGTTGTTGCCACATTCGCATTTGAAAAGTAATTTTTGCGAAAAACCGTGGTACTCTGTCGTCAACAGCTTACTCTCTGAATTTTTCTCTACAAACTCTTTAATTTTTTCAATTGTCCATCGCTTATTCATCTTTTAGTCCTCCATATATGATCGCCATGCGGAGGCTTTTCAGGCATCCGTGCAATTCGTATAAATCTAAGTTCCTATTATAGCATGTAGCCAGGGACTTGTTTTACTCTTTATTGTTCTTTTCAAGCAGTTCGATTATTCGGTCCAGTTTTTGTTCTACGCTCTCAGCGGCGTCAGGTTTCCTTTTGATAAGTGATGTGACAACATAGAAAACTGCAGCCACAATGCCCATTAATAAGATGAAAAATATCAATTGAAATAAAAGATCCCCAATATTCATCGTGTCTTCCCTCCTTGGATTGTTTTTCCATCATTATACTATATTGATTTACATTCCTCCCTCCCGGATTTACTATTAAATTAAATTCTGGACAGGGGTGGTATTTTTGGAAAAGTTTAGAGTGGGTATTATCGGAACGGGTTTTGGCGCAAAGGTACATGCACCAATGATGGCTCACCATGCAGGGTTCGACGTTGTGGCATTATCGAGTGTTTCAAGGGGAAACACTGAAGAAGCAAAGAAAGCAAGCGGGATTGAAAACATTTATACTGATTGGCGGAAAATGCTTGATCAGGAGGATCTCGACTTAGTGATCGTCGCTTCTGCCGTGCATTTACATAAAGAAATGGTTGCCGCTGCTTTCGAGAAAGGCGTGCATGTTGTCTGTGAAAAACCAATGGCTTTGAATATCGATGAAACAGAAGAAATGATCACAGAAAGAGACAAGTCGGGTAAATTCGGGCTGATTAACCATGAATTCCGTTTCCTTCCAGCTCGAACTAAGGTAAAAGAAATCCTGGATATCGGGAAACTCGGGAGGATTTTGCACGTCCGTTATCAATGTTCATTTGCCAGCTACACTGGCCTTATTTCAAAACCTCGCGGCTGGCTTGGACAGGAAGACAAGGGCGGCGGAATGCTTGGCGCAATCGGCTCCCATATGACGGATGCTCTTCATTGGTGGATGAACAGCACTTTTAAAGAAGTATTTGCCCAGCTGCCGATCCATGTCCCAACTCAGACTGATGAGCACGGGAACACTGAACATCGGACAGCCGACGATGCTTTCCAAATTATCGGTTCTCTGGAAAACGGGGCAACCGTCACGCTCGAGCTTCTTTCTGCAGCACTCCAGACTGAGCATACATGGCGGCTGGAGATTTTCGGAACGGAAGGAACACTTGTGATGCTGGATGACAACAAAGTCCTGCTTTCTGCAGGGAATTCCGCACTCGAAGAAGTCGAGCTGGCAGCCGATTTAGAGGCTCCTTCCACTATGCCGCAAATCGCAGCACGGTATTATAATGGCTTCCAAAGAGCTTTGGATGCGCTCCATGAAACGCTGCTTTCCGGAACCAAGCATCCCTATCTTGCTGATTTCGGGCATGGACATTCCACTCAAAAAGTATTGGATGCAATCAGGACCTCTGCACGTGAAGGTCGAAAAGTAGAAGTGAATTGATAGATTCGCTGTTTCAAAAGGCATGAGCCAGGGACTTGAGCTGTCTCATGCCTTTTGTTTTTTACATAGAAGACACACCTAATTCTCCGAGTCTTTCATCGGAAAAGCTACCTAGCAGGATATTAATCAAACGTTTGATTAAAAGTGCCTAAAGCTATGGCCGATGGGAAAAATGGGTTTAATCAAACTTTTGGTCAATATTTTTACAGTTTACTTGAATATCTGCTAACCAGGCATGAGCTCGTTTTTTTATCCAGCTCATGCCTATTTATTTTCCTTCGCGATATGGAAGGTTGAGCAGAGAAAGGCAACAAAGCTTTACGAAAGAGGTCTCGCAAAAAGAAAAGCCTGATTCCTTTCCGGAATAGGCTCGGTTTGGTTTTCAATAAATCTGGTTTCTACAGATCAACCGTTGTATTTTAAGGAGCTTTTTTCTACAGATCACGCAGCATTGTACTTTTAAGGAGCTTTTCCCTACAGATCACGCAGCATTGAATTTAAGGAGCTTAATTCCTCTTCAATGGCAGCCAGCCGCTTCTCCAGTGGATGGAGATTCCCTTTTACCGATTCCAGTTTTTCGAGATTATGCTGAAGCTGCAAGTACTCGTCCTTCAGTTCGACTATTTTATATTCAATTTCTTTTTTGTCCATTGTATGAATCCCCCTGTTTTAGCTACTTCTTTCCTTTAGAATAGTCATCCAGAGTCTTTTATTCAAGTTTCCTGGCATACAAAAGGCGTATAGGTTCAATTTCTGTACGCCTTTCCACTGATCTTTTAATCATTTTTGATAAAGAATGATGCTGTAAATTGCTGCGAGCCCTGCAAGGATGTAGACCACTTTAGCGATTGGACTGTCCATGCCCTCGAAAAGACCGCGGCCAAATCCCATTCAAATAATCCAACCAAAAGCAAACTTAAACCGCCGACATTAAGCAATACTAATGAACCACATTCAGAGTTTTCTTTTCGGTACCACCCGTTGTATAATTTTTGTATAATCTTCCGAAATTAATTATACAATTATTATACAAATTCACCAAACACTTTATATATTTGTATAAAACTGTTGATTTAACAGCATTTATCTTGTGTAATTTTTGTATAACTTATCTATAATGAAAAGTGGAGGTGAGGAATTGTATAGCATCAAGCAAGTATCAGAAAAACTAGACATTCCCGCCGTTACGATCAGGGCATGGGAAAACCGTTACAATGTCGTTACCCCTACCAGGACCGAGGGCGGCCATCGATTATATAGCGAAAAGGATCTAAAGACACTCAAGTGGATTAAGACACAAATACAAGAAAAAAACATGAAAATCAGTGACGCAGTCAGGCTGCTGCAGGCATCCCCTCCGGATCCGGATCCGGCTCCTGTCCCGCCTTCATCACAGAATAACAAGTACGAAGAGCTGCATGAAAAGCTATACGAAGCCCTGGTTAATCTTGATACACAGAAGGCAAACCAAATTGCCGATCTCGCTTTTTCTCTGTATGACTATGAAGAGGTGTTCCATCACATATTAGTTCAGGTTTTGTATAAGGTTGGCGATGAATGGGAGAATGGTTCCATTAGCGTGGCTCAGGAACATTTTGCTTCCCAGTTCATTATCAACCGCTGCACCCAATTCCTAAGGATCCTTCCTGTCAATCCCGCACTCCAGAAAGTGCTGGCGTTCTGTCCAGAAGGTGAGCAGCATCAAATCGGATTGATGGTCTTCAGCTTATTTTTAAAGAAGAAAGGCCATGACGTTATTTATTTGGGCCCGAATACGCCATTTGAGGGATTGGCAGAATTGATAACATTGAAGGATGTCAGTGTAGTTGCGATATCGATGACCAACCCAGGTCCAATTGGCAAGGTGGAGGATTGGATTTCTTCCACACTAAAAATAAAGCCATCTTTGAGATTCATTGTTGGTGGCAGCTGCGTCAAAGACTGTCCAAAATCAGAGTCCAAATCTGTGACCTACTCCCTTGGGTTGGATTGGGATAAATGGTATGACTCGTTTATGCGTTGAAATTCATTAACAAAGTTGCCTTTTTTTGCAGAAAAATAGAGTGGTAAGATTAAAATGGAATCTAATTAGGGAGGTTTACTAGTGAAAAAGCTGTTGTATCCAATTACGGATTGGGTTTCAACAAAGCGTGGAATGTGGATTACCATCATTGCCTGGCTGGTCCTAATGGTTGGCTTGAGTGCAGGACCAATGCTCAGTGAATATAAAACAACCAACTTCCAATCGCTTCCTGATGAAGCACAATCAATGATTGCTGAGAAAAAAACGGAAAAACTATTTCCGAATGAACAAGGAACACCGGGAATCCTGGTATTCCATAATAAAAACGGCGACATCAATCTAGATGAAGTCAAAGAAATCCTTACCGGAATCATAGCGGAAGATATCGAGGGAATTGAAACAATCGTTGATATTAGCGCTCTTCCTCCTCAAGCGTTGGGAGGGTTCATCTCAGAGGACGGTTCGACAATGATCGTCCCGATGGAGCTGGAAAAAGGGCTCGGAAACAGCCAGTATTCTGAAATCAATGACAAGGCTCTGGAGACTGGCAATGAAATCACTGAAGACCTTGAAAGCACAGAGTTTTACATTACCGGTCCAGCCGGAATTGCCGGCGACACCGTCAAGCTGTTTGAACAAGCTGACTTTGTCCTGCTGATTGCAACCGTCCTGATTATTTTGATCTTATTAATTGTCATTTATCGTTCACCGCTGCTCGCAATCATCCCGCTGCTTGCGACTGTGATTGTCTATCAGGTCGTCAACCAGAGTGTTGCCTTGATGGGAGCGGGCGGCCTGGAGGTCAGCAGCCAGACATCTTCTATCATGAGTATCCTGCTTTTTGCAGCGGTCATTGACTACTCGCTGTTCGTCTTTTCACGTTATCGCGAGGAACTGAACAAGTATGAAAGCAAATACGAAGCAATGAAATATGCGATGCGCGCAACCGCTGAGCCTGTGTTTTTCGCAGGCGGCACAGTTCTTGCCGCGATGCTCGTCTTATTCTTTGCTGATTTCCGCGATTACCTGAATTTCGCACCTGTTTTTGGGACTGCCATGTTCTTTATCATGATCGCTTCCGTTACCCTGCTGCCAGCTCTATTCACCTTATTTGGCCGCAAAGCATTCTGGCCGAAAGTTCCGAAATACGGCCAGGAAACCGAAGTGAAACATGGAATCTGGGGACCGGTCGCTCGCTTCGTCGTGACCAAACCTGGAATCTCAGGCGGAATCGTTGCCGCATTCTTAGTTCTAACAGCATTCAATGTCTTCAATCTCGACTTTGAATTCGATACCGTAAAAAAATTCCCTGAGGACCTTCCTTCACGAGTCGGCTACGAAATCGTCGAAGCAAGGTATGACAAAGGAGAACTGGCACCGACCACACTAGTGATTGAAAGTGATGAAGCTTTTACTGAGGAAGATACAAAAGCCATCGTTGATCAATGGCAAAGCTATGATGAAATCGCCTCCGTACGGTTGTCTGCTCAAACCGAGGATGCAAGGGCCATGAAGCTTAGTGTTGCGCTATCGATGAATCCGTACTCTACTGAAGCCATTGATTTTATCGGGGATTTGCGCTCGGAAACTCCAGAGTTATTGGAGGAACTATCGATTGATGGGAAAGCATATTATAGCGGGGTCACCGCCAAACTTTTGGACGAGCGGGAAATCAATAACCGTGATATCGTAAAAATCGTCCTTCTCGAAACGGTATTGATCCTGGTTCTTTTATACGCTCTCACTCGCGCGATAAAGATGTCCATTTACATGATGGGAACGATTTTGCTATCCTACCTGTCGGCGCTGGGGCTGGGAATCTTCCTCGTCGACGTCTTGTTCGGCTTCGAAGCCTTAAGCTCGCGTGTCCCAGTCTACGCCTTTATCTTCCTGGTGGCTTTGGGTATCGATTATAACATCATCCTCGCTTCCCGGTTCATCGAAGAGCGTAAGACGCACAAAGTTAAGGACGCCCTTGAAATTGCGATTCGCAATACCGGCGGCGTCATTTCATCCGCAGGTGTCATCCTGGCCGCGACATTCGCAGCGCTGACCACGATGCCAATCGCCGACCTGTTCGTCTTCGGCTTCATCGTCGCAGTCGGCATCCTAATCGACACCTTCCTCGTCCGCGGCATGCTGCTGCCAGCATTGATTCTTTTCTTTGAAAAAGACAAAGAAACATCCGCAGTGGAAGGAAAATAAAACAAAGGCAGTCCCAGCGGCGGGACTGCCTTTATTCGTGTGGTGAACTCCGTTGCAGAACCTTTGACAATGACGGACACTTTTTCAGGATTCCCACATGGTTTTGTCCGTCATACACCTATAACAGCGACATTGCCCTCCTTAACGCTTACGTACCACAAAATGTACGATATGGTCTTGCCGCTGGTGGGGCAGGTTTGCAGTATTCTGCCTGTTCAGCTGAATGCTCATATGGGTTGGCAAGGATTTCGAGCAATTTTACCATGACACTCAAGTCACCGTTTACAGCCGCTTCCAGCGCTTCCTCCACCTTATGATTGCGCGGGATGACGCCTGGATTGCTGTCGCGCATCAGCTCCTGTGAGTCTTCCTTCGATTGCTCCTGGCGACCGAGTCTTTCCTGCCATTTTTCATGCCACTTTTTGAACTCCTCAGCTTCGAACAACTCCGATCCTTCAAGATGGTCAAATGTCAGGGCTTTAAACGTATTCGTAAAATCAGCTTTGTGTTGGTGCATCAGGTTCAATAAATCCGAAATAAGGCTTTTATCTTCTTTTTCCTCATTAAAAATCCCCAATTTCAATCTCATTCCAGATAAGAATTCCAACTCAAATATCTCTGGAAATTCAGATAGAGCTTCCTCTGCCAGCTTTACTGCTTCGTCTTCATTTTGATGCAGCAAGGGCAACAAGGCTTCAGCGAAGCGTGAAAGATTCCAGCCGCCGATATACGGCTGGTTCCCGTAGGCGTAGCGCGCATCCCTGTCGATAGAACTGAAGACGGTCGCCGGATCATACGTATCCATGAATGCACAAGGTCCGTAGTCAATGGTCTCGCCGCTGATCGTCATGTTATCGGTGTTCATGACACCATGGATAAAACCAACATGCTGCCATTTCGCAATCAATGCTGCCTGACGCTTGATTACTTTTTTCAAAAAGGAAAGATAGCGGTTAGCCTCCGCTTCGACCTCAGGGTAATGGCGCTTGATGGCATAATCAGCCAGTGCACGCAGGTCCTCTGTCTTACCCCAGTTCGCGGCAAACTGGAAGGTTCCAACCCTCAGATGGCTTGCTGCCACACGTGTAAGGACTGCCCCGGTCTGCATCGTCTCGCGGATGATTTGCTCTCCCGTTGTTGTTACTGCAAGACTTCTGGTAGTCGGGATTCCCAATCCAACCATCGCTTCACTGATGATAAATTCCCTGAGCATAGGCCCAAGCCCTGCACGACCGTCTCCCCCACGGGAATAAGGTGTCCGTCCTGATCCTTTCAGCTGAATGTCGAACCTCTCACCATCCGGTGTAATTTGTTCGCCCAGCAGCACCGCCCTTCCATCCCCAAGCATGGTGAAATGACCGAATTGATGTCCGGCATATGCCTGGGCAAGTGGAGTTCCACCTTCTGGAATCTCGTTGCCGCCAAACAGAGCAGCACCTTCATCAGCTTGTAAGGCTTCTGGGTTTAGACCCAGCTCTTCCGCAAGCGACTCATTGAAGATCACCACTTCAGGATCTTCTACAGGTGTTGGACTCTGCAGTCTATAAAATATTCCAGATAGGCCCGAATAGCTATTATCGATATTCCAGCCAGGTTGATTGTTCGTCATTTGGATTGCCTCCTTTTTCATACTGCTTTTCACTTAATATACCCTTCACTAATGCAGGAAAGCGGTGTTTAACATAAAAGAATATATACCCAGTACTATCCATATATTTATTTTACATCATTAGGGGAGTGATAAACACATGACAGCTTCTGCAAACTGTAAGAAAAGCCAGCTTCGCTTTGCCTCAACAGCAGCGATTCTTGGCGGTTTTCTCATGGGAGCAAACTGGATATGGCAAGGCTATCTTGACCTGATAGCTGGTGCAGATTCAATCCTTCATGATACCAATCACCTTGCCTATTACGTAAACAACTCCATGTTATTGGTAGCCTCGTGGTTTTTATTGCATGGCCTGTTTGCTTTAAGGCATCAGGATCCAGCTGCAGGAAATTGGGTTTGGAAATTCGGCTTCTTCCTTTCCGCTCTGGGACTCGCTCTTTTCGGCATCGGCACAGCCGGCTTTCTTTTCCACGGCCTGATTGGATTTGGATCCTTGCTCGACTTCATCAACATCAGCACCGGCATCGGCAGCCTCGCCATCCATCTCGGAGCACTTCCACTCGGATTCGCCATCCTCCACCACACCAGCACACCTCGATACAGCTCGCTGCTCTTCATCCTTCAAACGCCCATCGTGATTGTTTACCTTTTTGGACTTGTCCCTTTAAACCCGTTGCTCGCAGGCATCCTGATTGGAGGATTATATGGGAGCGCATGGATCATTATCGGGTCTTATATGCGGAAATACGTTTGATAGCACTAAGTTAGGTAATTTTTTGATACTAGGGGTTTTTCGTGATTTTTCAAGAGACACCAGCGACTTGGATTCAGATGAGGTTAATGGACATTTCAAAAGCAACCGCGGCTGAAATGACCATTAAATCTTATTTAATGGTCATTTTTTGCTCTCCTGCTCCTCAAAATGTCTAAGAAACTCCTTTTTATAGACATTTCCTTACCTCCCACTTCCCAAAATGTCTAAGAAACTCCTTTTTATAGACATTTCCTTCTCTTCCGCTTCCCAAAATGTCTAAGAAACTCCTTTTTATAGACATTTCCTTACCCTTCGCTTCCCAAAATGTCTAAGAAACTCCTTTTTATAGACATTTCCTTACCTTCCGCTTCCCAAAATGTCTAAGAAACGCCCTTTTATAGACATTTCCTTCCCTTCGCTTCCCAAAATGTCTAAGAAACGCATACCTAAAGATATCTTCACCCTTCAAACTCCTCAAAATGTCTAAAAGCAATTCTTTATAGCATTTCTGCCCGTCTTCCTTCCACATATACTAAAATCCAAACCAATAATTGTTTGGTTTCCATATTAAAAAATTACTTTTTAAGAATAATAAATAAGGGTAAATAAATAGTAGTATAGAAAGGAGAATAACCATGAATTATAAAAACATCACTGTCGCCGGAAGCGGCGTTTTAGGAAGCCAGATTGCTTTCCAAACTGCGTATAGCGGTTTTAATGTATCTGTTTACGATATTAGCGACGAGGCAATAGAGGGAGCTAAAAATAGAATCATGCTCCTTAAGCCGCGTTATCAGCAGGATCTTGGTGCTTCTGAACAGGATCTCGATGCGGCCTACAATCGCATTACTTTTTACAGTAATCTTTCCCAAGCTGTAAAAGATGCTGATCTCGTTATCGAGGCTGTCCCTGAGGTTATCGGGATCAAGACTGATTTTTATACAAAACTAGGACAGGCCGCTCCGGAAAAAACAGTGTTTGCAACAAACACTTCTACTCTGCTGCCAAGCCAGTTTGCCGAAGCGACAGGGCGCCCGGAAAAATTCCTCGCTCTGCACTTCGCAAACGAAATCTGGAAAAATAACACCGCCGAAGTCATGATGCATCCTAGCACAGACAAGGCCGTATTTGATGATTTATTGGAATTCGCTAAAGCTATTGGCATGGTCGCCTTGCCATTATACAAAGAGCAGCCAGGCTATATTTTGAATTCATTGCTTGTTCCATTCCTGGAAGCAGGTCAAATGCTGCTGATGAAGGAAGTCGCAGATCCGGAAATAATCGACAAAACCTGGATGATCGCAACCGGAGCACCGAAAGGACCATTCGCAATCCTCGATATCGTCGGGATTACCACAGCCTACAATATCTCCAATGCCAAAGGAGAGGCAGGCGTCCCAGGCTTCAAGGAGCTGGCGGAATTATTGAAAACAGAATACATTGACAAAGGAAAACTTGGTGTTGCAACCGGTGAAGGATTTTACAAGTATCCGAACCCAAGCTATGAGCAGCCAGGTTTCTTGAAAGAGTAAATAGAAAACAGCCTAATCCAATTGAGGATTAGGCTGCTTTTATCTCTACCCTTGGACATACTCCATGCCGAGGCTTTCTTTTTCAAATAGGAAGTAGTTTTGGATGATATCTTTGTCCGAATGCGGGATCCTTTCTCCTTTTACCAGCTGTGCCCCATTGATACACCCGCTGGTCAGGACAATCAAATCCTGTTCACTGCTTAGATTTAGAGCGGCCAGGACACCTTCATGACGAGTAGGCGCTCTATGAATATTGCCAGCGCGCGGATTTTTAAAACCGCTAAGAACCTTATTGATAATATCCTCCGGATCATGAAAGCCCGGGTGATCAACCGAAACCACGATTTCATCGGCTTCCCCTTCAATTGCCTGGGCCATTTGCGGCATCTTCTCCCAATCCCTGATCCCGATTCCCGCGATCATCACAATCAGGCGGCGGTGAGGCATTTTTTTCACCTCTTTTATCAGGTTTTTCAAGGCAGGAGGCGTGTGTGCATAATCAAGGATGATGTTGCGATTGCCATATTCCTGCAACACTTCAAGCCTGCCTTCAGGGCTTTCAAGCATCGTAATGGCCGGGAGAATCTCCTGGACTGTGAACCCGGAATGCAGCGCAGTACATACTGCCGCCAAAAGGTTAGCGACATTATAATTGCCGAAAACCGGAGCCCTGACGATATAAGACTCTCCTCTGACGACCATTTCAAAAACTGTCCCTGCTTCAGACATTTTTAAGTTGCTTGCTTTCACGTCAGCCTTAGCATTTTTATCAAGGCTGTAGGTCAGCACCGGACCGTTGAAAATTTCCAGAATTTCATCTGACATTCCTTCATCATCCATATTCACCACAGCTTGTTTTGCCTGGCGGAAAAGCTTTAGCTTAGCTTTGCGATAATTTTCAAATGTTTGATGGAATTCAAGGTGTTCAGGGGTCAGGTTGGTATGTATGGCAACATCAAAAGTGATTCCCTCTACCCGCTTCTGTTCAATGGCCACAGAGGTTACCTCCATTGAAGCAAGTTCATCACCCTGAAGATGCATTTGATTGAAAATCGAATGTAAATCAATGGATTCAGGTGTGGTCGGAGTTGTCTGGCTGAATTCAATCCGGCCCTTTGAAGTAAACATGCCAATCGTTCCAATATATCCGCTCGGCATGCCCAAATTTGTCATCAGCGACTTCACATATGCGGCAACAGTGGTTTTTCCATTCGTACCTGTGACCCCCACCGTTTGGATTTTTTCATGTACCCGGCCATGAAAGATGATGGAGATATTCGCCAGGAAGCTTCGCGCGTTTTCAGTTAAAATGAATGTCACTTCGGGATACTGCTGAGACCCTTCCTCAAGCCGCTCAGGGTTCTCACCTACAATGACAGCGGCTCCCTTCACAATGGCTTCTTTTATATATAAATGGCCATCATGGTTTTCCCCGCTCATGCAGACAAACATCGATTCCTTTGTCACTTTCCTTGAATCATAACAAATAGCTGATACTTCCTGATCCGTTTTCCCCCAAATCCTCTTAATTGAAAGCTGGCTGTGTTGTTTGAAATGAATATACATACTTTCTCTCCTTTTGAGTGGAATATCGTTGAAAGGTTATCGGTGGATAGTCATCGTGGAGCAAAAACTGGAGATGCGGATTTTACTATTTAGTCTGCGTTTTTTTCCCAATCCTAGTCAGTCAGACTTTACTCTTTACCCAAAAGAAAAGTGGATACTCCCTTCTCGGCACATCCGTTACCTGCTTTTTGTTCATTCTTTCAGGTCCATCCTTCTGGCATCCTTTCAATTTCCAGCAAATTTGTTAGCTCATCACTTTGCGCATTTTTCAGTTTCCCTAAAAATCGCCCAATGCAGTTGCATGTACGAAAGCTTCACTCACATACGAATACAGCCTTTTTCAACACAAAAAGACAAAAAGACGAACAGTCCAAAACTGTTCGCCTTTTAAAAATTTTTCTATTATTGATTTCCGTTCTTAACCCAACCAGCAACCGTTACAGTGCGTTTAGCCTGATATTTGACCGCAGCTTCGACGTCTTCGATCATGTTGCCGTCCTGGTCGACGGTTACGCTTGTGCCGTATGGATTGCCGCCGGCACCGAATGTCACGGGATCGCTGTAGCCAGGGGCCGCAACGATTGCACCCCAATGATACATTGTTGTGTAAAGTGACAAGATGGTCGCTTCCTGCCCGCCATGCGGGTTTTGTGCAGAGGACATGGCGCTTACGACTTTGTTCACTAGCTTACCTTGAGCCCAGAGGCCGCCTGTTGTATCAAGGAATTGCTTCATTTGAGACGGCATGTTTCCGAATCGTGTTGGAACGCTGAAGATGATAGCGTCTGCCCATTCAAGATCATCAGGAGTCACTTCAGGGATATCCTTTGTTTTTTCAACAGTCGCTTTCCATGCTTCATTGCCTTCGATTGCTGATTCTGGCGCTAATTCCTTCACTTTAAAAACCTTCACTTCCGCTCCAGCTTCTTTAGCACCTTCTGCAGCCCAATTCGATAGCTGTACATTCGTTCCACCCATGCTGTAAAAAATTACGGCTAATTTGACCATTTGGATTGCCTCCCTTATTTTTTGATACATTAAGGTATTTCCACTAATCGCCTATGGCAAACTCGCTTATAGATACTCTTTTTCAATATTACGTGTGCTGCGGACTGTATCGATTGGGCGCACAAAGTCCTCAATCTGCTCCCGCTTCGATTCAAGGAACGGCGGCAATGACAATTTTTCACCGAGAGTTTCGTATGGTTCGTCACCCATGAAGCCCGGTCCGTCTGTTGCCCATTCGAACAAGATACCCGGTGCAACGCGGGCATACAAGGATTCAAAGAAGAATCGGTCAACATAACCAGATGTGCCGAACCCAGCACCCTTCATATGATCGATCCACTCATAAAGAACCGATGTGTCGGCAACACGGAATGCTGTGTGATGCACGGTACCGAAGCCCTGGCGGCCAGCTGGAAGAACTTTGTTATCCTCCACAATGACCTGCGCACCGTTCCCGCCTTCACCCATTTCAAAAAGATGCAGGGAACCTTCCTGTCCGACTTCACGCATATGCATGACTTTTTCCAGTACCTCTTTAAAATAGTCAAAGCGTGAGATCCGGATATGGATTGGTCCTAAACCTGTGATTGCGTACTCCAGCGGAACAGGTCCGTTTTGCCAAGGAGTCCCCGAAGCTACCCCTTCATTGAACTCATCCGATATCAGCATGTATTGCTGATCATCAAAATCGACGAATGAAAGAGTCTTTTTACCGAACAATTCCTTGATGCCCGTATGCTTGACGTCATATTTATCGAATCGCTTCACCCAGTAATCGAGGGCATCATCTGTCGGCACACGGAAGCCCGTTTTATAAATCTCATCCGTTCCATGTGACCCTTTTGGGATTCCCGGAAAATCGAAGAACGTCATATCTGTGCCTGCTGACCCTTTATCGTCCGCGAAAAATAAATGATAGGTGCGGATATCATCCTGATTGACCGTCTTTTTGACAAGGCGCATTCCCAGAACATAAGTGAAGAACTCATAGTTCTTCTCCGCACTGCTGGTGATGGCCGTAACATGGTGAATTCCTTTTAACTCGTTCAAGTTGTCTCCCCCTTTATCTCGAAACCGAGATATTAATCCAAAAAATATCTATTCTTACTTTATCCTTAACAACTTTGAAAAAAACATAATATCTTGAATTCGAGATAATTTTATCATGTGGATAGTTTAAATGTCAACCTGGACAAAAGCGCAAGTGCTCCCTAACAATCGCCGCACACGTACAAGGGCAAAAGCCTTTGAGCTGACCCAAAGGCTTTCAGGCTATTTCTTTAGAACTTCCTTGTACTCCGATTTCCTCTCGAATTCTTTTTGCGCAAAGGAACAGACCGGCTCGACTTTCAATCCTTCATTTTTGGCCTTTTCCACAACTTGGCGAACCAATTCCTCTGCTACTCCTTGGCCGCGGTTTGCAGGATCGACGCCTGTATGGTTAATGATGAGAACATCATCGCCATCACGAGTATAAGTCACTTCCCCTACCTCAAGTCCATCTGCATCCTTTGCAACAAAACGACCATCTTCTTCTGTATATTCAAAAGACATAATTATCCTCCTTATGGTAAAACCTTTTCTTCCTCTTATTCCCGCCAAAGAAGAGATTACTCGTCTTTCTACAATTTTTCCTAACGAAAAACTTTAGAAGGTACATCAAAAGTATTCCACAGAAAAACAATAAAAACAGCCGAGAAGATCCAGGCTAATAGCGGTCTATGAAAATGAACTTTCAATATAAAGAACATGACCGCATTAAAAAGAACGGACCAGCCAATATTCCAGCCATTGTAGTATTTGATTAAATGGAAATGCCAGTCGATCGTTTCATTGATATAATAAACCATCACCCATGCTAAATAATAAAACCATTTCATGAAGAGGCCTTGCCTGGGAAAATGAGCTAAATAGGCAAGAACTGTCGCAGGATATTTTAATAACATAATTGAAAACGAAATATGCGTATTGGTGATTCCTATTTCCCTGTCTGCAGATGAGGGTACATATTTCCACATTGGATAATGATCAGACAATAAGTACATGTAAATAAAATCACCGAGCATAAAGAATAGGATAGTCGGATAGTACCTTCTCCAGTTCCTCCAATCCCCCAATATTATTAAGATGCCCAGCCAAAAAATCGCATAAATCGCATTCGTCATGGTTTTGCCTCACAAATCATTATTTACAAATAAAGGAAACTATCATCTATTATACCCATTCCACTGATGATTATATCTACATCCAGTTATTTGCTGGGAATAATCTAATCTACAGGAGGAATGATACAAAAGATTATCAGTCGGGAGGTCCTGCCTTATGAGAAGAAACGCCGAAAAAAATACACTAAGAATCCTTTTCGTTCTAGGTATCTTGTTTTTCTTTCAACTGATAAGAAAGCCTCCTGTTAAGGATTGGCTGATTATTTTCTTTTTAAAAAGTTATATTGCCTCCTTCATAGATAACTTACTAGTCAAGAAAGGGTATTTGAAATACCCAGTCTCCCTTTTTAAAACTTTTGATATCAGCGTGCTTTTCAGTTATCTCATTTTCCCCGTAACCTGCATCTATTTTAATCAGGCTACCGAAAAATCTGGTCCATTATCGACTTTTTTAAAATTAATATTGTTTTCCGTTCCATCAACACTCGCGGAAAATTGGCTTGAGAAAAATACAAATTTAATTCAATACAAAAAGAATTGGACATCCCTTCACAGCTTATTCTCGATCTCAGCCACTTTTCTCTTGGTAAAACTTTTAATGGCCGGGGTTAGGAAATTAGCAATCAACTCTGAAATTGAAATGACTAATCAAATAAAACAAGCAGGAGAACAATGATGAAGTTCCCCTGCTTTCTTTTTGCTTATTTAAGTTGTCATTTCGAGTTCTTCTAGTTCAGCTTTGCTTATTTCAAGTCAACTTTGTTTATTTCAAGTCTTCCAGTTCTGCTAATGTCGCCTGGATGTCTTCGTCAGACAGTGGAGCGAATCCTGTTTCAGCTGCAACATCCTGTGCATTTTCCATCGTGTAGATTGCATAGTCAAGCACTTGTGCTTTCTCTTTTGCATTATTTACATTCAAGTATGTGAAAACCGGACGTGTGAATGGAGCGTATTTTCCATCTTCCTTGATCGATTCAAGAGAAGGTTCAATAGGACCGTTACCGAAATCCACTTTTACAGCAGACAATTTGTCTTTGTTGCTTGCATAATATCCATATCCGAAGAAACCGATACCGTTCTTGTCTTTTGATACTAGATCAACAAGGGTTGCATAGTCCTGCTGAAGATTGATACCTTCTACAAGATCTTTTTCCTCGAGGATTTTTTCGAACATGAACTCATATGTCCCGTGGTTTTCGTTAGGGCCGTAAGTCTTAATCTCTTCAGCTGGGAAGTCAGCGCGGACATCAGACCACTTTTTCTTTCCGCCTTCAGCCAGGAAGATATCAACGATTTCTTCTTTTGTCAGTTCCTTAGCCCAATCATTCTCTTTATTAATAACGATGGTAATACCATCTAAAGCTACTTTCATTTCTTTTACATCGATACCTAGCTCTTCAGCTTGTGCTTTTTCTTCATCTTTAATCTGGCGTGATGCATCATTGTAGTCT
Organism: Mesobacillus sp. S13; assembly: GCF_020422885.1. Lineage (NCBI taxonomy): Bacteria > Bacillati > Bacillota > Bacilli > Caryophanales > Bacillaceae > Mesobacillus > Mesobacillus sp. S13. Next base: position 425,138 of record NZ_CP084622.1, on the reverse strand, counting down.
GTTCCATCTTCAACTAGGAATTTCTTGAATCCGGCAGAAGTTCCAGAGCGGCTTACTTCTACAGAGACATCTTCTTGTTTGCTCATATAGTTCTCAGCCATTTTTGCCATGAAAGGGTAAACCGTACCTGAACCATCAATTACGACGCTGCCTTCAAGTTGAGTTTCAGTTTCATTAGAACCATTTGTCGCTTCTGCGTTGCTTTCTCCATCCGAACAAGCTGTTCCGAAAGCCATTACACCAGCAAGCATAGTAAACATCGCTAACTTTTTAAAACTCTTCATTCCTTAATTCCCCCTAATATTATGTCCCTTGCTACAAGAACAAGATTACTAGAGAGTTATTAATGTGATTTTAAGGAGTTGTAAATAAATCGAAAAGGATTGTTAAGAATTGTAAAGCTCTTTGACCATCCAAACTTGCTCTTCCCATTGTTCAAATCCACATTCAGCTAATAATTCCAATAGCTCAGTATTCTCTTCGGGCGTATTGACCGTCGTTCTTTGAAGAGTCCTGTCCAGCGGAGAGAAAGAATATTTCAGAAGCGCCTTCATGATATCTTGCCGATCGTCCCGGCCTTTCGCGACTTCCAGCTGCAGCAGACCAATATTTGAAACTGTTCCCTCTTTATAAAACTTTTTAAAAAGAGAGTAACCCGCAATCTCGTTTTGCTCATCCCACAGGATAACTGCATTCCCACCGTGAACATTGTCTCTATGATTTTGCCAAGAGGTTTCATGCCGGTAAAAATTAACCCGGCTTAATTCAATCGGTGCTACGTGCTCGGCATGATAAGTCGCGGTGTTGTTAAATATGCCTTCTGGAAATTGCTCATTATACTGAAGGAATTTCATCTTCTTAACGAGCTTAAAACCAAGAGATTGATATATTTGAATGGCACCTTCATTTCTGGAAATCGCCTCGAGAGTTGCGTACTTCACCTGGTTCTCCCTGTAAATATCCAGTGCCGTATTCATCAGTTGCTTCCCTATCCCCTTTCCCCTCAGCTCCTTCGCTACCCCGGTCCCGCCATTCCAGGCAATCACCTCACCATTCATTCTCTTGATACCGCTTAGCACTATTCCGGCAGGCTTGCCTTCATAGTAAGCAACAACAGAGTGCTCCGGCGAAATCCCTTCCAGTCCGAAGCGGCTCGCAAATGTCTCAATCGTTTTTGCCTGGTCGTAAAAATAACCTTCAAACCCTCGATTATAAGCCTCTACTCCATCTTTTAACGGACAATCACTTAACCTCTTGATTTCGACTTTCATGAAAAATCCCTCCTTAGATTTTTAAAATAAACCGACTGGTTAGTTTATTTTATGATTTATTTTCATAAAATTGCAAAAATATTTTTCGACAGCATCCAAACTTTTCATTACGGAGGAACTTCTATATGCTTTTACTAAAGGATGTGATTTGATGGATTATGTACTGGAAACTACCAATACTGAGCAAACCATCACATTAGAAGAAGCCATTCAAGGCCGGAAAACAATGGTAGTATTTGTCCGCCACCTCGGCTGACCAATCTGCCGACAATACCTTGCGCAGTTGCGCGAGCGAATAAATGAAGTAGAAGCAGCAGGCTACCAGGTCATTGCGGTTGCTCCTTCAAAAGGAACATTTATCAAGCAATTTGTGGACCAGTTCGGGCCATTCCCTTTTCCGATTTTAGGTGACCCTTCGCGGAAAGCGTATCGGGGCATGGGACACAAAACGATGCCGAAATGGAAACTTCTCGCGAAAGCAGGCTTCGGGTTCATTACGGGGCAGGTCAAGGATTTTATACCTAAAGAAGAAAAGCAGAAAGAATTCGTCATGAAATCGATGAAAACACAGGATGTGTATATCCAGGGAGGAACCTGGCTCTATTCAGCACAAGGCAAACTCTTGTGGAAGCATATCGATGAGTCACCAGAGGACCATGCCCAAATCGACGAAGTCTTGGAGCAAATGAAAAAACGCTGATCAGCTTAACCCGCGATCAGCGTTTTTTCTTATCATTTTTATCAGAAGCTTGTTCAAACAACTGTGAAATATAACCTTTTAATTCAAAACCTTCTTCATTCATGAATTCCTTGATTTGTTTCATCTTAATCTACCTCCGTTATTAATATGCTGTTGGTTCTATTATTCCCACTCTAGCAAACTTTTATTCACCCAATTTTTAGAATTATTGGTAGTCTATTAGTTTAGACGGAGGATAGATTAAAATAGTTGCATAATTCAGTAAAAAATTATTCCTTATTCAGTTTCCACATGCTGTAATTGAGCTGAAGCGCATAAGCAACCCATGCTATATACGGCAGCATCAATCGGCCGGCAACTTTATCTTTTTGATAGTATTGATAAGTTGTCAACGTAATCATGCCTAGTAACAAGCCAATCTCCGCAAACGCCGCTCCGCGAAGGTTCCATTTGAAAAATAAGAACGACCAAAGAAAGTTCAATCCAAGCTGGATATCATAAAGAGCCTCCGCGGTGGCAGTCGGTTTCTTCTTCATCGACACCCGGTAATTCGCCAGCCCCATCGTCGCGTACAGGCCTGTCCACATCACCGGAAACACCCACGAAGGCGGCGCATAATCCGGCCTCTCAAGCTTGCGGTACTTCTCCTTCGCCTTCCGGGTCGCAATCAAACCCGTCACCATACCGCCAACAACCGGAATCAGCAGCTCCTTCAGTAGCCTACCCTTATCGACCTTTCCATTTACCGAAAACACACTCATCTAGATCACCTGCCTTTATCATATATTTTCCTATTTTCGAGTGAAAAAACACATGCGAAGGAAATGATTGTGATTTGAGCCACCCATTCATACATCATTTCGCTTATTGCACCCTAACTTGTCTTAATAAATTTGTTTTCTTGACAGCTTTGGGCTTGCTGACCTCAGACCTGTCTTAATTCCTTCATTTTCTTGACAGCTTTGTGCTTGTTGGACCCAAACCTGTCTTAATAACTTCGGTTTCTTGACAGCTTTTTGCTTGTTGAACCCAATCCTGTCTTAATAACTTCGGTTTCTTGACAGCTTTTCGCTTGTTGGATCCAAACCTGTCTTAATTCCTCCGGTTTCTTGACAGCTTTTCGCTTGTTGAACTCAAACCTGTCTTAATAACTTCGGTTTCTTGACAGCTTTTCGCTTGTTGGATCCAAACCTGTCTTAATTCCTCCGGTTTCTTGACAGCTTTTCGCTTGTTGGACCCAATCCTGTCTTAATAACCTCGGTTTCTTGACAGCTTTTCGCTTGTTGGACCCAAACCTGTCTTAATAACTTCGGTTTCTTGACAGCTTTTTGCTTGTTGAACCCAATCCTGTCTTAATAACTTCGGTTTCTTGACAGCTTTTCGCTTGTTGGATCCAAACCTGTCTTAATTCCTCCGGTTTCTTGACAGCTTTTCGCTTGTTGAGCTCAAACCTGTCTTAATTCCTTCGCTTTCTTGACAGCTTTGGGCTTGTTGACCTCAAACCTGTCTTAATAACTTCGGTTTCTTGACAGCTTTTGGCTTGTTGGAACTAAACCTGTCTTAATTCCTTCAGTTTCTTGACAGCTTTGGGCTTGTTGACCTCAAACCTGTCTTAATAACTTCGGTTTCTTGACAGCTTTTGGCTTGTTGAACCCAAACCTGTCTTAAGTTCCTCCTTCTTCTGACAGCTTTCCCTCGTTTAGCGCCAAACCTGGCTTAAGTCCCTCCTTCTTCTGACAGCTTTCATTCTCCTGCCGCCAAACTTGTCCGAACTCAGCCTTCTCCTAATAACTCCCCCGCCCGCAGTCCTAAACAACAAAAAAAGCGCCAGCCAATATGGCTAGCGCTCTCCCTTGATCAACCTATTTTACAAACACATAAGGATTTCCGCCGATGGATTTCCTCATCTCTTCTGTAATGACGATTCTTGTTGGCTGGGTCGCTTCAGCAACCTGTTTGTTTTCTCCGTGTCCATCATAAAACATTGGCTTTGCTTGCATTTTCATTTCCCCCTAGAATGGTTTTGTTGACATAAGTACGATAAGTACAACGGCTGCGACATGAGCGATGCCGTTAAGCTTTGCGGCTTTTCTATCCAGCTGGTGATATTCTGGCGATAATTCGCCGTCGTTGCTGTTCATGACGATATTGACCTGTTTTTCGATTGTCTTTGGAAGCATTCCTGCAACGATAGGCTGAATCAGCACGTATATAATCAATGAGCCGATGAACCATCCTTGTGACCACAATGTTGGGTTGATGATCGCCATTAAAATCCCGCTTGCCAACAGGGTGATCGACCCCACCTTGGCGAATACTTCTATCTTCTTATTAATCTCAAAACATACTTTTGCATTGGTTACTGATTTAGCACCGAACTTGGCGACAACCGGCATTCCAAAGCTCGCTCCTAAACCAACAACGGCCGCGATCACATGAATAAGCACAAATAATCCATATAATGTCACGTAAATCCCCCTAAACCTTTTTACCTATTATTTATACCATAAATATTCCTTTTTAAGGGTAAAAATTACTATATTTCCAACTTATTTATAGTGTTTAATTCACACTAAAAAAAGAAGCATGAAAAAATTCATGCTTCCTCATCCTTACTCACCGGCACTCAGCCACATTTCCATTGCCAGCTCAAGCTCTGTATTCAAATGCTGCTTCCTGCTATACAGCTGATCCAGCTCCTCATAATCCTGTTTGACGCCCATCACCAGATCAAGTTCCATAATTTCTTTTTCCAGGCTTTCAATCCTTTTCAAAAGCTTCGCACCAGGGTCTGGTTTCACTACTCGCTGACCCCTTTCCTTTTTTGCACCCTGGTCAGGTTGCTCGACTCGCTCCATCCTTTTCTCCTTCACACTCGACACCACTTCAAGCTTAGCTTTCTCCCTTTTATAATCATCATAATTCCCTTCATAACTCTTCAAGCCGCCATTCTCAACGCCAATCACGCGCTCACCGATTTTATTGATAAAATAACGATCGTGGGAAATGAAGAAGATCGTTCCCTTAAAATCTTCAAGTGCTGCTTCCAGTGTCTCAATCGTATCGATATCCAGATGATTCGTTGGTTCATCGAGGATCAGCAAATTGATATCCTGGTACATCAGCATCGCCAGCTTCAAGCGAATCCTCTCACCGCCTGACAGGAACTTCACCTTCTTGAAGACACTCTTTTTGTAAAACATGAACTTCGCCAGGTACTCGCGTGCTTTTCCTTCGACAATTGAGATGTCCTCACGGAAACACTCCAACACCGTCAGCTCTTCATTCTTAAACTCGATTTTCTGAGGCAGATAGGCGGCCATCACATTTGCGCCCAACTCAATCACACCTGCGTCCGGCTGTTCTTCACCTAGAAGCATCTTCAGGAAAGTCGTCTTGCCGCTGCCATTCGGCCCAACAAGACCGACCCGCTCACCGTAATGAACCATTAAATCTGCACTATCAAAAATCACCTTATCCCCATAACGCTTGGAGACATCGATCGCCTTGATCGTCTCTTTTCCTGACCTCATACCATCGCTAAAATGAAGCCTCATATTCCTGCGCTCAAAAATCGGTTTATCGATTCGATCCAGCTTATCGAGCTTCTTCTGGATGCTCGCTGCCCGCCTGAAGAATTTGTTATTGTCCGCCCGCAGCGCCCAATCGCGCAGGCTCGTCACCTGATTCTCCATATTATTGATTTTCTTCTGCTGCTCGCGGAACTGATCGTATTGCACCCGCATGTTCTCTTCTTTTTGACTGATAAAAGCAGAATAGTTCCCTCTGTAGCTGATCGTTTCCATATCTTCAATCTCGACGATCTTATTGACGACATTATCAAGGAAATAACGATCATGCGAGACAATCAGCACGATCCCCTTATAATTTTTCAAAAAGCCTTCCAGCCATTCGATCGATTCCATATCGAGGTGGTTCGTCGGCTCATCCAGCAGCAGGATATCAGGCTGGTGTACCAGGATCTTCCCGAGACCCACAGTTGTCTTCTCCCCGCCGCTCAGCAAATCGAAATCCCTCTGTAAAAAGTCCTCGGAAAACTTAAGCCCAGTGCAAACCTTGCTCAGCTTCTCCTCCTGGTCATATCCTCCTCTTGCTTCGTATAAATTCACAAGATCACTATATTTATTGAGCGCTTTTTCCAGAGCACCATCTTCCAACACCTGCATCTGTCCCTCTATCTCGCGCATCTCTTTTTCAATCCCGTGAACCTCTTCAAAAGCAAGGTTCAGCACATCGATTACTTTCAATCCGGCCGGATAAGATGGCATCTGCTCAAGGTAAGCAAAAGACGCTCCTCTAGGGCGATGAATCAGGCCCTCATCATATCCCGGGCTTGATGTCTGAGGGTAGCCGGGATAATAATGCATCCTCTCGATTCCGGCAATCACTTTGAGAACCGTGCTTTTTCCGCTTCCGTTCGCGCCTACGATTCCTACCTTTTCCCCTTCGAATGCTTCCAATGTAAAATTGTTCACGACCAGCGTCGCTTCCATATATTTTTTGATTCCGTGCACTTTCAGTTCTAACATATCCATTCCTTCTTTCATCCATAATGAAGCTACGCTTTTATGGACAGCCAAGAAGAACTCATTTACTATTCGATTTTTTCCATATAAAAAAGACCGTAGAAATCCCCTACAGTCTTGAATCAACATTTTCAGCAAGCACAAATAAGCCTATGCCAAAAAATCCGTATCATGATTCAGTAAAGTAAGTTTTCTTCTAATTGCTGTAATTCCATAAAGAGCATAACGAAATAAACCTATGCATATAGGCTTTTTACACTCTGTACAAAATCCCTTATTAATAAAATTAATAATTAGCAATTAGATGTTGGTTCCATAAACTTACTTTCCCTCCTTAACCATTTGCTTCATTATCTCAGTTTTACATTATTTTGTAAATAACACTGGATAATTTTTCATGATTCTTCTTCCTCCAAAACAAGCATAGGATGGTAAAAAACTTGTCCGCCAGAAAGGATTCCGTGCCATGATCCCGTTTCGAACCAAGGTTACCGCATCTGTTTATGCCTTATTATCGATCAGTTTTTGGGGAGTTTCCTTTGTTTCAGCAAAAGCAGTACTCGGGAAGCTTGACCCCTATTCCCTATTGGTGCTTCGCTTTGGCATCGGTGCTTTGTTTTTATTGTTTATCCTTTTATTAAATCGTTATACTTTGCGGATTTCGATCAGATACATTCCTCATTTGGTAGTCCTCGGAATTCTCGGTGTATTCATTCACCAAGTCCTGCAGGCAACAGCCTTGTTAACAATCAATGCTTCATCGGCCGGATGGCTCATTTCGTTCTCTCCGATTTTCACCGTTCTGCTGTCGGTCCTTTTTTTGCATGAAAAGATGGATCTAAAGAAAGGAATTGGAATGGTGGTCGCTATAGCAGGTGTCTTTCTTGTCACCACTACCCGGAGCGGCCATTCCTTCGAATTCGCCTTGAACATCGGTTTCATTTTGATGATCCTGAGCACACTGAACTGGGCAGTCTATTCCATCCTGTTAAAAAGGCTGCAAATTCCCTATCCGGCTCTTTTGGTGACATTTTACATGAGCTTGATCGGCTTTATGCTCACCCTCCCTTTTATCATCCGCAATAAAGGCTGGGAATCCCTGCCCTTGCTGACACAGACAGAGTGGGCACATCTTCTTTTCCTGGCGATATTCGTGTCTGGAATTGGCTATTGGTATTGGGGAAAGGCGCTGGAGGTATTGGATGCTTCAAGGGTGTCCACGTTCATCTACCTCGAGCCTTTGGTCACCCTGATTGCCGCCATCTTTCTTTTACATGAAAAATTTATCCTCATAAGTGCCATTGGCGGAATCATAATTATTATAGGAGTGGCCATTGTCAATGGCGGACTTGCGCGCTTACTGGCGAGCACGATTTTAAAAAAATGAAGAAGGAGGGAGTGCCATGACTTTAAAACTTCAGGCAAAAAATGTGTTAGATGAATTACAAAACCCATCGAGACAAGAGATGAAGGAAGCGCTGGAGGAGCTCAACCTGTCTATAGATGAGTTGATGCCGTTCCTTCAGTCATCTTCCGGAAAGCCTTATTACCGGAAGCTCCTTTATAAAAGCGAGGATGTCGAGCTGCTCGTGATGAACTGGTCGGATTTAGAATGTGCTCCCCATGACCACGGGAACTCCCATGGATGGATCTACGTGCTGAATGGGACTTCCATCAACTCCGTCTACGAGGTCAAAAACAACAAACTTCCTAAAGAGCTATTCAAAGAGTATCATCATCAAGGCCAACTCTTTTTTGCCCCCCAAAAAGGTGTCCATAAAATGCAGGCTGGCACCCCAGAGGGACTCGTCACTCTCCACCTCTACTCCCCGCCAATCAGCGGCATGAAAGTTTACGACCTTGAAAAATGCGCAGCCTGTATCGTATCCGATGATTGCGGAGCATGGTGGCCAGATGAACAGCGTCAGCAACTGAAAGAAATTAAGCTAAAAAAAGAAGCATAGGGGCATCATTGCACCCTATGCTTCACTCCCTATTCCCTATACTTCAGAGCCAGTCCCTTCAGGAAATTACGTGCGAATTTATCGCCGCATTCCCTGTAGTTTTTATGCCCCTCTTTTCGTAAAATAGCACCCAGCTCGCCTTTTGAAACACGCACTCCGGCAAGATCAAAGATTTCAAGCATATCCTCGCTCGTCATGGCCAGGGCAATCTTCACCTTTTTCAATAGCTGGTTATTCACACTCTCTCCAGTCAATGGCGGAGTGCCAGTCTCCCCAGGACGCTTTCCTCTTTTAAAAGTAACAAGCCCATTCAAGAACTGCTCCATCATCGCATTGTTGACTCTTATGTAGCCCTCTGGGACAATCTCTTCACCATATTCATCTTCATCTATCCTCTGCAGCATCATGCGGACATCGTCCTTCGAAACGTTCACGCCGCCAAGCTTGAAGATTTCCACCATATCAGTATCTTTAATATCCAGTCCGTAACGCAAACGGATCATTATGTCATTGTTAAGCATGAAAAAACCTCCTATTGAAAGCTGTACCATTAGTATTCCCGATTACCTACTGCAGTCTACCATTAAATGATGAAAAAGCCTATTCTTTTCAATCCCAAAGTGCACCAATTCCCGGTTTTAGAACGAGGATTTATATTTACATTAAACATCAGCCCTGGAATTCTAACACCATTATCCTTAAAAAAAAAACAAATCGTAATGATTACGAAAATCATTTACAAATGCAAATTCCTGTTTTAAACTTTAAATCGTAATCATTTCGATTAACAAAAATTTGGTTAAGGAGTTCACTATGAAAATTACTAAGCTTTCACTTGGTTTACTGCTGTTAGTGGGTTTGACACTAGCCGGCTGCTCTTCCAGCAAGGAATCGGCCAACAAAATTAATTCAGAAACTTCTAAGCTGACGGTCTATACAACGATCTACCCTCTTCAGGATTTCGCGGAAAAAATTGGCGGGGAATTCGTGGATGTAGAAAGCATCTATCCTCCGAATGTAGACGCCCACAGCTTCGAACCAAGCACGAAGGATATGATGAAGCTTGCTGAAGCAGATTTATTCATTTATTCCGGTGCGGGAATCGAAGGATTTGCGGAAAAAGCCGAGCAAGCCTTAAAAAACGAAAAAGTTAGAATAGTAAAAGCAGCAGAAAACGTGGAAATGATCGAATCCTCCCATAAGCATTCCCATGAAGGAGATGCCGCCCACTCCGATGATGAGCACCATGACGATGAAGCCGCTCACTCTGATGAAGAGCATCATGACCATGAAGCAGTTCACTCCGGTGAAGAGCATCATGACGATGAAGCCGCTCACTCCGATGATGAGCATCATGACGATGAAGCCGCTCATTCTGAAGAAGAGCACCATGACGGTGACGCTGCACACTCGGAGGAGCATCATGATCAAAACTTAGATCCACATATTTGGCTTGATCCTATCCGCTCTATTAAACTGGCATCAAATATCAAAGATTCCTTAATTGAGCTGATGCCTGATCGTCAGCAGGAATTTGAACAGAATTTCGCGCAGCTAGAGAAAGCGCTAAAGGAATTGGACAATGAATTCAAAGATGTGATTGACCAGGCTGAACACAAGCATTTGCTTGTCGCCCATGAAGCCTATGGGTACTGGGAAAATAGGTATGGAATCATCCAAATAGCTGTAAACGGGCTTTCTCCTACACAGGAGCCTTCCCAAAAAGAATTAACTAATTTAATTGAAGAAGCAAAAGAGCATGATCTGAAATACATTGCATTTGAACAAAATGTTTCTTCCCGCGTGGCAGAAATGATTCAAAAGGAAATCGGAGCTGAGACAGTTACCCTGTATAACCTGGAATCCATCTCGATCGAAGATATGAAGAATGAAGAGGATTATTTCAGCCTGATGCGAAAGAATCTTCAGACGCTGGAAAAAGTTTTAAATTAATTGTCTTTTTACTAGAATATGCATAACTCTTCTATTCAACTTATATAATCTAGTAAACGTAAAAATAGGAGGAAAACATGATTCGATTAATCCGATCCAATCTTATGGATATTACAGGGTTTGCTGTCATTCTTGCATTTCTGATGCTGTTAAGCCTGGGGATGGGGTTTCAAAATAAGCTGGAGATTCCGTCTTCCATTCTTAATTTGAATACAATATTCCTCAGTATTTTAATAGAAGCCTTCCCGTTCGTCCTGATTGGTGTGCTGATTGCGGGAATGATCCAGATTTTCGTTACGGAAGAACATATAAGCAGGTGGATTCCTAAGAACAAATATTTGGCGATTGTCATGAGCTGTAGTGTCGGTGCTCTTTTCCCTGCCTGCGAATGCGGAATTGTACCAATCATCCGAAGGTTAGTTGGCAAAGGGGTACCAATAGCAGCTGCGATTGGCTTCATGCTGACAGGCCCCCTTATCAATCCGATTGTCATTGCGTCTACATACATGGCTTTTGGCAACGATGTTAAAATTGCTGCGCTTCGAATGGGATTAGGATTTGCCATCGCGATTCTTGTTGCCTTTATGGTTGGGATGATTTTCAAAGGAACGCAGTTCAAAAAAAGCACCTCATTGCCTATCCATAGCAATTCTGGAAATCAGTCCTTTTTCGAAAAATTCTGGGCCATGCTCCAGCATTCGATTGATGAGTTTTTCGACATGGCCAAGTATCTGATCATCGGTGCATTCCTGGCAGCTTTAGTTCAGACTTATATGCCGGCGAAAACTTTATTGGAAATTGGCAGTGGTGCTGCATCCTCACTAGCTGTCATGATGGGACTGGCGTTCTTCCTGTCCCTTTGCTCTGAAGCAGATGCCTTCATTGGGGCTTCTTTCAGCAGCATCTTTCCTTCAACGTCAATCCTTGGTTTCTTGATTTTCGGTCCAATGATTGACTTGAAAAATACGCTGATCATGATGAGTGTGTTCCGGTTTAAATTTGTCATGACCGTCCTTGCGCTCGTCGCTGGGACTGTATTCACTATTCTCATGCTGTTTGGCGGCATGCTATAGGAGGTCTTGTCCATGCAATTCCATGCACAGCAGGCGGCAAGGTCACTGATCCTGCTCGGATTTTCCGTCTTGATTTATATGCTGCATTTTACAGGAAAGATTTATTTATTCATCAATCCAAAGTATTTGCTTTTAAGCCAGGCAGCCGCGTTCCTATTTTTGCTCCTATTTTTCATCCAGATTACACGAGTCTGGACAATAAAAGGGGCACATGGCCACGACTCCTGCAGTCATGCGGGCGAATGCTGCGCTCATGATGATCACCATGATCATTTTCATGACCATGGGACAACACCTTTTTCGGCAAAAAAACTGGTGTCCTACTTGATTATCGTCCTCCCCCTGCTATCAGGCTTCATGCTGCCAGCAAAGGTTCTCGACTCTGCGATTGCAGATAAAAAGGGCGCAATGCTGTCAATTGCGGGTTCTAGCAAGAGCGGGCAGGGAAACCGGGCAAAAAGTGAAAAAACAGAACAGGCAGATAGCCAGGGAATTGGAGATGACAATCAGCCGCCAGAGAATAGTGATGATCAGGCTGGACAAGGCTCTGCCATACCCGAAGGCACTGAGGCAGCTACAGGTTATGAAAATCTCATGACAGATGAAGAATACAATAAAGAGATGAAAGAATTGGAGTCAGAATCGACCATCTTTTTCAATGACAGTATCTATTCATCCTATTATGAAGCTATCAGCTCCAACATCGATCAGTATCAGGGCCGGAAGGTAAGCCTCTATGGCTTCGTTTATAAAGAGGAAGGATTTGCCGAAAACCAGCTGGTCGTATCACGTTTCCTGGTCACCCACTGTGTCGCCGATGCCAGCATCATTGGATTTTTGTCAGAATTCCCGGATGCAGCAACAATTGAAAAGGACACATGGATTAAAATAGAAGGTGTCATCGAAACAGGGTCATACATGGATACCCCTATCCCCCTTGTAAAAGTCTCTAAATGGGAGATTACTGAAGAACCAGAAGTTCCATATTTATATCCTGTCAGCATTCAAAGAAATTAAACAACGAGCCTTGATTCCAGAAATTGAATCAAGGCTTGTTTGATGCAGTGAATTGTTCGTTAAACACTACTTTTTTGCGATTTACATATGACAAATCTATAAAATAAGAAGGGCGTGTCATCTGGGAGGAATTTCCTAATAATAAGGAGAATACATATAGATAATCTTCATTAACCATAAGGATGATTAAATTGCAGCTTATTTTTAAATTAGGGAAATTACTATTCATGTGGATTTTTGTCGCAGTTTTTTTAATATTGCTGGTAATGATGCCGAGAGGAAACCCGGATATTGACCATTCCCTTTCAAGGCAGGAAATGACAGACCAGTATGGCGAGCAGATGCAGACTCTCCAATGGGAGACATATAAAGAGAACATCCTTCAAACATTCAAAAACGCCATCGCGGATAAAAGCCTTGGGCAAACTGTCCACTTGCTCAGTGTGGAGGAAGAGGTGTGGCGCTTTTTTAAAAAGAGCCTTGTTCTCCTGATTCCCAGCTTATTCATCAGCTTGATTTTCGGTGTCATGAAGGGAATCTTTGATTTTAGATTTTCCAAAGGACTTGCTAGTTTACCGGGGCAGCGAACGACTTCACTGTTGTTGTCCATGCCTGATTTCTTTGTGATCATATCGGTACAGATCGGACTGATGATACTGGTCACTTACGGATTTCCGCATATAGATGTGTATGGAAGTGAAACTCTATCAAACAAGCTGCTCGGGATCTTCTTTCTATCCATGTATCCGCTTGTTTATATCGCAAGGGTCACCCAGTCTGTCTTGCAGGCTGAGGCTGGGATGGATTACATAAGGACCGCCATGAGCAAGGGAACCTCATCGAACAAGATTATATTCATCCATATGCTCGGCAATGGCTGGCTGAAAATATTAAGCCATTTGAACACCATCACCTTATATCTTCTTTCGAATCTGTTTATCGTTGAATTTTTGACTGGGTACAGGGGCGGTGCCTATCGTTTCTTCCGCGCCTTCGAGGTAAAACCTGTATTCACCATTGGCGCAAAAATGGAAATTGAAATTCCGATCATTATCGAATATATCCTGATTTTCACCTTTATCGTACTTCTGAGCCAAATGGCCAGTACGATTGCTTCGGACCGGCAATTAAGGAAAGAAGGGAACGAAGTATGATGAAAAATCCTAAACTTTTAATCGGAACGATTTTTATGATCGCGCTATTTTTCTTTGGAATTTTCGGCCCCTACCTCCCGTTTGTGGACAAAGACCTGTCAATGGTGGGATCCAGGGTAATAGATGGCGATATCAAACTTCCGCCATTTCCACCTTCAATCGAAAACCTATTCGGCACGGACAGAAAAGGAATTGATTTATTGAGCCGGATCATTCTAGGGACTCGCGAGGTGCTCATCGTCCTTTTCAGTGTCGTCCTCTTAAGATATCTCGTTGCGATTCCTTTAGGTGTGTTTTCTCTTTATTCCAGGGGTGTTAAATGGGTACAGGATTTCCTCAATAAATTCCTATCATTTGTACCGCCAGTTTTCATGGTCATCCTGATTGTCAATATGCCCATACTCGTGTACTCAGAGCATCGTTACTATATCGTGATAGGCATCATTGCCTTGTTGGAGGCTGGCCGGGCCGCTGAAAAGATTCATCTTCAGGTACAGTCCATTTCGCAAAAACCTTATATTGAAGCTGCGATTACAACAGGGTCTGGTCCAGTCACACTTTTTAAAAGATACTATGTACCTGCGTTAATCCCTGAATTAATCGTCAGCGTATTTCTTGAATTAGGCCGCACCATGTTCCTGATTGGCCAGCTCGGAATCGTAAAAATCTATCTATCTCATAAACTCCAAGTAATCGAGGCCCAAACCAGCATCGTTGTAGAAGTACAAAACACTTCAAATGCTTGGCCATTACTTTTTTCAGACATCCTTCAGGATATTTTTGTCTATCCCTGGATCCCATTCGTGGCTTGTGTCATCATCACCATTGTCATCCTGGGATTCTTCACTCTGGCCGATGGACTGAGAAAACATTTTCAAAAAGGATATGAGTACTTATGACATGAGGGTGTCCCAAAAGTATAAACTTTTGGGCACTCTCTTTATTTTATTTCCGTTCCAGGCGCTTAGATTTCATAGATTTAATATTTTCACTCATGTCCATGTATCGGCAACACCGTAGAATCCTTGATTTCCCTTAGTGCCAGACTTGTTTGAATTTTGGTTATGCCCAATTCATTCAACTTTCTAATGAAAATTTCCAGCCCCTTGCGATCCTTGCAGGCAACCTTTAGCAAATAGTCATATTCCCCCGTTAAGCAATGACATTCTAAAACTTCCTTCATCGATTCCAATGTCGCTTCCAGGGATTCAAGCTTTTCAGCCTGGTGCATATTTGTGCTCATAAAAACGAAGCAGAGTAAATCAAAGCCAAGCTTCTCGTGGTTTAAAATCGCGACCTGCTTTTTGATATATCCTTCTGATTCCAACCTTTTGATTCTTGCATGAACAGCTGGCGCAGATAAATTCACACGCTTTGATAGTTCAAGATTGCTTAGCTGCGCATCCTTTTGAAGCAAATCCAGTATTCTTATGTCCACATTGTCCAAAACCTTGCTTACAATCGATTCCATGATCCATACTCCCTTTTCAATTATTCCAAAAATACGGCAAACAACTACCAGAAAATGAATTTTTAAAACCGAAATCCTACAATACTTTTATTTATTTCGAATTACTTAAATTATACAAAATATTCTTCTGTCATTTAAGTAAAATGTTAAAATAATTCATATGAACAATGTCATTGTGCACAATGGCTCTTTTGGAAAGGGAGCTAAATGACGTGAAATATTATTTCTTATTACTTCTGACCAGCTTTCTTTGGGGCGGTAATTTTATCGTGGGGAAAACGCTAGTTGAACATGCTTCCCCTGCCACTTTGACTATTCTCAGATGGGCCATCGCAATTATCTGTCTGATTCCGCTTGTCTGGTGGAAAGAAAAAAAGCTGATTCCTCCAAAAAAAGCCATTCTTCCATTATTCTTAATGGGGATCACCGGGGTGGCCTTGTTTCAGGCATTACAATTCATGGCCCTGGAAAAAACCTCGGCCACGAATGTCGGTTTGATCTCGACATTAAACATGTTTTCCATCGCTGCATTCTCTTTCTTTTTTCTAAAAGAGAAAATAAACTCTCTACAGTTCTTTTCAATGCTTGTCTCACTATTTGGCGTTTTGCTCGTTCTGTCAAAAGGAAATTTCGAGTTATTGTTTTCATTGCAATTCAATACTGGGGATCTCTATATGATGGCCGCTGTGGGCATGTGGGGAATATATTCCGTTTGCAGCAAGTGGGCGATGGCAACTGTCACACCGATGATGTCCATTCTCTACTCTGGCATATTTGGCCTTCTCGTCCTCCTGCCTTTTAATACTACTGAATTCACGGTAAGAACTATCAATGCACCATTTATTCAATCTATTTTATATACAGGCCTGATTTCAACAGTCCTTTGCATGGTTCTCTGGAATATCGGAGTGAACAAACTCGGACCAAGTACCGCCGGGCTGTTCCTTAATTTCAATCCCATCTTTACTGCCGTTTTAGCCTTCGCCTTTTTAGATGAGAAAATGACCTGGACCCAGGCCGCCGGCAGCGTCATCGTCATCGCAGGCTGTTTCTTATTTACCATCCTAAAAAACAAACCTGTTACTTCAAAAGAAAAGCAGCTGGCCATTCCTGCACCTATTTTAGCTGGCGAGCCAATCAATCATAGGTAATAACAGAAAACAGCCTTATCCATAATCGGATAAGGCTGTTTTCTGTTATTGATTCCATTTGAGTTAGTCGATATATTGCTAAAAGTGGTCGATATATCCTTAAATATGGTCGATAAAATCAAAAATCCGCTGATATATTATGAAATGTGGTCGATATATTGGAAATTTCGCCAATAAAAGTAAATGTTGAAGCCAAATACCATGACTCATATGGAATGATTCACCCGCCACTTTTCTTCATCTTCCCCTCCGTTAACGTAAAAGCCCCCCTTTCGGTCACTAATCTTTAAACCAGACCTCAATTTTCCGTTATTCGAAAAAACAAAAACCCCAATAGGTGTTTTCCCTTACCTGTTCCCTACTTCCTGTCAAAAAATGTTCAAGACTTTTTGACAGAATTGTGATGGTGTTCTCAGATGTGAGGTTCGTCACACCTCGCATGTGATATAAATGGTTTATTAATCTTGTAAACACCCATTCAAAAATATATGGAGGAATTAAAATGGCACGCATAAATAAATGGAATCCTGAAGACGATGGTTTTTGGCAATCCGAAGGCAAGAAGCATGCCCAACGGAATTTATGGATCTCTGTTCCTTCCTTGATGCTCGCGTTCATAGTCTGGCAAATTTGGTC
The DNA here is from genome assembly GCF_020422885.1 of Mesobacillus sp. S13. Taxonomy (NCBI): domain Bacteria; kingdom Bacillati; phylum Bacillota; class Bacilli; order Caryophanales; family Bacillaceae; genus Mesobacillus; species Mesobacillus sp. S13. Next base: position 408,201 of record NZ_CP084622.1, on the reverse strand, counting down.
TGTAGTCGCAATTCGCTTGAATGATATTGGTTTTAGTTTTACTGATCAGCAGCTTTTCACTTTGGCAGCAATGCCTGGTCTTGTAGGTGCAACTTTACGATTTGTGTACACTTTCGGCGTAGGTATGATGGGTGGACGTAACTGGACGGTCCTCACAACTGCAGTCCTTGCCATTCCGGCTGTCGGTATTGGATTCGCCGTTCAGAATCCAGAAACACCTTACTCAGTGATGCTTTTGCTTGCTGCACTTTGCGGCCTTGGTGGCGGAAACTTTTCAAGTTCTTCATCCAACATCAGTTTCTTTTTCCCGAAAAAAGCACGTGGAACCGCGCTTGGCATTAACGGCGGTTTAGGTAACATGGGTGTATCAGTTGTTCAATTCGTTACTCCACTGATCATCACGACTGGAACTTTCGCATTTGTTGCTGGCGATGGACAGCAATTGTCTAACGGCCAGGAAGTATGGCTTCAAAACGCAGCGTTCATCTGGCTGATCCCAATCGCAATCGTTACAATTGCAGCATGGTTCGGCATGGATAACCTGCCTGGCACAAAGCAATCATTCTCAGACCAGTTCGTCATCGTAAAAAGAAAGCACACTTGGATCATGACTTGGCTTTACGTGGCAACATTCGGTTCATTCATTGGATACTCAGCGGCATTCCCGCTATTGTTGAAATCTCAATTCCCTGAATATATCTCTTTAGCATTCTTAGGCGCATTTCTTGCTGCAGCATCCCGTCCAGTAGGCGGATGGCTGGCTGACAAGATGGGTGGCGCGAAGCTGACAGCAATCGTATTGGCTGTCATGATGGCTGGTGCAGGAAGCGTCATTTACTTCCTTGGCACTAAGCAGTTCGGCGGCTTCCTGGCTTCATTCTTGATCTTGTTCATCGCTTCCGGAATCGGATCTGGCTCAACATTCCAGATGATCCCTGGAATTTTCGTCCCGAAAGAAGCTGCACCAGTACTTGGTTTCACAGCTGCATTCGCAGCCTACGGATCATTCTTGATTCCAAAGCTGTTCGGCTGGTCCGTCAATATTTCCGGAGGTTATGCGCCAGCATTCTTTATCTTCATCGGCTTCTATGTACTGTCGATCATCCTCAACTGGTACTACTACCAGAGAAAGACTTCAGATGCACTCATTGCAGTAAAAGAGACTGCATAAGAACTTCAAAAGCCTTGCCCGGTCAATATGGGCAAGGCTTTATTTTTATTTCATGCTGCTCTATGTAAGACTAAAAAAAGCAATAATAACTCCAACAAATCCGGTATAAATTCAGCGATGAAAACACCTCTGTTTCACATGTTTGAAATATAAACGGAAGAATTTCTCTTAAATTGGAAACGACCCTTATTTCCTTAAGAATAAGAGTCGTTTTTCCGTTAATTTCATTCAAATCGATGGATTTTGTCCTTTTTACAGCAGTTAACCGGAATATCTCCGCTAATTGCTGCTTCTAAAGACCCCTTTGATGACAATAGTCGGAAATTCTCCGCCTATGTATTCTCCTACTTATATCAACAATGTACGATTTTAAGAAAGCTGGTGTTCCAGAGCTTTTTTAAGGTTCTCAGCTGGTGCAGGTCTCCCGAAAAGATACCCCTGGAATAGCTTGTAGCCCTTTTCTTTTAACCAGTCAAAGTCTTCCTGCTCCTCGATTCCCTCGGCCAGCGGTACTGAACCAAGCTTTACGGCTTCTGCTAAAAATGCGAGTGCCGTCTGCTGTTTTTGCTGGTCATTGGAAACTCCCTGGACATATTTCATATCCAGTTTCATATAATGCGGCTGCAGCTCGGCAAGCAACTCCAATGTACTATACCCCTCGCCTACATCATCCAGTGCATAGCGGAACCCCTTTTCTTTGTAAAAAGCCAGGATCCGTTTCAAATGATCTGTGTCTTCCACATTTTCCGTTTCCACGACTTCAAAGACTAGACGGCCCGGGTGCACTCCTAAGCGATTAGCCAGCAACGTGGTCGACCTCAAACAGAATTCCGGTGAATAAATGGAGGTCGGAATGAAATTAATAAAAACCTTTTTATCTGTAAAAGCTGCCGCCCTTACTGCAGCCATCCGGCAAATTCGGTCAAGTGCATACAATCGGTCCCTTTTCCTAGCCGCCCCAAAGATTTCCCCTGGATAAATAATTGACCCATCTTCACTATGGAATCTGGCCAGCATCTCATACGCATAAACTTCCCCTGCTCCATCAAGGATCGGCTGAGCGTGACAGGTCACCAACTCTTTACGGATTACCTCATCAATCCATTGGCTCTCGAGGACATCTTCCGCTTCAGCGACCAGCAGCCAGTCCTTGCCTTCCAGCCGGAAAAAAACCCTCTCCGACTCCATATGGTCCCGGCAAAAATCAAGGAAATCCCTCATGCCTGATTCCTTTACCGCCAATGAATCATCTTTAACCCAGAGCAATTCGCCATTACGTTCCATTTGCTCAATGACTTCAGGAAAGATGAACAAATTACGTTCTCCATCCACCTTGATCTCAAACTGCAGACTCCCAACCGAACATGCATTACACTTCATGGATTTTAGCTTCCTCTCAAGTTAGTTATTTATCACTATATCATTAATAGGTAAAATGAACCAACGGCAAAGAAAGCTGCAACCTGTAAAAATAGGGGGAGAGGAATAGTCGATTGTACGGCGCTCATGTATAATGTAATGGTTTTTCCAAACTACTGACTAAGGAGCCAATCATGTCATACATACAAACCATTTCCCCTCAACACGACCCCTGGGAAGCATATCTTGATGTTGAACAATATGGCAGCCCTCAACTCACCAATATTGAATTCACGACGACAACCCTTTGCAATATGCGCTGCGAGCATTGCGCTGTCGGCTATACATTGCAGACCAAGGACCCTGCCGCACTTCCCTTGGAGCTGCTTTTGCACCGTTTGGAGGAAATCCCGAAGCTCCGGTCTTTGAGCATTACCGGCGGAGAGCCGATGCTTTCCCTTTCTTCTGTAAAAAATTATGTTGTGCCGATTTTGAAATATGCTTCTGAACGTGGCGTCCGGACGCAAATCAATTCCAATTTAACAATGGACCTTTCGCGGTATGAGTTGATCATTCCCTATTTGGATGTTCTCCATATCTCCCACAACTGGGGTACTGTCGATGACTTCGTTCAAGGCGGTTTTGCGATGATGGAAAAGAAGCCTGACTACCAGCAGCGCGAGAAATATTTTACAAGAATGATAGAAAACAGTAGAGAGCTCGTCAAAGCCGGAGTCATGGTGTCAGCAGAAACCATGCTCAACAAACGCACCTTGCCTTATCTTGAAAAAATACACAGGCAAATCGTTGATGAAATGCAGTGCCAGAGGCATGAGGTGCACCCTATGTATCCTAGCGATTTTGCCAGCAGCCTGGAATCGCTGACGCTTGAAGAAACTCGCCATGCCATCCACCATCTGCTCGACATTCGTGATGAAAATGTGTGGATGTTGTTCGGAACGCTGCCTTTTTACGCCTGCAGCAGCAATAAGGAGGACCTGGAACTCCTGAAACGTCTATACAGCAGCAAGAACGTCACCGTCAGGAACGATCCAGATGGACGTTCACGTCTTAATGTGAATATTTTCAATGGCGATATCATCGTCACCGATTTCGGCGACACCCCTCCGCTAGGCAATATCAAGGACACGAGGCTAGAAGACGCCTATCAAAAATGGCAGGAATCCGAAGTCGCCAAGCAGCTAAGCTGCCACTGCCCCGCTGTATCCTGCCTGGGCCCAAATATACTCGTAAAAAACAGCTACTACCAGGAGACCGACTTCAGCAAGAGGCATCATAACATCACTAAATACTAATGTTAAAAAGGCCCGATCCCTATTGGATCAGGCCTTGTTCCTATCATAAAGCTTTCATTGCTTCAGCTGCTGCTCGCTCTGCTGCTTGAAGTGCGCCTTCCAGATGCCCTCCATGTCCAGATGCTGTTTCTGTACCCGCGAAAACAACTTTGTTTTCCCACGAAATCATTCCTGCCGGCAGGCCATATTCCGGGAAAGCGGTCAATGGTTGTGCATCTTCCTCCACAGCTGTTGCCTGATCGCTCGCCCAATCTTTGTAAAATAGAGCTAGAGGTTTTTCTGCTGAAGGGCCAAAGAGCCGTGTCAATTGTTCGGTGACCAGCCTCAATATCTGTTCCTCACCAAGATCCTGTCGCAATTTGGGCGGAATGCCGAAAAAGCCAAAAAGTGCGCCATATTCTTTGTCAGGCGAGGCGTCATGGAGTTCCTGCAACGGACCTGCCCAGCTGGTAACCTGTCCGGAAAGGCCGTCCTCTCTCCAAAATGGCCGATCATAAACCGCAACCACTTTCGCCTGTCCACCCATCCACGTTGGTTTGTCTTTCAGGCTGGCTCTAAGTTCATCTGGGAGTGTCGGTGAAAAAGCAATCCTTTCCGCAACGATTCTAGGCGGCAATGCCAGGATCACAGCTCCTGCAGAGATGGTCTTCACGGTTCCATCAATCCCCTCAGCTACTATTGTGACTCCGCCAGCTTCATCCAGTTGGATGGCTTTTACCTCGGTATTCAATTCAACACTGCCATCTGGAAGCGATGCTGTCATGGCCTCCACAAGGGATTGAACACCTCCGGCCAGCCTTACAGATCTCTCAACAGCACCATCCGGAAGGACATGCCGCTGCACAGGACCAGATTGCGATTGTTCAAAAAGCATGGCTCCTGCGGTATGCTGATCTATCGTCGGCAGCCCAAGGTCTTTGACCAATTTCGTGATGATAGGCTCATGATCCGGCCAGAACCAGGTGGGACCTAAATCATACCTGCCCAGCTCTGGCCTATCTTTGGATGCCAAACTCAAAACCCTGCCCCCGATTCGACTCCGCGCCTCCAGCACTCTGCAGCTTATTCCTTTTGAAACAAGCAAAGCAGCAGCCCTAAGCCCGGACAGCCCAGCTCCGACAATCACGACCGGTTGCTTCATCATGGTTTCCTCCATTTATTAATACCTCGTTTCAGATGAGATCCAAGAATGTACATTTCGTCACACATTTTTTATCCAAAGCAAGATCAAGTCTTCCCACAGTTCCAGCTTAGACCTGCTTACAGTTCAATCTTCTTGATCACCCTGGCTGGATTTCCGCCAACTACCACGCTATCCGGCACATCCTTCGTCACGACTGCCCCTGAAGCAATCACGGCATTGTCACCAACCGTCACTCCCGGGTTGATGATGGCACTTCCGCCAATCCAGACATTGTTTCCAAACGTAATCGGCTTCGCATATTCCCGTCCCGAATTCCGTTCAGTTGGGTCAAGCGGATGGGTGGCTGTATAGATTTGAACACCTGGTGCAAGCATACAATTGTCGCCAAAACGGACTTCACAAACATCGAGGATCGTACAGTCGAAATTGGCAAAGAAATTCTCGCCGACATGAGTGTTATAGCCATAATCGAACCGTATATTGGGCTCCATCACGACCGTTTCCCCTGTTGAACCGAGCAATTCCTTTAATAACTTCGTCCGTTTTTCGCCTTCCGTTTCTAATGTTTGATTATAGAGCCTCACTTTTCGCCTTGCTTCCTCACGCTCTTTTACCAATACCGGGTCTGCAGGGTTGTACATTTCCCCTGCCAGCATCTTTTCTTTTTCAGTTTTCATGTTGATGACCTGCTTTCCAATCAAGTGTAGAAGACGTCAAAAAAAATGGAAGCGAAAGGAACGTCCCCTTTGCTTCCATTTTATCAATAGTAGCGAAACTTATAAAATAGGACCGCAGTAATCTACAGTTCATCAAATCCATTCTCATCGGAGGTCTTGGTGTACTGTCTTGATTTTTGCTCGAAGAAGTCGGTTTTTCCGAGATCCACTTCCTGATAGGCGATGATCCATCTTAGCGGATTGGTGCGATACCCTTCGAAGGGAGCAGCAAAGCCCAGTTGTTCTGCCCGTTTGTTGGCCATGAATTTTATATAGTTTTCGAGGTCTGAGATGAGCAGGCCGTCAATCTCGTTGCCGATGATATACTCTGCCCAATGTATCTCCAGCTGTGCTGCTTCCCGGAAGGCGGCAGTGCCAAATTCCCTCAAGGAGCTAGTGTCATACTCTGGATTTTCATGCAGGATTTCCTTGAAGATTCTTTCAAATAGCCCTACATGAAGCTGTTCGTCACGGTTGATATAATTAATCATCGTGCTCGTGCCGACCATTTTCTGATTGCGCGCCAGATTATAAAAGAAAGCGAAGCCTGAGTAAAAAAACAAGCCCTCAAGGATGACATCATAAACAATGGAATGCAGCAGGTTTTCAATGCTCGGATTCTGTGCAAAACCTTTGTACCCGTCCGTGATGAATTCGTTCCGCTTGCTTAAAGTCGGTTCTGTCCTCCAGTAGTCGAACACTTCCTCCTGCTTCGATTTGGAAACGATGCTTGACAGCACATAGCTGTAGGAATGGTTATGAATCACTTCCTGCTGGGCCAGCATGATCATCAGCGCATTCAAACTGGAGTCGGTAAGGTAATCAGCCACTTTACCGGCATAGTCGGTTTGAATGCTGTCGAGCAATGCCAGCAGCCCGATGATTTTTAAAAATGTATCCTGTTCCTTTTCAGATAGTGCGGGAAACTGTTTGATATCCTTTGACATGTTGATTTCAAAAGGAGTCCAGAAATTCCCGAGCATCCTCTTATATTTTGGATATGCCCATTGGTAACGCACATCATCCCAATTCAGGATATTCGAACTCCTGCCATTGATGATACCGGTTGAAGCATTAGGCGCATCGACATCAATCAGCACTCTTTTTTTCATGAATTTTCCCGTCCCTTCCTCTTAACTATGGCAGCTTTCACATTCCACAAAATCACTGCTCGATGTGGAACGCACATAATATGTGGTCTTCAATCCGGATTTCCAGGCATCCAGATGCAAATCCAGGAGCGCCTTTGCTTTGATCGTATTTTTCACATAAAAATTAAACGAGATGGATTGGTCAATATGGCGCTGGCGCCTTGCATTCTGCCTGATGCTCCAGTGCTGGTCCACATTGTAGGCCGTCTTATAGAACCACATCGTTTCCGCTGTTAAGTCAGGTGCGGTCACCGGAATCTTGTAATCTTTCTTCTCCTCCGAGTACTCAAGCCTGAAAATCGGGTCTATGCTTGCTGTCGAACCTGCCAGGATCGAGGTGGAGGAATTCGGCGCCACTGCCATCAGGTATCCGTTCCTGATGCCATGCTCTTTTACTTCCTCTGAGAGATCCCCCCACATTTTTCCTTTATACTGCCTCTTCTCGAAAAACTGTCCTGTACACCAATCTGATCCTTCGAAATAAGGATAAGCCCCTTTTTCCTTTGCCAGCTCCATGCTTGCACTGATCGTTAAATAGGCGATTTTTTCATAGAGAGTATCACAATACTCGACAGCTTCTTCACTCTCCCATTTGATTCCTTTCAGAGCGAGAAGATGATGCCAGCCGAATGTTCCCAGTCCGATTCCCCGATAATTCTTATTGGTCAACTGTGCCTGCAGTACAGGGATTTCATTGATATCGATGACGTTATCAAGCATTCGGACCAGTATATGAATCACTCTCTCAAGAACCTCATCCATGACACTTTTCGCCAGGGAAATCGAGGATAAGTTACAGACGACAAAGTCGCCTGGCTTTTTATAGATTAAAATCTTCCCATCCTCCACTTTTTCCTCTTCCAGGAGGGTCGGGCTCATGTTCTGGGTAATTTCCGTGCAAAGATTGCTGCAGTAAATCATACCCTTATGATGATTGGCATTCAGCCTGTTCACCTGGTCCCTGTAAAACATATAAGGAGTGCCGGTTTCAAGCTGGGAAATCATGATTGATTTAAAGATTTCGATGGCAGGTACCACTTCATGTGACAAGCCTGGATGATAGACGCATTCCCAGTACTTATCCCGGAAGGAGCCTGTCCCCTTCTCCTCATCAAAGAAATCCTCAAGCGAATAGCCCATGACGCGCCTTACCTCATGAGGGTCAAACAAATACCAGTCCCCGCGTTTTTCTACTTGCTCCATAAAAAGGTCCGGGAGGCAGATGCCTGTGAATAAATCATGGGTACGCTGGCGCTCGTCCCCATTGTTCAGCTTTGCGTCAAGGAATGGGAAAATGTCTTTATGCCACACATCCAGGTAGACAGCGATTGCACCCTGGCGCTGCCCCAATTGATCGACCGAAACCGCTGTGTTATTCAGCTGCTTCATCCATGGAATGACACCTGAACTGATCCCTTTAAAGCCTTTAATATCACTGCCGCGGCTCCTGATTTTCCCGAGATAGACACCGATGCCTCCTCCGTTCTTACTTAAGGTAGAAATGTCCGTGTTGGAATCATAGATGCTCCTTAAATCATCAGCCACCGTATCGATAAAGCAGCTCGATAGCTGGCCATAGCTTTTGCCGGCATTGGCTAGCGTTGGAGTCGCCACAGTCATATAGAGGTTTGAAAGCGCCCAGTAAGCTTCCTCCACTAATTGAAGCCGCTTTTCTTTCGGCTCTTCCGCCAGAAGGGTCATGGCGATAATCATGAACCGCTCCTGCGGCAGTTCAGCAACATCCCCTGTATGCGTGCGTGCCAGGTACCTTTCCACCATCGTTAACAGGCCAATATATGTAAACAGTTCGTCTCTCTCGGGCTCAATGACTCTCTCAAGAAAATCGATTTCTTCCCGTGAGTAAGATTCTACGATTTTCCCATCATAGATCCCTATTTCTATCAACCTATTGATCAATTCATAGAAGGATCCGTAACCAGTTGCTCCTCTGAAGGACGAACTAAGCTTGTACAATCTCTTCTGGTAAAGCCGTGCTGCAACATAGGTCCAATCTGGCTCATTCCGGTCAATTCGCTCTACTGCGTTCAGAATCAGCATGTTCTTGACCTGGTCATCTGTCATATTTTTCACCCGAAGAGCCTGTTCCGTTTTTTCTTTAAAATCCGAAAAGTCCAGCAGTGGGAATGCTCGTTCCATTTCTTCGATCTGCTTCGCGGCTCTATCCTCTTTTACTTGATTGCTCATTCACGATCCCTCCAGCTTGATTACTCTTCCTCTTTTCCAGTCTATGCTGCCTTCTCATATCAGCCGTGTTGAACAGCTGCCACTCCTCATCATTCTCTGGAATGACCTTTGCCACCGGAACGGGAGTACCCTTTTCATCCTTAGCGACCATGGTTAAAATCGAGGTGGTCGTCAAAGTCTTTTTACAAGTCTTCAAGTTTTCGCTTTCCACTTTTACGAACACTTCCATGGATGTTCTCCCTGTCGAAATCACGATTGCTTCCAGGGTCAATATATCGCCCACTACTGCGGAAGAGAGAAAATTAACCGAGTCAATCGAGGCCGTGACGACTGCCGTTCTGCTGTGTTTCATCGCCGCTATCGCAGCAATTTCATCAATATATGCCAATACCGTTCCGCCAAAAATCGTCCCAAGATGGTTGGTGTCCGGAGGCAAAACAAGCACATTTTGAAAAGTCCTCGACACATTTGTTGATAATCCTTCCATTCCTAACCTCCTGTTTTTTTAAAAATACTTCCTGAAAAATGAGAAAAACCCATCTCGAAAGATGGGTTAAAGTTAACGTTGATGTCATGAACGCTCATATGTAGCTAAAAAACAGCATGAGCCTGTCAATTGATCCCCGTAATACCTTCCCAATTCCCGAAGAAGATAACACGAATAGATATGGCAGGTCTCCTGACTTGTGCTTCACCCTACTTTGAGGCCTTCCCATCTATTTGTTAGACAGTGGTTCTTCCTCATTTCGTCAGCACTTACAGTTGCGGGAACAGTTCTGGATTCTCACCAGATTCCCTATTAAGTCTTATTCAGACACCATATTTACCGGTATATTCAATATTTAGTTATGAAACTACTTATCTAACACAATATATCGTGTTATGAAATGATAGTATATCATCTTTCATTCTTTTTCAACTATTTTTCATCGAAGCTTAATCCACGACAATGTATGTTGCTTTGACAGGTCCGTGCACTCCGACAATCAGGTTCATTTCGATGTCGGCACTGTTGCTTGGGCCGGTGATGAAACTGACATAGGAAGGGACGTCTTCGCCGCTGGCCTGTGCCTCGTGGATGTGTCTGGCTGCCTGAGTCATCCGTGGCACGAGGGTGCTTTTCGGAATGATGGCAATGAACGTCCGCGGCAGCAGACTGATCGATCGCCCATTGTCTTTCGTATTGAACAATGTCACAGTGCCAGACTCGGCAAGCGTGATGTCGCTGAACACAAGCCCTACATCTGCTCGTTCCGCAATCTTTTGATTTTCCTTGCCAAGCGCTGGATTCCACACATGGACATCCACACTGTCTCCCTGGTCTTCGAAAAACTTCGTGATCCCATACTCCTGATGGCGGACATCATTGGATGTGACAATCGCCTTGCCTTCATAGGCCTGAAGCGTTTCGTTCAAAACTTCCGTCAGGCCGGCACGGTCTGTCCTTTTAAAAGTGGTATGGATGACCTGGCAATGTTTTTCAAGCACTTCAACCAATTCGTCCTGGCTCATACCTTTGAACACTTCATCCTGAGGAGTAACGCTCCATTGTGGCCGCTGTACTCCTTCTGTCCGTCGCTCCCGGCCTAGTCTGGACGCCAGTTTATTTAAAAAGGCTTCTCGATTCTGGATGCTCATTTGGATTCACCGTCCTTCTGTCTTTGCTTGAACCACGAACGGAACGACTGTCCCTGTGGAGCATAAAAATCACGGACTTCGGTCCACGCCTTCAGTGGCCCTGGCCCATTTTCAATCATTCCATCTTTCGTCCATGGCCCAAGTGCCGGCTTGGCCATTTTCGCACTCATATTATAAACCGACGGATTAGAAGCCCAAGTGGAAAAACCTTTCATCATCAACTTTTCTGCCGTTGGGGTCATATTTTTTTCCACAATGATCTGTCGATGGCGGATCAGATGCTCATGCAGTGGAATTTTAACAGGACAGGCTTCCGTACAGGCTGCACACAAGGTCGATGCATATGGAAGCTCTTTATGATCTTCGTAACCTTCCAGCAGCGGTGTGATCACAGCACCGATTGGCCCCGGATAAATTGAGTTGTATGCATGCCCGCCGATATGACGGTAAACCGGACATGCATTGATGCAGGCTGCACAGCGAATGCAATGCAGAGCCGATTGAAACTCGGTTCCAAGGATTTTCGAGCGTCCGTTGTCGACAATCACCAAATGGAATTCCTCAGGACTGTCCACTTCCTGCTCAAGGCCAGCACCCGTAATCGCCGTGATATAGCTCGTCAATTTCTGACCAACCGCCGCACGTGTCAATAGACTGACAAGGACCTCCATCTCTTCCCATGTCGGTACGATCCGTTCCATACCCATCACCGTGATCACGATATCCGGAAGACTCGTCACCATTTCGGCGTTCCCTTCATTTGTGACCAGCGTGATTGAGCCAGACTCCGCAATCGCAAAGTTGCAGCCAGTCACACCGACATCAGCTGATAAAAAGTCCTGGCGCAGCTGCTCACGGGCAAAGGCAGCCAGTTCCTCCGGCGTGTCAGATCCGGTATAGCCTTTTTTCTTCGCGAACGTTTCGCGGATCTGTTGTTTGTTTTTATGCAGCGCAGGAGTCACGATATGGGATGGCGGATCTTCATCCAATTGCAGGATCCATTCGCCAAGGTCGGATTCCACCACTTCAGCGCCAACTTCCTCAAGCGCCTTATTCAAGCCGATTTCCTCAGTGACCATCGATTTCGCCTTGACGACTTTTTTCGCATCTTTCTTTTGAATGATGCTTTTCACATACTGGTTCGCTTCTTCTGCTGTCTCGGCAAAAAATACATGCCCGCCGCGTCTTGATACTTGCTCACTCAATTGATGCAGGTAATAATCGAGGTTTTCCAGCGTATGGGTGCGGATTTCCTCACCTAAATCGCGCCAGTCCTCCCAGTTTCCAAGCTCAGCCGCCTGTGTAAGCCGTCCGGTCCGGAATCTGCCTTGCGCGGAGGAAACAGCCTGCCGCATAAAATCATCTTTAATTCCTTTTTGGATTCGATCTTTATAAGGAACTTCACCAATTTTGATGCTCATCTCTTTTCCCTCCGTTCCTTAGTGTGTATTTAAAATTTCTGTGATGTGGATGATCTTCACTTTTTTGCCTTCTCGCTCCATGCGTCCGCCAATATTCATCAGGCAGCCCATATCAGCACCGACAAGATACTCCGCTTGCGTCTCTGAGACATGGCGCGACTTTTCACTGACCATCTCTTGAGAAATGACCGGATTCTTCACGGCAAACGTTCCGCCGAAACCGCAGCAATCCTCTTCCCACGGCAAATCTACCAGCTCAACACCCTTCACATTGTGCAACAGGATTTTCGGCTGTTCTTTTACCCCAAGAAGGCGTTTCATATGGCAGGAAGAATGGAATGTCACTCTTCCTTTAAAAGTAGAGCCCAAATCAGTGATGCCCATTACATCCACAAGGAACTCGGTAATTTCGTAACACTTAGCAGCGAAGACCTTCGCTTCTTCTTCCCACTCAGGGTCTCCTTTAAAAATATGTGGATATTCCTTCAGCATGCTCACGCAGGAGCCTGATGGCCCGACCACATATTCCGAGAAACGAAAAGCCTTCATCATCTGTTTCATAGATTGCTTAGCCTCTTGTAAATACCCGCTGTTATAGGCAGGCTGCCCGCAACACGTCTGTTCCATCGGGTAATCCACTTCACATCCAACTCGCTCAAGGATTTCAAGCGTATTTCTTGCCACATCTGCAAAAAGAATATCGCTCAGGCACGTACTAAATAAGGATACTTTCATGATTGTCCACCTCTGGTAAAAGTCAGCGAATCACCGCGCTAATCACTCAATGCATTTAAAAAGTCGGTCCTGCACTTTCTGTAAATGCTCAAACATGGCTTGGCGCGCTTCATCTGGCTGTCGATTTTTTATTGCTTCAAAAATCCTTCGATGCTCAAAATGCAAGTCATCAACAATGTTATCTGAATACAGGAGTACCTTCCGGGTTTCCTGAATGGTTTGTGAATTCAGCGCTGAGACGCTGCTCATCAGATTGATCAATAATTTGTTATGTGTCGCATTGGCGATGGCAACATGGAAATCCAGATCCGCTGTCGAAGCGAGCTCCTCATTTCCATTGGCATGCTCCATCACGATCAACGCTTTTTCGATCGCCAGCAAATCTTCCTCCTGGCGTACAGCAGCAGCATGAGCCGCCGTGCCGCTTTCCAGAATCTTTCTGACCTCATACAGTTCCTTCACATCTTCAAGCTTCATCAAGAAAGCGCTAGTGACGGGCAATTGGAATTTCGAAGGGTCAAAGGTATTCACAAACGTTCCTTCTCCCTGGCGCATCATCACCAGCCCCATTGTCCGCAGGCCACTCAATGCTTCCCGAATCGTGGAACTCCCAACGTCAAAGCTTCTTGCCAGCTTTTCAACTGAATCTAATTTATCACCAGGTTTTAACTCACCCGTTTTTATCAACTCAATAATTGAGTCAGCAACTTGTTCATAAACTTTTTTAATCTCAACTCTTTTGTATGGCATGTCGTTCATCTCCCATCTATTCCTTACTATTATACAGAGAATTTAGTTCTCCGAAAGATAGTGGGACCTTTTGGATACTATAGAAGGTTTAAAAAGATAAACCCAGAAATTCCAGCGAGGATTCCATAGAAAATCGCAGGCGCTAACGTTTTACGAATGATCTCGCCTTCTTTGCCGGATACTCCAACAACTGCACTTGCAGCAACGACGTTATGCACACAAATCATGTTTCCAGCAGCTGCCCCAATGAGCTGGACGGCCAGCACGATATTCGACTCGAGGCCAACGGAATCTGCGACGTTGAATTGAATTGGCGAAAACGTCAGCGTCGATACTGTGGCACTTCCGGTAATGAACGCCCCCAGCTCACCAAGGAATGGAGCAACGAAGATCCATACCGAGCCCAATGAGCTTGCGAAGGACTCCGCAATATACTGCGGCATGCTGATCAATTCATTCATGTTCAATCCTGAGTTCACGAATACTTGCACCATCGATAGCGTCGCAATCAATGAAATCGATGTCATTTTCATCGTCGATAATGACTCCTTCGACGCATTGGCAAAGGTTTGATATGATTTACGCTGGAATAAGAACGCTAAAACCGCCGCAGCAGTAAGGATGGTGCCTGGAGAATACAAGAATTCCCAGGCTGATGTCACGCCCTCAACCCCTAAGATATTGCTCCAGGTAAAGTCGATTGTTGTTCTCGTAAACTCTTTCAGCGCAGGAACAATCCTTGTAAGCAGCAATAAAAGAACGACAACAACATATGGTGACCAGGCTGTCACAATACCCATCTTTGACTTTTCAGTCGAAACAACAAAGTCTTTACGCATCGCTGCTTTCCATTCTGTTTTCGGAAGCAAGAATCCTTTCTTAGCAGTCACAGTCGCCACCGCCAATGTGATGAGGGACGCAAGAATCGAAACAAATTCATGTCCAAAAAGACTTGCTACCAGGAATGCACTGCCTGTATAAACGAACCCAATCATTAGTGTCCATGGAAGCATCGGCAACGCATCCTTGATACCGCTTCCAAAAAACACCGTTAACACAACCATTAAAACGAATGGAATAAACGAACCTGCCAGCAGATCAAGACTTGTCACTGTTACAGCAATATCATGGAAAAAAGGTGTATCGGCACCTGGAATATTGCTCAATCCAACAGCCACTGGCGTCCCAACCGCCCCAAACATAACCGCGGTACTATCGGCAATCAAGGCAATCGTCGCAGCTGCGATTGGCTGGAAACCTAAAGCCAGCATCAACGGACCTGTCACCATCGCCGGCGTTCCAAACCCTGCTGCTCCTTCAATAAGTGAACCAAATAAGAAAGCAACGATAATGACCTGCACCCGCATGTCACCAGAAATACTTTGAAACCCCTGGTTAATTCTCACAACCGCTCCTGTATTTCGAAGCGTGTTCAATAACACCAAAGCACCAAATAAAATCCAAAGAATCGTCAACGTCTTATGTACCCCTTGAAAAATCGATGCCAACACTACTTGCCCTTCCATCCCCCAGGCAGTAAGCGCTAACAAAATGACGATCAATGAACTCAACGTCATCCCCTTAGCTGCCGGCATCCGCATAATCACCAAGAATAAAAACGGAGCAATAATCGCACTTAAAGCAATCAGCAATAACATCTGTACCCTTCCCCCTAGTTGCTCATATTGAGTTTTCATAGCTTCATAGTTTCGTTTGCAAACCCTCTCGTCATGTGGTCATCAGATGACCTCATTATCTTTTCACACTTTTTAAGAGAATTCAATAAGAAAAATCACACATTTTGGTTTTAATTCTATTTTTAGCGAGGGAGATTGCAGGCAACATAATAAAGCATAATCACCAATGGGAAGGCTATGTTGATGTTTATAAACATTTATAAGCGGACCTTTCCGGCTAACATTTATAGGGGATGTTATGGTGGAGAAATAAGCGGAGAATTTCCGGCTATTGTATGTAGAGGGTGCTTATGAAGCATAAATAAGCGCAGAGATTCCGGTTATTATATATAAAGGATGCTTATGATACCGAAATAAGGGGACATATTCCGGTTAACTTCAATAAAATGGACAAAAATCAACGATTTTTATGAAATAACCGGAAAAACAACCCTTATTTTTAAGAAAAAAAGGGTTGTTTTCAATTTAAGCGGAATTTCTCCGGTTATTTTTCAAACTCTGTAGGTCCAAAAAGTTATATCCATAAAAAATAGATAGCAGACCAATTGATCTGCTATCTACTAAACTATTTATTAATGTTTTAACGCCAATTCCGAAGTGTTACGGGCCTGTTCACTCAGATCAAACCGATCTGCATTCATGACCTTGACCCAAGCTGAAATAAAGTCGCGCACAAACTTCTCTTTGTTATCATCCTGGGCATACACTTCGGCAATCGCGCGAAGCTGTGAGTTAGAACCGAAAACGAGGTCTACTCTGGTGGCTGTTCGAACTAGGTCACCTGTCTTGCGGTCACGACCTTCATATACAACACCGTCTACTGGCTTCCATTCCACTCCCATATCGAGTAGATTCACGAAGAAATCATTTGTCAGTGTGCCGATGGAATCTGTGAATACGCCATGTTTTGTGCCACCATGGTTCGTACCAAGGACGCGCATCCCGCCAATCAATGCCGTCATTTCCGGTGCACTAAGGTTCAACAGCTGTGCTTTGTCCAGCAGCAGCTCTTCCGGACTCACGCCATACTGTTTCTTCTGATAGTTTCGGAAACCGTCGGCATATGGCTCCAAGACCTCAAAGCCTTCAACATCCGTCTGCTCTTGAGTCGCATCCCCGCGTCCAGGAGCGAATGGAACCTTTACATCGAAGCCAGCATCTCGAGCGGCTTTCTCAATAGCCGCATTTCCGCCCAGCACAATCAAGTCAGCAAGACTGACTTTCTGGTCCAGTCGGCTTTGAATGTCTTCGAGTACACCAATCACCTTTGCAAGCTGTTCCGGCTGATTCACTTCCCAATCCTTTTGCGGAGCCAAACGGATGCGGGCACCATTCGCTCCTCCGCGGAAATCCGAGCCACGGAAGGTACTTGCCGAAGCCCATGCAGTCGTAACCAGCTCGCCGATAGTAAGCTCGGAGTCCAAAATCAATTCCTTGATCTTTTCTGCTTGTTCATTGGTTAATTCATATTCAACAGCCGGAACAGGGTCTTGCCAGACAAAATCTTCTTCTGGGACTTCCGGACCTTTATATCTTGATTTGGGGCCCATATCACGATGCAATAACTTGAACCATGCCTTTGCAAATGCATCCGCGAACTCATCTGGATTTTGATGGAATCGGCGGGAGATTTTTTCGTATGCCGGGTCATGCCTCAAGGCAATATCGGTTGTGAGCATCATGGTTGGAACTTTTACAGAAGCATCTTCCGCATCTGGTGCCAGATCCTTCTCGGCCGGATCTACTGCCAGCCACTGATAAGCACCTGCAGGACTCTTGGTCAGCCACCATTCGTAGCCGAACAATAAATCAAAGTAGCCATTATCCCACTGTGTCGGATTTGCCGTCCAGGCTCCTTCCAGGCCGCTCGTAATCGTGTCACGGCCCTTGCCGCTGCCATATTCATTTTTCCAGCCTAAGCCCATTTCTTCAATCGAAGCAGCTTCAGGTTCCGCACCAACCATGGCCGCGTCCCCCGCCCCATGGGCTTTTCCAAAAGTATGTCCGCCAGCGATCAGGGCTACGGTTTCTTCATCGTTCATGCCCATCCGCGCAAAGGTTTCGCGAATGTCCTTAGCTGCTGCCAGTGGATCCGGCTTGCCATTCGGTCCTTCAGGATTCACATAGATAAGACCCATTTGCACCGCAGCAAGCGGATTCTCCAGCTCGCGATCGCCACTGTACCGTTTATCGCCAAGCCATTCTGATTCAACACCCCAGTAAGTGTCTTCTTCCGGATGCCAAATATCCGGCCTTCCTGCGCCGAAGCCTACTGTCTTGCCGCCCATCGACTCAATGGCCACATTACCTGCCAGCAAAATCAAGTCAGCCCAGGAAATCTTATTGCCATACTTCTGCTTGAGCGGCCATAACAGTCGGCGAGCCTTATCCAGGTTGCCGTTATCAGGCCAGCTGTTAAGCGGCGCGAAACGCTGTGAACCCGTTCCGCCGCCGCCCCGGCCATCACCAATACGATAGGTGCCTGCCGAGTGCCAGGCCATCCGGATGAACAACGGCCCATAATGACCATAGTCAGCCGGCCACCAATCCTGACTTGTTGTCATAAGGTCGTGCAAGTCCTGCTTCAGAGCATCATAGTCCAGCTTTTTAAACTCTTCATTATAATTAAAATCTTCTCCCATAGGATTGGATTTTCTGTCATGCTGATGGAGAATATTCAATTGTAACTGGTTCGGCCACCAGTCCCGATTCGTCGTCCCGCTAGTTTTATGACTAGTAGCACCCCCGTGCGTAAAAGGGCATTTTCCAACCTTTGCAGTATCCTTGTCCATTTTCTTTCCCCTTTCGTTTAAATAAAAATAATTAAAGTTTCACCATTAATAACTATGAAAGAGGCAAGAAATTTAGTATCTATAATTGGAATATTTTATGATTTGAAGCAACTGAGAATGGAATTGGAGGAAATAAGATTGGTTGAAAGACCGCTAGCCAAAATAGACTTCAACACTTTTTTCTTTCTGTGCCGTTTCTAAACAGCTTTGGATAAAGAGGAAGATTTGTTTTTGATCCCAGGAAGTACAATCACTTTCCGACGGTGCAGCAGTTTTAAAGAATTTTTTATAGCCTTTCATAGCCTTTTCAACTTGTTGCAGCGAAAAGATCGAGCTCTTACCTGACCCACTGACTCCGGCATAGAACTGGTAGGCATCGAGGAAGCGATACAGCAGCAGTGCATTATGATTCCCCATGCTAAAACGCGCATAAGCAATTTCTTCCCTTGCTTTATTCAAACCGTAAATATCATGACCCATTTACTGTTCCTCCTTTTTTAAAAATAAAATTTAATAGAAGTGTGGTTGGGTAGTTTACATGGGTAATCACTCCCTTCGTGTATGTATTGCTATTAGGTAACTTTTGTTTAGTGAAGAGATGGCTTTCAAAAAAAATTGAGGGTTTTAGGGTTGTTCAGAAAGGTTTGTATCCTAAATCTAGCAATAGGGTGAGTTTATTAGAGAAATTATGAGGGTATTACGCTTTCTTCTTCTTATAAAAGAATACCATATTAGGTATATAATCGATTTGAGTATTTTATAAACTTATCGACAATTTTGTGAATGATAACTGACCTCCCTTACCAGCTTTCCCCCAACACTTTCTCCGTTAATTGATAACGCATAAGGTGCTTTTGTTACTACAAAAAACGGAACCAGTTTCACCTGATTCCGTTGATAATCTCTGATTGATTCATAGCTTAATGTCAAATATCCTAAGTCGTAAGCCATTGGGTCTCATCGCATTCCGATCAGGATTAGACGATTCATTATTTTCACTCATTCAACCATTCTTCTTTATTAATCATTCTTCCTTCTTCCGAAGATGTACGGGCCAGTTCGATCAACTTGGTCACTCTAAGTGCTTCTTCCATTGAAACAACCGGCTCCCGACTGGATATGCCATCTGCAAGTAATGAAAAAAAGTGGTCGTATCCTCCAGATTCTATCGTTACCTCTTTCGTATCATCTCTATAGATTGTACCCACTTCTTTTTCTTTTCCTTGATAGAAGGTCCCATCTGCCAATTGAGGTTCCTGCTTGTCTAGCCCATATTTTACGAAACTGCCTTTTAATCCATGCAGTTCAAAACGAGGGTAGGCAGAATTAATAAATGAACTTGAGCGCAAATAGACTCGTTTCTGGCCATAATGAAGCACGATGAGAAAGCCATCATCCGTTTCACCATTCTCCCGTTGAGTCATTATTTCTGCGTATAATGCATCTGGTTCACCGAACAAAACAAGTGCTTGATCAATTAAATGTGAGCCTAAATCGTATAAGATGCCCGATCCTGCTCCTGGTTGCTCTCTCCAGCGGTTACGTATAACAGGTCTGAATCGATCAAACCGTGATTCAAGGACTTTCCAATCTCCGAGAACTTCTTCTTTCAATAACTTTGTTATTGTTAAAAAGTCTCCGTCCCAGCGGCGATTTTGGTGTACAGACACTACTGACCCGCTATTCTGGGTAAGCCGAATGAGTTCTTTTCCTTCTTCAACTGTTAAAAACGCCGGCTTTTCGACAAGCACGTCTTTTCCTGCAAGAATACATTGTTTCAACATATCATAGTGCATGTCAGATGGCGTCGTGATGACATATAAGGTTGCCTCACTCTGAGTAAGTGCCTCTTCAACCGTTGCATATACCGGTACATTGCTTACATCACTATGATCTTTGGAAGATCCTGATCTTGAAATAATCCCGACCACTTCATATTTCTCAGAATGAATTAAGTGCGGCAAGTGGAATACCTTTGCGGCAAAACCAAACCCGACAATTATTGTTTTTATCACGAAAGAACCTCCTTCAATCTCGTTGTTATAAAATGATTGTGTTAAAAAATACCATCCGGGTCTATTGATCATTCCCCTATCTTTTCATAAACCTCTTCTCGCAGATGAAACCCATCAGCAATAATGGTGTCTTCTATATTATTAATATCTACAGCAATTGGCGCAAGGAGGAGCGATGGTATCTCTAATTTTCCGTTATTCATCTTTCGATTCGTTGTAATGGTTTCTCCCTCTGCCATTTTGATAGCTGCTCTTGCTGCTTCGTATGCTAATGTTTTAATAGGTTTGTAAATGGTCATTATTTGTGTCCCTTGCACAATACGCTGAGCTGCTGCTAAGTCTGCATCTTGTCCTGCAACTGGAATTTTCCCCGCAAGACCTTGTGCTTCAAGTGCTTGTATGACTCCACCTGCTGTGGCATCATTTGCAGCAATAACAGCATCTATCTCATTATTATTTATTTTCAAAGCGGCTTCCATATTTGCCTGTGCATTTTCAGGAGTCCAATTTTCAGTCCACTGATCATACACAATCTGTATGTCCCCCCTATCAATGAATGGCTGGAGGACATTAAAAACTCCTTTTTTGACTAAATGAGCATTGTTATCTGTATTTGCTCCGCCGATATATACATACTTCCCTTTTGGAACTAACTCTGTAATCGCCTCAGCTTGAAGTTCTCCGACTAACTCATTGTCAAAAGAAATG
The DNA here is from genome assembly GCF_020422885.1 of Mesobacillus sp. S13. NCBI lineage: Bacteria > Bacillati > Bacillota > Bacilli > Caryophanales > Bacillaceae > Mesobacillus > Mesobacillus sp. S13. The sequence continues at coordinate 387,383 of NZ_CP084622.1, read as the reverse complement.
TAAAAATCAACAGATGAATTTTTCACTAAACGGTCATAAGAGATAACTTTAATGCCGGCAGAGTGCGCTTTGTTAACGATCGTTGCAACAGCCTCTGCATTATGCGGCACGATCACAAGCAAATCAATCCCCTCGCTAATTAACGTTTCTGCCTGAACAATTTGCAGGGTATCGTCACCCTTCGCTTCCCGTATCACGACTTCCGCTCCTAATGCCTCTACCGCTTCTTTGAATAAGTCCCTATCTCTTGGCCACCGTTCCTCTTCTAAAGTGTCCATCGAAAATCCGATTTTGAGCTTGTCTTCAAAATCAGTTACCCTCTCATTCTCTGGTTTTTTATTCTCTTTATGTATCGGAGACACACCCTCTTCGCATGCCGCCAATAACATTAGAAGGAAGATAAGATTCACTAAACCGACTTTCCTTAACTTTCTTACCATCTTTTTCCCTCCCTTCCCCTGCGGCATTTCTGTTTCGCTTCGGCATTACACTTATAGACTGCTTTTCTTATAGGAAAGAGACTATTCTTTTATTCCAAGCAGTGTTTTACGATATTCTCTTGGGGATACATTGCACATCTTTTTAAATACTTTGCTAAAATAATTTGGTTCATGATAGCCGACTTCAATTGTAATTTCCTTAATGCTCTTTTCCGGTTCTGCTAACATTTTCTTTGCTTTTTCAATGCGGCACTCAGTTAAAAAGTCAATGTAATTAATCCCTAGTTTTTCTTTAAACATTTTACTGATATAAATGGGGCTTAACCCGACTTTATTACTAAGCGTTTCTAATGAAATATTCTGTTGGGAATTTTCCATGATGTATTGCTTGATCCGATAAATTGTATCCGCTTCCAAACTAATATAATGTCTATCATAAGAATCTTTTACATCCATCAGAAGATTGGCCGTTTCAGAACGTAATTGACGGTAATTTGACGCTTGATAATGGTAAATTGGAGTTGCTGTCTCAATCCCCAAGTCGCTTATAATCGACCAGATTGACCATAATGCTTCTAATACGAATTGTTGTGCTTGCTGGATTTCTATCCCATCCATCTCGTATGCCTGGATCAGATGGCTAATGTTCGATTTAATTTCGTCCCACTGTCCAAGGCGAACCTGGTCGGAAAGATCTTTTTTTAAAAACTTCGCCTGTTGCCAACTGCCTGTTTCATTCAAAACAGGTATATCTTGATAAAACCGATATTTTACCGGAAGCGTCTTATTGCTCGAAGCAATGATTGCCTCTTGATAAGATTGACGAATTTTCTCTAATGAGCTGCAATCATTACCGATCCCAATGAACCAGCCAGCTTTCTGCTCCTTGTTTACTTCTAATAAAATATCTCTTGCTAAAGAAGTTGCTTGTGATCGATAAGATTGACTGTTTCTAAAGATAATGATCGGCAGCTGGCCATCGTATAGAGCACCCATCCAACCACTTCTTGTTTTCCTTACTTTTTCTTTAATCCGTGAGTAAAGATGCTCCTGTCCATCTGGTACAATCACATTCATGACAAATACCTGACTCGTTGATTGGATTTCGAGCATTTCCATTAGCATATTTAAGTGAACTTCATGCACATGATCAAATAGCAGCTGCGTTACAACATCTGTTTCAACGAGAGCTAATGTTCTTTGAAGCATTTCACGCTGCATGCTGTTTTCTGCTTGTAACTCCCTCTCGTTTTCTAATTCTTTCAATACCTTCCCGACCGTTGCCCTTATTTCACTCACCTTACTCGGCTTTAAGATATAATCTTTTGCTCCAAGCTTTAAGGCTGACTGCACATAATTAAACGTATCAAATGCGGTTACCATGATGAATTTAGTAGTAGGAAAATCCGCAAGTATCTGCTCTACGGCTTCCAGGCCGTTCATGCCAGGCATTTGGATATCCATTAATACTAAGTCTGGTTTGAAACTTGCTGCTAATTCTACTGCTCTACTCCCATTATTGGCTTGCTCAACAATCAGTTCCGGGAATGCCCGATTTAAAATGGCTTCCATCCCTTCCCGTTCTATTTGTTCATCATCCACAATCAAAAGTTTAATCATGCATTTCGCCTCTTTGTTTCGGAATTTTCAATAGAACTGCCGTGCCGCTGCCTAATGTGCTCTCAATATTTATGACGTCATCCCTCTCATAAAAAAGGCGCAGACGCTTTACCACATTACTGAAACCTATTCCTGTTGAATGTCCTGCTGGCTGCACTTGACGTTCCATTAGAATTTGATTAATGATTTCCTCAGACATGCCGATTCCATCATCCTCAATTTGAATCAGGACGGATTCATTCTTTTCTTTCATGCGAATTGTGATGACACCCCCGTTAATATTGGGCTCTATTGCATGAATGACAGCATTTTCAATAATCGGCTGCAGGGTAAGTGCGGGAATCGCAACATGTAAGCATGATTCATCAATGTCTAATTGCAGTTGAAGTCGATCTGTAAAGCGCGCCTTCTGAATCTGCATATATTGATTGACAACCATTAATTCATCTCTTAATGTGACGGAACGGTCAATTTGCTTTAAATTGTAACGTAAAAGATCTGCCACGCTGACGAGCAAATCACTAATCTCTTCCGACCCTTCCAGATACGCTTTTTTCGATAGCGTATTAAGCGTATTAAACAAGAAATGCGGATTCATTTGGCTTTGCAGACTGCGGAAATGACTTTCCTGCAGCAAAATTTTGTTCTGCTGCAGTTCATGTTCCAGCTTTGCTTTTTCCTTTATTTGCTGAATCAAATTATTTATATTCGTCCGCATATGATCGAATGTCTTAGCTAGAAAGGCAATTTCATCATTCGATTTGACTGTTATTTCATTATCGAATCTCCCCTTCGCCAGTTCACTTGCAGCCTTTGTTAATTGTTGGACCGGCCTTGTGATGCTTAAGGAAAACCAATAAGTAGCCAATAATAACAGTAAGGATGTTAATAAAATCATCCATATGGCAAGCTTCACTAATTCAATTGATTGCTCCATGATTCCACGATAGAATGGCTCATGTGTTTTGAGTTCCATATCGATCAATGTGAGCGTCATATCGGAAATATAGTTACTAATACGCGTCGTTTCTGCCAGGTCTTTTACCGCGGCCTCGGAATCTCGTTCGAGTCCCATCAAGCGGTCCGTTGTCTCGATTAAACTGCCCATTAAATGAATGTAATTTGTTAATGTAAAATCATTCACTTCATTTCTCACCTTAAACACTTCATATCTGGCAGATTCCAGCGACTTTTTACTGCTCTCTAATTTCTGTAAGTTTTCTGGTGTTGATTGGTTCATATAGTTATTCAAGTCTGTGATTACTTGATTGCTGGACCTCGAGACATCACTCAATATTAAGTATCGGTTTAAGATGTCATTATACTTTACTTGTGTTTTATAGTTATAGAATGTCAAAGTGATCCAAATGACGGACATGATGACAATGACAATAGTTGTGAATGTTAATATTTTTCTTCTAATGCTATTCATTTCTGTTGTCCTTCAATATGCGTATGTTTGTGAAGTAACCTTTAATATCAAGCGGGACCGTCTCCCCATTCAGCCAATTAACAAGTTGCTCTACACTGACTTCACCCATTGTTTCTGGATCTTGCTCGACGACTCCGTCAATTTTGCCTTCTTCAAAAAGCGGTAACGATTCTGGTCCATCATCAAAGGTATAGATAAAATAAGGTTCAACTTGGGAGCGCTTTCCTATTTCCTGGACCATTGGACCAATCATGTTCGCGTTTACCGCGATGAATGCATCCACATCCGGCATTTGATTTAACTGGTCTCTCATCGTGGTGGTGACCTGATCCTTAGACTCTGCTGTTTCCGCATATTGTATTTTAATATTTGGATAGACTTTCAAAGTGTCATAGATGCCTTTTAATCTCTCATTTTGGTAATACTCTTTCTGCCTGTCAGAAAGGAGGACAACATTCCCTTCCGTCCCCATATCACTTAACAACTGCCTTGCTATTAATCCTCCAGCACGAAATTGGTCTGAACCAACATATGTTCTTCTTAAACTCTCTTTCATTGGCACATCATTTGCTACCGTAATAATCGGAATTCCATTAAACGCAGCCTTTACTTTTGTGAGCTCTTTGAACTCGTCTGTATCAAGCCCTTGTATGATGATACCATCCACTTTGGAATGGATAGCCAGCTCCAGCTTTTTTAAGAATTGTTCTGAATTATTGCTATAGCTTCCCCATATTTCAAGGCTGGCTCCTTCTTTCACCGCCTGGCTCGCTGCTCCCTTGCCAACCTTATTCCAAAATGTCGTGTCCATGTCTCTCGTGATGAAAACTAAGCGATAGTGAGAGTCTGTTTCCTTCTTTGCTTTAGGTAAGGAAACGTCATTACTAAAGACGATGTTGGCTGATACGAAAATGAGATAACAAAGGGAGGCAAATACAAGGCCCAGTATGGTATACATATACTTTTTCATCTTTGCTTTCTCCCCTTTTTCTTTCTCTGACTGTCTGGATGTTATTTAACTTGATTCTATCAGCCTGGCTATTAAACCGCATTATAAAGTTAAAGGTAATTATGCAAGAAAAACGCAAGCGCCTGAATCAGCCCCGACAAGCGCTGGAGAGCAAACCTCGAGGAAGTACTTTCAGGGATGAAAGCCGGCTAGGCGCTGGAGCTAGACCATTCTCGACGTGAATTTCACACATTCTTATATGTCAAAAAAGGCTTCCCCAATTGTCTTGGTGAAAGCCCGCTAAAAGAGGGTGTTAGTTTCCTTTTCTTCTTGTCATGACGTCGAAGATTACGGCTAAGGCTAAAACGCCACCTTTAATCATATATTGATAGGAAATCCCTACTCCCAGCAAATTCATTCCGCTTGTTAAAGATGCCATTACGATTGCTCCGATGATGGCCCCTGTTACTTTACCTACTCCCCCTGCTGCAGATACACCGCCAACATAGGCAGCTGCGATGGCATCAAGTTCGAATAGTGTTCCTGCAGTTGTAGTGGCTGCCTGAAGACGAGAAGTAAATAGAATACCTGATAAAGCAGATAGCAAGCCCATTGAACCGAACACAATAAATGTAATCTTGTTAACGTCAATACCACTTAAATGTGCAGCCTCTGGGTTACTGCCGACTGCATAAATATGTCTTCCAAGTACTGTCTTCGTTGTCAAGAAATGATAGACAAGCACAACTAATAAGATAATCACCACAGTCCAAGAGAAACCATTATAGCCAGCTAAAATCCAAGTGATTGCAGCGATGATAGCCGAAACGAACACAAGCTGTAAAATAAAAATCTGCTTTGAAACTACTTGGAAATTATATTTAATCTTATTTCTACGATTGGAGATTGCACTAAAATTGTAAAATACGATTCCCAGTACCCCAATCAATAAAGATAGTAAATGCAACCCGCTAATCTGCATGATAGATGGAATGTATCCATTTCCAATTGCATTAAAAGCATCATTTTGAACGATAATGGTTCCAGACTTTTCTGTAACCTGAAGAATCGCACCGCGATAAATCAGCCAGCCTGCCAGTGTTGCAACAAAGGCAGGAATTCCTACTTTTGCAACAAGAAATCCTGTAAACAAACCAGCAATTGTTCCAAGGAGCAAAATCACAGGGATCACAATATAAACCGGTAAACCATGCTGCATTAGAAGTATGGCAGCAATTGCTCCAAGGAAACCTGCTAAAAACCCGATTGAAAGGTCAATATGCCTTATGACAATGACCAGCATTACACCGACAGCCAGAACCGCAATATAACCAGCAGAATCTAGCAAGTTGCTAATATTGCGGGAAGAAATAAATAAGCCATCCGTTAAAATGGTAAAGATGAGAAAGATGACGAATAAGGCAATGTACATCCCGTAATCACGAATATTTTTACTGATTAACGTTTTCACGTCATTTATTAAAGTCATTGGTTTAACCTCCTATTGTGTTGCAAGCTGCATTATTTTTTCCTGGTTGGCTTCATCTATTGGCAATTCGCCTTTGATTTCTCCTTCGGCCATGACATACACTCTGTCACTCATTCCCAATACTTCACCAAGCTCAGAAGAAATCATGATGATACTCAATCCCTCTTCAATCAGCTTGTTCATCACCGTATAAATTTCAAATTTTGCGCCCACGTCAATCCCTCGGGTAGGCTCATCTAATATTAGGAGTTTAGGGCCAACAAACAGCCACTTGCCTAGCGAAACTTTTTGCTGGTTACCACCGCTTAATTTGCCAACAAGCTGTTCTAAAGAAGCGGCTTTGATGTGCAATGAAGTTTTATAGCCCTCTGCTACTTTAATCTCTTCATTGTCGTTAATGACTCCGTTGGCAGAAATCCCATGTAAATTCGCGGCAGAAATGTTGCTTTTAATATCCTGCAGTAAAAACAACCCATCCCCTTTACGATCTTCAGTAACGTACGCAATGCCCGCTTTAATTGCCTCACTAGTATGTTTCAATGCTTTTGGCATCCCATCCAGCAGTAAGTCGCCTTGCAATTTATAAGACTTCGCGTTTCCAAAGATACTCAGGGCAAGTTCCGTTCGGCCAGAGCCCATTAAGCCTGCCAAACCAATGATTTCACCTTTTTTAACATATAAATTCGCATTCTTCACGACATGTCTGCCAAGCTTTTGGTCGTACGCAGACCACCCTTTTAACTCAAGTACCTTTTCTTCATATGTGTTTTTCGAACGTTTCGGATAGATATCTTGAATTTCACGCCCAACCATATTTTTTATTATCGTATTTTCTGTTATCTCACCTTTAGACGCATCCAGGGTAGTGATTGTTTGCCCATCGCGAATAACCGTTGCACTATTTGCTATCGAAATAACTTCCTTCAATTTATGAGAAATCATAATGCAGGTAATTCCTTGTTTTCTAAGATCGTCAAGTAAGTTTAATAAGTTTTCACTATCGTCCTCATTTAAAGCTGCAGTCGGTTCATCGAGAATGAGAAGCTTTACGTCTTTGCTTAATGCTTTGGCAATTTCAATCAACTGACGTTTCCCTACTCCTAAATCTTTAACAAGAGTCTCCGGATTAATGTCGAGGTTAACTTTTTCAAGCAATTTCTTTGCTTCAACAATCGTCTCATTCCAGTCAATAAAAGCACCTTGCTTGATTTCATTGCCAGCAAATATATTTTCATAAACTGTGAGATCAGGAAATAAAGCTAGCTCCTGGTAAATGATCACGATACCTGCATTTACACTATCGTTAATCTTATTGAATTGCTGCACCTTACCTTCGTAAACAATATCACCTTCATAAGTCCCGTAAGGATAAACCCCGCTAAGTACTTTCATCAGAGTTGATTTTCCGGCCCCATTTTCTCCAACTAAGCAGTGAATTTCACCCTTCTTCACTTTAAAATTGACATTGTCGAGCGCCTTAACTCCTGTAAATTCCTTTGAAATCTGCTTCATCTCCAGAATATATTCGCTCATCCTCATTCCCTCCAAGCAAAACAGCTATAATAATTGCGTGATAGTATTCAAATGGAATACTATCACGCAGTTTTAAATCTTATAGTCCAGAAAACTCACTAGCTTCGTAGTATTCTGAATCAATTAGTTCTTTCTTAACGTTCTCTTCGTCTACCACAATTACGTCTGTTTGTTTCGCTTTCACATCAACTTTTCCATTGTTGTAAGAACCAGTTGTAGCTGGTTTTTTATCATCCAGGATGTCGATTGCCATGTCAATTGCGTCTGCAACCAGTGTTCTTACATCTTTAAATACAGTCATAGATTGCTTGCCATCAATGATGTATTGAATAGAAGCTTTCTCAGCATCTTGACCTGTCACTACGAAACTAGAAATGTCAGAGTCTGTTCCGAAAACATCTGCAATGGATCGAGCCGTTCCATCGTTTGGAGCTAAGACTGCTACATCACCTTTTAAATTAGCACCTGCTGCTGTTAAGTGTGTTTGCGCTTTATTTTTCGCTTCGTTAGGATCCCAGTTTGTTGTTACCTGACCCAGGATTTTTCCTAACTCATCACGAGTAAGGTCTTGCTTATCTTTTAATGCTTCTGCTTCTGTAGAGTTAGCGATTACAAAAGTACCATCTGCAATCTTCGGCTGAAGAACTTTCCAAGCACCTTCAAAGAATAAAAATGCGTTATTATCAGAAGAAGCACCTGCATAAAGGTATAGCGGAACGTTTGAGCCTTCTACATTGTCAATTAAGTATTGAGCTTGAGCGGCACCTACTGCCAAACTATCAAATGTTACATAATAATCAATTGCATCTGTTTCTGTAATTAAACGGTCATAGGCGATAACGGTTACGCCTTCTTTTTTCGCTGCTTCTACTGCAGAACCAGCTGCTGCACCATCATGAGGAGCAATAATTAATACTTCAATACCTTTGTTTAGCAAAGTTTCTACGTTTTCTTTTTCCTTTGCAGAAGAACCTTGGCTGAATAAAATTTCAGTCGTGTAATCAGAATCAGCTAATGCATCTTTAAAGCGCTGTTCATCTTGCACCCATCTCGGCTCATCCTTCGTTGGAAGAACAATTCCTACACTCACTTTACTGCTTCCGCCAGTTGTCCCGCTGCATGCAGCCAGCATTCCAGTTAACACAGTCATTACAATCAAAACAGAAAATAATTTCCAAACTTTTTTCACTAATATTTCCCCCTTTAAAGATGAAATTAATTTGCTACAATTCCATCATATAGCGGACAATACACTTTGAAAGCGTTAACATATAGTAATCTTTTATTATCTTCTGTACTTTTTTAGCTTTTCTGAAAAAAGAGCCCACCAGTTTTATGTAGTTTCTTAAATGGCTTTACAAAAAGCTGTTTATTAAAGAAACGTATCTGTCATAATGAGTACAAGCGTCACTCATCAGATAAATTTTCTTATGATCATGAACAAGAAAATTCCAAAACTAAAGCAGGAACCCGATAGGTTCCTGCTCTAGTTTTGGAATTTATATTTCGGTCATATTATGACGCCTTCTTGATTTCAACCACTTTCCCTTCTTCACGCCATTTCTTGAATTCTACGGCAGCTGTGAAGAGGACGTCTGTGGATGAGTTAAGGGCTGTTTCAAAGGAGTCTTGCAGAACACCAATGATGAATCCTACAGCAACCACTTGCATAGCGACATCATTCGGGATGCCGAACAAGCTAGATGCGAGCGGGATCAGCAGCAGGGAACCGCCGGCAACGCCTGAAGCACCAGCAGCACTGATAGCAGCCAAAACACTTAGGATGACAGCAGTCGGCAGATCCACTTGAATGCCCAGCGTATGGACTGCAGCCAGTGTCATTACTGAGATGGTTACAGCTGCTCCAGCCATATTGATGGTCGCTCCTAATGGAATGGATACAGAATAAGAGTCTTTATCAAGGCCTAATTCTTCACATATCTTGATATTCACAGGGATATTTGATGCAGAACTTCGAGTAAAGAAGGCTGTAATGCCACTTTCTTTTAAACATTTTAAAACAAGCGGATATGGATTTTGCCTGATCAATGTGAACACGATAATTGGATTGACAACAAGGGCCACAACAAGCATGCAGCCGATCAGGACGGCAAGCAATTTTCCATAGCCAAGCAAAGAACTGATTCCGTTTGTCGTAATCGATTCAAATACAAGCCCCATGATGCCCAGCGGTGCGAATTTGATCACCCAGGCAACGATCTTGGACATAGCATCGGCTAAGTTCCCAATCACCGTCTTTGTTGAATCAGCTGCACTCTTCAGAGCAAAACCAATCAGGGCTGCCCATGCTAAAATACCGATATAATTTGCATTTATAATAGCGTTAACTGGATTGTCCACGATGTTGAGCAGCAAGGTTCTTAAAACCTCTACCACACTTCCAGGAGGCGTCATGCCCTCCGCACCAGCAGTAAGCTTCAAGCTCACCGGGAACATAAAACTAGCAATAACGGCAATGAGTCCAGCTGCAAACGTTCCTAAAAGATATAAAGAAATAATCGTTTTCATGTTTGTTTTATGCCCGCGTTTATGCTGGACAATCGCCGACATAACTAAAAATAATACCAATACAGGGGCAACTGCTTTCAGGGCACCTACAAACAGAGACCCTAAAATCGCAACCGGCTTTGCAAGCTCAGGAACCGTTAATGCGAGAACCACACCAATTACTAAACCCGCAATAATCTGTTTCACCAGGCTTACTTGTTTCAACTTCCCTAGTAATTCTTGCATCGTCATCTCCCCTTAATGTAAATTCTTTTTTTACATTGCATTTGCAAGATAAACAATGAACGTCCCGTTGTCCTCCTACAAAACACAAATGTCCTTGTTATGTGTATTATAGATGTTAAAATGGTATATTACAATATAAAAATTCTAATATACTAAAAGTCTAAACTATCTTAATACTCAGATAATAATACACCATATTATATTTACCTGTTAATAGATAATTCTACCCAATAAAGGTCCCTTTTTAAGGGAACCAAAATCTCAACCAGCTTTCTTTTGGCTGCTAAAAAAGCCTCATCCCACAACGAATAAGACTCTCTAATATTATGCAAGTACTATTTTCGCAACAGCCTCCACATGCGAAGTGATGCTGTTTAGACTCATGAAAAATCCCTCAAACTCGCAGCCTGAGGGATTTCAAGTTATCATTCAAATTGATTAATAGATTCCGACCGCATCGAATCCTGATTGTACGGCTGCCTCTTCCTCGCTGCCTTCACCATAAAGATCAATTGCAGACTGGACAATCGCCTGTCTTGCATCGCTAAAATCGGAATTGGAAGTTAAGTAAACCGTTAAAGCGCGATAATAGATCTTCCCTAATTTTTCTCTTCCAAGGTCTTGGGCAATCAAGTATGCGGCATGGTTTGTAATCGACGAGTTAACATGGACTCCCCCGCCGTCTACCGAAGTTGGCATATGATAAAACTCGTCCATATGGTCTGGATAGACTCCGCCATTTGTACTGTATGCCCTTCTTTGCTCATTGCTGACGACAACACCATTTGGATTGCTCAAGCTGCGCAATACGGTTGAACCGTTAGCCCTAGCCTCCGGTGCCATAATATCCTCGCCCATTTCCCAGTCACTGTCATCAACCAGCGCACCAAATACATCGGCAAATGATTCGTTCAGTGCCCCTGATTGATTACGATAAACTAAATTTGCCGAATGAGAGATTACACCATGTGTCATCTCGTGAGCTGCAACATCCAGGCCAGCTGATAGGGATATCATGAATTTTCCGTCACCATCACCGTAAGTCATCCAGCGCCCATTCCAGGAAGCATTGTTGTAACCATTCCCAAAGTGAACTTTTGAAATGATCGCCATCCCGTTCCCATCAAGGGAATTACGGCCATGCTCATTCAGGAAATAATCATAAACTTTTTCGGAATTATAGTGCGCATCGACAGCCGCTCGATCATAATCGCTGATAAAAGCTGCCGAGTTCCCTATATGAACACTATCATTACTGGAGCTATAATCATTTTTAGCATCATAGGTTACGATGCCTCCAAGGTTCTCATGAGAATAATCGGCTAATGAAAATTTTGTTCCAGAATTCGGCTCTTTCACCTGCGTGATATGGAGCTCCCTGTGTTCGCCATGTACACCTTTTCCTGCACCTTTCTGCGTTTGTTCGTCAGCATGCATCAAACCATTGTACTGATCGATTACCTCTCCCGTTTTTGCATCCACAAAAACGAACCAGTTGCCAGGCTCCTCTCCCATGAAGTTGACATTCACTTTATATGCTGTGTAATTTTTACCCTCAAAAGGCAGGATAACAAGCTCAGAAGTTGGTTCGTATGTCAGTTCCTCAGGTGCATTGACAGAAGCCATTGCCGCGCTCAAAGCATCATCGCTGCTTAATGACGCATTTATGTCGACTGAATCTGCTGTAATGGTCTGATTGGTTCTTCCGTTGACAGACACGATTTCATTATCCTTATTAAAATGAACAACAACCTCGGCGCCTTCAACATTCACACCATTTACAGATTGATTAAAGCGTACGTGAGTCATACCGAGTTGATCTTTTTCAGTGCTCTTTACCTTGAGGTTTTGATCAGGATGAGGAATTCCCGTTTTGTCTTGGTTTTTCTTCAGATAATTTAGCGCATTAGAGGCTGAGCTCGATGAGAATTTCTCTGAATATCGCTCCTTCACGAACAAAGGAACACTTGCCTTCTCATTCCACTCCTTGAAAGCTTGTCCACTGCCAGCCATACTTGAATCAGCTGGCTGAGCGAGCACACTGCTAACAGGAATAGAGCCTACCAACATTGCCGACGACAAAACTACGGGTAAAATAAACTTCTTCTTCAAAAACCATTCCTCCCATCAATTTCCATTGGATGGGTTAATTATATATTTCCAAAAACGAAATATCATGAATAATTAGAATTATTTGAATAAATTTAAAAACTGGATAAAATATCCTAAATTTACGAGTTCAAGTAGGCTCCTTGTCCTTCTAATTCCCTTCAATGACTCAGGCATTTTGGATTACCAATTTATAGTTGGAAGAAGTCAACCATGATATCCATTCACAAAAAATAGAGACCCCTAAATTCGAGGCCTCTATCTTCTTAGCTTCCACCATATCTATTACTGTTCACCAGTAGCATCAGAGTTATTGGCAGCAAATTGCTTCAGCAATTCACGCACTTCACCTGTTGACTTAGTATTCATTAGTTGATTTCTCAATCCACTCGCCCCAGGGAATCCTTTGACATAGATTTTGAAAAAGCGATGCAGAGCCGTGAACGGTCGCAGTTCTAAATGCGAATACTTGTCATGCAAATCCATATGCAGGCTTAGGAGATCAAGCAATTCCTCACTGCTATGCTCTTTCTTCTCCATCTCAAAGGCAAATGGATTATGGAAAATGCCCCGCCCAATCATCACCCCATCAACACCATACTGCTCAACCAATTTCAAGCCAGTCTGGCGGTCGGGGATATCCCCATTGATGGTCAGAAGGGTATCCGGTGCCACCTCGTCACGGAGCTTCTTAATCTCCGGGATCAGCTCCCAATGCGCAGGCACTTTACTCATTTCATCCCTTGTGCGCAGATGAATGGAAAGATTAGCAATATCTTGTTCTAATATGTGTTTCAGCCAGCTCTTCCATTCGTCTACTTCTGAGAAACCAAGCCTTGTCTTTACACTTACAGGCAATCCTCCTGCTTTTGCTGCCTGGATTAATTCAGCTGCTACTTCCGGACGGCGGATCAGGCCGCTTCCTTTGCCATTCTGTGTGACATTGGGTACAGGGCAGCCCATATTGATATCGAGGCCCTTAAAGCCCATTTCTGCCATACCAATACTCATTTTCCGAAAGTTCTCAGGCTTGTCCCCCCAAATATGCGCGACAATCGGCTGTTCATCCTCTGTAAAAGTCAAACGTCCCCGGACACTTTGGATTCCATCTGGATGGCAATAACTCTCGCTATTTGTAAACTCGGTAAAAAACACATCAGGCCTTGCCGCTTCACTCACTACATGACGAAAAACCACATCCGTCACTTCTTCCATTGGTGCCAGTATAAAAAATGGCCGTGGTAAATCACGCCAGAAATTTTCTTTCATATTCGTTCAATCCCTCTCATCATGGGATAACAGCTTTTCCATCCCAAAATTAAAAAGCAGAATGCTTCTGCTCCAATACACTTATACCATGCCTAAGCCCTTTTTATCAAACTGATCGTTGATGGCAATTTTAACTTTACACTCACTAAGCATCCTATAGAGCTTGTTAAAATAATATGTTGCCTGAGACCTATATCCCACATCCGCGCTCGAACGGGTTTCACATACTTACCCCTTTACATAAAATGTGAAGAAACTCTTTTACAGGAGGGACAACAATGGCTACCATCAGTCTCTGCATGATTGTTAAAAATGAAGAAGAAGTGTTGGGGAACTGCCTCACTAGTGTACAGGAAATCTGTGATGAAATCGTAATCGTCGATACGGGGTCGACTGATCGGACGAAGGAAATAGCCAGGCAGTTCACTGACAAAGTACTTGATTTCGAGTGGATTGACGACTTCTCCGCAGCTCGGAATTTCGCCTTCAGCAATGCCACGATGGAGTATATCCTTTGGCTGGATGCTGACGATATTCTGCTTCCAGCTGACCAGCAAAAGTTCAAAAAGCTGAAAACCTCCCTGAATCCGGATTTTGATGCTGTCTCCATGATCTACGTCATCCTCAGGGATGAATTTGGGAACCCGACCTTCCATTACCGAAGAAACCGCCTGGTGAAGAGGAGCAAGAACTTCAAATGGATCGGACCCGTACATGAATATCTTGATGTTAGCGGCAATATTTTATCCTCTGATATATCCGTCGAGCATAAGAAGGATGAAAAACAATCGACCGGCCAGTCATCTGACAGGAATCTAAGAATATATGAAAACCGGATTAAAAGAGGCGAGGAATTTTCCCCGAGGGATCTATACTATTATGCCAATGAACTTCGTGATCACAGGAAGTATGATAAAGCGATCATTTATTATAACGAGTTCCTTGGAGGCAAAAAAGGCTGGGTGGAGGACAATATAAGAGCCTGTTTGAATCTGGCTGATTGTCATGGCCACAGAGGAGAAAAGGACGAAGAAATGGAAGCTTTGCTGAAGTCACTGTCTTACGATGCCCCCCGCCCTGAACCTTGCTGCCGCATCGGCGATCTTTTCAAAGCCAAAAGAGATTATCAAACAGCAGTTTTTTGGTATACTACCGCCACACAGATGAGTAAGGATACAGCCGGCTTCCAGAACCAGGCATATTTAACATGGTATCCGCATCTACAATTATGTGTGTGCCATTGGGAATTAGGCAATGTAGAAAAATCAGTTGAACACAATCAGAACGCCAAAAAATACCGGCCGGATGACAAGCAGGTCTTGTTCAACGAGAAATTTTTCAACGATTTTTTGAAAAGTAAAAAAGGAAAGAAGTAAGGGCAACCCCTTACTTCTTTTTACATTTCGAACAAAAACTGATTCCATTCAGGCACCGTTTTTTCAATCGAATAATTTTCCAGGACATGTCGACTTCCTTCTTTTCCATACTCTAACAATTCGTCTTTTTGGTCCAGGAAATGCGTTATGGCTTTAACATAAGCAGCTGGATCAGCACTGTCCAGAACTAGGTGCTTCGCAACAGGAGGTGCCACTTCCTTCACATAGCCAATATTGGTAGAAATGACAGGTACTCCACATGCATAAGCTTCCAAGGCAGGAGCAGGACCCCCTTCGTTGTTTCCCGTGATTAGCAGCAAATCAATCGAATGATAATAATCTGGCATCTTTTCCACAGGAACGTAGGAGTCCAGAGTCGCTTCTTTAAAAACAACTTTTGAGTTATCTTCAAAAGCAGCTTTTACTGGTTTGTAAAGAGTTTCATAGTTTTTACTTTTCTTTTTCGCATCACCAACCCAGCCAATTACAAGCTTCTCGCTGTCTTTTTTCACTGCAGGTTTAAAGAGTTCGGTATCGACAAACTGCTTTAAGTATTTAACCTTGCAATCGGGTACAATGTTCCCCAAAACAGAAGCAAGCTTTGGATTTATGCACCCGATCTTGTTGATCCTTTTTAAATACTTATCAATGAAAGGCTGATTTAATTCGATGTCACCCAGCCATTCCTTATATTCGGTCTGGTTTTTTGTAAAATAAAAGTAGGATACCGCTAACGAACTATCTACCCGTATTCCCACCTTCAGCAAGTATTCTGCCAGACCTAGACACATGGAAGAAATGACTTCATATTGGTCATTAATCTTTTTCGCGCCTTGTGCTGCAACTCGATTATAAACTGATTGAATCGATGCTATTTCAAGTTCAGGGTTATGCGCTTGAACGACCATTGCATGCTTGCCTAGAACCCACCAATCCACATCATAGACAAGTAAAAATCTTTTCATTAACAACTTCCTTTCAGCTATAACGAATTACTGCCTGCTGCTGTCAATCGTCTTCTTCAATCCCTCTTTCAAAGAAAACTTAGGCTTCCACCCTAGTTTTTTTTGAGCCAATTGGTTATTCAGGCAGCTATGGAGAATATCGCCGGTCCGGAATTTTTTATGGATGGGTGCCAGCTTTGTATTCAATAAGGAATTGATTTCCTCCACGAGCGAGTTAATAGTCAATTCGTGATTACTGCTTATATTGAATACACCGCGGCAATCCCTTTCCAAAGCAGCGATATTAGCACCAGCGACGTCTTCTACATAAATAAAGTCCCTTGTTTGTTCTCCGTTACCAAAGATTACAGGCGATTCATTATTGAGCATTTTTTTTATGAAAATCGAAACGACACCACCTTCTCCCGCTGCATCCTGTCCGGCTCCATAGACATTCGCATACCGCAAGATCGTATAATCTAAGTCATATTGCTGGGAATAAAGGGAGATATACATTTCTGGCGTGTATTTCGAAATGCCATAGTTTGATAGAGGTTTAACAGGGTGTCGTTCGTCCACAGGCAAATAGACGGGGTTTCCATATACTGCGGCCGAAGAGGAGTAAATCAATTTACAACCGTATTTTTTACATAGCTCCAATATTTTCAGCGTACCCAAAATATTGACCTCAGCGTCCAGCGCAGAGTTCTCAATTGATTTCTGGACATTGATTTGTGCTGCAAGATGGATGACTGCATCTGGTCTTTCCTTTTCAAAAATAGACCCTAAACCGTCATCTAGTATATTCAAAGAATAAAATGCAGCCCCTGGATTCAAGGAATCCTTTTTTCCAGAAGAAAGATTATCCACTACTACTGTTTCATAGCCTTTGTCCACCAGCGCATTCACAACATGCGAGCCGATAAAACCTGCTCCTCCTATTACCAATAACTTCATTACCTTCTCCCTTCGAAGCTTAAGTATATTGTTTCCTCTATACCTTATGTTGTTTTTCAGGCCATTGTTCGGGCTTCATTTATGAACCATTCATTTAGCCTGAAAATATAATGTTGGGACTGTAAAAATCACAAGGAAGGAGACTTATCTTGAGTTACTCAATCTCTAAGGAAGAATGGGAAAAGATCTTTAATCTTGGATATCCTGGACAATGGGATAAAGCCTCATTGGCTTCAGAAGCTATCTATAGAGGCGGGGAGGATCTCATACAAAGAAGATTAATGGATAATCAATATCTCCCTTATAATATTGAAGACATTATTGATGAGGGCTTGAAGAGTTTCTCAAACGACATTATCCAACTTAAAACTCCACATGAAGTAAAGAATCAAATTTGGCACGCCATGAAAGAAAAAAATGGCTTAAGTGTCATTCGTTTAGGTGATGGTGAACTTTTGGCGCTAGCACATGATGTTTTGGTTCCTTCTGATGTAATCAACAAAAGTGGAAAATTAAAATATGCACTAGGTGGATTCACAGTACCCAATATTGAAAAAAGAAACGAACTTACCAGAAATTTATTTGAAGCTGACTTTATTGGTATTCCAGCTGCCAGATATCCAACTTACCAGCGATTATTTAATAAGCTTGCCAAATCACTGAAGCTGCCTTTGAAAAATATGAATATTACCGATTCTCGCATAAATTATTTGATGAATGACGGATTCACAATCTATCATGACCTGCTATCTAAATATCGCATTCTACTTATCGGAAACCGTGCAGAAGACGGCATGCAGTATTTTAAAAATTTGGGATATAAGTCGATTGTGGGCGCAGTAGCGGTACCTAATATTTATGAAGTTCCGAAAGTACTTGAAGAAATAAATCAATATGAATTCGATGCTGCCTTTGTGTCCGCTGGAATTCCAGCAAACCTAATATGTGTTGACATAGCCAAAAGGGGTAAAGTGGCCATCGATTTTGGCCATCTATTAGATTGGTATATAGATGGAAGGAAAAGAATCAGACAAAATTAAAAAGTAGGGAGATAATATGATAAGTGTAGTGCTAGCTGTTTATAACAGTGAACAATTCATTGGCGAGGCGATCCAGAGTATTTTAAACCAGACGTTAGCCGACTTTGAATTGATCATTATCAACGATGGGTCCACAGATCGCAGTGAAGATGTGATCCTATCTTTTAAGGATCCACGCATTCGTTACTTTAAGCAAGAGAACAAAGGAGTAGCAGGAGCAAAAAATGCGGGGCTAAAGCAGGCAAAAGGAGAATATATCACGATCCATGATTCTGACGACATATCCCTTCCCAATAGATTTGAAAGGATGCTAAAGGGGTTGGAATCAAGTGACATCGGATTTGTCCACAGTGACATGCTTTTGATGACTGAGAAGGGCAAGCCATTTGGCTACTGGCAATCCAACAATATTTTTCCCGAAGATATATACCCTTTTTTCCTTAGTATAGGTACGCCTTTTAATAATCCTACTATCATCTTTAAAAGAGAAGCCATTAATGGAATTTTGCATGATGAACAAGTAAAGGTCGGTTCCGATACAGATTTAGTTCTGCAAATTGCCCGTGAGTGGAAATCCCATCATATCCCAGAACCCTTATACCTATACAGAAGACATCAAACTAATGTCACGAACAATAAAGATCCAGAAGTATTGACCAGGCATGTAAGAAAGAATTTAAGAGATGAGGACTTGAAGTGGATCCCGGAAGCAGATTGGGATTCAGCCGAGGGGAACGCGCTATTTACCGCAAAACTGATAGCAGGTGTTGCTCTTTCAAGAAGAGGAATGCTGGACGATGCAATCTATATGTTCAGGGATGCCATTCCTATGATCAACAGTCAATCTGACAGGGATTTTTATGAAGGAATGAAAGCTCTTGTAGAAAAGGATTATCACCGTTCCGTAAAAATGTTTTGTAAAGCAGAAGAGAAAGATCATATTCTCGAAAATTACCTCGGCGAAGCCTACCTTGCTTTAAAAAAGTATGATGAAGCCTTCTCACATTTTATAAAAGCCCTATCCATTCATCCGAATTATAACGAACCTGTGCAAAACATAAGAGCTATAGGTATAATAAAAGGCCAAAATACGATTGATCGCCGTGTGAATAGATATAAATAACCCTCTAAAATTATAGAGGGTTATTTCATTTACGGTTCTACTTTATAGAAAAACTCTGCTGAACCAGTCGCTTCGCCTAATAGTTTTATTGCCTCAACCGAAAACGGATCTTGCTGTTCCTTTTCCCCTGCCAATATGCCTAATTTATAAAAATCAGCGTTGTGTGGATGTTCTTTAATGTATTGCTTTAACATTCTTTTCGCTTCTTGTTTTCTTTGCAGCCTGATTAATGTTAATACAATCCATTTTGCCCAAACCGCTTTATCTTTTGACGTATCCCCATTATATAATTGTGTAAATTCTTCTAATGCCTTATCATATTGTTTTTTCAGAAAGGATTGATAACCTTTTAAATCATACAAATGCAGCTTCTTTAATGGCCACACAGGACAATAGCATTCCTCAACAATTCCTTCATCGCAGTTTTTCCTTATTGCGACTACTTCCCACCTCGCTATTTGCGGAACTTTTTCTATTGAATAAATAACAGGAGCCTTTACAATATCTGCATTCGTTACAAGGAGCATTTTTTTCAGCTTTATATAATCTTCCTTATATAAACAATCTTTTTCTTTTATGGCTATATCCCAATCATCTAAGGTGCAATCAGGTAAAACTCCGTGCCCAGCAATGTTTTTATAATACACAAGGATATTCTGAATGATGTTGTTCCATTTGTATTGATTTGCAGTAGCTATTCCATTGGTTATTAAGCTCTCTTTTAGACCTGCATCTGTAAGCACTTCTTTTATTTTTTCAGCCATATCGACAGAATCCTTCATATTACTAATTAAGGCGTTCTGACCATGTACAGCGTATTCCAGTGAACCTGTATTATTCGTTGTAACAACAGGACAACCACAGGACATTGCCTCAAGAGGTGGCAGTGGAAAATTCTCGTATGTTGACCCACAAATATATATAGCAGCACCTCTGTAGAGGCTGCCAATCTTTTGTTGTCTTGGGTTGACAAATACTCGCGTGACCCGGCTTCTTAACTTTTCAGAGGGCTCTTCCGGTGTGATCCAATACAAATCAATCTCAAAATCTTCTTTTACTTTTTCATATGCATCAATGATATCAGGAATACCTTTAAAAGCTGCACTTTCTCCTCCTACCATCAATAAGTATGGACGTTCTCCTAACTCTTTATCTCCATTTACACAAAACACACTTTCATCTACTGCATTGGGGAAAACCTGTGCTTCTCTTCCATATATCTTTGTAATCAATCCTGCTGCCTGGTGCGAAACAGTGAATACAAAAGAAGGAATTTTATATTGTTTTTGGATAAAGTTCTTTAATGTTAAATTCATTGAATCATAGTCAAATAAATGAAAATCGCCCTGTTCAAAATAAACAACAGGTGCAATGCCTGTTTCAATGCATGCCTGAATGTGATCCCAGTATGTGGCTACAATTACATCACAATCCGGGATTCCTTTTGCCAGGTCAAGATCAAAGGGTACTTGGATATATTCCGCTTCAATCGGAAACCATGACGGCTTCTGATAATGTGAAACAAGCGTTACTTTAGCACCAACCTCTTGTAATTTGTTCGCATGTTCAAATATTACTTTTACACCGCCACAAATTCCTACATGGGTCATTGCATAAACAATATGGAGCTGGTCTTTTCGTTTTCTTCTTCGTGGATTTAACAATTGCTTTTCAGCCATTTGAAGACGTGCCAGACGTTTGTTGAATTCATTTGATCTTAGCGTTTGAATCATTCAATCACCCGTATCTTTAATTTCATCTTGATATCTTATGGGAAATTCCCTCAAAAGTGCGACCAAGTTCTATAAAACATAATCTGATTAATCTAAACCTAATAGAAATATGAAAACCCCTCATTTTACCCCAAAGGGGAAATGAAGGGTTCATTTACTTGTTATTGTGGATCAGCAAATTCAATATCACATGTTGAAACAGCTGTATCAGTCGTAATAACGTTTCCTGTTTGTTGTCCTATGAATATTATGCCAACCGCTTTAGAGTTTACACGTCTGTTACCAGTTGCATTTCCGCCAGCAGATATATTATAAGTTGTGCCAATCATTAAAGCATTTCTTATTTCCTGCTCACAATCATCTTCACAGCTTACCTCAGGTGGTTCTGGTAAATTCAGTGGTACAATTCCTAATGTTTCAAAATTAGTATTAGGGGTTCTAATCCAGGCAATCTTACAAATACTTATAATAGTTCCATCATTAAGTGTAACTATTCCTTCTCCAACCTGCGATACATTCGTTATTGACCCTGTGACGGTACCGCCGTTTTCAGTATTTATTTGAACGTTAACTGATCCTGTCGCGCCAGCAATCTGCAACAATACATTCCTGATTTGCTCTGTACAAGTACATTCAAGTTCGTCACATTCACATATTCCAGTTGGTCCGGTCGGTCCGGTTATTCCGGTTGGCCCCGTTGGTCCTGTCGGTCCGGTTGGTCCTGTTGGTCCCGTTGGTCCCGTTGGTCCGGTTGGTCCTGTTGGCCCCGTCGGTCCTGTTGGCCCGGTTGGTCCCGTTGGTCCTGTCGGTCCGGTTGGTCCTGTTGGTCCCGTTGGTCCTGTTGGTCCCGTTGGTCCCGTTGGTCCTGTTGGTCCCGTTGGCCCCGTTGGCCCGGTTGGTCCGGTTGGTCCTGTTGGTCCTGTTGGTCCCGTTGGCCCGGTTGGTCCTGTTGGTCCCGTTGGTCCTGTTGGTCCCGTTGGTCCCGTTGGTCCTGTTGGTCCCGTTGGCCCCGTTGGCCCCGTTGGCCCGGTTGGTCCTGTTGGTCCTGTTGGTCCTGTTGGTCCCGTTGGTCCTGTTGGTCCTGTTGGTCCTGTTGGTCCCGTCGGTCCTGTTGGTCCTGTTGGTCCTGTTGGTCCTGTTGGTCCCGTCGGTCCTGTTGGTCCCGTTGGTCCTGTTGGTCCTGTTGGTCCCGTCGGTCCTGTTGGTCCCGTTGGCCCGGTTGGTCCGGTTGGTCCTGTCGGTCCGGTTGGTCCTGTTGGTCCGGTTGGTCCTGTTGGTCCCGTTGGCCCCGTTGACCCGGTTGGTCCCGTTGGTCCCGTAGGTCCTGTTGGTCCTGTCGGTCCTGTTGGCCCCGTTGGTCCTGTTGGTCCTGTTGGTCCCGTTGGTCCGGTTGGTCCCGTTGGTCCCGTTGGTCCGGTTGCTCCAGTTGGTCCTGTGGCTCCGGTTGCTCCGGTTGGCCCGGTTGGTCCGGTTGGTCCGGTTGGTCCGGTTGCTCCAGTTGGTCCAGTTGGTCCTGTCGCTCCGGTTGCTCCAGTTTCTCCGATTGGTCCTATTGCTCCTGTTGCACCGGTTACACCCGTTGCTCCTGTTGCTCCTGTTGGCCCCGTCGGTCCGGTTGGTCCGGTTGGTCCTGTTGGTCCTGTTGGTCCCGTTGCTCCTGTCGGCCCGGTCACTCCGGTTGCTCCTGCTGGCCCCGTCGGTCCGGTTGGCCCGGTTGGTCCTGTTGGTCCTGTCGCTCCGGTTGCTCCCGTTTCCCCGATAGGCCCGATTGCCCCGGTCGGTCCGGTTGGCCCTGTCGGCCCGGTCGGTCCAGGTGCTCCTCCACCAATTGGGACTTGTTGTTTCTGAAGCAGCTTGATTGTAAACTTGACAATCATCTTCTCTACAATGTTTCTAAAGGATCCCTCAAATATTGCTCCCTCGTGTAACGGTACCCTGTCTGTTGCTTCATCGTATTCTATAATATTGCTAGATACCAAATCGCAGTAGGGAAGTTCATTATAGTGTTGGGTACTGGATTGATGAAATGTTGAAGGGTCGCTCGTTAGCAGCTCATCTTTTTCAGGATAACCTTCCGATAAAGGTTCTTTAAGCAAGAAATCAAATTCACTGCGCTGGTTAAATCGAACATTTACTGGACGAGTTATGAACTCCCTAATTGGAGTGGCACACTCAAAAGGAACTTTCACAGTAAGAGACCGAATATCCGAGTCTATAGACTTCCGCTTCCATCCCTTGGGTGCAGCAGCGTATCTGATATTTTTTTCTACATATCCTTTAATGAATAGCTGATTGGTTGGCACCAGCAAACGACATTGAACAAGGACTACTCGTTTTTTGATATCCTTGATTTCCAGCACGTCTTCTGGAAAAGTAATGTCAGCTTTTACCGAGGTACTTACTTCAATTTCAGCTAAAACTACAGGTACCTTGCTTATCCTTGCATCAAAATTCACATCCGGTACTACGTTTCTGTTTGAACAATTGCTAATATTCGCCGAAAAATCCTTATTGTGATTCTCTTTATCTCTCAATAATCTCACTCCCTTATTTTTTATTGAGAACACAATATCTTATGGGAATTTCTTTACAGAGGATTGGACTATCAGGAAACGTAGGAGAAAATCCACGTTTGTCTTAGAACATAAATGGAGGTAGAAGCTGTGAAGGAGGTCAAGCTTTAGAATCTTGGAATTATTGTTATGAATCGCCGAACGAGTAAAACTGTTTTTGTTCTTTAAAAGGCATAAAAAAAGACAACTCCCAATTGGTATTGCCTTTCTTGGTTATAGGTTGTGCTACACACTTCAGGGACGCCGCAGGGAAGTAGCAACACATAAGGTCTGGTAAGTCATTACTTTTTTAGTGAGCGGAAATATAAGAAAAGAACTCCATGTTCTCTCATTTATATACTTATTTTATATTCGTCTCATAATGCTCTTCATTAAGTCTCACTACTTCAAGTTCTTTTATATTCTCATTTAGTTTCATTGCCAAACTTTCAATTCCAAAGAATTCTGTGAAGGTATGACTGCCAATGATCAGATTCATCCCTTTAAACTGAGCATATTGAATCGTATACAAATTACATTCACCTGTAATGTATACATCACAATCATTTTCAACAGCTTCCTTAAGGCAAGCTGTTGGCGCTCCATTGCCACAAACCAAGCCCACTCGCTTTACCGTTTTATCATTAAACCTCCAAGATTTAACTGGTTCTTCAAGCAAATGTTCCATCTTTTTTACTAAGTCATTAAATTCGATTTCTTCATCATACTCTGCGATTCTTCCAAAATATAACCCTTCCCATTCGTGGGTTCTTTTAACAGGTTCTAAATTCAATTTTCCTAATAGACTATCATTTGTCCCAAAGTTACAGTCATCAAGTGGCAGATGATTATAGTAGTGACTAATGCCATATTCAGCTAGTTTTTCTACGCATGCCTCTTTCAACCCAAATATTTCATCCCAGGCATCGTGGTGTGTCACCATCATATCAACACCATGAATCCTTGCTTCCTCAATCGTTTCAAGTGTTAGGTTAACACAGTATCCCAATTTCTTAATCCTTTGATCTGCCTGGTAAGTAATTCCCGATTCACTTGAATAGATTTTCTTATTCGTTATATTGAACAGATCATTAATTCTTTCAACAATATATAAAGCATCCATATACTGACCTCCTCCATTCCATCTTGTTTTGCCTAAATTTACTCATTACATTATTACCATGGTTGAAATCTAAAGATGGAATTAATTGAGGTAACCGCAATGAATACTACAGAAATAACAACTGAACCCAACGTATTTCCAATACTCACGGCCAACTGCCGCTGAATTTAACAGCAATAGTCATAAGGATGCAGCGGAAGGCAAGCACGGTAGATCCATTTTGCATTATACAAAGGAGCCTTCCAATGCCATGCACCTAACGCAGCAGCACATGCATCGATCGAATGGCTTTCTACTTCCACTTCAATAGGTAATTGAGTAAGTCCCTGCTCCATAAGCCAATTCCGAATAAAACTTCTAGCTGAATGTCCTTGTTTGTATGCCAACACATATTCAATATTTTGTTTGGACAGTCTCGACCCAATTACGGCCCTGGATGTACTTCCACTAAAGAAATGGGATACGCGGCGTTTAGATTCTCTATTTCTCTACTTAGTTTTATTCCTCTTAATGTTAAATACACCATTCTATTTAAGGTTGGCGGCATGATTGACCCCGATCTCATCCCTAAATTCACAATAAACTTTCTTAGTTCCCGGTCACTTTCTCTATCTCCTCCACCGTCTTGATAAGACAATGGTGCATCAATTCCGATTATTACCTCATCTAATTGGCTTTGTTCATAAATCTCTCTCAATATGTTCTGATCGCTTAAGTTATTTGCCCACTTAACCAATTGCAGGTGATTTCCCTCTTGTTTAAAAATAGTGAGAACGGTATCCTTATGATTTTTTGGACCTGATAAATCAATTCCGATTACTCTCATATAAAACCCTCACTTCCATAATTACAGGCTGTAAAACAAATTCGCGATTTAACTTAATGAATCTTCAGCAATTTTATCAGCCGTATGACCTCCTGATCGTCTCCAGTATCGATAGGGACGAGCTTTGTACTTTGAATGATCTCATTATAAAATTTTTTCCCAGCTGGGTATTTACCATCCCAGCGCAGAGGGACATTGTACACATTGATCGTGCCGTCTCCATTACCACTATAAGTCACGGAGCCATCCACCAACCGAGAACCTCCCAACTGGATGACATCCTCCGGATAACTTGCGCTTGTTTCATCGTCAGGATTCAGTTTCTCTCCAGCTGGAATGTGCTGGACATTCAATTCATCGATTTCCTGATTGGGTGCTAGTTGCAGCCAAACCCGAGCATACTCAATTTGATTACTTGTATAGTTAGATAACGCTTCCTCGTCCGCCTGATGTTCACTGTTTTCGAAATCCTGGATCAGGACGACTTTGAATTCACCATCATAGGAGACCCAACTGACTGAATCCACGCGACTCTTGTTTTTAACTTCAGGCAATTCATCCATGATCTGTTTCGCCTTATTGAACATCACTTCAGTTTCTTCATAACTCTTCGTATGTCCATCCTGAAGTTTTTCGTTGATTTCATGACTGTACTCTTCCGAATTTGGCAGCAATTTAACTGTATAGTTCGTCATTCCTGAGTCACTTTTCCATACGTCCGTTTCATAATGCGTCCCATCAATTTTATAGTGCGCATTCAGGTACTCGTCGATATTCATATTCTCTGAGACTTGTTCATCTGAAGCACCATCTGTTTCTGACGGTTGCGCTTCCTCTTCGTTGTTGTTATCTAAGTCAGGATCAACAGTTTGATTTTCTTCCTCGTTTGCTGGTGGCATATCATTCTTCACTTCAGCCTGTGAGCAGCCTGCAGCCATGACCAGCAAAACCATCATTAAAATAAAAGGTATTCTCTTCATACTTTACCCTTCCTTTATGTACGGATTTAAATAGTGTTGACTTCAAATATTCGTTAACCATCCACTAGAATACTCTTAAAAGTTCTTCAAAACTTTTAATTTTCATATCATATTCACTTACTTGGCCAAATCCGTATTCAGCATAAATAAAGGGAATCTTAGCAAATCTGGCTGCTTCTAAGTCTCCTTGTGTGTCCCCCACATAAACTGGGCTTGATAAGTTATTTCTTTCAATAACTAAGTTAATATTCTCACCTTTTGATAGACCCGTTCTACCTGGGTTTTCAAAGTCTAAAAAATACTTTTCAAGTCTATGAGACTTATAAAAAGCTTCTATGTACCCATCTTGGCAGTTACTGACGATGTATAGTTTGTATTTTTGAGAGAGCTCCTTCAGGACATTCTCTACATTGTGAAAAAGAACCCCTCCGTTTTCTTCTAAGAGAGATTGTTCTACTTCGCAAAGTTCTTTTACTAGATTTTGTCGTTCTGTATCATTTAAAGTGGGAAAAAGTTTCCTGCTTATTTCATTCATCTGTAAACCCATCGTACCTTCAAAATCCATGCGGGTTAATTCACTATTTATAAGATTACTTTTTCGTATAACGCCGTTCCATGCACTAAGTACAGTGTCTATCGGATCCCAAATGGTTCCATCCAAATCAAAAATGATACTATCCAATTCAGTTCACTCCCATTTATGTTAGCCCTTTCCTTCAGGGCTTCTAATGACTCACACCAATATAACACACCAAAAGATGGAAATAAAACAGACTAACTAAAAGAGCCTTATCCGCTATGGGATAAGACTCTCTAATTTCACAGCAGTCACGATGTGTATTTACAAAATTTAATCTATTGTTGGCAATTAGGACAAAAGTAAGTTTTTCGTGAAGAGATTTCACTTTTTATAATGGAAGCATTGCAACGAGAGCATGGTTCACCTTCTCTGTCATAAACATAAAATTGATAGCCCCCTGTTTTGCCATCTCCTTTATATAGCGGGTTTTCCATATAACCTCCTTGTTGTATTCCTCTTCTAAGGATAAATTGAATTGAATGATACAGCCGTGATAGTTGTTGATCGTCAAGATCATTGATTTTTTTATCAGGGCGAATCTCTGCATGCCAAAGAATTTCATCGGAATACCCATTCCCTATTCCAGCTAGCACTTCTTGATTGATTAATGTTGTTTTGATTGTTCCTCTTCGTTTTTGCATGATTTGATGAAAGGCATCTAATGTGAAATCAGGATCTAGCACTTCAGGCCCCAGTTTTTTGAACTCTTCCTGGACCTCTTCAGGTGATAAAAGATGCAGGTAGCCTAATCGCAGTCCAATGAAAAATAAGTGCTGTTCGCCGAATGATAGCTTTACTTGAATCGTCCTGTTTGGTTTATCTTCCTCTTTGCCAAAAAACATCCAACCGCCAAGCATCAGGTGTAACAATAAACATTTGCCATCCTGTAATTGAAAAACTAAATATTTTGCCCTTCTAGTAATTGTTTTTACAGCTTGATTTGAAACTTGTCTCGTAAACCCGTCAACCGGTACGTTAATAGACTTTTCACGCCCAACCTCAACATTCGAAACTTTTTGCCCACCTATCAATGACCCCAGCAATGTTTTATATGTTTCCATCTCTGGCAATTCCGGCATGATTTTGTCCCCCATTTTACCATTTATTTTTACAGTATTTCCTACTGGGGAGTTATTATAAATGGATGGCTTTAAGCATGAAACATGGGACAGTTCTTCCTCTCATTCGGGAAGAGGTCTATCATTTAATCAGTCAAATAATCACCACAAAAAGAGCCTTATCCACCAAAGGATAAGGCTCACAAATTTATGCTAATACGATTTTCGCGACAGCTTCACAGTGTGTTGTCTGGGGGAACATATCAACTGGCTGTACTTCTACTGTCTTGTACCCGCCATCCTCTAGAATTCGAAGGTCCCTGGCTAAGGTGGCCGGGTTACATGATACATACACAACCTTCTTCGGTTTCATGTCAATGATGGTTTGCAGCAATGCCTCGTCACAGCCTTTTCGCGGCGGGTCGACGACCAATACGTCGGCGCTGTTGCCTTCTTCGTACCATGCCGGAATAACTGTTTCGGCTTCACCGACTGCGAAATCAGCGTTCGCAATTCCGTTCAATTCGGCGTTTCTTTTTGCGTCTTCGATGGCTTCGGGAACGATTTCGACACCGAATACCTTTTTTGCTTTTTGCGCTAAAAATAACGAAATCGTGCCGATGCCGCAGTAGGCATCAATCACGGATTCTTCGCCTGTAAGTTCAGCATATTCAAGTGCTTTGTCGTAGAGGACCTTTGTCTGCTCAGGGTTGACCTGATAGAAAGAACGGGCGGAAATCGCGAACTTGATGTCACCGATATAGTCATAAATGACCTCGCTGCCCCAGAGAACCTCCGTTTTGTCTCCCATGATGACATTTGTTTTCTTCGAGTTCACGTTATGGACGATTGATTTTACCTTAGGCAGCCTTGCGACGATTTCATTCACCAGCTTCTTTTGCTGAGGAATCTCATTTGTCCTGGTCACAATCACCACCATCAGTTCACCAGTCTGTCTTCCGTAACGGGCCATGATGTGGCGAAGGACACCTTTATGGTTTTCCTCATTATATGGCTGAATGCCCAGCTCGCTGGCGATTTCTTTCACCGCCTTGATTGCCTCGTTGATTTCTTGGAGATGCAACAGGCTTTCATTCGTATCAACAATTTCATGGCTGCGCGGTTTGAAGAAGCCTGCAATCAGCTTCCCGTCCTTCTCACCAACCGGCACCTGTGCTTTGTTCCGGTAATGCCATGGGTTGTCCATTCCCAAAATCGGATGTACCACAACATCCTCAAGCTTGCCGATCCGCGTCAGCACTTGCGTCACTTGGTTTTCTTTATACTTTAGCTGCCCCTCATAGCTAATATGCTGCAACTGGCAGCCACCATATTTATGGGCATCTTCAGCCGGACACTCTACCCGGAACGCACTTCTTTCAAGAATCTCCATCATGCGCCCAAAACCGTACCCCTTGTTCACCTTGGTCACTTTGATGGTTGCTTTTTCACCAGGAAGTCCGCCCTGAACAAAAATTGGATAGCCATCAACCTTGGCTACACCCGCTCCGTCATGCGTCAAATCCTCAAACTCAACATCTATATAATCATTCTTTTTAACAGGTATCGTTTTGCTCATCATTTCCGTCCTTTGCTGTGAATTAGCTAAGTCAGATTTTATCATATTAAAGGCCGGATTGCGAAAAGCTCCGGCCTAATAATATATTTTTTACCAGCCAAATCCGGCAGGTCTCGGAGTATAATATCCAGGTCCGCCAAATCCAGGGTTGCCCTGGTATCCATAACTTCCATTCCATGGGCTCGCCTGAGATCCATACCCTGCATATCCTGGTATTCCTTGATATCCATACCCTGCGTACCCTGGTGTTCCTTGATATCCGGAATATGATCCTGGGCCTGCTGGGTATCCAAATCCCCCTGGATAACCAAATCCGCCAACGTCCGGCCCGTCTAGTATTTCTCCTCCCAAATATCCTAGTCCTGCCCCAATCAATCCAGCTGCCAATGGGCTAAAACCACCCGTTCCAAATGTTCTTGCCTGTGGTAAAAAAGGTGTCCTAATTGGATGTCTGTACATGAATGTTCTCCTTTCTCCTTTGGGTGTTTACACCATTCCTAATCACCGTATGTTATTTTAGGCAAATAGTTTGGGGAACTTGCCTACGTTTTTAAAATTTGGGCACTGCATTCAGCCGGAAACCTCAACACCAGCTTATTTTACGAATAGAATATTGGAAAAGGACAAAGAAGGAGGTCATTTAATGGATGAATTGGAGATAAAAATAAAAGAATTAGAAATGAAAATAGAGGAACTAGAGAGCTTACAAGAGAACTTTCAGGAGACAGTACAAAATCAGCTGGACAATAGCGATGTCAGGATTTTAATGGAAAAGATGCTGGCTGAGAAAGAATTTGTGACTACTTCTGATCTGGAACAAACCGTAAGCAAAAGTCAGGTTCAACTGATTAAATGGATTGTAGGAACGGGAATCAGCTCGGTCTCCATTATTATTGCTTTATTTGAATTCCTTAAATAAAAAAAAGCGGAGGAAAAATCCATCCGCTTTCCTGATTTTGAATGTACTTACTTTTACTCGACAGTAAATTCCTTCGATACTTCGTATTTCTTGCCGTCTTTCGGAGTCATCCAGGCGGTCAGAATATAATCTCCTTTTTCAAGGTTAAGCTCATGAAGGTCAATATCATATGTCAACGACTCCCCCTGCTTCACAGTCTCTTCTCCCAGTGCCTGTAAAAAAGACGCAACGCTTGAGAACAGAAAAACCTCTTTGCCATCCTTCGTTTTTACCGAGTAATCGTATCTTTGTGAACTCGTGAATTCGAGAACCACTTCTTCTTCCGTCTGATTCTTCACTTCATATTGAAAAATCAACGGACTTTCCTCTGTCAAACTTGCAGCCATTTCTCCTGCCACGATTCCGGCACCTCCTTGATCCTGGTCATTATTCGAAACCTGGTTTTCCGTTCCACAGCCGGTTACCAGCAAACCCATCAGCAATACCATCAATATTTTTTTCATTGTCCGTCCCTCCTGTTGAAAAAACTCTTTATCTATTTGTCAGGAGTTCCGTTCAAAAGGTTACATAAATAGATAAACTAAATCACCCATTTTTAAACAAAAGGGGAGAAGTGCCTTTTACACCTCCCCCTCAATTATGCTCTTTTATACTTTTTATCAAAATATTGCTGCAGTCCGCTGCTGGTCATCGAGAAGGCTAATATCGTAATACCAATGGCGACGGTACCGGTAATCGGCAGCCATGGGTGTGACCAGATGTGATGGGTAATCTCCGCGAAGTAGGTCGGCCAAGCATTGGAGGCGTTCATCGCCTTATACACTCCACTGAGCTGGGAAACGAATTCAACACTCAAGAAAATCCCCACGATTCCAAGCTGGCCGATGAGGAATAATGTTCTCCCAAGGTCGGAGAAAAATTGGACGATGAAAAACGGCCTTAGGGGCGGCCAATAGTAATTTTTCAGCATCGTCAAAGCCGATGAGCCTGAGACAATCCCTGCCTCCACATAAGGTTTCTTTGAAATGTCGACCATTCCCTGGTAAAAGATATCAGCAACCCTGCCAGCTTCAATAAGAGCGAGCACAAGCATGATCCAAAGATATCGATTATCGGAAAAAGTAACGAATGGTGTGCCAATAATCAAGATGACAAAGAAAATCGGTGGCATGAATGAGAACAATCGATTCCACATGACCAGTATGCGATGGAAGATTTTCGTATAAAAACTGGCCATCGCCAGCGGAATTGCGATGATGTAACGAATCAGGACGATGGCGAGAATCGTTAACAGCGTTTCTTTCGTACCCAAAAGCACCCTGCTCAATAAATCTTTACCGTTTGCATCAGAGCCAATCGGGAAATCAGCAGATGGTGCAAACGGAGGAAGCTCGAATCCTCCACCTTCTTTTTGCTTCATCACAGTTTCTTTCAACGATGTATCCACAAATGGAAGATATGGTGCTATGAATGCAATTACCAATAGAAAAGATATAATCGTCAGGCCAAATAATAATGATTTATTCATGATTCATCTCCTGTGAAGCCGGGGTGACAAGACTCTTGGAAATCTGCGTGACCAGATTCGAAACCAAAATGATTGTGGCAAAAAAGACAGTATAACCGGCCGCCGAAATTCCGTCGACCATCATTTCCATCCCGACCCTGAAGCCAGTGCCCCTCAGCACCGCGCTAAACAGCCCATCCGCCGCGCCTTGAAAATCCATCAATTTTTCAACGATAAACAGGTTCGATAATACATAAAGAGTGATTGTATTTCCATGCGCCAGAATCTTAGGAAACGAATTCTTCAAGATATGTACGAACAATATTTTCATGCCTGGAGTTCCTTTTGATTTCGCGGTTCGGATGTAATCATTTCCTTCCTGCTCCTGCAGACTTACATTGGTGATATTGGCAAGATAGAAAACAGGATAAATCAGCAGAAATAGAATCCCAACCACATAGGTTTCCAGCTTTTCACTTCCATATAACGTCACATGGAAAAACAAACCTTTTTCATATAAAAACATCAGGCCAATCTGAATGATGATAATGAAAAAGAGATCTGGCATCGAGATGAACAGCCACGTCGTTCCATTGCCAAGAAAATTCAGCTTCTTTTTTTGCATCCTGAAATCAAAGATCCCTTTCAATACGCCTAAAATATAGGCCAAAATCAAGGTTGGAGCAACCAAAAGCAAGCTTTTCCACGCCTTGCCCGCAATCCGATTCGCATACGACTGGCCAGGGACAAACTCTCCAAGGTCAGGGTTCTCCTTTATATAAGTAAAGAAACCTTTGATATTCTGAATATGCATGTCCAATTCATAGTCATAGCTGGCAGATTTGAACTGCCCTCCCTTCCCTGTCTCAAAATCGGTCTTAGCCGGCAAAAACAATATCCCAATAAACAAAAATACGCAGACGATCCATAACACAAACTGCTCGATTGCCTTTTTAAAATAAACCATGAAGCCTCCTGATGGAATGTATTTTATTAAACTAGTAAGTTGCATTCTACCTTTCTCTCAATCTCCTAAATCCTCATAGTGGAGACCTTCATCAGGCAATTGCGTATCCGGCACGCCTACGCTTACCTGCTTGATGCCTTTATCGGTAACAGAATAAGAGTAACTCCAACCCGGCTCATTGTTGAACCTGACTTCCAGATGATAAGGATTATAGTTTCTGCTCGTGCGGTAACTGATCTTGAACTCCTCACTCGGATACCTCTTTTCCAGGTATTCAGTAAGCTGTTCCGTTTTGATATCGCGATGATAGTCGATCCAGAGGGGACGAAGCGCGAAAAAAGCCAACTCTGTTATGATAACAACCACGATTATCTTTATAGCATAATTCCGCTTCTTCATGGGCAAAAGGAAAGTAAGCCCCAGAAGCATCAACACGAAACCCAAAGCGAACAATATCTCAATAATCGTAATAGGATGCATCCTGACACCACCTTTTTTCGACACTAGTTATATTTTACCATTTTTAATTTTTCAGAAAAGTATTTTATTAAGATATTTAATTCTATTTTGGTTGGAGGAGGGCATATAGAGAGGAGTGCAGTGACGATAATTTGAGAGGATGCTATTTTTTTGGGGGAATTTAAAGCCATTTACGTGACGATAAACTGGTCACCCACTTCTTGTGACCGTGCTCTCTCGATCTTCTCTTTCACGGGCACTGACCAATGTTTCACGGTTCCATTAAATTCACTTTTTGTGCCGATAAAATAGGGAACATCCTTAAAAGAATTCCAATTTCCATTTACATTAAAGCCAAAAAAGACGAAGCCCGCGGGCTTCGTCCTAATGTACCTTTTTCTTAGACATATAGAGAAATACCTTGATCATGAAATAGCTGACGTCATCGGGCAGCAGTTCCTTGATGGGCTTGAGCTTGTCACGTCCTGCTTCTGCGACGGCCTGTTCGAGGTCGTCGATATACCCAGAAGGAATCAGCACGTCATAGTCGACTTCCATTCCCTGCTGGATACACTGAATCAGGTGGTTTTCGACCGTGCTTTCTGCCAGCTCGCGCTTTGAGGCTATCTCGGCTACGGATCTTTTTTCCTGATGCAGCTTGTAGGTTTCCAGATGGGAATCACCGATAGTCTTTTTCGCCGGTTTCCTTACTGGCTCCGATACAGCACCCATCACTGGCTGGCGCTCGGGATGCTTCTCGCAGAACTCGATAATCAGCTGAATGAATGGGGCACCATACTTCTGCAGCTTGTGTTCTCCAACACCAGCCACTTTGAGAAACTCCGCATCCGTCAGCGGCAGCTTCAGGCACATATCCTTCAATGAGGAATCGGAGAAAATCATAAATGGCGCTACTTTTTCCGCAGCGGCAACCTCTCTACGCAACTCACGCAGTTCTTCAAACAATGGATCATCGTTTGAAACCTGCTTGACCTGCACCGCTTCCTTCCTGAAGACCTGCGTTTTTCCGAGCAGAACATCCTTCCCTTTTTCCGGCACATAAATCGTCGGGTATGTCCCATGCTCGACGCCGATCAGCTCCTGGGAGATCAGGAACTCAATCAAGTCATTGACCTGCTTGGCATTGCGGTCCTTCATCAGTCCATAAGTCGGCAATTTATCCAGGCGGAACTCAAGGACTTTTTTATTCCGCGAGCCCGTCAATACATTAGCCGTCATGGCCTTTCCGTATTTCTGGCCCATCCGGATGATGCATGAAAGCACCATCTGCGCATCCTTCGTGACATCTTCTGTCTCGCGGGAATCGGTACAATTGCCGCAGCGTCCGCAAGGCTCTGTCTCTGTCTCGCCAAAATAATGAAGGATATAGGATTGCAAGCATTCCTCGGTATGGCAGTATCCGACCATTTGCTGCAATTTTTCCAACTCAGGCGCAATTCGTTCCCGATCAGCAGACTGATCAATCAAAAAGCGCTGAACCTGGACATCCTGTGATGAATACAGCACGGTACATTCACTGTCCAAGCCGTCACGACCGGCACGGCCAGCTTCCTGATAGTAACTTTCCATATTTTTCGGCATCTGGAAATGGAGAACGTACCTGATATTACTCTTATCAATTCCCATTCCGAAAGCCGAAGTCGCAACCATCACAGACGCCTCGTCCTGTAAAAATCGCTCCTGTTCGCTGTTCCGGTCTTCATCATTCATGCCTGCGTGGTAGCGGGCGGCATTGAAACCTTCCTTCTGTAGCCATTCATACAACTGATCGACGATTTTCCTTGTCGCCGCATAAATGATGCCGGCTTCCTTTTCGTTCTTTTTGATAAAATCCCTTAAATACGCCTGGCGGTCCTGGCCCTTTACAACGGAAAAGCTCAGGTTACTTCGCTCAAACCCTGTAATGACCGTATTCTCAGGGTTTATTTTTAACGAAGCGCAAATGTCTTCCCGTACTTTCGGTGTTGCTGTTGCCGTCAAGGCAAGTACAATTGGTTTTCGCGGCAGACGGTCAGCGAGTCCGGAAATCTGCAAATAACTCGGCCGGAAATCATGGCCCCACTGCGAGATACAGTGCGCTTCATCGACGGCGATCAAAGGAATTTCCATGTCCTGCAGGTCGTCGATGAACTCCCAGGACCCTAGCCGCTCTGGAGCTATGTACAACAGCTTGTACTTTCCGTTCCTTGCATCATCCATTCGCGCTGCAGCTTCTCCGGCAGTAAGCGAGCTGTTGATATACGTCGCTGGAATGCCTAGCTGGACGAGCGTATCTACCTGGTCCTTCATCAAGGAAATCAGCGGAGAAATCACGATGGTGGTCCCTGGCAGCACGAGAGCCGGGATTTGATAAACGATCGATTTACCGCCTCCAGTCGGCATGACGCAGACTGTATTTTTTCCTTCCAGCACATAGGAAATTGCCTGTTCCTGTCCCAACCGGAATGAAGAATAACCGAAATGATCTTGCAATAATTGATGGGCTTTTTGCAGCATAGCGAGGTGGCTCCTTTCAGTGAGAAAATGTGGGGAATTAAGGGGTTGCTCTTCCATTTTAACAGATAAGTCTTATGGAACGACAGCAAAAATGCCGTGCTCCGAAAAGAAGCATGGCATTATTTATTCGGCATTCAACATGGATTCTACATTTCGATTTCTAGGCAGCACAATCCGTATAGTCGTGCCTGCCCCAGGTTCGCTTTCAATATCAATGCTTCCTTGATGAAGGTCGATGATCCGTTTGCAGGTGAGCAAGCCCAATCCTGTTCCTTTTTCCTTCGTTGAATAAAAAGGCTCAAAAAGGCGATTGAATCTTG
Organism: Mesobacillus sp. S13; assembly: GCF_020422885.1. Lineage (NCBI taxonomy): Bacteria > Bacillati > Bacillota > Bacilli > Caryophanales > Bacillaceae > Mesobacillus > Mesobacillus sp. S13. The sequence continues at coordinate 351,228 of NZ_CP084622.1, read as the reverse complement.
ATTCCGGTATTCCGCAGCCTTTATCAGAGACGGTGATCATAACGGCATCTGCACTAGCCTCTTCCAAGCTTACCCCGATGAAATGGCCATTGTTCTCCGTGGCTTCGATCGCGTTCTGCAGAAGATTGATCAGGACTTGTTTTATCTGATTCCCATCACAATTCAAATTGATTTGTACTTTTGCTTCCAATTCAATATTGATGCTCTTCAAATTGGCCTGCGGTCCCATGAATTGGATACAGTCCCTCAATAATTTATTTACGTTTGTGTTTTGAAAACGAACATTTTCTTTCGGTTTGGCAATGAACATGAACTCATTGACGATTTGATTGATTCGCTCCATCTCATCCATCATGATATCAAGGTATGGAATCAACTTTTGATCCGAAACACTTTCTTTGACAATTTTAGCGAAGCCTTTCATGGATGTGAGCGGATTCCTGATTTCATGCGCGATTCCCGCTGCCAGTTCCCCGACTACAGATAGCTTCTCCATTTGCTGGGCCTGCTTCTCCCTTATTTTCTCCTTTGTTATATCAATGGTTGTCCCGATGACTTCAATCGTCACCCCGTTATGGCATACCGGATTCAGGATGGCTAAGTACTGGACTTCCCCAAAGCTGCCTTCATAGTTAACATTTTCGCCATTCCAGGCCTTTTCGTAAAAAAGCTCTTTGCGCTGAGCCTGCTCAGGCGGAAGGAATTCAAACAAAGATTTTCCTACAATAAATTCAGGACAGAGACCCACTTTTTCGATTAGTTTCCCCTCAATGAATGTATGGATAAAAGTGTTGCCTACTTTTTCAAACTTGAAAATAAAGCCTGTTTCCCTAGGTATGAATTGTTCATAATCGATTGCATTACATTGATGATTCACACAGCAACACCCTCAGAAAAGATTCGTTCCCTAATAATTCTTTATAGCTAGGGGAAATCCTTTAAAAAACAGGGAAATAGTGATGGTTAATATTTATCAATTGTCACTCCAAGTACCGATGCCCTGATAAAATCCAGCTTCCTGAAACGCTGCAATTCTTCCGGGGTTCCCGTAACAACCGCCCCGCTGATTAGAAGTTCACCGTTTTTGGCATTGGCCTTAACCGCTTTCAGGGCTTCTTTAACAGAAGCGCTTGATTCGCTTGCTCCTTCTAAGGCAGCTAGATACCCTTGGCCGTTACTTGCTGAATAAGGGTACTCTTCAGTCACTTCGAACCCAAAAGCATTGCCGCCGCCCTTCACTTTTAAACCGTCAGCATCTAGTTCATCATTCATCCTTGCCCTTTGTGGTTCAGTCGTCGTATCCACCCATAGCCAATTGACATTTTCGTGTCCAAGCGTTTTGCTCAGCTGATCCAATGTCATCGGCTCCTTGAAAGACAGGGCAACCTCAACAAGCATATTCTCGTCCAAACCAGCAGCAAGATCCAATTCCTTTGGCAGATAGTCATATGTCAGGCCCGGATAATAGAAATCAATCTTCCGTTCGTTATTATAATCATTATAACGGACCGTCCTTTTCGCTTCTTCGTCCATGGAATCCGTTGTAACCATTCCGCTGCCGCGGTGGATGGTTTGGATCCGGCCGAATACAGGGATTTTCTTTGTTGTTTTATCCCAGACAATCTGCCGGCCGCCAATTTTCTTATAATAAGTTGTTTCCCCTAAGACGCTGAAGAGATTATGGATATAATAAGTGCTTTCTCCAGAAATATTTGCGCCCTTCACCATGCGTTCCATATGATTCTGATTATCCCGCAGTCTTTTATTCAGGAGATAATCACTGCCAACAAATATCACAGTCAACAATACTGCGGATGTAAGGAATGCGATGAATGTGTACTTAATGGTCTGCTTCACTCTCGATTTCTTTATAGCTCTCTGCATGGAAGGACTGCTCATAAAGTCAATATCCTGCGAGTATTTTTCTCTGTTATTCTCTGTCATAGGCTGCCTCCTTTAATACCTTAGCTAAACGCTGCCTGGCCCTGAACAAATTCGTTTTGACGGAACTTACACTAATGCCTAATAATTGCGCTATTTCCTGGTAAGAAAGCCCGCTCTGATACTTCAATAATAATAACTCCTGGTATTGCGGCTTTAACCGGCTCAGCAATTCTCCAAGCTCATTTCTATTTTCCTTTGTTAAAATGGCTGCTTCAGGCTGTTCCTCACTATTGGATGTGTGCTGTTCATTCTCCATATTAAGCTCGATTCGCCTAAGCTTCCGGCATTGGTCATAATGGAAATTCAATGCTACTCGAATCAGCCAGCTGCGGGTTTTCGCCGGCTGGATCGAATCATTAAAAAGCAAGTATTTATATGCGGTTTCCTGAACAATGTCCTCTGCATCGACATGGGCAATCCCCTGCTTCAGCAGGTACCGATAGACAATGTTCAGCTCATGATTAAGATCTTGATTTACATCTCCCATACCGACCTCCCGCATACATAACGTTTATCCTAATGAAAAGTTAACACATCCGGATAAGTTTTTTGTTTATTTTTCCAATAAAAAAAGAACCTGCCTAAGGATGAGGTTCAATCGATATAAAAAAGACTGCTTTCACCATAGGAAAGCAGTCATCACTTTTTACAGTTTTTCTCCAGTCATCTCCATGACCTTCTCTTTCACTTCTTCTATATTGCGCATTTTGTTATCCCAGCATTTTTGGCTGAGGTCGACTGGATATTCTTCGGGGTTGAGCATCCGTGTGTATTCTTCCCAAAGAACGCCTAAGCAGTATGTTGAATGTTGGCGGACTTCTTCCAGGCTCGGCTGGGTGTAAACAAGCTTGCCCTCATTGAAGATATCATGATGCAAATCCCTCGCGTCGAAATTGGTGACGAATTTGCTGATAAAAGTATGGACTGGATGGAACATCTTCAGCCGCTTTTCCTGCTGCGGATTTTCACCTTCGAGCGTGATGTAGTCCCCTTCTGAACGATTGTTGGCTTTGTTGATGATTCTGTACACATTTTTAATGCCAGGCGTCGTTACTTTTTCCGGATTGGACGAAATCTTGATTGTGTCCTCCATCGTTCCGTCTGCCCGCTCGACTGAAACGATTTTATAAACAGCGCCAAGGGCAGCCTGTTCGTATGCTGTGATCAGCTTCGTCCCGACTCCCCAAGTATCGATTTTCGCACCCTGGGCTTTCAGGTTCATGATCGTATACTCATCCAGGTCGCTGGATGCTACGATTTTTGCATCTTTAAAGCCGGCTTCATCCAACATTTTACGAGCTTCCTTTGAAAGATAAGCAAGGTCGCCGCTGTCGAGACGGATTCCGATGAAATTGATTTTATCGCCGAATTCCTTTGCCACTTTGATCGCGTTTGGCACCCCTGACCGCAGCGTATCATATGTATCGACCAGGAAAACGCAGTCCCTGTGCGTTTCCGCATATTTTTTAAACGCGGTGTAGTCATCTCTGTATGCCTGAACCATTGAGTGAGCATGCGTTCCGGAAATCGGGATCCCGAATAACTTTCCCGCACGTACATTGCTGGTAGAATCAAAGCCTCCAACATATGCAGCACGCGTGCCCCAGAGTGCAGCATCCATTTCATGTGCACGGCGGCTGCCGAACTCCATCGCGATTTCGTTCTTTACCACCTGTTTGATCCGTGAAGCCTTTGTCGCAATCAACGTCTGGTAGTTGACGATATTAAGCAGGGCCGTTTCAATCAATTGCGCTTGAACCAGTGGTGCATCTACCCTTACCAGGGGCTCATTGGCAAAAACAATCTCCCCCTCTTGCATCGCACGGATACTTCCTGTAAAACGCAGGTCTTTTAAAAAGGCAAGGAAATCCTCATCGAACTTTCCTTCCTCTCTCAAATATTGAATATCATCTTCTGTGAAGCCAAAATTCTCGATATAGCTGATGATTTTTTCAAGTCCGGCAAAAACGGCATAGCCATTTCCAAAAGGAAGCTTCCGGAAAAATAAATCAAACACCGCGCGGCGATTGTGAACGTCATCGCGCCAGTACGTTTCCATCATATTCAATTGATATAAGTCCGTATGCAGCATCAAGCTGTCGTCTCTGAATTTAGTGCTCATCAAAAAACCTCCAATTTACTGCCATCAATAGGTAGCTGACAAAACGCCGGTCTGTATTACTTGATCAGGCTCCATTCGAGCAGTTATAACTTCGTTGCGTTTTACATAATCTAGTCCTAATCGAGCAGTTATAACTTCGTTGCGTTTTACATAATCTTGCCCTAATCAAGCAGTGATAACTTCGTTGCGCTTTACTTGTCCTCCGCTCTAACCGAGCAGTTATAACTCATTGCGCATTACTTGACCTCCGCTCCAATCGAACTCTCAAAATGACGGAGCGACCATTCATGGCCGATTTGGTCAAAGGAAGCAACAGCATCTTTATAAACAATAACCTTAAATCCTTTGTTATAAGCATCCACCGCTGTATGAAGGACACAAATATCCGTACACACACCGACGAGATGGACTTCAGTGATTCCCCGCTCGCGAAGTTTTATCTCCAGGTCAGTACCGGCGAACGCTGAATATCTCGTTTTATCGATATAGTACACATGATCGAGATGCTTATTCTCTTCATAAACATTCTGCAGGCTTCCGTACAAGTCCCTTCCCTTCGTACCGCGGATATTATGCGGTGGATACAGCTTTGTTTCCGGATGGAACTCATCGCCCTCATCATGGACATCAATCGCGAAAACAACATAGTCACCATTTTCGATGAACTCCTTTGTCACTCCGACAAGCTTTTCTTCAATCGCCTGCCCTGGCTCTCCGCAAGTCAGACGGCCATCATCCGCAACAAAGTCATATGTATAATCGATATTGACCAACGCCTTCTTCCCCATTATGTATCCACATCCTTTTATATTATTATCTTTTATTTTCATCCAAATATGATTTACAGGCAAATTTTTCATACCGCCAGGATATTTTGTTAATATGCAAAGACTGGTACCGGCAAGGTTTTTCCGAAGTTACACCGAGTTTGGACAAAATCTTGGTTTCTCCTCTTCGTTTTGTCCGAAGTCATGCCTTGTTCAGACAAAATCTTGGCTTCTCCTCTTCGTTTTGTCCGAAATCACATCAGGTTCGGACAAAATCCTGGCTTTTCCTCTTCGTTTTGTCCGAAGTCATGCCTTGTTCAGACAAAACCCCTGCTTCTCCTCTTCGTTTTGTCCGAAGTCACATCAGGTTCAGACAAAATCCTGGCTTTTCCTCTTTGTTTTGTCCGAAGCCACACTAGGTTCAGACAAAACCCCTGCTTCTCTCCTTCGTTTTGTCCGAAGTCACACCGAGTTCGGACAAAAACTACTGCTACCCTCTTCGTTTTGTCCGAAGTCACTCCAGGTTCGGACAAAATCACGGCTTTGCCTTTTTGTTTTGTCCAAAGCCACACCGAGTTCAGACAAAAACTACTGCTAACCCTCTTCGTTATGTCCGAAGTCACTCCAGGTTCAGACAAAATCACGGCTTTTCCTCTTTGTTTTGTCCGAAGCCACACTAGGTTCAGACAAAACCCCTGCTTCTCTCCTTCGTTTTGTCCGAAGTCACTCCAGGTTCGGACAAAATCTTGGCTTCTCCCCTTCGTTTTGTCCGAAGTCACACTAGGTTCAGACAAAACCCCTGCTTCTCTCCTTCGTTTTGTCCGAAGTCATAGTAAGTACTTTAGTCTTATTTCAAGCAATTGATAATATCCTCCTATACCCTATCCCCCCAAATAAAAAAACCACTCCAATCGAGGAGTGGCTTCCGTTTATTCTGCTTTAAAGTTCAATTCCAGGTTCTCGGGACGGTCTTCTGGTCGGATTTCATCAAGGGGCACATAAACTTGAATGTGCCTGAACAGGTTTTCGAATTCAGCTGGCAGGTTGCCGCCGTATTCACCGTCAAGGTTCAATTGGACCGTTTCCTTCGATTGGACCTTGATACGGTTTGCCTGTGTGTAAATCACACCTGGGTCATTGATATGCTCACCGCGGACTGCGAGCGAGGCGATTCTGATAAAATCGGCCAAGTTTGTCTTTTTCAAAATCAATAATGAAAATAATCCATCATTGATTGAAGAGTTTGGTGCCAGACGTTCGAAACCTCCAACAGAATTTGTCAGTCCGACAAGAAACATCATGACTTCGCCTTCAAACAGCTTTCCATCATACTCAATGCTTACCTCAGAAGCACGGATGGATGGCAGCATCTCGATCCCTTTTAGATAATAGGCTAGCTGGCCTAGCATTGTCTTGAGTTTGCTTGGCACTTCATATGTCAGCTCCGTCAGTCTGCCACCGCCTGCGATATTGATGAAATATTTATCGTTGATTCGGCCTACATCGACCGGAATTGTTTCGCCTCTAACAATGATGTCGACCGCAGCCTCGATATCCCTTGGGATATGGAGTGCGCGTGCAAAGTCATTCGTTGTGCCGACCGGAATCACACCGATTTTCGGGCGGTATTCCTGTTCAGCGATTCCATTGATCACTTCATTGATCGTGCCATCTCCGCCAGCCGCAATCACCAGGTCATAGCGTCGCTCGACCGCTATCCTTGCTGCCTGCGTCGCGTCCCCTTCGCCTGTCGTTGCATGGCATGAAGTCTCATAGCCGGCATTCTCCAGCTTCACCAGGACCTCAGCAAGATGCTTTTTAAAAACTTCACGACCTGAAGTCGGATTATAAATGATTCTTGCTCTTTTCATACCCATCATCCTACTTAATATCGTATTATATTCCATTCTTTTACATCATAGCCCATTATGGATATCCAGGCAATTACCTCAATATCAATTCTACGGGATATATCATAAACGATTTTCTGTCCATTTGCCAAAAAAGAATCACGATTTATTTAAAATGTTAACTATCGTATTTTTCGAAAAACTCTTCCATTCATGCACATTTTTTTTTACAATACAGAGAGAATGGTTACATAAATTGGAAACCCTTACCGGTTATATAGAGGTACAGATTTATATCCAAAATCCGTTTTACACACTGAAAATTGGACAAGCCTCCAATGAGTATTGTTTAACAGGGTTGAACACCTTAGCGGTTTGGTCACTACTCACTTGCTTTTGCAAAAAAATGCAGCATTTACGTGCCTTATATATAGAAGAGACGTCCTAAAAGGTATAAAAGTTCCCATGGATTTGTTCCTGTACAGAAGATTAAAAATCGTTAAAAAAACATTCTGACCATGACTATTTTAGAATAAAATTCTTTAACTAGATTAAAAGGGTGACACTATATGACTTGGATCTGTCTTTTGGCAGCATATTTGGTTGGTTCCATTCCTACAGCATTATTGATTGGCAAATATTTTTTCCATGTGGATATCAGGGATCACGGCAGCAAAAACCCTGGCGCGACGAATACATTGCGGGTCATGGGGAAGCGTGCCGCGATTGTCGTGCTTCTTGTGGATGTCGCAAAAGGGATGCTGGCGACTTCTCTTCCGATGATTTTCGATACTCCTGTTGAGCCGCTATATGCTGGCTTGATTGCCGTCATTGGCCACTGCTTCCCGATTTTCGCCGGATTCCGCGGAGGCAAGGCAATCGCCACGACAGCAGGGGCGCTGCTGATTGTTGACATCGGAATGTTCCTGGCTGTATATGTGACCTTCTTTGCGGTCATTTTACTTACCAAATATGTGTTCATGGGTTCGATTTCAGTGGGAATCGCGATGCTCGTTTATTCCTTTTTCTCTCCGGAAATTGATGAACCATTTATCTTTACTGCTTTTATTTTATTTTTAATTTTCCTCCATCGTTCGAATCTGCAAAACTTTTTTGACGGCAAGGAACCGAAAATCAATGATAAAAAAGTGAAAGGTGACCGCCTTCCTCCAAAAGACCTTAAGATGTAACGTTAACCATGGCTACCTGGCCATGGTTCTTTTTTGTCCTATAGGTATATTACTAAAGTAAATTACTATTTCAAGAATAGTATTTTCTAAGAAAAAATAGATTGTTAATCATTTGTGCGAAATGATAGAATATTAATTGTATTAGCAATATTTTTTTAATATTTTTTTCGTAATAACAAAGGGGGAAAGATGATGTCCAATGAAATGTATCAAATCATTGCCATAGGGATCTACATGGCCGCGATGCTTTATATCGGCTGGTATTCCTATAAAAAGACTAGCAATCTGACTGACTACATGCTTGGCGGCAGATCGCTTGGTCCGGCAGTCACAGCGCTAAGCGCCGGTGCGGCTGACATGAGCGGCTGGCTCTTGATGGGTCTTCCAGGAGGAATTTATGTAAGCGGTTTAGCGAATGCATGGATTGCCATCGGATTGACCGTCGGCGCTTATCTTAACTGGCTTTATGTAGCACCTCGACTTCGCTCATACACCCATGTGGCGAATGACTCCATCACGATTCCAAGCTTCCTGGAAAACCGTTTTAAAGATGATACAAAGCTTTTAAGAATTGTATCCGGAATTGTTATTCTTCTATTTTTTACTTTCTACGTTTCCTCCGGAATGGTCGCCGGAGCTGTTTTCTTCGAAAGTTCTTTCGGCCTCGATTATCATACCGGCTTGGTGCTCGTTTCCGCAGTCGTCGTTGCTTACACATTATTCGGCGGATTCCTGGCAGTAAGTTATACCGATTTCATCCAGGGAATGATGATGCTCCTTGCCCTTCTGCTCGTGCCGATTATCGGCTTTGCAAAAACAGGGGGACCTGCTGAAACGTTCGATACCATCCGTTCAATCGACCCGACATTGCTTGATTTATTCAAAGGCACGACTGTACTTGGTATCATATCAACTGCAGCATGGGGTCTTGGCTACTTCGGCCAGCCACATATCATCACCCGTTTCATGGCAATCACTTCAATAAAAGAAACAAAGAGTGCAAGAAGAATCGGTATGGGCTGGATGATCTTCTCATTAATCGGGGCTGTCCTGACAGCTTTAATCGGCCTTGCTTATTTCACACAAAATCCTGATGTGAAGCTGGATAACCCAGAGGCAGTCTTCATCGTCCTCGGACAAATCTTCTTCCATCCGTTGTTCGCCGGCCTCATGCTGGCAGCCGTCCTCGCTGCAATCATGAGCACAATTTCGTCCCAGTTGATCGTTACATCCAGCGCACTGACTGAGGACTTATACAAAATTTTATTCAAAAAAGAGAAATCTGATAAGCAATACGTATTCTTCGGACGATTGGCCGTACTCGTAGTAGCGATCATCGCTGCTGCACTTGCATGGGTGCAGAACGACACGATCCTTGGCCTGGTTGCATATGCATGGGCCGGTTTTGGCGCAGCGTTCGGACCAATCATCATCCTGAGCCTGTATTGGAAGAAGATGACCAACTGGGGCGCGATCCTCGGTATGATTGCCGGTGCCACTACAGTTGTCATCTGGAGCAATTTCGGCCTTAGCGATGTCATGTACGAAATCGTCCCAGGCTTCATTATCAACCTGATCATTTCTGTTGTTGTCAGCTTGGTAACTTCCAAACCAAACCCTGAGATTGAAAAAGAATTTGATATGAGTGTTGAAAACTTAAAATCTTAAAAAACGATGCCACAGAGATCCTTTCTCTGTGGTATTTTTATTTCATTTTTCGATAAAATCTTACAGGAAATTACATGTGATAGGTGGAATTTCTATAAGAATTACAAAACTCTGAGGGGAAAAGTTATGAAGAAGAAGCTATTAATCTACGGAACATCTGCAGTACTGTTTTTAAGCGTGCTCATTGCCATGGATCGGTATAAATTATATAAGGAAGAAAAGCCACCCTTGCCCGTTGTAACGATTGAAGGTGAGAAAATTTCTGTCGTAACAGGAGAATACAATTGGCATGGAACCAGGCAAACTTCTGAAGAACCAATTAAGCTGATGGCAGGAACGATTCCATCCAAGGCCAAGGAAAGACAGGAGTTAACTGTAACCTTCCCCGCAGACAAAAAACCAAAACAAATCATGATTAACCAGGTCAATTCTGTTCCTGGTGCTGATAAACTATCAGCGCAAAGCGATACAATACTGATACCAAAAAGCCAGACCGTCCAGAACATACTCTTCCAGATCACAGCAGGCTGGGATGAGGAATTCAATTCTTTCAGCACCTATTTCGTCAACTTATCGATAGAAGACCTGCCTGATTTCTATGATTTCCTATCGAAGAATCCTGAGAAACTTTCTGTACTGGCCATTGTTCCACGTGGAGAGTCAGAAAAGTATGACATTCCCGACGAAGTAAAGGCTAAGCTTGATTCCTTCCACATATCTGATGATATTAATAGTCTAAAAGAGCGTTATCCTGAACTGACGACAAACGTAACACCAGTCTATATGATCTTTACTAATACGCATCTTGCCATTTCAGTATTGGATAAGGAAGCACTCTTTAACATCATAATGGATGATGGTCTGGATTGACGTAAAAGGCCCTTTTGCCAGGGCCTTTATGCTCTCTTAATCAAAATCAAGATAGTCCTTATTCAAAACCAATCTCTCGCCTTCCTTGAACACTTCTTCCAGTAATTCCATCAAATTTGGATAAGAATCAATTGGCTTAAAACTCCTCATATCCATTTGAAGGATTTGGCCTTCTCCGTTATAGACAAAGAATGTTCCGGTGGCCATCGAATCCGCAAACACAAATAAGCCATCCAGGCGTTTTCTATCGCGTAAATAAGGTGGGATATTTTGAAATGAAATTGGCTGATGAATCTGCTCCTCGATGGTCATCCCTTTATAACCGTCCTGTTTGCCTGCGACCCTCAATATATCAAACAAGTAGCAGCCATTAGACGTTAACAGGAATTCTTTAAAGTCATCCGGCACATTGCCTATCTCTTCTTCGAGTGAATGTAACTCTTCAAAGGTCAATGGTTTTTGGATATGAGTTTGCCAGCGGTCTTCGTACAGATTTCCATATAGGATTGTACCAGTCCTAAGTTTTTTCCGGTCATCTTGATAAAGCTTGTCTATCTTTTGCAGGATTTTATTATACATGATCACAACTCCTGGATTTTAATCAACTGTTATAGTACCTGTCCAATGACTAGATTTCAAACGGATCTCCAGGTTTGATCTTTCCAGGCTGTTTTTCTAAAAAACATACGAAATAAACGTATTCTTCGTTAAGTCTGTTAAACTCGAATACGATTTCTTTCACCTTTTTCAAGATGGCTTTTTCCGTTGGGTTTTCAATACATGGGTGTATTCCTTCAATCGATGAGTATAATTTTTTTCTGATACTTCGACGTCGGCAACAATCCGTATTCTTACATTACCTTCCTTCAAAAATTTGACCATTTCTACACAACCTTTATATGTTTTCAACGAGCCACTTCGTTTTCCTTCCCCGATTAGTCATGGCCACTGTTCTATCAGAAATCCATCTTAAATCACCTAGATATTGAGTAAAAACCAGTTCATGCGGCCTCTCCTGGAGGACTTTTTTGCTTTTGATCAATTCACCTGATTTCTTGTCCCTGATGTTCAGCGTTGCACTAAAATAGTCTATGTCATGCGTACAAAACATCTCTGCCATATACTTTCTGTCAGGTGAGGATCTTTGTGCCCAAGTATACTCATTTACATAGTTTCGCTCTTTTATTTCAGCTGTGATCCGATTGAAGACATCATGTTCCCATGAATACTCATTCGCAACTTTAACGATTCCCTCATCGATTTTATTTAGAATAAGTGTTTTTTTATAAAAATCGGATAGAGAAAAATATGAATCTACGTCCAACTTTACCGAAACCTCAGTGAAACCATCTGTGGTGGTCTGCACTCCATCTCCTGGAAATTCCACACAATTGATCATAATTTTCTTTGACCTGTCATTTGGAAAGCGACCTAGTAAAAAAGTGTACAAACCGGCTATGCACCTAACCTGGTCTCGAAACAGCATTCTTTTTCTCTTCCAACCTTCTTCATAATCAAAGCGTAACGCTTCGGTCTCAGTAAGAGAATGCCTGGCCATTACCCTTTTGATATCTTCGTCTTTTTTTATATAAGGTAAATCCAAATCAATATCTCTAAGTAAAATAGAGGCCAGCCCCCTTTTGTGTTCTCAAGCTAATAATAGCACCAGCACGTTTGTAAGAATATGTATTTAAAGAACTATTTTTAACCCGACTTTCCCCCTTTCCCGGGAAATATCGACAAAAAAGCTGGCGAACTAATCGCCAGCTTTCGCTATTATCTCTTATTCAATTCTTCGACTAGCAATTTGTTTACTAGCGGCGGGTTCGCCTGGCCTTTTGTTGCTTTCATGATTTGGCCGACAAGGAAGCCTTTTGCTTTGTCCTTGCCACCTTTGAAGTCTTCGACTGATTGCGGGTTTGCATCGATGATTTCAGTGATGATCTTGAGCAGCTCGCCTTCGTCGGAGATTTGGACAAGTCCCTTCTCTTTAACGATTTTTTCCGGGTCGCCGCCGTTTTCGACCAATTCCTTGAATACCTGCTTGGCGATTTTGGAGGAAATCGTTCCATTCTCGATCAGCTTGATCAAGCCGGCAAGCCCTTCAGGAGTCAGTGCTGTTTCATGCAGCTCTTTTGATTCTGCTTTCAAGTAGGCTGAGAATTCACCCATCAGCCAGTTGGACGCCTGCTTTGGATCGGCTCCTGCTTTAACGGCAGACTCGAAGAAGTCAGCCATCTCTTTCGATACGGTTAAAACTTCTGCATCATAAGCTGGCAGTCCCATCTCCTCGACATATTGCTTTTTCCGCTGATCTGGCAGTTCAGGGATTTCAGCACGGACTCTTGCCTTCCACTCTTCATCGATGTAAAGATCCGGGAGATCCGGTTCAGGGAAATAACGATAATCGTCAGATCCTTCTTTAACACGCATTAGCAGAGTGGTATTCGTCGCTTCATCAAAGCGGCGCGTTTCCTGCTGGATCTCACGGCCAGCGAGGATTTCCTCTTCCTGACGCTTTTCCTCGTACTCAAGACCTCTGCGGACAAAGTTGAAGGAGTTCAAGTTCTTAAGCTCCGTCTTCGTGCCGAATTCCTTTTGCCCGACCGGCCTGATCGAGATGTTTGCATCACAGCGAAGAGACCCCTCTTCCATTTTACAATCCGATACGCCCGTATATTGAATGATCGACTTTAACTTCTCAAGATAAGCATATGCCTCATCCGGAGTGCGTATATCGGGCTCCGATACGATCTCAACAAGCGGCGTTCCCTGACGGTTGTAATCAACAAGGGAATAGCCGTTGCCATGTGTCAGCTTGCCGGCATCCTCTTCCATATGGATACGGGTGATGCCAATTTTCTTTTTATAGCCATTAACTTCGATCTCAATCCAGCCATGCTCCCCAATCGGTTTGTCGAACTGGGAAATCTGGTACGCCTTCGGGTTGTCCGGGTAAAAATAGTTCTTGCGGTCGAATTTCGTATGCTCCGCGACTTCGCAGTTCAAAGCCATAGCGGCTTTCATAGCGTACTCAACCGCTTTTTTATTCACGACCGGCAGTACTCCAGGGTATCCAAGGTCAATTACGCTTGTATTTGTATTCGGCTCAGCACCAAAATGGTTCGGACTCGCCGAAAAGATTTTTGATTCTGTTTTTAATTCAACATGGACCTCAAGGCCAATTACCGTTTCAAACTTCATCATTTTCACCCCTTTACAGCTCAGGTTTTTGTTTATGGAAATCTGTTGCCTGCTCGAATGCATGGGCAACTTTATATACAGTGCTTTCATCGAAATGACGTCCGATAATTTGCAGGCCAAGCGGCAGACCTTTGTCAAAGCCGCAAGGGACCGAAATCGCCGGCACACCTGCAAGGTTGACCGGGATCGTCAGAATATCATTCGCATACATTGTCATCGGGTCTCTTGTGTTCTCGCCAAGTTTGAATGCCGGCGTAGGTGCAGTAGGACCAATAATGACATCATATTGCTCGAACACTTTCTCAAAGTCCTGCTTGATCAGCGTGCGGACCTTCTGTGCTTTTTTATAATAAGCATCATAATAACCAGAGCTCAGCGCGAACGTACCAAGCATGATCCGGCGCTTAACTTCCTCACCGAAGCCTTCCTCGCGTGTCATCTTGTACATTTCGAGCAGATTCTCAGCATTCGGTGAACGGTAGCCATAGCGGACGCCGTCAAAGCGCGCCAGGTTGGCAGATGCTTCGGAAGATGACAGCAAGTAATAAGTCGCCAGGGCATACTTCGAGTGTGGCAGGGAAACCTCTTCCCAAGTCGCTCCGAGACGCTCAAGGATAATAAGCGCATCCCTTACTGACTTGCGCACTTCTTCGTTGACACCTTCGCCAAGATACTCCTTAGGCACAGCGATTCTTAAGCCCTTGATATCGCCAGTCAATGAAGCGATATAGTCAGGGATGTCCACTTTTGCGGAAGTTGAATCCATTTCATCGTGTCCCGCGATTGCTTTTAACAAAAATGCATTGTCTTCTACATTGCGAGTGATTGGGCCGATTTGGTCCAAAGAAGACGCAAATGCGATCAATCCAAAGCGGGAAACCAGTCCGTAAGTTGGCTTCATGCCTACCACACCGCAGAAAGAAGCCGGCTGGCGAATCGACCCGCCTGTATCAGAGCCCAAAGAGAACAACACTTCACCTGCAGCAACTGAAGCAGCCGAACCGCCAGAAGAACCACCTGGCACCCGGTCAAGATTCCATGGGTTAAGAGTCTTTTTAAAACCGGAGTTTTCGTTTGAGGATCCCATCGCGAATTCGTCCATGTTCAGCTTGCCGATCGTCACTGTTTCCGCTTGCTTCAGCTTCTGTGTGACCGTCGCATCGTAAATAGGATCAAAGTTTTCGAGAATCTTGCTCGCTGCCGTCGTGCGCAGGCCCTTTGTGACGATATTGTCCTTGATGCCAATCGGCAGTCCGTATAACTTACTTGTTGGCACATTTTGGATAGCCTTATCATCCAATGCCTTCGCCGCTGCCCTTGCGTTTTCTTCATCCAATGTTAAAAATGCCTGGACTTTGCCTTCGACCTCGCCAATCCGCTTAAACGATTCATCGACCAGGTCGGAAACGCTTAGATCTCTTTTATGTATAAGCTCATGAAGCTCCGATATCTTGTGTTCAAATAAACTCATCGCCGGTCCTCCTACTCTATAATTCCTGGCACTTTGATCTGTCCATCCTGGTGCTCAGGCGCATTCTTTAAAACCTCTTCACGCGGAAGGCCCTCTTTTGCACGGTCTTCCCGCATGACATTCTTTATTTCAAGCACATGTGCAGTGGGCTCAACATTATCCGTATTCAGCTCATTCAACTGCTCAGCATATGTAATGATTTTATCCAGCTGGTCCGTCAGCATTTTTGCTTCCTTTTCCGTAATCGCCAATCTCGCCAGGTGTGCAACATGCTTCACCTGTTCCTCAGAAATCCTTGACATAAAAGCACCTCCATTGTAAATCGTCAGACAATAATAATACTGATCATAGCAAAGTTTTCCACGTTAAAGCAATACAAGCCTTGCTGTTTGTACTATTTTAACAGAAGCAGAGGAAGATCGCAGAATTATAAAACATGATATTTGTTTGTTGTTCATAAACAGCGGGAAGGTATAGCCAAAGGAGGTTTAAAGAACTTGGCTATCTTAACTTTTTTCCTGGTCATCCTGTTAGCAGGAGTTCATCTATCGGTAAAATACTACTCCAAGTTGATGGAGCAGCCGCGTAAGCCAATTCTCAGCTTCGCCGGTGGCGCATCCATTGCCTATGTGATCGTGCATCTTCTGCCTGAATTCCAGAAGGTGCAGGAGGAATTCAATAAGCTAATACACATTCCCAAGCATTATGAAGATTATAGCTTATACTTGGTCGCGACCGTTGGCTTCATCGTTTTTTATTCCATAAATCATTTTGTAAAAGCATCTGAACAGAACAGCCCCCATCGTTCTGTCTTTATTTATCATATTGGAGCATTTGTCCTCTATAATTCTTTCATTGGCTATTACCTGATTAAAGGTTTGAAGCAGGAACCTAAAGCAGTGGTCATATTCACAGCAGTTTTCACCTTGCATCTTATGATTAACGATGTCGGACTTCGGCTTGACCACAAAAAGCGCTATGACCCATGGGGTTCGTTGATCCTCGCAGTTTCTGTAGTCGGGGGATGGCTGCTTGGCTTCTTCATCACACTCTCTACCTTCATTTTCGCCCTGTGGTTCAGCTGGCTTGCAGGAGGAATTTTATTGAACACCATTAAAGAAGAACTGCCAAAAGAACGCAAGAGCAAGCTTCTTCCGTTCATTTTAGGAGTTGCAGCTTCAACATTATTGTTCATATTAATTTGATACTTCTAGTTTCATAAAGACTCAGCGAGTATAATTTTAATAAGTACCTAAAGTGGAGGCGTGATGTTCCATCCTACATTTTATTTTCGATTTAATCAGCGATCTATTTGCGAGTGCAGGACAAAGCGGTTCCATAAACACGCAAAAAGTGGATCAGAATATCGCAAGACTGAATGAGCATGAATGGTTCAAAGACATATATACAAATGAAAAGTACCGCCGTTTATTTTTTGTGAACCGCTATGTCAGGGGGTATCTGCAAAGCTCCTTCCGCGTTAACAAAATGATTCGCGATTTAGATGCCCGGGAAAAATTTTTACGATTATTGGACAAACAACTAGAATAGGGGATGGAATTCTGCTCCATCCCCTGCCCCATTGCAGGCATGCCTATGATATTGAAAACTCGAGGAAATTCTCTAATGTGTTATTTTCCATGACTCGAATGCTCACTGATTCCCAAGGCCATTTTTAAATACTGTACAAACAAGATGGATTGCTCTTTGATTTTCAAATCTTCTCTCGATAACATCGCGTCCTCCACCGCTAGGCCGTCAATGAACGCAATGATCGAACGCGCAACGATTTCATTGTCAAACCTCGTGCTGAATTCACCATTTCTTTGCCCGTCATTGATAATATTGGCATAAATACTCAAGCCATTATTGTATCGTGTTTTTCCGTATGCTCTCCTGTGCTCATCATTTCTTCCGATGATAAAATACTCAAGTTTTGCCGGGGCTAAAGGATCCATTTCATCATCAGGCTCCCCGCCCTCGCCAAAGATGGTTTTCATGAGCATATCCCAATAAGATGTCGCATTTTCCTTTAACATCTCCAATGTCTCATCCAATTCCAGCGATAAGCCTTCTTCAAGAATCGTTTCGAACACTGCCTCTTTATTTGAAAAATATTGATACAGCCCGCCTCTGCTGACATTCGCAGCGTCCATGATGTGCTTCATCGTGGCCCGCTCATAACCATATTCAATGAAAACTTTCTCTGCCGCTTTCAGAATTTCAGCTCGACGCTGTTCCATGTGCTCCTGACTGACCTTCGGAGACATTGACTCTCCCCCGTTCTATTTTACTTTTAAAAATCAGACCAACCACCGAGACTGCAACCAATAAGAGCCCTGTTATCACAAATGTTGGAACTACTCCCAGCATAGTAGCAAGCAATCCTCCAACCAATGGACCGATGATTGTTGCAGTGGTCGTTACACTATTTAATACACCAAAAACCCTGCCTGTCATGTGTACCGGAGTATCGGTTTGGACAGCAGCCTGAAAGGGGATGAACACCAAGCCGGCAGAAAATCCAGCAACCAATCCCAGAGCAGGACCCCATAAAGTTGGCAGGTCTAAATCCAATCGAGTCAATACAGCCATCAAACTAAAAGAGACCCCAATCCCACAAACCCCAATGAACAATAGAATCAGAGCATTATAGTCTGTTTTTTTAGCCAACAGCAATCCTGCAAAAAACATCCCGACCCCCGATGCCGTAACAATATAGCCAAACAGGTCAGGTGAAACATTCGACAGTTCCCTGAGTAAGACGATGATTTGGGAGTCAGAAAGCTGTAAAATCAGCAGGCTCACCCCTAAGACCGTAATTCCCACTATCAAGAAACGATTTCCCTTGATAAAGCTGATTCCTTCTATAAAATCTTCTTTAAACGAAGCTCCCTTGGATCCATCTGACTCACTCCTGATTGATGCCGCTGCCTTTGGTAAAGTGAGCAGCAGAAGCGCCGAAATGACAAATGTACCGGAGTCGATAAAAAACACCAGCTGTGTGCCAAAAGCCGAAACCAGGAGTCCGCTCAGCAATGGCCCCAGCACCTTCGTTCCTGAATCAATCATGGAAGTAATCGACATGGCGCTTTTCATGTTTTCCTGATTTATAATCTCTTTAAGCTTGCCGTTCTTTGCCGGGACAAATATAGCTGAAAGCATTCCGATCATGAACAAGCAAATATAAACAGTCCAGAGTGAGTTGGCAAAAGCTAGAATCAGAATAAGGCCTGCTCTCACTAAGTCTGAAACAATCATTAATGCTTTTCTATTAAACCTGTCAGCAATCGTTCCGGTAAAAGGTCCAAGCAGCGCCATTGGCACCGCCAAACAAAGGATAATCATCGACACCTCCATTGGAGATGCCTCCCACTTCAATCCAACCATCGTTATGATCGCAATGACACTCAACCAGTCACCAACACTTGATATTAACTGTGCTAGCATCAATGTAATAAACGCTTTGTTTTTTGAAAGACCATTCATCATAATCCCTCCATTTTTAAAACGACGGTAGTGTCGTTTTTCTTGATTTTATTATAACGACATTAATGTCGTTTTTCAACCACCTTTATAAAATTCGGGCTATTTTTTTAAAGTAATTGAAATGGAGGCAAAAAAAGAGGCAACCTTAAAGGCTGCCTCCCGTCTCTATTTTCCAAATAACTTCCTAAACCCAGATAAGAAACCCTTTTTCTTGTTGGCTTGAGCCGTCTGGATCACCGGTTTCTTTTTACCAAGATAAATCTCCTCTTTATCAATCGCATGGTTATGGGCCAAAACAAGTCCGAGCTCTGAGTCATAATCCTTGTTTGTCACGATCGTGAACTCAATGCCCCGCTTTTCAGCCGCTTTGATGTATTCCGATAAATATCGATATGATATATGGCCATTTAAAAAGAGGTGGGCTTCACGATTTTCATCCATAAGCTGCTCGACTTCAGGTTCAACACCCTTCCTCATCACCTCGCCCTGCGTGAGCGCAATGACCACCCGCTCCCTCAGTGTCGTAAGGAAACGCCGTCTCTCATCAGGCTTCGTCTGTTTTGCACCATGGATTCCCTGCTGCAGATACTCATCCAGTTTGCTATCGCTCAACCTAGTCACCCCTAACTTAATACATCACTCAATTTGTGTTCTTCATTCATCACACTAATATTAACCCTTACGAATCACCTTGAGCTAAAACTCTGCTCACTGCTGCTGCAAAGACGGACAATAATCATGAGTTCGATTTAATTTTTGTCCATCACAGCCTGGATGACGGACAAAAATCCTTCATTCTATTCTTTATCTGTCCGTCATTGCCTTGATGATGGACAAAAATCCTTCATTCCCTTCATTTTCTGTCCGTAATGATCAATATAATACTATGTATGTTTCCGCCCAAATGTCTGTGCTAGTTTAAGGTTATCCTATTTTGAGCAAAAAAAACCTTCTCTTCAGTTCGAAGAGAAGGACACAAATAGGAGAATGCAAGGTTAAAAAATCAAAAACTAATATGGTAAATCTTCGCCTGAGTTGGAGGGCCCAGGCGAAGAGAAAACCCGTGATCAGGAAGTAGTGAACTGTGCTTCTTCGGTAGAGCCTTTTAACGCAGTCGTTGAGGAAGTCCCTCCGGAAATGACCATTGATACATCATCGAAGTAGCCTGTTCCGACTTCGCGCTGGTGTCTTGTAGCTGTGTAGCCATACTGCTCGCTATCGAACTCAGCTTGCTGCAGTTCGGAGTAGGCAGCCATGCCGCGCTCTTTGTAGCCGCGAGCCAGTTCGAACATGCTGTGGTTCAATGCGTGGAAGCCAGCAAGTGTAACGAACTGGAACTTGTAGCCCATTTTGCCAAGCTCGACTTGGAATTTCGCGATCGTCTCGTCATCCAGCTTCTTTTTCCAGTTGAATGAAGGCGAGCAGTTGTAAGCAAGCAGCTTGCCAGGATACTTCTCGTGGATCGCTTCAGCAAAACGACGGGCTTCATCCAGATCAGGCTCAGAAGTTTCACACCAAACAAGGTCAGCATATGGAGCATAAGCCAAGCCGCGTGCGATTGCCTGGTCAAGGCCAGCCTTCACACGGAAGAATCCTTCAGGAGTCCTGTCACCTGTGATGAACGGAGCATCATATGGATCGACATCGCTTGTGATCAAATCTGCTGCATTCGCATCAGTACGCGCCACAATCAGGGTTGGCGTTCCCATGACGTCTGCCGCAAGTCGGGCAGCAATCAAGTTACGGACTGCTGTCTGTGTAGGAAGCAATACCTTTCCGCCAAGGTGTCCGCATTTCTTTTCAGAAGATAGCTGGTCCTCAAAGTGAACGCCTGCTGCGCCAGCTTCGATCATACCCTTCATCAATTCGAATACATTCAGCTGTCCGCCAAAGCCTGCTTCTGCATCCGCCACGATTGGTGCGAACCAGTCGATGGAATTGTCTCCTTCGCCATGAGTGATCTGGTCAGCACGCTGCAACGCCTGGTTGATGCGCTTAACAACAGCGGGAACGCTGTTCGCCGGATACAAACTCTGGTCAGGATACATATTTCCGGAAAGGTTAGCGTCCGCTGCAACCTGCCAGCCACTCAAGTAGATTGCCTTAAGGCCAGCTTTTACCTGCTGGACAGCCTGGTTGCCAGTCAAAGCACCAAGAGCGTTAACGAAATCTTCCTCATGTACCAGCTTCCACAGCTTTTCTGCACCGCGGCGTGCCAGTGTATGCTCAATATCGATTGAACCGCGAAGCTTGATGACATCCTCTGCACTATATGTTCTTTCCACCCCAGCCCATCTGCTATCCATTTCCCAGCTTTCCTGCAATTGCTTTACACGATCTTGAGTCATTTATTGTTCCTCCTAATGTTTGTTTTTATATGAATCTATCAATCTATTAAGCTAAAGCCTGATAGCCAGGCAATGTTAAAAATTCAACGAACTCATCATTTAGAATCAATTCATCAAACATTTCTGCTGCCTGCTCGAATTTCCCATTTTCAAATGCCGCTTCGCCGACTTCCAGCTTGATTTTTTCAAGCTCCTCTTCCTTCAGTTCATGGTACATTTCAACCGTCACTTTGCGGCCATCGTCCAGGACTCCTTTTGGATGGCGAATCCATTGCCATAGCTGCGCACGGGAAATCTCGGCTGTTGCGGCATCCTCCATCAGGTTATGGATTGGAGCTGCGCCGCGGCCATTCAGCCAGGAAGCTACATACTGGATGCCGACATTGATGTTCATCCGGACGCCGGCTTCTGTTATAGTCCCCTCTGGTACAGCAAGCAAATCAGCTGCTTTAACCTCAACATCCTTTTGCTTGCCAGATTCTATCTGGTTTGGTTCCGGCATTTCCTTATTGAAGGCTTCTAGGGCTACTGGAACCAGACCTGGATGTGCAACCCAAGTGCCATCATGGCCGTCTCGGGCTTCACGTTCCTTATCCGCACGTACCTTTGCGAATGCTTCAGCATTTGCTTTCTCGTCATTTTTGATCGGGATTTGCGCCGCCATTCCACCCATTGCCGGTGCCATGCGACGGTGGCAAGTCTGGATCGTCAGCAACGAGTAGGATCTCATGAATGGAACCGTCATCGTAACCTGGGAGCGATCCGGTAAAATCACATCATCCTGTGAACGCAGTTTTTTCAGATAGCTGAAAATATAATCCCATCGCCCGCAGTTCAATCCAGCGGAATGCTCTTTCAACTCATATAGAATTTCATTCATTTCGAAGGAAGCCAGGATCGTTTCAATCAAAACAGTTGCTTTAATCGTTCCCTGTGGAATGCCAAGATGATTCTGTGCATATACGAACACATCGTTCCATAGGCGAGCTTCAAGGTGGCTCTCCATCTTAGGAAGGTAGAAGTATGGGCCTGTGCCCTGCTCTATCAGCTTTTTCGCATTGTGGAAAAAGTACATCGCGAAATCGAATAATCCGCCGGAAATCGGGTTGCCATCGAGCAATACATGTTTTTCTTCTAGGTGCCAGCCTCTCGGGCGAACCATTAAAACAGCTGTTTTTTCATTCAATTGATACTTTTTGCCATTTGGATTTTCAAAAGAGATCGTCCTGTTGACGGCGTCCCTTAGATTGATCTGTCCTTCAACAATCGCTTCCCAAGTCGGCGAAGTTGAATCCTCGCAGTCCGCCATGAAAATCTTCGCTCCTGAATTGAGCGCATTGATGACCATCTTCCTGTCAGTCGGACCAGTGATCTCGACTCTGCGATCCTGCAGATCTTTTGGCAGTGGCGCGATTGTCCAGTCACTTTCACGGATGTGCTTCGTCTCCGGCAAAAAGTCCGGTAGCTTGCCTGCATTGATTTCTGCCTGGCGCTTTTCACGTGCTTCCAGCAACTCTACCCGGCGCTCACCAAAATGCCTTTCAAGTCTCTCAACAAAATCAAGAGCCTCTGGTGTCAAAATTTCTTCATATCCTTTTTTCATGCTGCCTACGATTTCAATTCCTGTAGTTTGTGTCGACATTTACTGTCTTCACCCCTTTGTTATAGTACAGTATCAATATCTCTAATATGTATTATATAACAGAGTATTTAGATTGCAACTATTTTGTTAAATTTTTCTGAAAAATTTTTAAATTAGTGCTTTAGCCTGCTATTCCATAAAAAGGTACTTGGTGAAATTATGAAAGAAAAGCGTGCGATTCCTCTCCTTATCGATGCAATTATAAGCAGGAATGGAGCAATTCCTAATATTCACCGTGCAATTGATGATTTAGAAAGGCAGACAACACAAAGAAACCCCTGATCACAGGGGTTCATTGGCATTCTTTTTCAATATGAATTTTATAAAGATAAATGTGAGAGCAGGCACAACTAAATTAGGAAGGAGAAATTGTACGAAGAAGGAGAGTACATCTGTAAGCTGATTTGCCTTGTCTGTTTGAGGGATCAGGATTTGATTCCCGAAAGGGCCTTTTGAGAAAACGGAGTTAAAAACAAAGTTCCATCCTAAGTGGAGACCAATTGGGAGCATCATCGATTTCGTTTTATCAAAGGCATATGCCCAAACTAAACCAGAGATTGACGTCATCAGGAACACAACAAGCATCAAAACAATATTTCCTAATACTCCAAATGAAAACCAGTGATAGATTCCAAAGACCACTGCGGATAAAATGATCCCTGTCTTTGCTCCCCATTTTCGGATAGCGATGTAGAGAAGTGCTCCTCTAAAAATCAATTCCTCAAAGACAACTGACTTCACATTCCACCAGAAGAAGTTTATTGTGCCAAGGACAGATAAATTTTCATTCAGTGTCCAGTCCGTATTTGTCAGGGCAGAATCCACCAGTTGTATTACTGTACAAAGAATTGCGGTGAAAATGAACCCAATAGCTAGTTGGGACATCCTTGATTTTGATGGTGTGATTCCTAATGCACCAAGGCTTTCCCTGTAAAAAACACGAAGCAAAATCCACGATATTATGAGCTGCACTACTATTCCAAGCAAAGCACCAACTCCAATTAGGATAATTTTACCTAATTATATCAAAGGACATATCATCACATTCCCTTAAATTGAAAAAATCCCCTCTCAAAACGAGAAGGGGATTCCATTTCTATATTAGTACATTTCAGAAGTAGTCTTCGCTTGCATGTGAAGAAGCAGATAGTCTGGTCCGCCAGCTTTTGAATCTGTTCCTGACATGTTGAAGCCGCCGAATGGCTGGTAACCTACGATTGCGCCTGTGCAGCCGCGGTTGAAGTAAAGGTTTCCGACATGGAAATCTTCACGTGCCTTCTGGATGTTTTCACGGTTACGAGTGATAACAGCTCCAGTCAGGCCGTATTCAGTGTTGTTTGCGATTTCAAGAGCATGGTCGAAATCCTTCGCTTTTGCGAAAGCGACAACCGGTCCGAAGATTTCTTCCTGCATGATACGGGCTTTTGGATCAAGGTCAGCGAATACTGTTGGCTTGATGAAGTAGCCTTTAGAGCTGTCTCCTTCGCCACCAGTCATCAAACGGCCCTCTTCCTTGCCGATTTCGATGTAGCTCATGATCTTGTCAAATGCACCCTGGTCATTTACAGGACCCATGAATGTGCTTTGGTCTGTTGGATCGTCAAGCTTAAGCTCATTTGTCAATTCAACGACGCGGTTAAGAACCTGGTCGTATACATCTTCTACGATAACTGCACGTGAACATGCAGAACATTTTTGTCCTGAGAAGCCAAAAGCAGAAGCAGTGATCGCTTGAGCAGCCAATTCAAGATCAGCGTCTTTATCGACAACCATTGTGTCTTTTCCGCCCATTTCAGCGATGACGCGCTTAAGCCAGATTTGGCCTTCGCTCAATTTAGAAGCGCGCTCGTAAATACGCAGACCCACATCACGTGAACCTGTGAAGCTTACGAAACGAGTGTCTTTGTGGTCAACAAGGTAGTCGCCCACTTCTGCGCCGCTTCCTGGTACAAAGTTAAGGACGCCTGCAGGAAGGCCTGCTTCTTCCATAACTTCAACGAACTTAGCCGCAACTACTGGAGTTGTAGAAGCTGGCTTCAATAGAACTGTGTTACCAGCAACGATTGCTGCTACAGTAGTACCAGCCATGATCGCTAATGGGAAGTTCCATGGTGAAATGACGATTCCTACTCCAAGAGGAATGTAATCATAACGGTTATATTCATTTGGACGGCTGTTAACTGGCATTCCGTCTTTGATTTTTAGCATTTGGCGAGCATAGTACTCAAGGAAATCGATCGCTTCAGCTGTATCAGCATCTGCCTCGTTCCATGGCTTACCTGCTTCTTTTGTTAAAAGCGCTGAGAATTCATGCTTGCGGCGGCGAATGATTGCAGCAGCCTTGAATAATACATCTGCACGTGTCTCAGGTTTTACTTTTCTCCAAGTCTTGAACGCTTCAACAGCAGCCTGCATTGCTTTTTCAGCTAAATCGCGATTTGCTTTTGAGACGCGTCCAATAACCTCTTCTTTATTGGATGGGTTGTAAGATACAATCTTGTCTTCAGTCGAGATTCTCTCTCCGCCGATCACCAAGTCGTAATCCTGGCCAAGATAGCCTTCTACAGTCTTCAATCCTGTAAGGTATCCTTCACGGTGTTCCTCATCTTTAAAATTCGTGAAAGGCTCGTGTTTGTATGGCTGAACCATTCTATCCCCTCCTATGTATTAAAACGTTTTCATTCCTTTCCCATTCTATCATGAGAGTCTTATAGTGTTCAATGACAACGTACTAGCAAGTCTTGGATTGCAAATTTTCACATTATTTATTATGGCAATATTGTAATTCAGCCGACTTTTGGGCTTGTTACAGAGTTGGTCGATAAAATGGTGAAAGTGGTCGATATTTTATAAAATCCGCTGATATATTCGAAAATGTGGTCGATATATTTAAAAATGTGGTCGATATAATTTTATTTTCGCCAATAAAATGATTACAGTAGTAAAATCACACGAATAATCAGCAGGGAATCCCCTTAATCTAGCGAATATTTATCTATCATTTAAAAAAGGGGTCTATTTTACATGAGAAAACGGCATGAAGTTTTGTTTAATCAGTTGGAATCCTATCGCAGCTATATTTTAGGCGTGGCAGAGACAGTTTCTGAGGAAGATGCGGAGATTATCCCTTCAGGCTTCAACAATAATATCCGCTGGAACCTCGGGCATATTTACCTTGATCAATATTTGTGGATCCAGGCGGTCACCAAGGAACCCGCAGACGTTCCCGAAGAGTTCAAGTCCTGGTTCGGCTATGGCACCTCCCCGGCCAATTTTACAGAGGAAACTCCGTCCGTCAGCGAGTTAAAAGAATTGCTGAAGACGCAGCCATCGAGAATAAAAGATTCTTATGGTGAGCGATTGGAAGAGGAATTCGCCCCAACCGAAATGGGCATGCATACAATCGAGCAAGTCCTGGTGCGGACCATTTTCCATGAAGGCATGCATTTACAGACCATCCTTGATATTAAAAAGTGTATATAACAGGCAAAGAGCACCGGCTCTTTGCCTCTTTTTCCAATCCCTTAATTCAACTTTTCAGCGACCTGGGTTTCAACTTCTGCAATCAACTTTTTGATATGATTGGAGGGGTAATCGAGGGCTTTGAGCTCAGCAAAATAAGGAAACATGTCTTTTATATCATCAGCGTAAAAGCTGCCATCCCTCGGCAGGGTGTGGCCGGTTACTTTAAAGGCGCCTTCACTTCGATCGACCTTCAGGACCATAGGCACTGACATCCCTGAACCTTGCTCGACGTCGGCACCCTCTTTATAATACTCCATGATCAATGCCCATAAGTAAATTTCATCCTTCTCTTTATTGGAAGCTAGTATTTCATATGCAGTGAAGATTTCTCCGCCAAAATTAGGACTCATCACCTCTTGACGTATGTATCTTTCAATTTCCTGTCCATCTTCATCAGAAATTGCCATGTTTGAACATCCTGCCAGCAACAAAATCACAACCAATAAACTCAGAACGTGTCTCTTCACTTCCCTCCGCCTCCTTAAAAATAGGACGATGAAACAGATAAGTTCGATACACGTTTTCCATAAAAAAAGCAAAGAGCCTCAGCTCCTTGCCTCATCTTACTGATAGATATGCACAAATGGTTCGTCCTGGTCTGGCTTTTTCACGATCAGGGCTTCCTGTCCCAGTACAGATGAAACGCTGATCTGCACGGAAATATAATTAGGGAAGTGTTCCATGACCAGTCCTGTCACATACTGAGTGAAGCCAATTGCCTCGGCTTCGCCATAAAACTGGATCGGTATTTCAATGTTTATTTCCTGAAGCTGGCCATCCAGGTAAAAGCCCTTGCCGATGACGCCATTGAAGTTAGGGAAATACTCCTCAACATCCTGTTTAAAGTTCTGGAAGAATGTCAGGTCATCCCTGTGTTCCTTCTCAGCTTCATCTGACGGAAACAGGATGTATTCTTCCTTTACATCCTTCCAGCTGCCGATATTGTTGCTGCCCTGGGATACCTCCGCATAGGTGAAAAAGTTGCCAGGTACAACAGAAGAGCGGCTTTCCTGTTCAAACAATCCGATGGTGATCGGGACATTTTTTAACTCGTCGATTCCTCTAATCCTGTTGACGACTTCCTGGGCGATCTTCTTCCCTTCCGCTTCAAGAACGGATCGGGAAATATTCTTCTCATATACTGCCCCATATTGTTCCACTTGATAATAGTGAACAGAGTTCAGCGCCAGTCCGATTGCGATGCCGCCAAGCTGGTACGTATCCTCTTTCCCTGATTGGACGAGGTAATTATGCTCGAGGATATGCGCCAGATAAATAGGATTCTTTTTATTCTGTTCGTGGGCATCACCCTTCCCAGGATTGGCAGGATTCAGACCCAGATTTTCCACTGTAATCTTTCTATTACTACCTTCTTTTTTAGCCTTAGCCTGTAATTCTTTTTTCTTTGCCTCTACCTGTGCCGGAGTCATTTCACGCTCCAGCCAGGATGATACAGCGTTGCGTTTGAGATACTGGCCTTCTTTAAAGACATACTTGTCTGTCGGGAAAGAATTTTGGGCAACCCGCATCAGTCCCGTTTCGAACTCAGTGATGTCATAACGCGTATTCAGATTGTTGACGACCATGCCGCGAGCTTCCCCAGGCTCGAACGGCATAATGGTACGGTAGTATTTGTCCGAAATTTTATATTTCGGGATAATCGCTTTTTCCTTTGTTTCATCATCCTTCTCCTGGACGACCTCTTCCTGCTTTTGAAAATTCGGGGCGCAGGCCGTCAGCAGAAGGACAAGAGATAGAGCGACCATTGAGAGCTTCCTCATGGCGTGTACACCTCTTATTTATTTAATTCTTCAAGCATTCTCTCCTCGTTCCACACTTCAATCCCCAGGCTTTCTGCTTTTGTCAGCTTCGAACCTGCGTCTTCACCAGCAATGACTAAATCCGTTTTCTTGCTGACGCTGCCGGATACATTGCCGCCAAGCGCCTCGATTTTTTCTTTTGCTTCGTTTCGGCCCATCTGCTCAAGCTTTCCGGTTAACACGATTGTTTTACCGGCAAAAAATGAATCCGAGTCTGCTGCACTAACCTTCTTAGGTCCTTTGTATTCCATATTGACGCCAACAGCCTTCAGCTCGGAAACCAGTTCTTTCACTTCACCGTTGTCAAAATAAGTGACAATGGAGTCAGCCATTTTTTCGCCGATTTCATTGATGGCCGTCAGTTCATCCTTTGATGCCTGCATCAGTTTATCCATAGATTCGAATTCCTGAGCCAATGTTTTCGCTGCTTTTGCTCCAACTAGGCGAATACCGAGACCAAACAATAGCTTTTCCAAAGAGTTATCCTTCGTCGCTTCAATCGCTGACAGAAGATTGTTGACGGATTTCTCACCCATTCGCTCGAGTGCCAGCAGCTGATCGCGTGTCAGTTTGTAAATGTCGGCTACATCCTTGATCAGCTCTTGGGCAAACAACTGGCTGACCACTCTCTCTCCTAGTCCGTCGATGTTCATCGCATCGCGGGAAACAAAGTGAATCAGGCCTTCCCTTATTTGTGCCGGACATTTCGGATTGATACAGCGCAGCGCAACTTCACCTTCGATCCTGACAAGTTCGCTGCCGCATTCAGGACATTCAGTAGGCATATGGAACTCGACTTCATCTCCTGTCCGCTGCTCGGCAAGGACATTGACGACTTCCGGAATGATATCTCCGGCTTTTTTGATGACGACCTTATCTCCAATTTTGATGTCTTTTTCACGAATCAAATCTTCGTTATGCAAAGATGCGCGGCCAACAGTTGTGCCAGCAACCTGAACTGGTTCAAGAATGGCAGTTGGCGTAACTACACCTGTTCGGCCAACGCTCAATTCGATTTCCTTCAAAGTTGTTACGACTTCCTCGGCAGGGAATTTATAAGCGATTGCCCAGCGAGGGCTTTTTGCAGTGGTCCCAAGTTCAGCCTGCTGGTCAAGCGAATCTACTTTGATGACGATTCCATCAATATCATACGGAAGGTCAGGTCGCTTTTCGACCCAGCTACTCACATACTCGATGACACCATCAATGCTGTCGACTTTCCGGCGCTCTTTATTCGCTTTGAATCCAAGCTTCTCCAGATAATCCAGTCCTTCGCTGTGAGCGCGGATTCCTGTATCACCGACATTTGCCACACTATACAGGAATACATCAAGATTCCTTGATGCAGCAATCTTAGGATCCAGCTGACGAAGGGATCCAGCAGCTGCATTTCGAGGATTGGCAAATGGCTCTTCCTCTTTTTCTTTCCTTGCTTTATTCAATGCTTCGAATGATTTCTTCGGCATGAACGCTTCACCGCGGACTTCAAGTGACACAGGCTCTTTCAGACGGATTGGCAAAGAGCGGATTGTCTTAAGATTAGACGTAATATCCTCACCTGTCGTTCCATCTCCGCGAGTAGCCCCACGCACGAGCAGTCCATCTTCATAAATAAGCGATACTGCCAGACCATCGATTTTCAGTTCACAAACATAAGCAACAGCGTCGCCAACATCCTGGCGGACACGACGGTCAAAATCTCGCAGGTCCTGCTCATCGAAGGCATTGCCAAGACTCAACATCGGAGTCGCATGCTGGACCTTATTGAACATCGTTAAAATCTCGCCGCCGACACGCTGTGTAGGTGAGTCAGGAGTCTGCAGTTCCGGGTATTGCTCCTCAATTTCAATTAGTTCCCTTAAAAGCCTGTCGTACTCCGCATCCGGAACAGACGGCTGGTCAAGAACATAGTACTCATAAGCATATTGATTAAGTAGATTTTGCAAATCCTTGGCTTTTTTCTCAGCACTTTGAAAATCCATAAATCCAGCCCTTTCATAACCGAAAAGCGCAAGCGCCTTGGTCAGCCCCGACAAGCGCTGGAGGGCCTGACAGTGAAGTCGTTCTTTGACTTCATTGGCAGGACCGAAGCGACTCGAGCTGCTCAAAGCTAACGCTTCTCGCAAGATACTCGAGGAAGAACTCGCAGGGATGATAACTGGCTAGGCACTTGAGCTAGACAGTATTCAATGTTATAAAAATAGTTTACGCCTTTGTAATCGGTGCGAACTTGGCCAGCAATCGTTTGATTCCTGTTGGGCTCGGGAATGCGATATCAAGCTCCGTTCCTTCTCCGGAACCTTTTACGCTGACAACGGTCCCTGTTCCCCACTTGCCATGCTGTGCTTTGTCGCCAACCTTCCATTCGATGCCTTCGCCGCCACTTGCTGCTGCGACCGGACGGGAAACAGCTCCGCGAGTTGGCATGGACGGTCTTGCTGAAGTGCCTGGTCTGCCACCACTCATTGGTGCAGGTCTTCCACCGCTCGTTGGTGCAGGCCTTCTGACTTTTGGCACAGCGTCTTCAACCAAATCGGCCGGTATCTCCTTGATGAACCGTGATTCCGGATTCATATTCGTACGGCCGAAAAGGGTACGCATCTGTGCATTCGTGATGAAGAGCTCTTCTTCAGCACGAGTGATTCCCACGTAGGCAAGACGGCGTTCTTCCTCCATCTCATCCTCCTCCATAAGGGAGCGGCTGTGCGGGAATACTCCCTCTTCCATTCCGATCAGGAAGACAACCGGGAACTCAAGTCCCTTGGCTGAGTGCAGTGTCATCAATGTGACGAAATCGGTTTTTTGTTGGCCGTCATCATCCAGGCGGTCGATATCAGCAACAAGCGCCAAATCCGTCAGGAACGCGACAAGGCTCTTATCTTCACTGCTTTCTTCAAAGCTCTTTGTTACCGTTAAAAATTCATCTATGTTTTCAAGACGGCTCTGTGACTCCAGCGATTTTTCCGCCTTCAGCATGTCACGATAGCCAGTTTTCTCAAGTACTTCCTCTACCAGCTCGGTCACTGACAGGTATTCCTGCTGATGAGTGTAATTGCTGACCAGATTGCGGAATTCGGCTGCTGCTTTTTCCGCCTTTGGGCTCAGTCCGATCATTTCGATCGTTTCGAGCGCCTGGAACATCGACAGATCATGCATGGTCGCAAAGTTGGCGATTTTATCAATAGAAGTTGAACCAATCGCACGCTTCGGAACATTGATGATCCTCTGCAGGCTGATATCATCATCCGGGTTGGAAATCAGACGCAGATATGCAAGGATGTCCTTGATTTCTTTTCTGTCATAGAACTTGATGCCGCCAACGATTGAGTAATCGATGTTCGACTTCAGGAAAGATTCCTCAATCACACGGGACTGGGCGTTCGTACGATAGAGAATCGCGATATCAGACAGCTTGCGGCCATTGCGAAGCTGCTCCTGGATTTTCCCAATGACAAACTGCGCCTCGCCCTGTTCGCTGTCCGCTCGATAGTACATGATTTTGTTGCCCTCTGCGTTTTCGGTCCAAAGGTTTTTCGGCTTTCGGTTCATATTGTTCTGGATGACCATATTTGCCGCCAGCAAAATCTTCTTCGTCGAGCGATAGTTCTGCTCAAGCAAAATCACACTTGCCCTTGGATAGTCTTTTTCAAATGATAGGATATTCGTGATATCCGCACCGCGCCAGCGATAAATCGACTGGTCCGAGTCACCTACTACACATAGGTTCTGGAATCTTTGCGCCAGCAATTTTACCAGCATGTATTGTGCCCTGTTCGTATCCTGGTACTCATCGACATGAATGTACTGGAACTTGCGCTGGTAGTACTCCAGCACTTCCGGCACGCGGATGAACAGCGTGATTGTCGTCATGATCAGATCATCGAAATCGAGCGCGTTATTTTTGCGAAGCCTGCGCTGGTACTCCGTATACACATCACTGACCTTCTGGGAAAAATAATCCCCCGCCGTCTTCGCATATTCCTCAGGCGTAATCAATTCGTTCTTCGCCGAGCTCATCGTTCCAAGGATCGCACGTGGATCATACTTTTTCGGATCCATATTCTTGTCCTTCAAAATCGACTTGATGACCGATTGCTGGTCAGTCGAGTCAAGGATCGTGAAGTTTCGGTTGTATCCGAGACGGTCAATGTCCCTGCGCAAAATCCGCACACACATCGAGTGGAACGTCGAAATCCAGATATCGTCTGCCGCGCCGCCCATCATCTTCTGGATTCTCTCGCGCATTTCGCGCGCTGCCTTATTCGTAAACGTAATCGCAAGGATGTTATAAGGATTTACCCCTTTTTCCACCATTAAATACGCAATTCTATGTGTTAAAACTCTTGTTTTACCAGAGCCGGCACCAGCCATTAAGAGCAGCGGTCCATCCACTGTCTTGACAGCCTTCTGCTGCTCCGGGTTCAAGCCATTCAATAATTTATCCGTTAAAAATTGCACTTGCTCACCACCACCATACAAACATTTGTTCTTATTTTATCTCAAAACAGTGTAACAAACAACTTGTCTATCAGCTTATTTTTTCACAGTAGCTACGGTCTTCAATGCTTCGTCAAGGTTGCTGTAAACAACATTCCCAACCACGATGACATCGGCATGCCTGGCCATCTCTTCTGCCTGCTTTGCTGTTTCAATCCCGCCGCCGTAAAAGAGGACCGTGTTGTCGAGCACACCTTTGGCTGCTTCCACATATTCAGGATTCCCATATGTCCCGCTGTATTCCAAATAAAAAATCGGCAGGTTGAACATTTTCTCCGCCATCATCGCGTAAGCCCGCACATCATCAATCGAAAGCTCGGTCTTCGCCTCAGTCAGCTTGGCAGCCTTACAATCCGGATTCAGGATGCAATAGCCTTCCATTTTCAGCTCGTCCCAATCCATCAGGTCGCCATACTCTTTGACCGCTTCATGGTGCAGACCTGTGATCCACTGCGGTTTGCCGCTATTCAGCACTGTCGGGATAAAATAAAAATCGAATCCCGGCGTGATTGAATCAATAGTCGAAACCTCAAGAATGCACGGAACCGTGTAACGGCGTACCCTGGACATCAAATCAAGGACACCTTCAAGAGTGACTCCATCCGTGCCTCCGACCATGATCGCGTCCGTTCCCGACTCGCAAATTCTATCTAATTTTTCATCAGTTATCTCTTTATTTGGATCGAGTTTGAACACATGTCTCCACTCGCGAACATCGTACATCCTTGAATTGCCCCCATTCTATATATCCATTCCACCATTATAGCATTTGTTGTGTATATATAAAAAAGGAAACATATGAAAAAAGCGCTCCGAATGTGGGAACGCTTTTTGGTGAAAAATCATAAATCCCGGTGCTCGTATTGCTCTGTGAATAATCGTGAAAAAACATAGAAACTGATTCCGCTGACAATCAACGCGAGATAAATAGGATCAAGTCCGAAGAAGCTGATGATCTCTTTTTCGCCAAGATAGACTGCCAGACTTCCAAGGAATAAGGATGCCAGGCTGCCTGCCGGGGTCGCTTTTTCCCAAATATGCCCGAGCACATAAGGAATGAAGGCACCGCCCGCTCTCAATGTAAAAGAGAACATCAATAGCGTAATAATATCCGACACATTCCAAATCGCAGTCAGCAGTGCGAAACCCGAAACAACATACATCGTATAGCGTACCATTTTTAAGAGTTTCCCGTCAGCGGCCTTCTTGTTGACGTATTGATGGTAGATATCATTTGTAAAAATGGAGCCCGCCGCCAATAGATTACTGGATGCACTCGACATCGTCGCCGAAATCAGCGCGGCGAACAGGATGCCTGTGACCACATCCGGCAGCACCTCCATTGCCAGTAACGGCAATGCATACTGCCCGCCTCTTTCCATTAGCGTTGTCCCGTCGATCTGGCCATTCTCAACCATCCCATACATGAATAGTCCGATGACTGCCGGGATGAACGCGAACAGCACGTAGACGATCGAAGTTATATAGGAAGCTTGCTTCGCAGCCTTTCCGTCCTTGGCTGAGTAATAGCGCTGGACCGCCTCCTGGCCAACCGTGAAGGACGCGATATACATGAC
Source organism: Mesobacillus sp. S13 (assembly GCF_020422885.1). Classification (NCBI taxonomy): domain Bacteria; kingdom Bacillati; phylum Bacillota; class Bacilli; order Caryophanales; family Bacillaceae; genus Mesobacillus; species Mesobacillus sp. S13. Next base: position 317,244 of record NZ_CP084622.1, on the reverse strand, counting down.
GACAAGCGCAATGATCGTACCCCAGCCGGCACCATCAACAAGGCTCCATTTGGCTTCGGGGATATTGGCCGTCACCTGCTCGAACCCGCCGCCAGCCTGGAGCGTGAACGGAATGATCAGTGCCATCCCGACAATGATAAAAATCCACTGGACGACATCGGTATACACAACGCTGTACATCCCACCCATGACGCTGTATAACGTGACAACTACCGTCACGATGATGACTGAAACGATATAGCTCCATCCGGTCATGACCGATAGAATCGTCGCCGATGCGATGAACTGAACCGCAGTCAGTCCCACCATCGGCAGCAGCATGATAATCGATGTTACGAGTGAATTCGCTTTGCCATATCGCCTGCGGAAGTATTCAGGTACCGTTTTTACTGCCGCTTCGCGCAACATTGGTGCGAGGAACGCCAACACGATGAACGCAATCGCCATCGTGATCACATACCATACGGCCGAAAGTCCCCAATCACCATACGCTTTTTCCACCACCCCGAGAGAAGAGCCGCCGCCAACCTCGGTCGCAGCGAGACTTCCCGCCAGCAGCCACGGACCCATCTTCCGGCCCGCCACAAGGAAATCCTCATTATCATTGATCTTTTTCGAAGATATGTACCCAATCAGGATCATAATTCCTAAATAAATGATCACAATTGCAATAACCGTCAAACTTGCCCCCATCAACTCACTCCAATATGTATGTATTACCTACCCCCTACCCTTAACAGTTAGCTATTAACCTGGTTTATTGGCGAAGTTCACAAATTAATTGGCGATTTTCAAGTTTTATTGGCGAAGTTCACAAATTTATTGGCGATTTTTAATTTTTATTGGCGAAGTTCACAATTTTATTGGCGAACTGGAAATAATCAGTACTTTTTTCCAGTCTTTTTTTATGATTTAACGAGAAGATTTACCCCTGATATAATCCAAAATTAATTTTTAAAGCGAAAATCTGATTATATAGCGACATTTTTGTTTATATAGCGCAAATCTGATTTATATAGCGGAATTTCCATTTTTATAGCGACTTTTTCGATTATATAGCGACTTTTTCATTTATATAGCGAATTGGTAATTACCCGTGATTTTTCCCAACTTTTCACCGCATAAAAAAAACGGAACCACATCTGGTTCCGTCCTCATCAATAAACTATTTCGCTTTCTCAGCGTTTTCCTGCTCTTTCAATCTTTCGAGCGCCATTTCGTAGGCATCGTTTCCGTAATTCAAGCAGCGTTTGACACGGGAAATCGTTGCCGTGCTCGCGCCTGTTTCGGTCTCGATTTTATGATAAGTCTTGCCCTCACGAAGCATGCGGGCAACTTCAAGGCGCTGTGCAAGGGACTGGATTTCGTTCACTGTTGCCAGGTCGTCGAAGAAGCGATATGCCTCATCCAGATCTTTCAGCGATAAAATCGCCTTGAATAATTGATCGAGCTCTTTTCCTCTTAGTTTATCAATTTGCATATAGTTTACCCCTTATTTCGCTCAAATTTGTTATGGTTGAGAGTCGAACGAGACATCGCTGATCGATGGGACAATGTTGATCCATGTTTTCCCGGGAACGAAACCAGCTCTTGCTCCATCCTTATAAGGGACGATCCTGCCAGCTTCATTTTTCCATTGAATCTCATTCACTTTGCCTTTTTGGAACAGATAGCCTTTGCCGCCAGATTTCATGTCGATTTCCCTGCGGCCGGCATTGTCGATGATCCTATGGTCCATTTGCACGACAAGGATGTTGTCGAGCAGAACAGGATCTTTCGATTCCAAATCAACACTTTCTTCACTGCCATTGAAACGGTGATACTTCTGCTGTTCTGCGTCATACTCATAGATCAAATCGAATGACGGCGAACCGTATTTCACCATGAATTCCTCAGCTGGTGTACCTTCAAGGCCTTCTGCTTCCTCACTGCTCAAGAATACTGCAGGAGCCGGTGCTTTATCAAGTTCGTAGCCCTTCTTTTTAGCGCCCTTCACGATATTCTCATAGGTGATATAAGAGTTATGAGGTGCTTTTCGGAAATCCGCCCGTTTGAACAAAGTTCCATCGTATTGCATGCCGTTGATGTTATCGATTACTCCTCGTTCAAGCATGTCCTTCGCTTCAGGGCTGTAGCCATGGGCGATGAAAAAGCTGTCAAAGCCTGATGCCAGGCCGATGAAGTATTCCCTCGCACTGCGGACAGGTCCAACTTTTTCAGGCTGCTCGCTTTGAAAAATCGCGACGAACCTTGTCACGTCTCCTTCCGCAAGAACCTCGTGGACAATATCAGCATTGTTCAGACCTGATTGCGGCCGTGCCTTTGGATGGTTATTGACCACCACGGCCACAGCCCGGTCAGAACTCTCCTCGTCCGTACCCACCCCGGTCAGCGGGAATTGATATGGAAGCTCCTCCGGTGCCACAACTTCATCTACTTCAACCTGTTTTTCTTTATGTTCTGTTGCTTCTTTTTTCTCTGTCTCTTTACTGCTGCACCCAGCCGTAATTACCATTGCGGCTGCCAGCACAGCGATCCATTTTTTCATGATTCTTGCCACCCCTTGAACTCCAAGTTCCTTCATGGCTGTCTATGTCTAGATGCACTGTTATATTTTAACGCATTATCGTTGGAAAGAGTACCGTTTTTTTCATTACATCATAGATACCCTCCTGTGTGATTCGGATGTATGGCAGATGTGTTGAACTAAAGAATAATAGCGAATAAATCGGATCGGCGAACTTATAGCCTTTCTCCTTTAAATAGCCAAGCAGCTTCTTCTCCTCTGTCATCAGCTCTGTCACAGGATGGCTCGACATGATGCCCTGCAGCCTTAACGGAATTTCCCTGACAGGCATACCATTTTCACAGGCTACAATTCCCCCGCCAAGCTCCTTCATCCTGTTAAAAGCAGCAACCATATCAGGCTTGCTTTTGCCAATCAGAATGATGTCGCCAGTATTGGAGAACGAGCTTGCCAGCCCCTGCAAATCAGTGGCGAACCCTTTCAGCATCGTATTGATTCGCCATTTCCCATGACGGTCAATCAACATGAAAAAGCATTCATCATGGTTCGAACTCAGCACTTCATCGGAAACATCGATTGAAATCGAATATGGCTTCGTAATGACCGAGTTCTCCATCTTGATGCCGAACGGCATTGAGAATTGAAGGTCGTCCACCGTCAGGTCCCAATCCATTTTGAGCGGTTCGAAACCCATTTCGTTCCAATCAAGCTCTTTCGCTGCATCAATTGCTTCACCATCGCGCTTCACCCATTGGCCCTTTGCCAGCACTGACACAGGTGTCGGATTCATTTCATCGCTCAAAATATTGATGTTTGCCACCCGGCCTGTTGCAATATTGCCGTGAAGATGCTCGAAATTATAATAGCGCGCCACATTGATTGTTGCCATATTATAGGCATCAATGACCGGAACGCCTTTGTCGATGGCAATGCGGATCAATTCATCGATCACACCATTTTCATAAAAAGCGGTTGATGCTCCGTCTGTTGTCATCATGAAACGGTCGTATACCGCTATATCCAGTTCATGAATCTCATCAAGCAGCTTCGGCAAATCCGGACGGATCGAAGAATGTCTCAACGAAACCATATACCCCTGCATCAGCCTTCTGCGTACTTCCTCCCCAGTCATCGCCTCATGGTCGCAATCCGCGCCGAACAGCATCATTTTTGCGAGCGTCTTTTCCGATGCTCCAGGGAAATGCCCCTCGATTTTCTTATGATGGCGCTTCGTTTCCTGCATCCAATGGAGAATCATGTCATCGCCATTCATCAGCTTCGGCCAGCACGTCAGCTCCCCGCCCTGGACGACACTTTCATGCTCTAGCCAGGCCCTGACATTGCTGTTCGAGAAGACTTCCTCCTCATGCTGGATTTCAGTCTGCGCATCAAAACGACACCACCAGTACATCGTGACAGGGTTGTCATTCAGCTCATTAATAAAAGAAAACGCTTTCTTTTTTCCTAACTGCAGAGCCAGTACCATATTGTCGTTGATCAGTGTCGTCGTCCCCGTCTGCGATGCATAGGCAGCGAAAGAATGGGGATTATAAAGTTGAAATGGATGGGCATGAGGTTCAATATAGCCCGGCACCAGCTTCATTCCGGTGCAATCCACTATTTCACATTGCTTTGTATTTTCAGGCAGGTTTTCACCAACATACACAATCCTGTCATTGTAAATCCAAATGTTCGCAGTCATCCACTTGCGGAATGTCTGGTTCAAATATGTCGCGTTCTTCAATAAGACCGTCGGTGAAAGGGTGCCGTCCAAAACAGCAGCATGGTCGCGTAATTGTTTGTTTTTCCATCGATAACGTTGTTCCATACCATGATCCCCTTTTCTCTCTATATTTAAATGAAGTAAGTGTAAGCCCTTACATTATTGTACTATCGTAACATATTTCACTGTTTAACGCATTAAAGAATTTCAAATTAACTGTAAAAAATGGAGTAAAGGAGCGGTGAGTAAATGAATGTACGCCCGAATATTGGAATCATCAACGCACTCATCAGGATTACAGCTGGCCTGACAATCCTGGCATGGTCAACTTCAAAAATGGTGAAACGCCCGTGGAAGGATTCCTATATCTTCATGGCGATGATGGGTGCCATGAAAGTTGGCGAAGGGATCGTCCGCTATTGCCCGCTAACAGCCGCATATGAAAAAGGCCAGGACATGATGGAGGATAAGAACGCGGAAAACGGGGATTCTGAGGGCTGGATTCCCTATAATCCGAGCTGATCTGATAAAAAACAAAGCCCCCAGACTCTGGGGGCTTGCTAAAAGGAGATGATACTATGTTCTGGGAATATATAACAGATGTCAGCTTCGTCTGGATTGCTTTGGTTGGAAGCATCATTGCCCTGTTGCTCGTTTATTTGAAAGGCTCTAGCAAGAGACGTGCCCGATAGCCTTGCTGCCGATGTCCTTGCGGTAAAAGGTTCCCGGGCAGTCCAGTTTTTCAAGCTCAGCATATACTTTTTGCTGTGCTTCTTTTAATGATGACGCTTTTGAACCGACAAGCAGAACCCTGCCGCCGTTCGTGATAAACTCACCATCGATGTTTTTTGCTGTGCCTGCATGAAACACCTGCGACATTTTTTCGATACCCTTCAATACAGCGCCCTTTTCATATTCTTCTGGATAGCCATTGGCCGCAACGACCACACCAATCACGGCTTCTTCAAACCACTCAATCTCCGGCTTATTTCCTTCAAGCACTTCCAGCATGACCGCCACCAAATCCGATTTCATCCTTGGCAAAATCACCTGTGTTTCCGGATCACCGAAACGCGCATTGAATTCAATCACTTTAGGGCCTTCTTCGGTCTCGATCAGCCCAGCATACAGGATTCCGGTAAAGCTGCGGCCTTCCATCTCCATCGCAATCGCTGCCGGCTGAAGGATTTGTTCCACTGCGACATCGATTGATTCCTGACGAATATGAGGCACTGGTGAATAGGCACCCATGCCGCCGGTATTCGGTCCCCTATCGCCGTCGAAGGCCCGCTTATGGTCCTGGGCGATTTCAAGCGGAATCACATTGCCGCCATTCACAAATGCCATCAGTGAAAACTCTTCCCCTGTTAAAAATTGCTCCATCACCACGCTTGCAGATGCCTCGCCGAATTTGCTGTTCAGCAACATTTCCTGCAAAGCGAATTCTGCTTCCTTTACTGTCATCGCTACGACCACGCCCTTGCCTGCCGCCAGACCGTCCGCCTTGATGACAATCGGTGCTCCGACTTCGCCCAGATACTCCCGCGCTTCTCCATAATCACTGAACGTTTCGTACTTAGCTGTCGGGATGCCGTACTTTTTCATCAGGTCCTTCGCGAATGATTTACTGCCTTCGATGATTGCGGCAGCTTTGGATGGACCGAATACCTTCAGCCCTTCCTCGATGAAACGATCTGCCAGACCCTCAAGCAAAGGAACCTCAGGTCCGATGATCGTCAGTCCGATTTGCTCCTCCTTTGCAAAAGAAACAAGTCTATCCAAATCACTTTCATTGATCTCCACTAGCTTCGCACAATCTGCCATCCCCGGATTCCCCGGTGCAGCGAACACCTCTGTCACAAGCGGACTTTCACTGACCTTCCGGCAAATCGCATGCTCACGGCCACCTTTGCCAACCACAAGAACCTTCATATCACGCACCCCCGTAAATTTCAGAACTGCTTATCACTTATTATTCCATTGATATTAATGCCTGAAATGCCTTACACCTGTAAACACCATCGCAATGCCATATTCATCGGCCTTCTTGATTGAATCAGCGTCACGGACGGATCCGCCCGGCTGGATGATCGCCGTTATTCCGGCTTTTGCCGCTGCTTCGACGGTGTCATCCATCGGGAAGAACGCATCAGATGCGAGCGCTGCTCCATCCGCTTTGGAACCAGCTTGTTCCAGGGCAATTTTAGCTGCACCGACACGGTTCATCTGTCCTGCACCGATTCCAAGTGTCATGTCTTGATCCGCCACGACAATCGCATTGGATTTAACATGCTTAACAACCTTCCAGCCAAGCTTTAACGCTTCCCACTCAGCTTCCGTCGGTTCTCGTTTCGTCGGCACGGAGATTTCTGCGTCCTCGAAACCAAATGCATCCTGTTCCTGAACAAGCAATCCGCCTTCAATTGAAGAAAGTGTGTTTTCCTTTGCAGCTTCCCCGTCAAATGAGACCTTCAGCAAACGAAGGTTTTTCTTAGCTGTTAAAATTTCCATTGCCTCGTCGCTAAAAGAAGGCGCAATGATGATCTCAAGGAAGATTTCATAAAGCTTACGCGCAGTCTCGCCATCGACTTCGCGATTCAAGGCAATGATCCCGCCAAAAATGGATACAGGATCTGCTTGGAACGCTTTTCCGAAAGCATCAAAAATATCTTTTCCAGTTCCAACTCCGCACGGGTTCATGTGCTTGACCGCAACCGCAGCAGGCTCAGAGAATTCTTTTACGATCTGCAAGGCAGCGTTCGCATCATTGATATTGTTATAAGAAAGCTCTTTCCCGTGGAGCTGTTCCGCTGCAGCCACCGAAAACGCCGAGCCAAGCGGCTTCTGGTAAAAAGCGGCCTTTTGATGAGGATTTTCTCCGTAGCGCAGATTCTGTTTCAGTTCATATGTCACCGTCATTTTTTCCGGCTGATCCTCGCCAGCAAGACTCGTCATATATTCTGCGATCAGCGCATCATAAGCAGCCGTATGACGGAATACCTTCGCTGCCAAGCGGCGACGTGTTTCCACAGTGGTTTCGTTCTGGGTTTTGTACTCTTCTATTACCTGCTGGTAATCCGCAGGATCGACAAGCACCGTTATGTATTGATGATTTTTTGCTGAGGCACGCAGCATCGCCGGACCGCCGATATCGATGTTTTCGATTGCATCCGCAGGCGTTACACCAGGTTTGGAAATCGTTTCTTTAAAAGGATACAAGTTCACGCAGACTAGCTCGATCTTCTCGATTTCATTTTCAGCCAGCTGCTTCTTGTGGGAAGGATCATCATACTTCGCAAGCAGGCCGCCATGAATTTTTGGATGCAGAGTCTTCACACGCCCTTCGAGGATTTCCGAAAAACCAGTCACATCGCTGATGCCGATGACCGGCACGCCTCCATCCTTGAGTGCCTGCTTCGTACCGCCAGTAGAGACGATCTCAAACCCAAGCTGTACAAGCTCCTTCGCTAACTCAACAATTCCGTCTTTATTTGAAACACTGATCAGTGCACGCTTTTTTCCCATTGTACTGCCTCCTCTTCTCCGTTCAACAGCTCCTCCAAAACTTCTGGATACAAGCTGTGTTCTATCCGCTGTATTTTCTTCTGAAGTGATTCTCTCGTTTCACCTGGCGCGATTTTCACAGCCGCACTGGCAATGATCGGCCCGGTGTCCATCCCTTCATCGACGTAATGGATGGTCACTCCGGTTTTCTCCACTCCCGCTGCCAGCGCCTGGCCAATCGCATCCTTCCCAGGGAACGCAGGCAATATTGACGGGTGGATGTTGACGATTTTTCCTTCATAAGCCTCAAGCAATGTCGGCCCAATAAGGCGCATATAGCCGGCAAGGACAATCATATCGATTTCAAGGCTGGTTAGTTTTTGTAAAATTTCCGCCTCGTATTCAGCCTTGGAATGATAACTCCTCGGACTGATGACAAATGCAGGAATCCCGAGCATTTCCGCGCGGTCGACTGTAAAAGCACCCGGCTTGTCGCATACGAGCAAGCTGATTTCAACATTCAGCATGCCAGCCTGCGCCGCGACCGCGATCGCCTGAAAATTGCTGCCGCTGCCTGAAGCAAAAACGGCTATTTTTTTCATACCTGTTCACCAGCCATTTTCATGTGGATTCCTTCTGAGCCGATCACTGTGCCAATCACTGAAGAATGCTCACCCATCTCGTTAAAATACTGGACCACTTCATGTGCAATATTTTTATCAACAGCCGCCACCATGCCAATACCCATATTAAATGTATTATACATTTCTGGACGATCAAGTTGTGCTAAAGACTCCAATGTTTTGAACACTTGAGGAATCTCCCAGCTGCCTTCCTCGATTTCAGCACCAAGTCCTTCTGGAAGCATCCTTGGGATATTTTCAATAAAACCGCCACCCGTGATGTGGGCAAGTCCTTTAAGCTCGAATTGCTTCATCGCGGCAAGCACCGATTTTACATAAACACGCGTCGGCTTCAGCAGCTCTTCTCCAAGCGTACAGCCGAACTCATCGACATACCGGTCAAGCTCCCAGCCTGCCTGTTCAAAAAACACCTTCCGGACAAGCGAGTAGCCATTGCTGTGGATGCCGCTTGACGCAAGCCCAATCAGCACATCCCCTTCTTTGATTTGCTTGCCGGTGACGACCTCTGCTTTTTCACAGGCTCCGACCGCAAATCCAGCCAAATCATATTCTTCCGGAGAGTACATCCCTGGCATTTCGGCAGTTTCACCACCAACAAGCGCGCAGCCAGCCTGCTCACATCCATCGGCAATCCCTTTGACAATCGCCTCGATTTTTTCAGGCTGAGCCTTTCCGCAGGCGATGTAATCAAGGAAATATAATGGCTCCGCTCCCTGGACAACAATGTCATTCACACACATCGCAACTGCATCTATGCCGATTGTATCATGGCGGTCCATCATGAACGCCAGCATCAGCTTTGTGCCGACGCCATCGGTACCTGAAACGAGCACCGGTTCCTTCAGATCAAGGCTGGAAAGGTCGAACATTCCGCCGAATCCGCCCAGCGCCCCCATCACACCAGGACGAACTGTCCGATTCACATGCTTTTTAATCCGTTCGACCGCTTCGTATCCGGCCTCAATATCCACACCAGCCTGTTTATACGCATTTGCCATGTTCACTACCTCCGATTTGGCTGTTTTTCTACATTCAGCTTCTTAATTCCTGTTTAACTTTAATCTTTGCCGACCTGCTACAGCGGAATTCTGGAAAATCCGTATTCAAAACACGCATATCGGGGTAATTGCACCCACAAAACGTATAATTGCACGGTTATTCCGGTTAATTGCACGCACAACCCCTATAATTGCACGGTCTTTCCGCATAATTGCGCGTTCATCTGCCTTAATTGCACCGTCATCCTAAATTTGGAAATATAGTCACCTTAAACAATCAGCACTTCTGCCCGGCAGGCACGGCCTGCGGATAGATTTCCGTCGGATACTTCCCGGTAAAGCAAGCAAGACATTGGCCGCGCGTCTCTCCGCCATCTTTTCGCCCAATCGCCTCCAGCATGCCCTCGACACTCAAGAACGTCAATGTATCAGCACCAATTAACTGGCGAATCTCCTCTACCGAATGTTCAGAAGCAATCAGCTCCTCACGAGTCGAGGTATCAATTCCATAAAAGCACGGGTTCTGGATTGGCGGCGAGCTGATAACGACATGGACCTCGGTCGCACCCGCTTCCTTCAGCATCTTCACGATCCGGCGGCTGGTCGTTCCGCGCACAATCGAATCGTCCACCATGATGACACGTTTTCCTTCCACGATTCCGCGCACTGGTGATAGCTTCATCTTCACACCCTGCTCCCTCAAAGATTGGGATGGCTGGATGAAGGTCCGGCCGACATAACGGTTCTTGATCAAGCCCATCTCATAAGGAATGCCAGATTCCTCTGCATATCCGATTGCGGCGGAAATACTGGAATCCGGTACCCCAGTCACAACATCAGCTTCAATCGGTACTTCCTTCGCCAGCTGCTTGCCAAGATTTTTACGGGCCGCATGGACGTTGATTCCGTGGATGTTGCTGTCGGGTCTTGAAAAATAAATATACTCCATCGTGCAGATTGCAGTATTTGAATTCATCGAGTACATTTCAGAATGCATTCCCTCTGCATCAATCACGAGCAATTCGCCTGGCAGGATGTCCCTGACAAACTCAGCGCCGACGATATCAAATGCACAAGTTTCAGAAGCGACGACATAAGCATCGCCCAGCCTGCCTAATGAGAGCGGGCGCAGTCCGTGCGGATCGAGCGCGACCATGAATTCTGTCTCGGTCATAATCAAAAAGGCATAAGCACCCTTCAACATCGGCAAGGCATTTTTCACGCGATCCCTCAGCTGGCTGAAGCCGCCCCGTTTGATCAAGTGTGCAAGCACCTCGGTATCAGAGCTAGTTTGAAAGATGCTGCCCTGTGCTTCAAGCTGGTTCCTTAGTGCATCTGCATTCACAAGATTGCCATTATGCGCAAGCGCAAGGCCGCCGCTTTGCGCTTGGAACAGAAGCGGCTGGACATTCTCGTAGCCGCCTCCTCCCGCTGTTGCATAGCGGACATGACCGATTGCACCGACACCCTGAAGATCTTCCATCGCATCTGCCGTGAAAATTTCCGTCACAAGTCCTTCGCCTTTCCGGCCCTTCAACTGCTGGCCATCGCTGACAACGATGCCAGTGCCTTCCTGGCCGCGATGCTGCAGGCTGTGAAGGCCGTAATAGGTGATTTGCGCTGCCTCGGGATGTCCCCAGATTCCAAAAACGCCGCATTCCTCATTCAAGCCTTTTAGTTCAGCAAGCATGGGATGGCTCCTTTCCAGGCCTTTTTCAGCCCCTCTGCATCATGGTTGATGACGTTCTCACCATTTACATCAATCTTCAAAACTGGCGTTTCAACGACTTTGCCAATCAGCACCGCATCTGTTAAACTTTCAAACTCAATCTGGTGCTCTGGTTTTACCGATAAAAGAAAGCGGGATTGCGATTCGCTGAATAAGGCTGAAACTGCGTTGCCTTCCAATTCAACCCTAGCTCCAAGCCCCTTGCTGCCAATCACGGATTCAGCAAGCGCTACTGCTACGCCGCCCTCTGCGACATCATGGGCAGATGATACAAGACCATTTTTAATTGCTGCTAAAATCTGAGCTTGATAGCTGGCTTCCACTTCTAAATCCAGTTCAGGTGCCTTGCCGAAAATCTGGCCATGCATTAGCTTCTGCAGCTCGCTGCCGCCGAACTCATCCTTCGTGTCACCAAGCAGATAAATCAAATCGCCAGCATCTTTAAAATGCTGCGTCGTAACATGTTTTAAATTTTCAACAAGACCGACCATGCCGACAACAGGTGTCGGATAGACAGCTGTTCCATTCGTTTCGTTATACAGACTCACGTTTCCGCCGATGACAGGCGTGCTCAATGTCCGGCACGCTTCACTCATGCCATCCACCGCTTTTTCAAACTGCCAGAAAATCTCCGGCTTCTCTGGATTCCCAAAGTTCAGGCAATCCGTAATCGCCAATGGTTCGCCGCCAGAGCAGACGATATTGCGCGCCGCCTCAGCAACAGCAATCTTTCCGCCTGTCTCCGGGTCAAGATAGATATAGCGCGAGTTGCAGTCCGTCGTCATCGCGAGGCCCTTCTCTGTGCCGCGAATGCGCACCACAGCAGCATCAGATCCAGGGGAAACGACCGTGCTCGTACGGACCATATGGTCATACTGGTCATAAACCCATTCTTTGCTTGCAATCGTTGGCTGCTGGAGCAGCTGTAAAAGAGTAGTTTCATAGTTTTCAACATGAGGAACTTCATTGTCCATGTTCTGGAATTCACGGTAATAAGCTGGTTCGCTTGAAGGCTTGTAGTAGACAGGCGCTTCCTCAGCAAGCGCATCTGCTGGAACCTCAGCCACCACTTCCCCTTTATGTAAAAGACGAAGCATCTTGTCGTCCGTTACTTTTCCAATCGCAACCGCTTCTAGCTCATACTTTGAAAAAAGGTCGATGATTTCCTGCTCACGCCCTTTTTCGACAACGATCAGCATGCGCTCCTGAGATTCGGAGAGCATCATTTCATAAGCCGTCATCCCTGTTTCACGCTGCGGCACAAGGTCAAGATTCATCTCGATACCCGAACCCGCCTTGCTCGCCATCTCTGCAGATGAACTCGTCAAACCAGCAGCGCCCATATCCTGGATACCAACAAGTGCATCATTTTTCACAAGCTCGAGGCAAGCTTCCAACAGCAATTTTTCCATGAACGGATCGCCAACCTGTACCGCAGGACGCTTCTCTTCAGACGCTTCATTCAATTCCTCGGAGGCAAAAGTAGCACCATGGATTCCGTCACGGCCTGTCTTAGCGCCAACATACATGACTGTATTTCCGACACCATGCGCCTGGCCTTTTTTGATATCTTCATGGTTGATCAGTCCAACGCACATAGCATTCACAAGCGGATTGCCCTCATAAGCAGCGTCAAACTGGACTTCTCCGCCAACCGTCGGGATCCCGATGCAGTTTCCATATCCGGCAATTCCAGCAACAACCTGTTCAAACAAATATTTCACCCGCGGTGACTCAAGCTCACCAAAACGGAGGGAATTCAATAGCGCGATAGGCCTTGCTCCCATTGAAAAAACGTCGCGGATGATTCCGCCAACACCTGTAGCGGCACCCTGGTATGGCTCGATGGCAGATGGATGGTTATGACTTTCGATTTTGAACACGACCGCCTGGCCGTCTCCAATATCTACAATTCCCGCTCCCTCGCCAGGCCCCTGTAAAACACGCTCCCCAGTGACAGGAAACTTTTTCAAAACAGGCTTCGAGTTCTTGTAGCTGCAATGCTCCGACCACATGACAGAGAACAAACCTGTCTCTGTATAGTTAGGAGTACGTCCAAGGATCTTTTCGGCAGAAGCAAACTCGCTGTCTGATAGTCCCATTTCCCGATAAATCTTTCCCTCTTTAATTTGCTCTGGACTTGGTTCAAGCATTAAGCGCATATGCTTCCCTCCATTGTTTGACGATCGATTTGAAAAGCTTCAACCCGTCCGCGCCGCCAAGCAGCTCATCGACTGCGCGCTCCGGATGCGGCATCATTCCGAGAACATTCCCTCGTTCATTGATGATTCCCGCGATATTTCCAAGGCTTCCGTTCGGATTTTCGCCATTGTATGTGAACACGATTTGATTATTTGCTTTTAAACGAGCAAGAGTTTCTTCATCGCAATAATAGTTGCCCTCACCGTGCGCAACCGGAATCGTGATGATCTCATTTTTTTCATAACCAGCAGAAAACATTGTTTCGTTATTCTCCACCTTCAATTCAACCTGCTTGCAGATGAACTTCAGGCTGTCATTGCGGCGCATCGCTCCAGGAAGCAAGCCAGCTTCAAGCAAGATCTGAAATCCGTTGCAGACTCCAAGCACTGGCTTTCCTGCTTCAGCCGCCTTAACGACTTCCTTCATGACATTGCTGAACTGCGCGATTGCGCCAGACCTTAAGTAATCTCCATATGAAAATCCGCCAGGCAAAAGCACCGCGTCATAGTCTTCTAGACTTTCTGCATCATGCCAGACATATTCCGCTTCTTCGCCAAGCTCATCTTTTACCGCGTGGTACATGTCGATGTCACAGTTCGAACCCGGAAAAACGATCACCGCAAATTTCACTGTGCAACAACCTCCTCGACTTCGTACCTGTAGTCTTCGATGACCGGATTCGCCAGCAGGCGCTCGCACATTTCTTTAACAGCGCCGTCAACATCCTTTACACTTTCATCCAAAGTCAACTCCATATACTTGCCGATGCGAACCTCCTGGATGCCTTCATAACCATGCGTAGCCAGTGAACTTTTTACAGCCGTTCCCTGAGGATCCAGAACACTTTCCCTTAACGTTACATACACCTTCACTTTATACATGCAATTGTCCTCCCAATCTCGTTAAAATGGTTTCGTAAGCATCTGTCAGATTCCCTAAATCACGGCGGAATACATCCTTATCAAGCTTCTGCTGTGTCTCCATGTCCCACAGGCGGCATGTATCTGGTGAAATCTCATCCGCAAGCAGGATCATTCCATCTGCATCTTTGCCGAACTCAAGCTTGAAATCTATTAACCTCACGCCAATCTCTGCAAAAAAACCGCCAAGCACCTCATTGATCTTCAAAGCCGCTGCCTTCAGCTCAGCCACTTCATCTTTTGTCGCCAGGTCCAGCACATCGACATGCTCATCCGTAATCAGCGGATCACCGAGCGAATCATCCTTCAGGTAAAACTCAACAATCGGACGTGGAAGCTGCTTACCTTCCTCGACACCAAGCCGCTTAGAAAAGCTGCCGGCAGCAAAGTTCCTGACAACCACCTCAAGCGGAATGATCTCTACACGCTTAACAAGCTGCTCATTCTCTGAAATTTTCTCAATAAAATGCGAATGGATTCCCGCTTTGCGAAGTTTTAAGAATAATAGACTTGTAATCTCGTTATTCAGTTTGCCCTTGCCGACAATCTCCGCCTTTTTCTCGCCATTGAAGGCCGTCGCTGAATCCTTGTATTGCACTCTTACAACCTGCTCTTCATCCGTTGCATAAATCCGCTTCGCTTTCCCTTCGTATAACAGCTCTTCCATTTTAACGCCCTCCGATTGAGATAATTAGCAATCTTCAGTCATCGAAAAGTGTAAGCGCCTTGGTCAGCTCCGACAAGCGCTGGAGGGCCGCATGAAGAAGTCGTTCTTTGACTTCATCGTGCGGACCGAAGCGACTCAAGGAGCTAGGCGCTGAAACTGGACAACTCTCGCAGTTATATTTCTACACTTTTCTTATCATTTAAAAGAAGGGCAAGAAACCTTGCCCGTTCGTATTAAAGTCCGAGTCGTTCAAAAATCATATCCACATGCTTGATATGGTAATTGTAGTCAAAGCAGTCATCAATCTCTGCTTCGCTCAGCAGCCCGGCGATTTTTTCATCGCTCTCGATGAGGCTGCGGAACTGCACTTGCTTTTCCCACGCTTCCATCGCGCGAGGCTGAACAGTGTCATACGCTTCTTCACGGGACATCCCCTTGTCGATCAGTGCAAGAAGCACACGCTGTGAGTAAATCAAACCAAGCGTCCGGTCCATATTGCGCTTCATGTTCTCTGGGTAGACCGTCAAGTTCTTGACGATATTGCCAAAGCGGTTCAGCATATAATTTAATGCAATCGTCGCATCCGGCAGAATGATTCTCTCCGCGGATGAATGCGAGATATCGCGCTCATGCCATAACGGCACATTTTCATAGGCAGTTGTCATATAACCGCGAATCACCCTAGCCATACCTGTCATGTTTTCAGAGCCGATCGGATTGCGCTTATGCGGCATCGCCGATGAACCCTTCTGGCCTTTTGCAAAAAACTCTTCTACCTCGCGAGTTTCACTCTTTTGCAGGCCGCGAATCTCAACCGCAAACTTCTCGATTGAAGTCGCAATCAACGCAAGCGTCCCCATATAAAAAGCATGACGGTCACGCTGCAAAGTCTGAGTTGAAATCGGAGCAGGCTGCAGCCCCAATTTTTCACAAACATATGATTCAACGAATGGATCAATATTCGCGTAAGTACCTACCGCACCGGAAATCTTGCCGAACTCGACGTCGCGGGAAGCCATTTTGAAACGCTCAAGATTGCGCTTCATTTCCTCCAGCCAAAGTGCCAGCTTTAAGCCAAATGTTGTTGGCTCGGCATGAACACCGTGCGTACGGCCCATCATGACCGTGTATTTATGTTCTTTTGCCTTATTCATCAGAATCTCAACAAAGTTTTCAAGATCCTTCAGCAAAATCTCATTCGCCTGCTTAAGCACATAAGAAAGCGCCGTATCGACTACATCCGTCGAAGTCAGACCATAATGCACCCATTTGCGCTCCTCGCCAAGCGTTTCTGATACCGCTCTTGTAAAAGCAACAACATCATGGCGTGTCTCTTCCTCAATCTCCTTGATCCGCTCAATATCAAAAGAAGCATTCTCACGCAGTTTCTTCACATCTTCCTTAGGAATATCCCCAAGCTCAGCCCATGCTTCACAAGCAAGAATCTCAACCTCAAGCCATGCTTTAAAACGATTTTCCTCCGTCCAGATTGCTCCCATTTCCGGTCTTGTATAACGATCTATCATTTCTTTTGTCCTCCGATCATTTCTGCTGCGCCTTTCCAGATTCTGCTTCTTTCAGCCTCATCAAGCGCGATTTCCACTGTGTCTCGTAAAAGGGTCACATGCCCCATCTTTCTTTTATACTTCGCTTCTTTTTTACCATATAAGTGAATCTTCCAATCCTGCAATTCAGCGATTCTTTCCAGTAAAGGCTGCTGATGCTGCCCGAGGATATTCACCATCACAGCAGGCTTCAGCAAATTCGTGCTTCCCAATGGCCACCCGCAAACAGCCCTGATATGCTGCTCGAACTGCGAAGTCTCACATGCTTCAATACTATAATGCCCCGAATTATGAGGCCTTGGAGCCAGTTCATTTATGTAAAGTTCATCATCGGCAGCTAAAAACATCTCAACCGCAAGCGTCCCTATTAACCCCAACGCCTCCGCAATCTGTTTCGCTGCTTCTACTGCCCTAGCCTCGGCTTCACTGCTGATTCTCGCCGGAACAATGGTCTGATGAAGGATGTTTTCTTCATGGACATTCTCAGCGACCGGGAAAATCGCCGTCTCACCATTCGTACCTCGCGTAACAATCACCGAGATCTCCTTTTCAAAAGGAATCCATTTCTCCAGCACGCACGTACCCTGGCTGACCAGTGTTTCAGCCAAATCGATATCATCCTTTGACCTGATCACAAGCTGCCCTTTGCCGTCATAACCGCCACGCGCTGTTTTCAGGACAGCTGGCAGTCCCAGCTTCTCGACTCCACCCCTGACATCTTCCACTTTTGCGACCACAGCATAAGGGGCTACCCTTACACCTGCCGCCTCTATATGGCGCTTCTCTTCTATCCTGTCCTGAGTAACCCGCAGCAATTCCGTCCCCTGCGGCACATAAGCATATTTATTTAGCCATTCAAGACCATCTGCATCAATGTTCTCAAACTCGTACGTGATTACATCGCTTTGTTCAGATAGCTGCTTTATTTTTTCAAGATCATCATAACTGCCGACAATCTGCTCGTCAGCCACCTGGCCGCACGGGCAATCCTCTGTAGGATCGAGCACGATCACCCTGAATCCCATCGCTTTAGCTGACTGCGTCATCATCTTGCCCAGCTGCCCGCCGCCAATAATCCCGATTGTGTCTCCTGGTAAAATCAATTTAGACAAGCTCATCACTGCTTTCCATCACTGACATTTTCGTTTCTTCCCTTAGCCTTTCCAATCTCTGTGCAACTTCACTGTCAAACGCTCCAAGAATCTGGGCCGCCAGCAATCCGGCGTTCGTAGCACCCGCTTTCCCGATTGCGACCGTCGCAACCGGTACACCGCCAGGCATCTGAACGATTGATAAAAGTGAATCCAGGCCGTTGAGAGCTCTCGACTGAACGGGCACCCCGATGACCGGCAGCGTAGTCTTGGCCGCTACCATACCTGGCAAATGCGCCGCTCCGCCAGCTCCAGCGATGATGACCTTTATTCCTTCGTCCCTGGCCTTCTCAGCAAACTCAAACATCAAATCCGGCGTTCGATGAGCCGACACGACCTTTTTTATATAAGAAACATCCAGCTGATCAAGTATGTCACATGCATGCTTCATCGTTTCCCAATCCGATTTGCTTCCCATTATGACTGCAACCGACATCTATCTTACCCCCTTTGGAGTTATCAGAAATGCGCAAGCGCCTTGCTCAGCCCCGACAAGCGTTGGAGCTAGACATTTCTTGAAGTAAAATATATACATTAGGTTATCAAAACAAAAAACCCGGATAGACTGCTTCCTCTGAATAGAAGAGAAAGTAGTCTGTCCGGGTGCGCAAGCAAAGAAATCCATAAGTGAACGCAGATTTCTTTTCCCTTCACTTAAAAACTACTTTCCCTCATAGTCCGGCAATTTACGGTTGCCAGGTAGAGACTCATGGGCCATATCCCCATTATTATACGAGGGAAAAACTAAATTTCACTTTCGACATTTACATATTACCAACTAATTCGACTTATTGTCAATCAATAATCGAACATTAATAAAGTAATTATTTTTTATTGTTCGTGTTTTGGTGCTTTAAACGGATAACGCAATCTATGCCTCCAACGGCTTAGCCTCAAAAATGATCTGCCTGCCAGCAGGCTCATACTCGACTGCCCCGTTCTTCTGCACTTCCTTGAAGATGGGTTTCTCCATCCTCCTTACAGGCGCATAGCCATCCTTCTTCATTCTATTAAGACAATCATCGATTGATTCATTTTCACCGACTTCATACATCTGTTTCTTTTTACCCTTGCTCATGAAAACAGCTTTCCTTTCCGCACCGATTTTACCCAGAACCCGCCATGGATCGATTTTGGCTCATACGCGATGATGAATGCCTTCGGATCCAATTCTTTGATTTTCTCATACAGTTTCAATTCATATTTACGCGGCGTTAAAATTTGCATCGCCATCCGGTCACCCTCAAGTCCGTGAGCAGCCCAATCCGTCACACCGTAACCGAGCGCACGCAAAGCCTTCGGCAGGTCCACATCATATTCTTTCGTAATCACATTGATTGTAATATAGCCAAGTGCCAGCTTCTCTTCGATTTTCATCCCGACAATGACACCTATTCCATAGCCGACAGCATATGCTACCAAATTCTGTATCTCATTCAAATTTTCAAGCACCAGTCCAAGCCCAACAACATAAATCACAACCTCAATCGTGCTTAGTCCTGCAGCCAGGTAACGCTGCCCCTTCAACGTCAGGATCATCCTGATCGTAAAAAAAGACACATAGACAATATTGATGATTAAGATGATGGCCACCATGACAAAACTATTCTCCAGCATTTAAACACCCTCCAGACATCTCTTCTAATAAGCCTTAATGTTCGCATTAATCCAATGTCTTGTAAAGCAACATGCAAAAATCCCTAAGGAAAAGATTCCTTATTTTAAGGTTTCCTGAACCTTATGATTTGAAACTCCTTTCCTTAAAAAATGGTAAAGCATTGACGTTCCACCCTCCTTGCTGAATAATATGGAAGAGTATACCAATGGAAGAAAGGGGTTGTAACGATTGTTCTATCGCCGCAAGTTTTACATGGTCAAAAATGAATTCATTGAACCATTCAATACATTATTTAACGACATTAACTTGCCTAATCAACTGAAACACGGAGCAAGGTTAATTGGCAGATGGATGCTACCGCATGATGAGGAAACAACAGAAATTTTCGCTATTTGGGAATACGACAGCTATGAAGCATATCTTAAAATAGAGGACAATGTCAGAAGCGACATGGAACATCTTAAGCGAATTCGCAACTGGTACGAGGAACATGGAGGCAAGGAGTTTCTGCAGAAGCAATACTTCTTGGAAGCAAGAAATGAAAAGCTGGTTTCCACCGTTTCCTTAAATAAAAAAACATCAAGCCAGTTGTGATATGGCTTGATGGTTAATACTTTAGATCTTAAAGGCTGTTACCGTATCCTTCAACGATTCTGCCATGGTAGACAGATTGTTTGCTGAGGCGGTTATTTCCTCCATGGAGGCTAATTGTTCCTCCGCTGAAGCAGCAACATTCTGGCTATGCAGTGATGAATCTCGGGAAATCGAGGCCATTCCATTGACTGTAGCCGATATCTCTTCAGTGCTCGCAGACATCTGTTCAGCCGTTGCAGCCATCCCTTCCACTTGTCCGCCCAGATTCTCCATAGACCTAAGGATTTCCTGAAAGCTTCTTTGCGAGCCTTCAACAATTTCCAAGCCATTCAGCACTTCTTTTTTGACAGTATCCATCGAAGCATCTGATTGCTCCATATCTGTTTGGATATGCCTGATCAACTCCGAAATCTGGGAAGAGGAAATCTGCGACTGTTCAGCTAATTTTCTTACCTCTGCCGCCACGACAGCAAATCCTTTCCCATGCTCTCCAGCCCTCGCTGCTTCAATGGCTGCATTAAGGGCAAGTAAATTGGTTTGATCTGCGATTTGGATAATAGCCTCGGAAATGCTTCCAATCTGTCTCGATCTTTCATTCAGCAAGCGGATGACTTCCCCCGTTTCATTAACAGAAGCATGAATCAGATTCATCTGGTTTGTGGTCTTCTGGACAAATGCCTCACCCTGTTTTGCATGGTCACTTGCCAGTGAACTGGTTTCAGCGATCAAGGAAGACGTCTCCGCAATATTACTGACTCCCTTTGCCAACTCCTCTAAAGACCGCGCACTTTCCTCTATTCCCTGTGTCTGGGTATCCGAGCCACCCGCTATTTGTTGAATGGCCTCAGTAATCTGCTCTGTAGCCCTGCTTGTCTGTTCAGCACCTGCATTCAACTCTTCCGAGGATGCTGCTACCTGTTCTGATGTTTCCAGCACCTCTCTTAACATAGAATTTAGATTATCTTTCATTTTATTAAAACTATCAGCAAGATCACTAAGTTCATCACCACTATGATCCTCCACCTCTGCCGTAAAATCGCCCGCCCCGGCCTTTATCATCGCTTCCGATACCGCCACAAGCCTCTTTCTCAGACTACGAGTAAACCAGTAGATTCCTATCGAGGCGATGATTACAACGACAAATACCTGAATGATAAACTTGGTCATGAAAGAAGATAGAATCTGTTCAATCGTCTTTTCCGAAGCCCCTACGTAGAGTATCCCAATCGCTTTACCATTCTGATCTTTTATAGGAGTGTAAGCTGTTTGATAGGAATGACCAGCAACAACCGCCTCACCATAATACGGTTCCCCTTCCTTCAGGACAACGTCAGCCACCTCCTGTGAAACCTTCGTTCCCACAGCACGCTTACCCTCAAGCATGACATTCGTTGCTATCCGGGTATCCCCCTGAAAAATCGTTACAGTATCTCCTGTATCATTGCCGATTGTGTCTACGATCTCGTAATGCTCGTTAAAAAGTTGATCTCCCTTATACAGTTGACCATTTTTGATTTCCCACTCACCGGGGAATTTATTGTTGATATATCGCTCACTCAGAGCAAGGTCTCCCTTCGCCTTTTCCACTGCAAAAGACTTGATCCCCATTGTCACTTCTCTTGTCACGACAACACCGATGATCACAGAGAGCAACAACACCGTGCCCAATACAATCAAATTGATTTTAGTCCCTAACTTCAAGCGCAGACCAGATTTTTTCATCCCCACAATTCATGCTCCCCCTTGTTGAAATAACTGCTAGATACTAACCATACCTGCTAGAGTAATATCGGAAGAGTAGATTGTATATCCATTATTTAGGGTCAGTTTTCATAAAATGGACACATTCATTGAAGCTATTCTGAGTTTTGGGGTAAAAAAAGAACAGCGAGTATCGCTGCTCTTGATAGCTTTGATGAGTGTTGAGGTTTCACCTTTCCTTGTTCAGACAGCTTTGTATGCATTTCTTTTACTATTGTCGGAAGTTGAGCTCCTGCTTCGGACAGCTTTTCGTTCTCCTGCTCCAAACCTGTCTGAGGTGGCTCCTACTTCGGACAGTTTTTTGTTGTCTTCCTCTCAACCTGTCTGAAGTTGCTTCTGTTTCGGACAACTTTTCTGTCTTTCTATCTCAACTTTTTCGAAGTCAGCTCTTTTTCTGACAGATTCATAAGATTTTCTACCTAACCTGTCCGAATTCATCCCGCAGGTAGGATCAGTTGCTGCTACATCTTTAGCACCTTTTATAATAAATCAACAAAAAAAAGAACAGCCATTACAGCTGTTCTTTCGCGTGCCCGGCGGCGTCCTACTCTCACAGGGGGAAACCCCCAACTACCATCGGCGCTGAGAAGCTTAACTTCCGTGTTCGGTATGGGAACGGGTGTGACCTTCTCGCCATCGCCACCAGACTATTTAATTGAAAGAAAGTATTTATTCCTTCAAAACTAGATAATGTTGTAAGAAGAATTCAAGAAGAACGAATGATCATTTTGGTTAAGTCCTCGAACGATTAGTATCAGTCAGCTCCACACGTCACCGCGCTTCCACCTCTGACCTATCAACCTGATCATCTTTCAGGGTTCTTACTAGCTTGCGCTATGGGAAATCTCATCTTGAGGGGGGCTTCATGCTTAGATGCTTTCAGCACTTATCCCGTCCGCACATAGCTACCCAGCGATGCCTTTGGCAAGACAACTGGTACACCAGCGGTGCGTCCATCCCGGTCCTCTCGTACTAAGGACAGCTCCTCTCAAATTTCCTGCGCCCACGACGGATAGGGACCGAACTGTCTCACGACGTTCTGAACCCAGCTCGCGTACCGCTTTAATGGGCGAACAGCCCAACCCTTGGGACCGACTACAGCCCCAGGATGCGATGAGCCGACATCGAGGTGCCAAACCTCCCCGTCGATGTGGACTCTTGGGGGAGATAAGCCTGTTATCCCCGGGGTAGCTTTTATCCGTTGAGCGATGGCCCTTCCATGCGGAACCACCGGATCACTAAGCCCGACTTTCGTCCCTGCTCGACTTGTAGGTCTCGCAGTCAAGCTCCCTTGTGCCTTTACACTCTGCGAATGATTTCCAACCATTCTGAGGGAACCTTTGGGCGCCTCCGTTACTCTTTAGGAGGCGACCGCCCCAGTCAAACTGCCCACCTGACACTGTCTCCCGCCCCGATCAGGGGCGTGGGTTAGAATTTCAATACAGCCAGGGTAGTATCCCACCGACGCCTCCACCGAAGCTGGCGCTCCGGTTTCTCAGGCTCCTACCTATCCTGTACAAGCTGTACCAAAATTCAATATCAGGCTACAGTAAAGCTCCACGGGGTCTTTCCGTCCTGTCGCGGGTAACCTGCATCTTCACAGGTACTATAATTTCACCGAGTCTCTCGTTGAGACAGTGCCCAGATCGTTACGCCTTTCGTGCGGGTCGGAACTTACCCGACAAGGAATTTCGCTACCTTAGGACCGTTATAGTTACGGCCGCCGTTTACTGGGGCTTCGATTCAGAGCTTCGCGTGAGCTAACCCCTCCTCTTAACCTTCCAGCACCGGGCAGGCGTCAGCCCCTATACTTCGCCTTGCGGCTTCGCAGAGACCTGTGTTTTTGCTAAACAGTCGCCTGGGCCTATTCACTGCGGCTCATCCGGGCTATTCACCCAAATGAGCACCCCTTCTCCCGAAGTTACGGGGTCATTTTGCCGAGTTCCTTAACGAGAGTTCTCTCGCTCACCTTAGGATTCTCTCCTCGCCTACCTGTGTCGGTTTGCGGTACGGGCACCTTTTATCTCGCTAGAGGCTTTTCTTGGCAGTGTGGAATCAGGAACTTCGGTACTATATTTCCCTCGCTGTCACAGCTCAGCCTTCACGCAAGCGGGATTTGCCTCACTTGCAGCCTAACTGCTTAGACGCGCATATCCAACAGCGCGCTTACCCTATCCTCCTGCGTCCCCCCGTCGCTCAAACGATAAAGAGGTGGTACAGGAATATCAACCTGTTGTCCATCGCCTACGCCTTTCGGCCTCGGCTTAGGTCCCGACTAACCCTGAGAGGACGAGCCTTCCTCAGGAAACCTTAGGCATTCGGTGGATGGGATTCTCACCCATCTTTCGCTACTCATACCGGCATTCTCACTTCTAAGCGCTCCACCAGTCCTTACGGTCTGACTTCAACGCCCTTAGAACGCTCTCCTACCACTGACATCTAAGATGTCAATCCACAGCTTCGGTGATACGTTTAGCCCCGGTACATTTTCGGCGCAGAGTCACTCGACCAGTGAGCTATTACGCACTCTTTAAATGGTGGCTGCTTCTAAGCCAACATCCTGGTTGTCTAAGCAACTCCACATCCTTTTCCACTTAACGTATACTTTGGGACCTTAGCTGGTGGTCTGGGCTGTTTCCCTTTTGACTACGGATCTTATCACTCGCAGTCTGACTCCCACGGATAAGTCTTTGGCATTCGGAGTTTGTCTGAATTCGGTAACCCGATGAGGGCCCCTAGTCCAAACAGTGCTCTACCTCCAAGACTCTTACAACGTGAGGCTAGCCCTAAAGCTATTTCGGAGAGAACCAGCTATCTCCAAGTTCGATTGGAATTTCTCCGCTACCCACACCTCATCCCCGCACTTTTCAACGTGCGTGGGTTCGGGCCTCCAGTTGGTGTTACCCAACCTTCACCCTGGACATGGGTAGATCACCTGGTTTCGGGTCTACGACCACATACTCATTCGCCCTATTCAGACTCGCTTTCGCTGCGGCTCCGTCTTCTCAACTTAACCTTGCATGTAATCGTAACTCGCCGGTTCATTCTACAAAAGGCACGCCATCACCCATGAACGGGCTCTGACTACTTGTAGGCACACGGTTTCAGGATCTCTTTCACTCCCCTTCCGGGGTGCTTTTCACCTTTCCCTCACGGTACTGGTTCACTATCGGTCACTAGGGAGTATTTAGCCTTGGGAGATGGTCCTCCCAGCTTCCGACGGGATTTCTCGTGTCCCGCCGTACTCAGGATCCACTCAGGAGGGAACGAAGTTTCAACTACAGGGTTTTTACCTTCTCTGACGGGCCTTTCCAGACCACTTCATCTACCCCGTTCCTTTGTAACTCCATGTAGAGTGTCCTACAACCCCAAGAGGCAAGCCTCTTGGTTTGGGCTATGTCCCGTTTCGCTCGCCGCTACTCAGGGAATCGCGTTTGCTTTCTCTTCCTCCGGGTACTTAGATGTTTCAGTTCCCCGGGTCTGCCTTCAATACCCTATGTATTCAGGTAAAGATACTGTTCCATTACGAACAGTGGGTTTCCCCATTCGGAAATCTCCGGATCAAAGCTTACTTACAGCTCCCCGAAGCATATCGGTGTTAGTCCCGTCCTTCATCGGCTCCTAGTGCCAAGGCATCCACCGTGCGCCCTTTCTAACTTAACCTAAAAGGTCATTTCTCTAATTGAATAGAGAGAAAACTAAAATGGCGATCACTCGGTTTTTCTTGGTTCTTCTTACTTACGATTATCTAGTTTTCAAGGAACAAAAAAGCTTTGAGAGAATTGCTCCCTCAAAACTAAACAAACAAGCTAGTCAACAGTACGAACCAGAAGGTTCGCATTCCGATTGCCATTACGGCAATATCCTTAGAAAGGAGGTGATCCAGCCGCACCTTCCGATACGGCTACCTTGTTACGACTTCACCCCAATCATCTGTCCCACCTTAGGCGGCTGGCTCCAAAAGGTTACCCCACCGACTTCGGGTGTTACAAACTCTCGTGGTGTGACGGGCGGTGTGTACAAGGCCCGGGAACGTATTCACCGCGGCATGCTGATCCGCGATTACTAGCGATTCCGGCTTCATGCAGGCGAGTTGCAGCCTGCAATCCGAACTGAGAATGGATTTATGGGATTGGCTCGACCTCGCGGTTTTGCAGCCCTTTGTTCCATCCATTGTAGCACGTGTGTAGCCCAGGTCATAAGGGGCATGATGATTTGACGTCATCCCCACCTTCCTCCGGTTTGTCACCGGCAGTCACCTTAGAGTGCCCAACTGAATGCTGGCAACTAAGATCAAGGGTTGCGCTCGTTGCGGGACTTAACCCAACATCTCACGACACGAGCTGACGACAACCATGCACCACCTGTCACTCTGTCCCCCGAAGGGGAACGCCCTATCTCTAGGGTTGTCAGAGGATGTCAAGACCTGGTAAGGTTCTTCGCGTTGCTTCGAATTAAACCACATGCTCCACCGCTTGTGCGGGCCCCCGTCAATTCCTTTGAGTTTCAGCCTTGCGGCCGTACTCCCCAGGCGGAGTGCTTAATGCGTTTGCTGCAGCACTAAAGGGCGGAAACCCTCTAACACTTAGCACTCATCGTTTACGGCGTGGACTACCAGGGTATCTAATCCTGTTCGCTCCCCACGCTTTCGCGCCTCAGCGTCAGTTACAGACCAGAGAGCCGCCTTCGCCACTGGTGTTCCTCCACATCTCTACGCATTTCACCGCTACACGTGGAATTCCGCTCTCCTCTTCTGCACTCAAGTTCCCCAGTTTCCAATGACCCTCCCCGGTTGAGCCGGGGGCTTTCACATCAGACTTAAGGAACCGCCTGCGCGCGCTTTACGCCCAATAATTCCGGACAACGCTTGCCACCTACGTATTACCGCGGCTGCTGGCACGTAGTTAGCCGTGGCTTTCTGGTCAGGTACCGTCAAGGTACCGGCAGTTACTCCGGTACTTGTTCTTCCCTGACAACAGAGCTTTACGACCCGAAGGCCTTCATCGCTCACGCGGCGTTGCTCCGTCAGACTTTCGTCCATTGCGGAAGATTCCCTACTGCTGCCTCCCGTAGGAGTCTGGGCCGTGTCTCAGTCCCAGTGTGGCCGATCACCCTCTCAGGTCGGCTACGCATCGTTGCCTTGGTGAGCCGTTACCTCACCAACTAGCTAATGCGCCGCGGGCCCATCTGTAAGTGACAGCCGAAACCGTCTTTCAGCTTTCCCTCATGTGAGGGAAAGGATTATCCGGTATTAGCTCCGGTTTCCCGAAGTTATCCCAGTCTTACAGGCAGGTTGCCCACGTGTTACTCACCCGTCCGCCGCTGATCTTCAAAAGCAAGCTAATGAAGATCCGCTCGACTTGCATGTATTAGGCACGCCGCCAGCGTTCGTCCTGAGCCAGGATCAAACTCTCCAAGAAAGAGTTATGAGTTAGCTCATAAAGTTAAAACGTTGGCTCATGTTCTTCTATAAATAGAAGTCATGATAATTTATTGTTTGTTGACGCTTGTTTGTTTAGTTTTCAAAGAACAATTTGTGTTGCCGTTCAAATGACAACTTTTATATCTTATCATCTTCGGACCAGCTCGTCAACACTTATTTTTGAAAGTCTTTTGAACAATCAATCAAGTGAGCTGAGTT